>JAUQQO010000047.1 GCA_030549795.1 Pseudomonadota bacterium | reverse complement strand
AGGGTAACCTCGAAGGAGGTTAAGAGCACAGGCGGTCGGCGTCATGAAAAGGACAGCTGCCGTCCGGGCGCATGGCGATGAGCGTACGGGGCTTGGCTTGCGCATCGTTTACCCGCCGCATGCCGCGCTTCAGGCGATTGCGCCAGTTCGGATCGGGGTGGCGCCGCCAGCGGCGCTCGGTCGCGGGATCGACGTCGACGGCCCAATCCTTGCAGCACGTGTCGGGACATTCGGCACCGAGACAGGCGAACGCGGCCATATGTTTGGGTTGCACGATCGTGATCGGCACGCCTCGATCTCCGCTGTGGCGAACCTCGGAGACAAGCATGCACGCACTGCGTGAACGCTGGGTTAACGCTGTCGGCGCATTCTTCGTTCTCGGCGCCATCGCCTGGTCGGAGAGCGCGCACGCCGGCGGCTTCGCCCTGCCGCTGCGCTGCACCCCGGGCGTCGACTGCTGGATCGTCCACCACGTCGATCAGGACGCGGGCCCGGGGGTCCGGGACTATGCCTGCGGCACGCTCACTTATGACGGCCACGACGGAGTCGACTTCGCGATCGCCGATCTCGCGGCGATGGCCCGTGGCGTGGACGTGCTCGCGGCCGCCGAGGGGATCGTGCTCGCCGTGCGCGATGGTGAACCCGATGTCGCGGTCGAGCGGCGCGGCCTCGATGCGGTGCGCGGCCGCGAGTGCGGCAATGGGGTGGTGATCGCGCACGAAAACGGGCTGCGCACTCAGTATTGCCATTTGCGCCGCGGCTCGCTGCGCGTCGTTCCGGGCCAGCGCGTGCGCACCGGCGAGCTCTTGGGCCTCGTCGGCCTGTCCGGCAAGACCAGCTTTCCCCATCTCCACTTCGAGGTGCTCGATGGGCGGCGCTCGCTCGACCCCTTCACCGGAGCCCCCGTCGGCACCGGCAGTTGTCCCGCGACCGGACCGGGGCTGTGGCAGGCCGAGGTGGCGGCGGCACTTCCCTATCGTGCCGTCCCCCTCACCGGGCTCGGGGTGGCAACACGGGAGCCGAGCCGGGACGAGCTGGATCACGGCGCGCACCAAAGCACCGTCCTCGCAGCTGACGCCCCGGCGCTCGTCGTGTGGGCGCGCGGCTTCGGGCTCAAAAAGGGCGATCGCTGGGTCATTACGCTCGTGGATCCCACCGGTCGGACGGTGGTCGAACGCGAACTCGAACAGGACCGCGATCAGGCCTTCGCCATTCGCTGGGCGGGGCGACGCCGCCCGGCCGAGGGCTGGCCGCTCGGCACCTGGCGCGCCGCGGTTGTGGTGCACCGTGGCGCGATGCGCTTTGCGCTCGCGCAAGAGATCCAGCTGGTCTCGCCTTGAGCTCAGGCGGAGGCCGGCGCTTCGCCCTCTTCTGCTTTGCCCGCTCGCGTTCCGGCAGGGGACTCGGCCGGCTTCGCGAAGCCCATGATGCGGGCCAGACTCTCAAGCTCGCCCAGCCGCCGATCGAGCTCGGCCATGGTGCGCGAAAGATCGGGCGTGTCGTCCTCAAGAAAGACGCGAAAGACGCGCGCATAGGCGACAATCAGCGCCAAGCGAGCAAGGCGCGCGGCGATACCCTCGAGCCCGGCCCCGCACGCTTCCAACAGCCAATAGGAGCTGCGCTCGAGATTGGCGAGAGTGCCGCAAGAGAGGGTGGGATCGCACAAGACCGCGCGGCCAGCGGCCTTAAGGCCTTCTTTAAACGGCCGCATCGCCTCGAAGCGGCGCATCAAGAGCTCGAAGAGCCGCTCGCGCACGCTCAAATGCTCAAGGTCGGCGAGCGGCACGTCGAGCATGGCGGCATCGAGGCGGTGACCGAGCGCCTTGATGAGATCGCCGCGCGTGGTGAAGACGGCGTAGATCTCCGGCAACGGTCGGCCGGTGCGGCGGGCGAGCTCGAGCGGGTGATAGCCGCGCCAGCCCTGTTCGGCCACGAGCTTCCAGGCTTCGAGGAGAAGATCGGGTTCGCGCGCTTGCGCCACGGGATTCACCCCTTTGCTTGCGCGGCCGCTGCGCCGAGCTCGCGCGAGCGCTGGGCCGCTGCGGCGAGCGCTGCGCGCACCGCACGCGGCCAGTTCTCGGGGGCCATGAGCACGGCGAGCGCAGCGGCGGTGGTCCCGCCCGGGCTCGTCACTTCAGCGCGCAGCGTCTCCGGTTCGGCTGGGCTCTGCCGCAAGAGTTCGCCCGCTCCCGCGACGGTAGCCCGGGCGAGGCGCCGCGCGAGCGCGTCGGGCAGACCGAGCTCGCGCGCAGCGTCCGCCAAGACCTCGACGAGATAGAAGACATAGGCCGGACCGCTGCCCGAGAGCGCGGTTACAAGGTGCATGAGCTCTTCGTCTTCGATCCAGTGCACTTCGCCCACCGCCGCGAGGAGCTCATGAGCGAGGGCGCGGTCGGCGGCTCCGGCGGCGCGGTTGGCGACGAGGACGCTCGCGCCGCGGCCGATCGCAGCCGGCGTGTTGGGCATGGCGCGCACGATCGGGGTGCCGGGGGCGAACGCCGCTTCGAGCGTGGCAAGGGCGACCCCGGCGGCGATCGAGAGCACGAGCGTGGACGCGCTCGCGCGCGGGCCCCACTCGGCGAGCACCGCCGGCATGATTTGCGGTTTGACGGCGAGCACGAGCGCGCGCGGCGAAACGCGATCGCAGGCGTCGGCCTCGGCGGCGAGCCGCACCGCCCCGAGCGCGGCGAGCTCGCCGCGCCGCTTGGGATCGGGCTCGACGATCTCGAGGGCTTGCGGGGGCAGACCGGCAGCGAGCCAGCCGCGGGCGAGCGCCGCACCCATCTTGCCGCCGCCGACCAGCCGGATTGGACCCGAAAGCATGCTCACGCCTCGCCCTCGGTCTCGAGCATGGCAGCGGCGAGCGCTTCATCGGGGCTCTTTAGACCCCGGGCGACGAAGGCGAACGCCGGATAGAAGCGGTCGCACTCGCTGGTTGCGATCTCGATCAGCTCGTCGACCAGCTCCGGACCCGGCATCGTGCCGTCGCGAAACGGCAGTGCGTAGCGGAAGGCCGGCCGGCGTTCTTCGCCCATGAGATCGAAATGGCCGAGCAACAAGCGCTCGTTGGCAAGAGCGAGCAGAAGCTGCGTTTGCGCTTTGCGCCGCACCGGAACGACGAGGTCGAGGGCGCACACGAGCTGCAGCACCGCGAGCTCGCGGTGCCAAGCGAACCACAGCTCATAGCGACACCACTGACCCTCGAGCTCGAGGGCGAGTTCCTCGTCTCCGTGGCGCGTGCAGGGCCAGCCACGGGCGATGGCCATCCGCTCGAGCAGATCCAACGGATCGACGAAAGGGAAGCCCAGCGGATCGGCGAGGATGTCAGTCACGGTCGAAGGCTCCCGGCAAGCGCGTGCGCCCCCAAGGATACGCGCCGCCGCCACATGTGTCGTCAGTGTTGTCCGTCCGTGTCGGGACCGTTCGAGCCGGGCTCGCCATGGGGCCCGCTCGGTTGCGCGCTCGCATTGGTTTCGGCGGCGCTTATGCGCGCTTCGAGTGCGGCGATGCGGCTTTCAAGCGCCGCGATGCGGGCTTCGAGCTGCTCCTGCAGCGCCCGCGCCTTCGCGGCCATGGCGCGCACCGCATCGAACTCCTCGCGATTGACGAGGTCCAAATCATTGGCCAGCCGCTCGACCCGCTCGCGGATCCGTGTCTCGATCTCATCCTTGAAGCCACTGAGCGTGTTCAGTGCACCGCTCGCAAGGCGCGCGAGATCGTCGAAGAGCCGGTTCTCCATTTGCATAGCGTCCTCCTGCCCGCTCAAGGCGCGGGTCGGACAGCGCCGGGCACCCGCGCTGTGCAAAGCATAGGTCGCGATCGCCCGCAACACGGAAGGGGCGACCGCTTGCCGCAACTCCGATCCGGACCTATGACCGGCGCAGCAGCGAACCGACGAGCATCCGCTTGTTGCTCTTAGCGCTTCCGTTTCCAGCCATCGATCCGGTGGCGATCGCGATCGGCCCGATCGCCATTCGCTGGTACGCCCTGGCCTATCTCGTGGGCATTCTTTTGGGCTTTTTCATCCTCAAGCGGCTTTGTCTGCGGCCGGAGTGGGGGCTGTCGGCCGCAATGCTCGACGATCTTTTGTTCTACGCCACCTTGGGCATCATCATCGGCGGCCGCCTCGGCTATGTGCTGGTTTACAACCCCGGCTATTATCTCGCCCATCCCCTCGAAATCTTGGCCCTTTGGCAAGGGGGGATGTCCTTCCACGGGGGGCTTTTAGGTGTCATCGTCGCCGCTTGGGCGGTCGCGCGCAAGCACGAGCGACCGTTTCTCACCCTCGGCGATGCGCTCGCAGTGGCCGCACCCCCGGGCTTGTTCTTTGGAAGAGTCGCCAATTTTATCAATGGCGAGTTGTGGGGACGACCGACCGATCTGCCCTGGGGGGTCATCTTCCCCAACGCCGGTCCCTTGCCGCGCCATCCAAGCCAGCTCTACGAAGCCGCCCTTGAAGGGCTGCTTTTGGGGGCGATCATGTTCCTGCTCGCCCGCCGCCCCTACCGACAGGAGACAGCCGGCAAGATCGCCGGCGTGTTCGTTGGCGGCTATGGCCTGGCGCGGTTTTTGGTCGAGTTCGTTCGCGAGCCCGATCCCCAGCTCGGCTTTCTCATGTTCGGTGCGACCATGGGGCAGATCCTCTCGATGCCGATGATCGCCCTTGGAGGATGGCTGTGGTGGCGGAGCCGCGCGATCGTCCGCTGAAGGGCGACGTGGTGGATGCCGCCGAGTGGCTTCGCGAACTCCTCGCCCGCGAGGGGCCGATGCCCCTTTCGCGCTTTATGGCGCTTGCTCTGCTCGCACCTGGGCGCGGTTACTATGCCACCCGCGATCCCTTGGGCGCGCACGGCGATTTCCTCACCGCTCCCGAGATCTCTCAGTGTTTTGGAGAACTCATCGGCGCCGCACTTGCCCAGGCCTGGCTCGAGCGGGGCGCACCTGCGCCGGTTTTGCTCGTCGAGCTCGGGCCCGGGCGAGGCACGCTTCTCGTCGATCTCTTGCGTGCTACCGCGCGCGTGCGCGGGTTCCACGCCGCGCTCTCTTTGCATCTTGTGGAAGCGAGCGCAGCGCTGCGTGCCGTGCAAGCCGAGCGCTTGCGCAGCTTCGCCCCTCACTTCCACGACCGACTCGAAGACGTACCGGAAGGCCCGCCGCTGTTGCTCGTCGCCAACGAGTTCCTCGATGCGCTTCCCATCCGCCAGCTCGTGCGCACGCATGATGGCTGGCGGGAACGTCTGGTGGCCGTCGACGCCAAGGGGCGGATCGGTTTTCTGCTCTCGCCCTGGACGGTAGCCGACCCGTGCGGCGGGAACGAGTATCCGGTGGGCACAGTGCTCGAGCTCGCACCGGCACGCGAGGCGCTGGTCGCCGAGGCGGCACGGCGGGTCGTGCGCACGGGCGGTCTCGCCCTCTTCATCGATTACGCCAAGCCGGGACCGGAGGGCGATACGCTGCAGGCGGTGCACGGCCACCGCCGAGTCGATCCCTTCAGCCAACCGGGAAGGGTCGATCTCTCCGCGCGCGTCGACTTCACCGCACTTGTGCGCGCCGCCCGCCGCGAGGGCGCCGCGGTCTTCGGCCCCATTGCGCAGGGGCTGTTCCTCGAGCGGTTGGGCATCAAGCTCAGGCTCGCACGCCTCCTCGCCGGAAAGTCCGCCGAGCTGGCGGCGCGCTTAGAGCGCGGGGTGCATCGGCTCATCGATCCCGAGGCGATGGGGACGCTGTTCAAGGTGCTCGCCTTGAGCAGGCCGGACGAGCCGATACCGCCCGGCTTTCTCGCTTCGGAACGGGTGCCGTGAAACTGGAAGCCCCGGCCCTTACGCTTGCCGGCATCCGCCACGGCTTCTTCGGGCGGCAAGGCGGAGTGAGCGAAGGGGCGTTCGCCTCGCTCAACGTCGGGCTGCGCAGCGGAGACGAACCGGCGCGGGTGCTCGAGAACCGGCGCCGCGCCGCAGCGGCGTTGGACGCTCCGCTCGCTAATCTGTGCGTGGCCCGCCAAGTGCACGGCGCCCGGTGTGTACGGGTGGAGGCACCGTGGCCGGTGGAGCAGCCCCCGGAAGCGGATGCGCTCGTCACCCGTCGTCCCGGTCTTCTGTTGGGTGTGACCACGGCCGATTGCGCGCCGGTGCTGCTCGCGGATCCGCAAGCGGGCGTGGTGGGAGCGGCGCACGCCGGCTGGCGCGGGGCACTTGCGGGCGTGCTCGAGGCGGTCGTCGCGGGGATGGTGGAAGCCGGTGCCGAGCCGCGCCGCATCGTGGCGGTGGTGGGACCCTGCATCGCGCAAGAGTCTTACGAGGTCGGTGACGAGTTCTACTCCCGTTTCCTCGCCGAAGATCCATCAAGCGCGCGGTTCTTCGCCCGCTCCCGCGACGGCGGGCTGCGCTTCGATCTTGCGGGTTATTGTCTTGCGCGGCTTGCGCGCGCCGGGGTGGAACAGCGCGCGGCACTGAAGCGCGATACGGTGCGCGAGGCGGCGCTCTTCTTTTCTTATCGGCGCACGACGCGCGCGGGCGGCGGGCCGTTCGGCGTGCAGCTGAGCGCGATCGGTCTTGTGCCCTAAGGGCTATTCGCCGACCTGCATGAGAAGGCCCAGACGGCGAGCGGAGCGGAAAAGCGCAAGGAAGGTCAAGGCCCCGCCCACGAGCCACAGAGCGAGCATCGCGATCGCCCAAAGGAACAATTGGGGATCGAAGCGTCCTTGGACGAGCACCGTACGCATGCCCTCGAAGATCGCCGCAGAGGGCAGGCACCAGGCCAAGGGTTGCACAAAACTCGGCAGCGTTTGGATCGGGTAGTAAACGCCGCTGATCGGCTGCAAAAAGAAGATCGCGCCCCAGGCGAGGCTCTCGGCGGCGAGCCCAAGGCGCAAGACGAGCCCGACGATGATGAGGCCGATCGCCCAGCCGAACATCACGAGCACGGCAAAGAAGGGCACGAGCGCCCAGCCCAGGGCTTGAGGCAGGACGAAGCCGAAGAGCGGTACCGCGAGAAGCGCCGCCCCACCTACTCCGATGAGCACCCGCACGAGGCTGATCGCAAAGACCGCGATCAACAGCTCGAAGGGGCGCAACGGGCTCACGAAGAGATGCGCCAGGTGCCGTGCGTACATCTCCTCAAGAAAGCAGATCGCAACGCCGAGTTGACCGCGGAAGAGCGTGTCCCACAACAACACTGCCGAGAGGAACAGCCCGCTCGCCCGCGCGACAAGGGAACTCTCCTGTTGCAGGAAAAGGGTGAGGTACCCCCAAAGCGTCATCTGCACCGCCGGCCAATAGACGAGCTCGAGAAGCCGCGGCCAGGAGGCGAAGACGAGATAGGCATGACGGCGGAAGATGGCGCGGATCCGCCGCAGCGAGAGCAGCAGGGGACGGGAGCGGCTCACTCAGCGGCCCTCGGCAAGGGCAAGACCTCGGCCGAGCGCTCTGGCTCGCCGCGCCCGCGCCTGAGCCCGCGCCAAAAGCTTCCGAAGCGGGCGCCGATCAGCAACAGACAGGGGGTGAGGACGAGGGTGATGAGGGTGGCGAACGTCAGTCCCCAGGCGATCGCCAAGGAGAGCTGCTGCCACCAGTCGGCGGAAGGACCGCCCACCGTGATCTCGCGGCCGATCACATCGACGTTGAGCTTGAAGACGAGGGGCAGAAGGCCGAGGACGCCGTTGAAGGTGGTGAGCAACACCGGCCGCAGGCGCTGGGCGCCGGTGCGCAAGATCGCCTCCTCGACCGGCAAGCCGCGGGCGCGCAGCTCGTTGTAGGTATCGATCAACACGATGTTGTTCGAGACCACGATGCCGGCAAGCGCAATCACCCCGATCCCGCTCATGATGATTCCGAACGGCTGATCGACGATGAGCAAGCCCAAGAGCACGCCCACTGTGGAAAACAAAACCGCCGACAAGATAAGAAGCGTCTGATAGACGCTGTTGAACTGGGTCAAAAGAATAACGGCGATGAGGAAGAGCGCAGCTGCAAAGGCGCGACCGAGGAAGGATGAAGCTTTTTCCTGTTCTTCCTGTTCGCCCTTGAACCGGTAGCGCACGGCAGGGTCGCCTTCGCGCGACAGCCAGCGCGCGAGCTCGGCGACCACCGTATCCGGGAGTACGCCCGGGCGCACATCGGCAGCCACGGTAAAGGAGCGTTCCCCGTCCACCCGCTCGATCTCGGCGATCCTGGGCGCCGCGCGCGGCACAACCATATGGGCGAGCGGCACGGGTCCGGCCGGCGTGACCACCACCAGTCGCTCGAGCTCGTCGAGCCCGCGCTCTTCGCGCGGATAGCGGGCGACGATGTCGACCTCGCGATCCGTATCGTCCGGCCGGTAACTCGCGACGATCAGGCCGTTGGTCAAAAGCCGCACGGTGGCGCCGATGGTGGCGACATCCGCGCCGACGCGCGCGGCTTGTTCGCGATCGACCGCGAGCTCGAAGCGGAGGCTCGGGACCGGTCGGCTGTCGCCGATCTCAACCAGCCCCGGATGCCGGTCGAAGACCGTACGCGCGGCGGCGGTCGCGGCGGCCAGGCGTTCGGGGTCGCGACTTCTGAGCTCGAGTTGCACCGGCTTGCCGCTCGGTGGCCCGGCGCGCGGGGTTCGCACTTCGACGCGGACACCGGGCAGGTCGCGCACGCGATCGCGCAGCTCTTCAACGATCGCCCGCGCCGGCCGCCGCGTGCGCCATTCGGCGAGTTCGAGCAAGAGCATGCCGATGACGTCTTCCTCGACCTGCTCGCCACCCCGCCAATCGAGCGCGCTGCGCGCATAGACCTGGGTGACGCCGGGTACGCCGAGCACCCGCTCCTCCACCGCGCGCACCAGGCGATCGCGCTCGAACACCGAGAGATCGCCGCGCGCGTGCACCGTGATCTGCGCCCGGTCCGGCTCGACCTCGGGAAAAAGCTCGACTCCGCGACCGAACAGTGCGTAAGCGCCCCAGCTCGCCAAAAAGACGAGGGCCGCAAGGCCGGTCACAGCGATCGGACGCGCCAGCGCGAATCTGAGTACGCGCAGATAAACGCCGATCACACCACCCACGGTTGCTAGATCGCCGCTTTCGGTGGCGGCGACATTGCGCTTGGCGACGAGGTCCTCTTTGGGCGGTCGACCGAGCATCGATCCGATCACCGGAACAAAGACGAGGGCCATGACGAGCGCGGCCCCGAGCGTTGCCACCATGGTGATCGGAAGGTAGCGCATGAATTGGCCTATGATCCCTGGCCAAAAGAGCAGAGGAATGAACGCTGCAAGTACTGTCAAGGTCGATGATAATACGGGTGAGGCCATGCGCACAGCAGCCCGTCGATAGGCTGCCTGCGGGGAAAATCCCTCGGCCATCTTGCGGTCGGCATATTCGACCACGACGGTCGCGCCGTCGACGAGCATCCCAACCGCGAGGATCAACGAGAAGAGAACGACGATGTTGAGCGTGAGCCCCATCGCCTGCAGCACGACGAAGCTCGCCAGAAAGGCGACGGGAACCGCAAGCGCGACCAGAGCGGAAGAGCGCAATCCCAAAGCCGCAACGGTGACGATCATGGTCAAGATCACGGCGGTGATCACATTGTTGCCGAGATCGTCCAGCATTGTCTCGATTATTTGGGACTTGTCCTGCGAATAGCCGACTTGAATACCCGGCGGCCATGATGCGCGCTCGGCTTCCACCACCGCGCGCACCGCTTCCACGGTACGGATAATGTTGCGGCCGATGCGCTTTTTGACTTCGAGAGCAATGGCGGGACGGCCGTCGACCCGCGCGAAGCCCTCGGGATCGGCGAAGGTCCGGCGGATGGTGGCGATGTCGCCCAGGCGCACCACCGTGCCGCCCTCCACCTTCACCGGCATGGCGCGCAGATCGGCGAGATCTTCGACAAGACCGGGCACCTCGACGGCGAAGCGGCCGGCACCGACGTCCCAAGATCCGGCGGCTACGAGCTGATTGTTGCGGCGGACGAGGCTCAACACCTCCTCCACCTTAAGGCCATAGCCTTCCACGCGTTCGGGGTGGATGAGGATCTCCACCCGCTCCTCGCGCTCGCCGGCGATCACGACGTCGAGGACCTCGGGCAGCTGTTCGATGCGGTCCTCGAGATCGCGGGCAAGGCGCAGCAAGGTGCGCTCGGGCACATCGCCCGAGAGGGTCACGACGAGCACGGGGAAGAGCGAGAGGTTGACCTCTTCGACGAGCGGCTCTTCGGCCTCGGCCGGCAATTCGGCTTTGGCGCGGTCGACGCGCTCGCGGACCTCGAGCACCGCGCGGTCGATATCAACTTCGGCTTCGAAGGTCAGCACGAGCGAGGCGTGGCCTTCGGAAGCGATCGCGCGTATCCGCTCGAGCCCTTCGAGGCTGCGCAGCTCGCGCTCGAGCGGTTTGACGAGCAGCCGCTCGGCATCGGCTGGCGCGATCCCCTCAAGGCGCACCGAAACGTAGACGATCGGCAGCTGGACGTCGGGTTCGGCCTCCTTGGGGATCTCGAGCGCGACCATGGCTCCCCACAGCACGAGAGCCACAAGCGCGGCCAGAACCGTGCGCGGTCGCGCAAACGCCGCTTCGATCAGCCTTCTCACGCCGCAGGCTCGTCTTCGCGTTCAGGGTGAAGGTGCACGCGCACCTCTTGCCCCTCGCTTACAAAACCTTGGCCGAGGGTGATCACGCGCGCGACCTCGGGAAGGCCGGCGAGCCAAACAGTTCCGCCTTGCGCGCGCACGATCGTGACCGCAGCGAAGCGCACGCGATCACGCTCGTCGACGAACCGCACGCCGATCCGCCCGGCGTCGTCGAGGATGAGTACGCTCGCCGGCAGCCGATGGGCGGCAACGGGCGGCAGCTGAATGACGAGCCGGGCGGTAACACCGGCGGGAATATCCTCGCTCGGCTCGGTGACCTCGAATTCCACCCGAAAGGTGCGCGTCTGGTCCTCACTGCGGCGCGCCACGAAGCGCACCACACCCTCGACCACGCGGCCGTCGGCGAGCCGGGCGCTACCGACCATGCCCGGTGCGAGCGCACCGATCCGGGTCTCTGGGACGCGCGCGACGACAAGCATCGGGCGGGTTGCCACGAACACCCCGATCTCGCGTCCGACCTCGAGGAAATCGCCCACTTCCACCGTGCGGCGCTCGAGGCGGCCGGGGAAGGGGGCGCGGATCACGGTTCGTTCGAGTTCGGCGCGCGCTTCCGCAAGCCGCGCGCGCACCTCTTCGAGCGCGGCGCGCGCCTCAGCAACGCGCGTTTCGGCCTGAAAGCCGCGGGCACCCAGCCGGCGCGCCGCTTCATATTCGAGCTCGCGCTGGGCAAGACGCGCTTCAAGCTCGCGCACGCGCTCCGGCCGTTCACGCGGATCGAGCCGCAGGAGCGCTTCACCTTCTTCGGCGAAGGCGCCTTGCGGCTTGGGCGTTTCGACCACCCGACCCGCGACCTCAGCGCGCAACACCACCGCGCGCGCCGGCTCGGTGACCCCCGACAGCACGAGTTCGGGCGCAACCGTCTGCGCGCGGCTGATGCGCACGGCAACCGTGAAGGGAGGATGCGCCGGCTCGGCGTCGCTTCGGGCATCGATGGGGGCGGAATCATGTCGGGACAGCCCGAGCCAGCGCTCGATCGGGCGCGAGGCGAGCCAGAGCGTGAGCCCAAGAGAAAGCAACAGGGCAGCGAGAACGGAGCGGCGCATTGCCTCGACGGGTCACTGGCTCACAATGATACGCGAACGGCGGCGGTCCCGATCACAGGATCGAACGGAGCCTACCACTGCCGGCGGTTGCGAGCGACGTCGAGGAACACTTCCTCGAGCGTTCGCCGGCCGTAGCGGGCGAGGAGCTCGTGCGGCGAACCGCGATCGATCAAGCGGCCCTGTTTCATGAGCAACACCTCATCGGCCAGCCGTTCGACCTCCGCCATATTGTGCGAGGCGAGGAAGATCGTAGCCCCACGGGCAGCGCGCCAGCGCTCGAGATGCCCGCGCAGGCGGTCGGCACTGTCGGGGTCGAGGGAGGCGGTGGGTTCGTCGAGGAAGAGGAGCTCGGGATCGTTGATCAAGGCCTTGGCGAGATGCACCCGCGTCTTCTGTCCGGCCGAGAGCTTGCCGACCGGGCGGTCGAGGAGATCGTCGAGATCCAACATCGCCGCGAGTTGTTTGATGCGCTGCGCGGGTTCCTCGAGCCCATAGAGATCGGCGTAGACGCGAAGGTTCTGGCGGACGGTAAGCCGCAACGGAAGATCGAGATAGGGGCTCGAGAAATTGACGCGCGGCAAAACGCTGTAGCGAGATTTGGGCATCTCGTGGCCCAAAAGACGGATAGTGCCGCGGTCGGGCTCGAGCAGGCCCAACAGCATGGCGATCGTGGTCGTCTTGCCCGCTCCGTTGGGACCCAAAAGCGCTACCGTGCGATCGCGCGGCACGACGAAGTCGAGGCCCGCCACCGCCACCACCGCACCGAAGCGCTTCTCGAGTCCCGAAACTTCGATCGCTGGGGCGATCACCCCCTTCGAAGGGCGCAGCGCAGGTCGGGCGAGATCAGGGATCACGGATCAGACCCTGTTCGCGGTACCAGCGCTCGGCACCGCTGTGGAGGGGGACGGTGAGCCCGAAGAGCGCCTGCTCCGGCCCGAGCCCCGCACCCTGGCGCAACGACGCGCGCAGCCGCTCGAGGTTCTCGCGCCGCCAGAGCGCGACATTTAGGGCGTGCGCGAGCTCCTCTTCCAGTTCGTCGAGGACGATCCAGAGCAAAGGCACGGCCACCGTGTCGATCGCTGGCTGAGCGAGATAGGTCTCAGCCGGTATCTTTTGGCGCAAAAGCCAAGGGTGGCGCCGCACGAGCCGCTCTGTCCAGTCTCCCGCGAGCGGCAAAAGTCGGACATTTCCGTTCGCGGTGAGTTCCTCAACCGACGGCACCGGCCAGGGGCCGACCAGAAGAAGGGCATCGAGCGCGCCGCCCGCCATACTCTCGACCGCGGACGTGCGCGGGAGGAAGGCGAGCGCGACGCGGTCCAGATCGACGCCGCGGGCGTCGAAGAGAAGGCGGGCGAGCGCGAGCGTGCCGGCACCGGTCTCTTCGAGCCCCAGCCGCCGCCCGATGAGCCCGGAGAGGTCGTCGATCGCGAGATCCGCGCGCACAAGCAGGTGTACCGCGGCGGGAAGAAGAGCCGCGAGCGCCCGCAAGCGCCCGCGCAACATCGGCATGAGGTCGTCGAAGACGCCGAGATAGGCGCTCTGCGCCTGGAAGGTGAGAACGAGCGCGCTCTCTACCCGACCGCCGGCGAGAAGCTCGAGATTGGCGAGCGAGCCGGGCGAGGACTGAGCGAGCGCAACGAGCCCAGGCACCCCGCAGGGACCACCGAGCGCGCAGGGCGGGGCACCAGGTGGTCCCGAAATCGCCTCGGCGATGAGCGTACCGAGCGCGAAGGTGCTCGAGCCGACCGGGCCGGTAGCGATGCGGAAGAAGCGCGCGTCTTGAGCGCAGCTGGCGGCTGCTCGGGCGGCGAGGAACGCACCGATGCCTCTTAAGGCGAAGCGCCGCCGGGTGGAATGGGTAAAGCGCGCCATCAGCCGACCCGCACGAGGCGACCGCGGCCGTGGCGGACGCGTCGGCCTTCAACAAAGCGCGCAAAGGCGAGCTCGAGACCGTCCGGGACCAGATAGCGGTGTGTCGCCTGCAGCTCGTAGCGCCCGTCTTCGAGCAGGACGAAGGCCCAAAGATGCAATCCCGTTTCATCCACGGTTGCCCACCGCACCGGATCGCCGGCCATCGGCTGCAGCTCTTCGCGCGCGCGGAACGGGCTAAAGGAGCGCTCTTCGACGAAATAGGGACGCCCCTGCGCGGGTACGAACGCGGCCTCGCTCTCGCGGCGCACCACACCCGGCCGATCGCGCCGTCCTTCTACGAGCGTCACGCTGATCGTGCGCAGCCGAAAGCCGAAGCGGCGGAACGGTGCGATCAAAAGGTCGAGATCGCGCTCTTCGAGGCGACCGCTCTCCTCATCGACGAGCGTGGCCGTCCCCACATAGGCGCCGAAAAAGCGCGCAAGCGCAAGCGATCGCGCCGAAGCCGGGCGCGCCAATACTCCCAAAGCGGCCAAAAGGGTAAGGCAATGGCGGCGTTTCACCTCAGCGCCCTGTGGGCTCGAGTGCGAGCTCGGCATCGCCCAGAAGGCGCTCGCCTTCGAGCCGCTCGAGGCGCAGCCGAAGCCGATCGCCTTCGCGTTCGAGGCTGAGCGTGCGCACCAAAGGACGGTCGTTCTCGATACTCAATCGACCGAGGACAAGACCGCCCGCGACCTCGCGGGCCCACACGAGCTCTTCCCCTTCAAGGGGGTTCATCGGTGCACGCTTGCGGCCAAGCGCAGCAAAAAGGCCGGTCGCGGCGGCTTCGAAGACCCCTGGCCGGGCAGTGGGAACGAAGCGCCCGGAAAAATACGCCTGTCCGCCGCGCCGCACGCTCACCGCGAAGCCCTGATCGGCAGCTGTTGCCTCCACCTCCCAGCGCTCGCCATCCGCGGCGGTTCCCGAATAGTGTCCGAGCACATCCGTAACCGCCGCCGCGGCGGGAGCGACGGCTGCCGAATGGGCGAAGAGGAGCGGCAAGGAGCAGGCGAGCCGAGCCGCGAACATCGACCTTCCGCAAGCGACCTAGGGCGGCATCAGGGTTGGAAGATAGGGCTCGTAAGGGCGATACGGCAACCGCGATCACGGCTCTGGTCGCAGCAGCTGTGCACAACTAGCCTCTTGTGCGGGGTCGGTCGCCGGCGAGGATGAGATGCTCGTAGGGGTTCCTAAAGAGATCAAGACGCACGAGTACCGGGTCGGGCTCGTGCCGTCGAGCGTGCGCGAACTCGTCCACCACGGCCACCGGGTACTCGTGGAGAGCGGAGCGGGTGAGGGAGTGGGATGTGACGACGCGGCCTACCGCGCGGCCGGCGCGGAGGTCGTGGCGACGGCTGAGGAAGTCTATGGGCGGGCTGAGCTGATCGTCAAAGTGAAGGAGCCGCAGCCGCAGGAGTGGAAGCTGTTGCGCGCTGGTCAGGTTCTCTTCACCTACCTCCACCTCGCCGCCGACAAAAAGCTCACCGAAGCGCTGTTGGCGACCGGTTGCGTGGCGATCGCCTATGAGACGGTGACCGACCGGCGCGGGCGGCTGCCGCTCCTCGCTCCCATGTCGGAGGTGGCCGGGCGCATGAGCGTGCAGGTAGGCGCCCACTATCTCGAGAAGATGCAGGGTGGCGCGGGCATCCTCTTAGGCGGTGTGCCCGGCGTGCATGCCGCCAAAGTGGTGGTGCTGGGCGGCGGGGTGGCGGGAACCAACGCCATCCGCATGGCCATGGGGCTCGAAGCGCAAGTCTATGTGATTGAGCGCTCGCTCGATCGGCTCTACGAGCTCGATCTGCAGTTCGGGCCCATGCTCAACACCGAATATGCCACAGTCGATGCGATCGAGCGCCACGTGACAACTGCAGATCTCGTCATCGGCGCGGTCCTCATTCCCGGCTCGGCTGCGCCCAAGCTCATCACCCGAGCGATGGTGCGCGGCATGCGCAAAGGCTCGGTGCTCGTCGACATCTCAATCGACCAGGGCGGCTGCTGCGAGACATCGCGGCCGACCACACATGCCGATCCGGTTTACATCGAAGAAGGCGTGATCCACTATTGTGTGACCAACATGCCCGGTGCGGTGCCGCGCACCTCCACCTTCGCCCTCAACAACGCCACCCTTCCCTTCGTCCTCGCGCTCGCCGAGAAGGGTTGGAAACGCGCCTGCCAGGACGACCCCCACCTGGCAGACGGGCTCAACCTGATCCACGGCCATCTCGTCTATGAGGCGGTCGCCCGCGATCTCGGCCTTCCCTTGAGCCCGCGTGACCGCTTCCTCGCCTGAAGCGGCCGCAGGCGCGGGCGCTTGAGCAAGGGCGAGAGCCGCTGCGCGGTAAGACGAAAAAGGGGCAGCGGCGCTCAGTGCGCCGCCGCCTCCTCACGATGCTTCTCGACGATCGCCTGGGCGAGCCGATCGGGGACCTCCTGCAGGTGATCGAAGGTCCACTCGAAGAAACCGGTTCCCTGCGAGAGCGAGCGCAGCTGGACGATGAGATCGTGCATCTCGCCCTGTGGGATGTGGGCGCGGATGGCATCCCAACCCGGCCAGCCCTCCTTGCCCTCATAGCCGAGGATCTGACCGCGCTTTTGGGTGACGAGCTGGAGGGCTTTGGAAGTGTACTCGGAGGGGACCGAGATCGTCACCGCGAGGATCGGCTCGAGCAAGATCGGCTGACACTTGGGCAGGCCGTCTTTCAAGGCGAGGGCGGTAGCGAGCTTAAAGCTCAACTCATTGCTGTCGACGCTGTGGTACTGGCCATCGTAGAGCGTGATGGCGATGTCGACCACCGGAAAGCCGAGCGGGCCTTTTTGGAGATACTCTTTGGCTCCCTCCTCCACGGCGGGAATGAACTGCTTGGGCACGGCACCACCGACGACCTTGTTCTCGAAGCGGAAGCCGGCACCGCGCGGTAAGGGTTCGATGTGGATCTTGACGTCGCCGAACTGGCCGTGGCCGCCGGTCTGTTTCTTGTGGCGCCCGTGCGCATGGGCCGACTTGCGGATGGTTTCGCGATAGGGGGTGCGCGGCGGCCGGGCCTCGACGTCGATCTTGTACTTGTTGCGCATGCGGTCGAGGGCGACCTTGAGGTGCATCTCCCCTTGGCCCCACAAGAGTGTCTGATGCATTTCCGGGTCTTGTTCGACCCGAAGCGAGGGATCCTCGTCGGTGAGCTTGAAAAGGGCTGATGAGAGCTTGACCTCGTCGTTGCGATTGGCGGCCGTGATGGCATAGGCGAAAAGCGGCGGTAAGGGAGCCGCGGTGGGCAGTGTGGGCGCGCTGTGCGCGCCGTTGGTGAGCACCTGGCCGGTGCGCGCCTCCTCCATGCGTGCAAGCGCGACGACGCTGCCCGCGCCGGCGCGGCCGAGCGGCTCCATCTGTTGGCCGAGCAGCTTGTAGACGCCGCCTACGCGCATCCCGCCAAGCTGCATGCCCTCTTCCACCGTGCCCCGCCAGACGCGCACGAGCGACAGCTTGCCGGTGTGCGGCAAGTACCAATTCTTGAGCACCTGCACGAGCGGCGGGCCGTCGGGAGCAATGCCGAGCGCCGCGGCGCGCGCGGAAGGCGGCGGTGTTTCGGCGAGCAGCGCTTCGAGCAGGCGGCGCGAGCCCATGTCCTGCTCCGCAACGCCCATGAACACGGGCACGACTTGGTCGGCCTTGAGCGTCTTGCGCAAATCTTCCATGATCTGTTCTGTGGGCGGCTCGCTATCTTCCAAGAGTTTTTCAAGAAGATCGTCGTCGAAATCGGCGAGCGTCTCGAGCATCGCTCGGCGCGCGGCTTGTTCGCGCTCGCGATACTCTTCGGGCAACGGGATGCGGTCTGAAGGACCACCCTTTTTGTAAGCGTAGGCCTGTTCGGTGACGAGATCGATATAGCCCACGAGCGACTCGCCGCGGCCGATGGCGTATTGGTGCGGCACGATCGGGCGCGCACTCACTTTACGCAGCGCATCCAAAAGGTCGCGGAAGCGAACCTCCGAGCGATCCATCTTGTTGATAAAGACCATGTGCGGGATCGCATGGCTGTCCAAGAAATGCAGGAGGGGGGCGAGCGCGATCATCCGCTCGAGTAAAGGCTCGACCACGACGAGCGCAAGGTCCACACCCATGAGCGCAGCACGCGTCTCTTGTGCGAACTCCACCGAACCCGGGCAATCGAGAAGCGTGATCTCGATGCCGCGGCTGACGAGCGTAGCAGCTGTGACTTCGGTGCTCATCTGCCGCTCGCGCGCTTCGGGACTCGCATCGCCGATCGTGTTGCGGTCCATCACCCGGCCCTTGCGCGGGATGGTTCCACTTACGAACAGCAGGCTTTCGAGTAGGGTCGTCTTGCCGGCCCCATTGGGACCGACCAGGGCTATGTTCCGTTTATTTTCGCCCGCTTCCATGCGCTCGCCTCCGCTGCTCTCGTCGTCCGAGCCTGCGCACGCCGCGGCGTGACGGCTCGCCGACCGATCGATGACATGTTCGTGCGCACCCGCCTCCTTGTCCATCGGGAAGACCGGCTTGCGCGGAAGGAGCACGCAAGGCGCATGCGAGCGATTGCACCCAAGGACGAATTGCGAGACACTAGGTTTGGGAGGTCGCCCGCTTCAATGGACGCGCGCGCAGCCAAACCGAGTCGGTTCGTATCGGCACGCGTCGACCGGGCGCAGGGGGTCGAACATGCAGTGCTCGGACCTCGAACGCTATCTCGAGGCCTTTTTGGACGGAAGGCTCGGGCGCAGCCGCACCGCGATCCTTCGCCGGCACCTCGCGGGTTGCCTCGCTTGCCGCGCGCGCTTTGAACGGCTGCGCCAGTTCGAGCGCGAGCTCGCACTCAGGCTGCGCACCCTCGAACGCTGCGAATCGGTGTGGGCCGCACTCGAACTCGATCTGGTTCGAAGCGGCGAAGCGGCGCTGCCGGATCCGCTCGCATCCGTGCGCGCCCTCCCACCGCCGTCCCCGCCGACGCCTTCGCCGCCACCACCCGCAGCGGCGCGCACCGCGGTGCCGCGGCCGAGCGACGTCCCGACCCCTCGCCAGCGGTTGACCAGCCGTCTCATCGGGCTCGCGCTCTTCGCGGCCAGCGCCGGCTTCACCTTCCAACTCGGCTTCTGGCTCTTCGAGCGTTCCAACGGTCCACCTGCTCCGCTTGCCGCAGCACGCGGATCTCCGGGCGAAGCAACGCGCGAAATCCGCAGCAATGATCGCGGCGAAGTGCGTTCCTGGCTCACTTCGCAGCTCGGTGTACCGGTTCCCGAGCTCCTCGCACCGTCCGGGTTCGAGCTCTTAGGTGCGCGCGTGGAAACGCTCGACGACCAGACCGTAGGGGTGCTCTCCTACCGACGGGGAAGCGAAACGGCCTTTCTCTATCTCTTGCCGCGTCACCACGCCCAGAGCGACGATCCGGGCAACGATCTCTTGCGCCGCCTCGATGGCAGCGCGCGTCTTGCCTGGCACGACCGCGAATTCTCTTACGCGGTCGTGAGCGCCTTGCCGGCTGCCGAGCTCGCCGGTCTCGGCCGCGCCGCGCCGGTGCGCTAGCCGTTCGGCGCCACCGCGTCGCTTCCGGCTCACGCGCACGCTAAAATGAAGCGCGCGATAAGCGCGTTGACCTCGGCCGCCTTTTCCATGTGGACGAGATGGCCGGCCCCGGCGAGCCGATGCACCGCGATCGCCTGCGGCAGATCACGGCTGTGCGCCACCGGTAGGATGCGGTCGTCTTCTCCCCAGATGACCTGCACGGGACAGCGCAGCTCCACAAGCCGCGCCCGCGCCTGCCAGCGTTGACGGTCGCCCTCGAAACAGGCCGCGGCGATCGTCTCCAGCGCCGTCTGCGCCCCATCCAGCCGTTTGGCGCGCAGGACGTTTTCGACCATCTCGGCGGTCACGAGCTTGGGATCGTGGACGAGCATCTCGAGCACCGGGCGCAGCCGGCGCGCGCGGTTCGCACTCAACACGCCCGCAATGAAGCTGCCCGCGATCTCGCTGCCGAGCCCTAAAGGCGCGAGCAAGGTGAGCGAGGCGACACATTCGGGCCGATCGAGCGCAAGCGCCAAGGCGATCCCCCCACCGAGCGAATGGCCCACAAGATGGGCGCGCGCGACCCCGAGTGCCTGCATCGTCGCCGCCACTTCCAGCGCGAGCCCGGGGATGGAGCCGTCCGTGACGACCTTGCTCGAGCCGCCGTGCCCTGGAAGATCGAGCGCGATCGCGCGGCGCTCACGCCCGAGCTCGGGCATGTTGAACATCCAGTTCTCGAGATCGCCCCCAAAGCCGTGCACGAAGAGAAGCGGAGGCTCGCCTTCACCCTCTTCGAGGATGCGGATCGATTTGTCCCCGAGCCGGACGAGCCGGGGCGCAGGCGCTTCACCGCCCGGTTCCGAGGATGCGGCGGCGCGTTGTGAGGCGAAGCCGGTAATAAAGGCGTCGATCGCCGCCTCTTCGACCTCAGCCGGGGCGATCACGGCGAGAAGCGCGCCCACCGGCGCGGTCGTCCCGGGTTCGACCAGGATGCGGCGAACGATGCCCGAAGCCGGGCTCTCGAGCACATTCGCGATCTTGGAGGTCTCGATCTCACACAGTTCGCGGCCTTGCTCGACCGGCTCGCCGATCGCGACGTGCCAGGCGGAAACGAGCCCCTCCTGCATGGAGAGGCCCCATTTGGGCATGACAACGGCGGTGATCGCGGTCATGGGGCGTCCTTTCGAACGCTTCAGGCGCGAGCGCTGAACGCCAAGACCTCGCGCACCGCGGCTTCGATCTTCTGCGGGGAGGGGATGTAGAGGTCTTCGAGCGCCGGCGAGAACGGAACCGGCGCGTGCGGTGCGGTGACCATCTTCACCGGCGCTTTGAGATGTTCGAACGCCTCTTGGGCGATGAGCGCGGCGATGTCGGAAGCCACGCTGCAGCGCGGATGCGACTCGTCCACGACGACGACACGGCCGGTCTCCGCGGCGGTATCCAAGATGGTCTCCGTGTCGAGGGGTGAAGTGGTGCGGATGTCGACAACCGTCACCCCGATTTTTTCTTTGGCGAGTTTGTCGGCAACCTGATTGGCGAAATTGACCATGCGGCCCATGGCGATAATCGTCACGTCATCGCCCTCGCGGGTGACGGCGGCCTCGCCGAAGGGGATAGTATAGGGCTCGTCCGGCACCTCGGCTTCCTCATCGTACATCGCTTTGTGCTCGAAAAAGATGACGGGATCGTCGTCGCGGATTGCCTGAATCAGCAGGCCTTTGGCATCGTAAGCGTTGGACGGCAAGGCGACCTTGAGCCCGGGAATGTGTGTGAAGATCGAATAGAGACATTGACTGTGTTGGCTTGCGGCACGAAAGCCGGCGCCGTACATGGTGCGAATGACGAGCGGTGTTTTGGCTTTGCCGCCGAACATGTAGCGGAACTTGGCGGCCTGATTGAAAATCTGATCGAAGCAGACGCCGAAGAAATCGACGAACATGAGCTCGGCCACCGGGCGCAGGCCGGTGACCGCGGCACCCACTGCGGCACCGATAAACGCACTCTCGGTTATCGGTGTGTCGAGCACGCGCTCGCGCCCGAAGCGCGGCATGAGCCCCTTGGTGACCCCCAAAGGTCCGCCCCAGGCGTCGTCCTCACCCGGAGAGCCCATGCCGCCTGCGACGTCTTCACCCATGAGAATGACGCGCGGATCGCGCTCCATCTCCTGCCGCAACGCCTCGTTGATAGCCTGGCGATAGGTCTTCTTGGGCATCGGAGCCTCCCCTTAAGCGCGCGTGTCGCAATGCTGCGAGCCGTTGGTCAGTGATAGGAGACGTAGACGTCGGTAAGCAGATCGGCCTCGCTCGGCATCGGCGCCGCCTTGGCTTCGGCGGTGGCGCGGTCGATGAGTTCGGCGACCTCGCGGTCGATGCGGTCGAGTTCAGCGGCATCCAAAAGCGCCGCCTCGAGCACGCGGTTGCGGAACAGTTTCAAGCAGTCGCGCTCGGCCATCAGCCGCGGCACCTCGTCCTTGCCGCGATAGGTCATCGCATCGCCTTCGAAATGGCCGTAGTACCGCGAGAAGCGGACGTGGACGAGCGAAGGACCGCCGCCCATGCGGGCGCGCTCGATCACTTCGCGCGCGACGTCCCACACAGCAAAAAAGTCGTGGCCGTCGACCTCGTAGCCGGGAATGCCGAAGCCGGCGGCACGGCCCACTTGACTGCCTGCTACCGCCCAAGAGGAGGCGGTCGATTCGGCATAGCCATTGTCCTCGATCACGAAGATCGCCGGCAGGTTCCACACTTTGGCGAGATTGTAGGATTCGAGCGTGGTGCCCTGGTTGGAGCCGCCATCGCCCACAAAGGCGATCGCCACGCCGCCGGTCTTGAGCGTCTTGGCGGTGAGCGCGGCGCCGCACACAAGCGGCGGCCCGCCGCCGACGATGCCGTTGGCGCCCATCATGCCCTTCTCGAGATCGGCGATGTGCATCGAACCGCCTTTGCCACCGCACAGGCCGTCTTTTTTGCCGAAGATCTCGGCCATCATGGCGCGCACATCGCAGCCCTTGGCGATGCAATGGCCATGTCCGCGATGCGTGGAGGCTATGTAATCGCCTTCCTTAAGATGCATGCAGAAACCGACAGCCGAGGCTTCTTCGCCGGCATAGAGATGGACGAAGCCGGGAATATTGCCGGCCTGGAACTCTTCGTGGACGCGATCCTCGAAGGCGCGGATGGTCCGCATGAGCCGATAGGCGTGCAACAATTCGTCCCGGCTGAGTTGCATGGGCGGCCTCCCTGCCCTGGAGTTTGTATTACACTTTCTAACGCGCCTCGCTCAGCCGGCAAGCGCGGCGCAACGAAAAGCGGCCGAGGGCGTCTTGGCCCGCGGCCGCTTGCTTTGCGAAGCGATGTGCGAGGGATTACTTCAGTGTCTTGAGATAGGCGATGACGTCGGCGCGCTTTTTGGGATCGGCGAGGCGGAAGGCCATGCGCGAGCCCTTGATCACGCTCTGCGGGTTCTCGAGGTAGCGGTCGAGGATTTCCTCGTTGTCCCAAACGACGCCCGATTCCTTGATCCCGGGGCCGTATTTGGCTGCGTATTGCGGGTCGGTTCCCGCAGGGCGACCCCACACGCCCAAAAGGCTCGGCCCAGTGGGCTTGGCATCAGGCTTGTCGAGGTTGTGGCAGGCGACGCATTGGCGAGCCACAGTCTTGCCAGCTTCCGGATCGCCACCCTTGCCGCGTTCTTGAGCCTCTGCGCCCGTTATGATGCCGCCTACAAAGAGCACTGCGGCGGCTAGGACAAACTTATTCATCCGTGCAGCCTCCATGCGGGATCCTCGCTCCCGATGCAGGCCAATTAGCGTCCGCTTGTCCACTCGCCAACCGCGGAAAGGCACCGCGGCAACCGGCCGCGGTCCCCGTCCTGCCGTTCGCGCATCGCCCATGCGAGGATGGGATCTTGGGCTGGGGCCACCGATGCCGCTAGAGAAGGCGCAAGGTCGCACTCAGGGCAGGGAGGAACGGGGTGTCGAAGCCGAAGATCGCGCTTATCACCGGTGCGGGAAGCGGAATCGGGCGTGCAGCCGCATGCGCCCTGGCGCAGGAAGGCTGGACGGTCGTGCTCGCCGGACGGCGCCGCGAACAGCTCGAAGAGACACAGGCGCTGTTGCCCCGGGGCAGCACGGCGCTCGTCCATCCGACCGACGTTACCGATCCCGCCCAGGTGGAGGCGCTGTTCGCGGCGATCAAAGACCGCTTCGGGCGCCTCGATCTCCTCTTCAACAATGCCGGGGTGGGGGCTCCTGCGGTTCCGCTCGAGGATCTGCCCTTTGCCGAGTGGAAACGGGTGGTCGACACCAACCTCACCGGCATGTTCCTGTGCCTACAACAGGCCTTCCGGATCATGAAGGACCAGGATCCGCGCGGCGGACGGATCATCAACAACGGGTCGATCTCGGCCTATGCGCCGCGCCCCAATGCGATCGCCTATACCGCCACCAAGCACAGCGTTACCGGGCTTACCCGGCAAGCGGCGCTCGATGGCCGCAAGTACGACATCGCGGTGGGTCAGATCGACATCGGCAATGCCGAAACGCCGATGGCGGCGCGCATGAAGGACGGGGTCTTGCAAGCAGACGGATCGATCCGCCCCGAGCCCTTGATGCCGGTCGAGCAGGTGGGACGCGCGATCGCCTTCATGGCGAGCCTACCGCTCGACTGCAACGTGCTCTTTATGACCATCATGGCGACCAAGATGCCCTTCGTCGGGCGCGGCTGAGCCACACAAGCGCTCGCAATCGATCAGCTGGTCGTCGCATCCGGGCGGAAGCCGCAAGCGCGCAGGGCTTCGAGCATGTGCGGTGGTGGTGGGGCTTCGACTTTCAAGGCCGGTTTGTTCTCGCGCAACGGCAGAACGATGGCGCGCGCGTGCAGATGCAAGGGCGGCAAGGGGCGTGGTTGCCGGTCGCGGCCATAGATGGGATCACCCAAGATCGGCCAGCCCATGGCTTCGGCGTGGACGCGCAGCTGATGGGTGCGGCCGGTAAGCGGGCGGAACTCGATCCAACAGATCCCGGGTCCGCGGCCGCGCACGCGCCAGAGCGTGGAGGCGGGCTGGCCGCTCGGATCGACCTTCATCCACCAGCCGCGCAGCTCCGAGCGCTTCTTGAGCGGAAGGTCGATGCGCCCCTCCTCGCTCTCGGGACCACCCACGACCACCGCCCAATAGGTCTTCTCCACCTTGCCCTCGGCGAACAGGCGCCCGAGCCGGCGCAGCGCCGCCGGATGGCGGCCGAGGACGAGACAGCCCGAGGTGTCGCGGTCGAGCCGGTGGGCGAGTGCGGGCTTGCGCGGATATCCGTAGCGCAAGGCGTCGAGGAACTGTTCGAGGTTCGGGCCCCCCTTGGGCCCGGCGTGCACCGGAAGGCCAGCCGGCTTGTCGATGACGAGGACGAGGCCGTCGCGATGGAGCACGCGGCGCTCGAGCTCGAGCGGCTCGGGCCAAAGAGCCGGCGGCAACCCCAATGCCTCGGGGTCCACCCGCGGCGGCCAGAGAAGCGGCTCGGACACCTCGCAGAACTCCGCCCTAGGCGCGATGCTTCTCGGTTTTTTTAAGAGAAGCGCTCACCCCGCGAGCTTCAAGAGCACAACGCCCACAAGAACGAGTGCTGCGGCCGCGGTGCGCTCTCGGCCGAACGGCTCGCCCAAAAGGCGCGTGCCGATCCAGGCGGCGAGGACCACCGAGCTCTCGCGAAGCGCGGACACAAGCGCCAAGGGCGCGCGCGCCATCGCCCAGATCACGATCGCATAGGCCAAAAACGAGAGAAGGCCGCCGGCTAAGGCGGGCACGAGGCCGCTGCCGAGAAAGCTCGCAAGGCGACGGCGGGCGAACCAGAGCACCG
Organism: Pseudomonadota bacterium; assembly: GCA_030549795.1. Lineage (GTDB taxonomy): Bacteria > Pseudomonadota > Alphaproteobacteria > Geminicoccales > Geminicoccaceae > JANXAZ01. The sequence goes on along the minus strand of JAUQQO010000047.1, from coordinate 49,690 downwards.
CGCCCCCGAAGAGCAACCCATCGAGCGCGAACAGCCAAAGGATGTAGCCCCAGGGCTCGCCGGCTGCGCGCACCCCGCGTCCGTCACACAGCGTATAAAGGGCGATCGTCACCCCGCACAGCGTTGCCCAGATGAGGCTGCGGCGCTGGGCATGGGCGATTCGCCCGAGCCCGATGAGCGCCACAATGCCGGCGGAAACCACCACGATCGCCGCGAGCTCGGGCAGCGCGAGGAGCTCATCGGCGAACAAAGCACCGAGCACGGCGACAAGCGGTGGGGCGAGGCCGCGCGCCAGCGGATAGGCGAGGCTCAGATCTCCGTGCGCGTAGGCAAGGCACAAAAAGCTGTTGTAGGCGATATGAATCGCAACCGACCCCAAAAGCCACGGCCAAGCCTCCTCGCGCGGCGGTTCGATCCAAGGCAAAAGCGGCACGCAAAGGAGCGAGCCGGTGAGAACGACAACGGCAAGGCGCAGGAACGGATCGCGCCCCCGTTTGATGAGCGCGTTCCAGCTGGCGTGCAGAACGGCTGCCGCGAGAACGACGAGAAAGACGCCAAGGCTCAAGGCGATCGCTCCAAAGGCCGGCAAGACCGCGCGCCTTCGCGCGCACGCGCGCAGCGGCGCACAAGGAGCCGCGCGGGCGCTGGTCGCGGTCGCGCAAGCGCCCTAGATGGGCTGCGCGCGATCTTCGCACGGGAGCAGCGAGCCATGTTCGTGGCGATGAACCGGTTCAAGATCCGGCGCGGCTGCGAGGCGGCGTTCGAAGACATCTGGCGGCAGCGCGAGAGCCATCTCGAGCGCGTACCGGGTTTCGTGGCCTTCCATCTCCTGCGCGGTCCGACCTTCGAGGACTACACTCTTTACGCGTCGCATTCGGTATGGCAGTCGCGCGCGGCGTTCGAAGCCTGGACGCGCTCGGAGGCGTTTCGGGCCGCGCACCGGGATGCAGGGGCCACCCGCGATCTCTACCTCGGTCCCCCGCAGCTCGAGACCTTCGAGGCGGTGGAAGGGGTGCGCTAGCGCCCCTGCGTGCCCTACGCTCAGTGCTGCCGGCACAGCCGTTCGGCCACCTCGAGCGCGGCATAGGTGACGATCGCATCCGCTCCGGCGCGCTTGAAGGCCAAAAGGGTCTCGAACAGACACGCCTCGCCGTCGATCCAGCCGCGTTCGGCGGCAGCCTTGATCATCGCATACTCACCGGAAACGTGATAGGCGAGCGTGGGAAGCCCGAACGTGTCTTTGACCCGCGCGATGATATCGAGATAGGGAAGGCCGGGTTTGACCATCACGAGATCCGCCCCTTCGGCGATATCGAGGGCCACTTCGCGCAAGGCCTCGCGCTGGTTGGCCGGATCCATCTGGTAGGTTTTCTTATCCGCTTTGCCGAGTGCTTGCGCGGAGCCGACGGCTTCGCGGAAAGGACCGTAGAAGGCACTCGCATATTTGGCGGCGTAAGAAAGGATGATGGTGGAGGTGAACCCGGCTTCATCGAGGGCGGCGCGGATCGCGCCGATGCGGCCGTCCATCATATCGGAAGGGGCGACCACGTCGCAGCCCGCTTCGGCCTGACAGAGCGCCTGTTTGACGAGGGCCGTGATGGTCTCGTCGTTGACGATTTCGCCATCGCGCACGATCCCGTCCTGTCCGGTCGTGGTGTAGGGATCGAGGGCGACATCGCCCATGATGCCGACCTCGGGCACCGCGCGTTTGAGCGCGCGAATGGCGCGGCAGAGCAGATTGTCGGGGTTCCACGCCTCCCGCCCGTCCACGGTCTTGCGCTCGGGCGGCGTGCAGGGGAAGAGCGCGACCATGGGAATGCCGAGCTTAGCGCAGCGCTCGACCTCGGGGATCAAGAGGTCGATCGATAGACGCTCGATGCCGGGAAGCGAGGGGACGGGTTCGCGCTGGCGGGTTCCTTCGAGGATGAAAAAGGGCTGCACGAGATCGGCCGGTCGCAGCGCAGTTTCGGCGACGAGCGTGCGGATCCAAGGCGTGCGGCGCAACCGGCGCAACCGCGTGCGCGGGAAGGCGGGCTGAGGGAAGACTGGCGAGGCGAGACTCATCGACGATCCCGGCCGCGTGACAGGTGTATGACGGATGCCCTTCGACTTCCCCTAAGACGCGTTCGAAGCCGATGCAATCGCCGTGCGCGCGGTTGACCCCTCGCGCCGGCATCGGTAGGTCGCTTGGTGTGTAGGGTGCGAGGAGGCCGGTGATCGGGTTCGAACCAAGCGAAGAACAGCGTGCCATCGCCGAACTGGCGCGCGACTTTGCGCGCGAGGAGCTGGCACCGGCGGCTGATCTCTGGGACCGTGATCACATCTTTCCGGTGGAAACGCTGCGCAAAGCGGCGGCGCTCGGCTTCGCTGGGATCTATGTGAGCGAAGAGGTCGGAGGCTCGGGCCTTGGACGCCTCGAAGCGGCGCTCGTCTTCGAGGAGCTGGCGCGCGGATGTCCGTCAACAGCGGCCTATCTTTCCATTCACAACATGGTCGCCTGGATGATCGACGCCCATGGTGACCGCGAGCAGCGCCGCAACTTCCTTCCCGATCTGTGCAGCATGGCGCGCTTCGGCTCTTATTGTCTGACCGAGCCGGGCAGCGGCTCGGATGCCGCATCCTTGCGCACGACTGCCCGGCGCGACGGCGACGACTATGTGCTCAACGGCGCCAAGGCGTTCATCAGCGGCGCTGGGGCGAGCGATGTCTATCTCGTCATGTGCCGCACCGGTGGTCCGGGCGCGGCGGGCATCAGCGCCATCCTCGTAGAAAAGGGGACGAAAGGTCTTTCTTTCGGCAAGCAGGAAGAAAAACTCGGCTGGCACAGTCAGCCCACCGCCATGGTGATCTTCGAGGATTGCCGCGTGCCGGTGCGCAACCGCATCGGTGCCGAGGGCGAGGGGTTCAAGATCGCCATGCGCGGGCTCGATGGTGGCCGCATCAACATCGCCGCCTGCTCGCTCGGGGCGGCGGCGGAGTGCCTCGAGCGGGCGATCGCCTACACCAAACAGCGCCAGCAGTTCGGCCGCGCGATCGCCGAGTTCCAGAACACCCAATTCACCCTCGCCGATATGGCGACCGAACTCGAAGCGGCGCGTGCCCTCGTTTGGCGCGCCGCCTGGAAGCTCGATCACGGTGCCGCGGATGCCACCGCTGCAGCGGCCATGGCCAAGCGCTTTGCCACCGACATTGGCTTTGCGATCGTGGATCGCGCGCTGCAGCTCCACGGTGGCTACGGCTACATTCGAGAATACGCGATCGAGCGCTATCTGCGCGATCTGCGCGTGCACCGCATCCTCGAAGGTACCAACGAGATCATGCGGCTGATCATCGCCCGCAGACTGCTCGCGGAGGGGTCGTGAGCACGAGCGAGCCGATCCGTTTTTTGCGCGAAGGGCACCTCGGCGTGGTCGTCCTCGACCGCCAGCAGGCGCTCAATGCGCTGACCCGCGCTATGGTGCGCGCCCTCTCCGACCATCTGCGGCGCTGGAAGGACGACCCCGAGGTCGAGGCGGTACTGGTCAAGGCTGCGCCGGGCCGAGCCTTTTGCGCCGGGGGCGACGTGCGGGCGGTGGTGGAGACGGTCAGAGCCGAGGGAGTGGCGGCGGCGCTGCCCTTCTTCCGCGACGAGTATCGGATGAACTGGCGCATCGCCCGCTTCCCGAAGCCCTACATCGCACTCTTAAACGGCATCACCATGGGCGGCGGGTGCGGGATCTCGATCCACGGCAGCCACCGCATCGTGACCGAACATGCGCTTTTGGCCATGCCGGAGACGGGCATCGGCTTCTTTCCCGACATCGGCGCGTCCTTCTTCTTAAATCGCTGCCCCGATGCGGTCGGCCTCTATCTCGGCCTGACCGGCGCTCGGCTCGAGGCGGGTGATGCGCTCTTGACCGGACTTGCCACCCATTTCGTGCCCGCAGCGCGCCTGCTCGAGCTCGAGGTTCGCCTGATTGCCGCCGAGAAGGGCGCGGTCGCCGCCACGCTCGAGGCGGCGCTGCGCGAGTTCGCCGCCCCGGCGCCTCCCGCACGGCTCGCCTCCGAACTGCCCAAGATCCGCGCGTGCTTTTCGGCGGAGTCGTTCCCCGCCCTGATCGCCGGCCTCGAAGCCGAACCGACCGGCTGGGGACGCAGCCAGCTCGCGCAGCTCGCGGAAAAATCGCCGCTTGCCCTGCGGCTCACCTTCGCGCAACTGCGCCGTACCGCCGATGCCAGTCTCGAAGATTGCCTGCGCCTCGAGTACCGCATGGTGCGCCATGCTCTCGAAGCGGGCGAGTTCGCGGAAGGTGTGCGCGCGCTGCTCATCGACAAAGATCGCAACCCGCGTTGGAAACATCGCAGTTTCGAGGAGGTCACCGAGGCTGAAGTCGAGCGGTTCTTCGCACCCATTCCCGAAGGCGAGTTGCCGCTCGACTGGGAGGGTATCTAAAGGAGACCGGCGATGGCCCGCATCGGGTTTTTAGGTCTCGGCAACATGGGCGGACCGATGGCCGCCAACCTCGTCAAAGCCGGCCACACGGTCGTTGGCTTCGATCCCGTGCCGGCGGCGCGCGCGCGGCTCGCGGCGGCCGGCGGCACCGCGGTCGAGACTGCTGCGGAAGCGGTGCGCGGGGCGGAAGTGGTGATCTCCATGCTGCCCGAAGGGCGGCACGTGCGCGCGGCTTACCTCGACCCGGGCGGCGTGGTGGAGTGCGCCGCCCCCGGCACGCTGTTGATCGACTGCTCGACGATCGACGTCGCGACCGCCCGCGCGGTGGCGCAGGCGGCCAAAGAGCGTGGTCTCGCGATGGTGGACGCACCGGTCTCGGGCGGGGTGGCGGGAGCCACGGCCGGCACCCTCACCTTCATGGTGGGCGGAGACGAAGAGGCCTTCGCCCGCGCCGAGCCGATCCTCAAGGCGATGGGCAAGGCGGTGATCCACGCCGGCCCTTCGGGCAACGGCCAGGCCGCCAAGATCTGCAACAATCTCATGCTCGGGATCCAAATGATCTCGGTGTGCGAGGCGATGGCGCTGGCCGAACGCCTCGGCCTCTCGCATCAGACCCTGTTCGACATCAGCTCGAAGAGCTCGGGTCAGTGTTGGTCGTTGACCAACTACTGTCCGGTACCCGGACCGGTACCGAGCTCCCCCGCCAACCGCGGCTATCAGCCCGGGTTCACGGTGGCGATGATGCGCAAGGATCTCAAACTCGCGCTCGAGGCGGCTCTGGCCACCGGCGCGCGCACGCCGCTCGGGGCGCAAGCGTATCAGCTCTACAACTTGTTCGCCTCAGAAGCGACCGAGGGACTGGATTTTTCTGCAATTATGACGATGATCTCTGCCAAGGGTCATTAAACCAGAACGTCACGCCGGCTGCCCGCGGCGTGCGCCGGTGGGCCGGCCGCACCCAGCTTCGAGGACACGGTGAAAGAGCATTACATCCTGACGACGCGTCTTATCGAACGCCTGCATCGACGCTTTCTGGACGTGATCAAGGCCGAGTTGGATCGGCTCGGCGTGCAGGACATCAACAACGTCCAGACGTTGATCTTGTTCAACATAAACGTCGACCAATTAACGGTCGGCGAGCTCACCGCCCGTGGCTACTATCTGGGCTCGAACGTCTCATACAACGTCAAGAAGTTGGTCGAAAACGGTTATCTCTTGCAGGAACGGTCGACCCATGACCGTCGCATGACCCGCGTTCGTCTTTCACCCAAGGGGCTCGAGCTCACCGCCAAGATCGATCAGCTCTACGCCCGCAACGCGAGCGAGATCGAAGGCAAAGTGGCGACCGCCGAGCAGCTCAAGCAGATCAACCAGACGCTCATGGCGCTCGAGCGCTATTGGTCGAGCCTGGTGAGCTTCCCGCCCTAACCTTCACCATCTGCGAACGGAGGGCGACGGTTCGGATACGGCTCAGCGCCGCTCTTGGTCTTTCGCTGCGGTCGCCTTTACCAGCTGCTCGAGCTGGCGCTGCACGGCTTCGAGTTTCGCTTCCAGTTCGCGCATTTTCTCCGCTGCCGCATCCGCTTTGGCGGCCGGAGGTTCCGCTCCCTCCGCCTTGCCGCTCTCGGTGCCGGCGGAAAAGGGATTGAAGACCGAGGCGGCGCGTTGCAGCATAGCGAGGTTTTGACGCGCCATCTCCTCGAATTGCCCGAGCGGGAAGAAGCGCCCGAACGTCTGCTCGACATAGGCGCGGATCTGGTCTTGATGCCGCGCGAAGTTTTCCATGCTCAACTCGAGATATCGCGGCAAGATCGCCCGCATCTGATCGTCATAGAAGCTTATAAGCTGGCGTAAGAAACTGATTGGGAGAAGATTTCTTCCTCTTGCGTCTTCTTCCAAAATGATCTGCGTTAAAACCGATCGCGTGATGTCCTCGCCGGTCTTCGCGTCATAGACGACGAAGTCGCGGCCCGAGCGGATCATCTGCGCCAGTTCTTCGAGCGTGACGTAGGAGCTCGTCGCGGTGTTGTAGAGGCGCCGGTTGGCGTATTTCTTGACAACCGCGACTGGTTTGGTCGTTTCGTCCTCGGCGGGCCGCGCTTTCGCCATCGCTCTCCTCTGCCGGGTGGATCAGCCCTGAGCTTCCTCGACCGCCTCGGTCGGCGCCGGCGCGAGCTTGCCCGCTTGGATGTCGGCTTCTTCCTCCGAGCGGGCGACATTGACCGTGATCGTGACCTCGACCTCGGGATGAAGGGCCACGGTCACCTTGTGCAGACCCAGGGTCTTGATCGGATGGTCGAGACGGACCTGGCTGCGGTCGATGCGAATGCCGCTTGTGCCCAAGGCTTCCACGATGTCACGGGCGCTCACCGAGCCGTAGAGCTGTCCGCCCTCACTCGCCTGGCGCAGCACGGTCACGCTCTGTCCGTCGACTTTGACCGCGAGCGCTTGCGCCTCCTGCTTGCGCTCGAGGTTGCGCGCCTCGAGCTCCTGGCGCCGCTTGGCGAATTCCGCGAGCGCCTCTTTGGTCGCGCGCAGCGCCTTGCCGCGCGGGATGAGATAGTTGCGGGCGTAGCCGTCTTTGACTTTCACCACGTCGCCCATTTGGCCGAGCTTGGGGACGCGCTCGAGAAGGATGATCTCCATGGGTTGCGTTTCTCCGCTTCAAGCGCGGCGCCGCGGCGCAACCGCGCGCGCAGCGGCGGCACCGAAGGCCATCGCGCGCACGCTTGTGAACCGAACGGCGCGCCGAACAGGGGCATGCGGCGCTGGGCCGCAGATCAAAACCGCAGCTCGGGCCGCCATCGCCAAACGACGGGAAGGAGGAAGCGTGCGGGCGTCGCACCGGGCTGCGGTGCCGGTCCGCCTGCCGCCGCAGCGGCGCGAACGGGGCCGCGCGCCGGCGGGCGCCGCGCGAGCGACACATGCCATCGCCGGCTGCGGGACCATCGCTGCCCACCGGCCCGCGCTCGTCGCGCCGCTTCCCATCGCCTCGGCCATGCGCCGCCCGAGCGTCGCGGTTGGCCTCAACGCGCCACGAAAGGCAAAAGCGCGAGCACGCGCGCACGCTTGATGGCGAGCGCGAGCGCCCGTTGCTCCTTCGCGGTGACGGCGGTGATCCGGCGCGGCACGATCTTGCCGGATTCCGAGATGAACCGCTGCAGGAGCTTGACGTCCTTGTAGTCGATCTTGGGCGCATCCGGGTGCGCGAAGGGGCTCGCCTTCTTGCGGCGGAAGAACGGCCGACGAATGGTGATGGTGGGGGGCTCCACCGGTCGCTGTTCGGCGCTCTCGTTGATCTCGCTCATCGCTTAAGACCTCTTGTTGCTCCGCTGAATTTGTCTCAACGCCGATCCTCACACGGGCTCGCCTGTCTCCTCGCGCTCGGGCCGCACCTCGCCGCGCAGCTCGCGCTCGCGCTTGGCACGCTCATCGCGGCTCGCTTTGGCGAGCATGATCGGCGAGGGATTGGGGTCGAGCTTGTCGACCCGCACCGTGAGGTAGCGGAGCACGTCCTCGTTGATGCGCTCGTTCCGCTCGAGTTCTGCGATCGCCGCCGGCGGCGCATCGATGTTGAAGTGCAGATAATGTCCCTTACGGTTTTTCTTGATCCGATAGGCCAGGTTGCGCAGACCCCAATATTCGGTCTTGGTGACCTTGCCGCCGTGTTCGGCGATCAATTGTGCGAGTGTTTCACCCAGAGTTTGTGCTTGTTGGGCCGTGAGATCCGGTCGCGCGATCAGCGTGTGTTCGTAAAACGGCATGGAAGCTCCTGTGGTCTCGAAAGGCACGAACGGAGCGCTGCGGTGACCGCCGCCCCGTTCGATCGAAGCACCGCGCCTCGAGGCCGTGGCAGGTCGTCCCGCCCCGCGCGGTGGCCGACGCACTATATAGGTGTCGTGCACAGGCGCAAGGCGTCGCGGCAGGCGACGCTTGACAGTGCGGTGCCGTCTCGTATGAGCGGTCGCGTTTCCGCTGCATCTGGACTATCGTGTGAGCAGAGCCGCTGCCGTCTTCCCCGGCCAGGGTTCGCAAATGGTCGGCATGGGGCGAGCGCTCGCCTCGGCCTCGCCGGCTGCGCGCGCGGTCTTCGAAGAGGTCGACGAAGCGCTCGGTGAGCCCCTCTCGCGCCTGATCTTCGAGGGACCGGCGGATCTGTTGACCGCTACCGAGAACGCCCAGCCGGCTCTGCTTGCGACCTCGATCGCGGCGCAGCGGGCGCTCGAAGAGCGGCTCGGCCGCCCGCTGGGCGAGCTCTTGTTCTGCGTAGCCGGCCACTCTTTGGGCGAATATTCGGCGCTCGTGGCCGCTGGCGCCCTCGCGCTCGGCGAAGCGGCGCGCCTCGTGCGCCGGCGCGGGGCGGCCATGCAACGCGCCGTGCCGCCCGGTGTGGGCGCGATGGCGGCCATCCTCGGGCTGGACGCCGCCATCGTGGTGGCGATCGCGGCCGAGGCGGCGCAAGGCCAAGTGTGCGAGCTCGCCAACGACAACGCCGAAGGCCAAGCGGTGGTGAGCGGCCACAAAGAGGCGGTCGAGCGAGCGGTGGCGCACGCCAAAGCGCACGGAGCCAAGCGGGCGGTCATGTTGCAGGTCTCGGCTCCTTTCCACTGTTCGCTCATGGCCCCCGCTGCCGAGGAGCTCGCGCCCTTGCTCGCCCGGACCCGGTTCAGCGCGCCTGCGGTGCCGCTCATCGCCAATGTGACCGCCGAACCGGTACGAGATCCCGTGCTCTTTTCCGAGCTGCTGTACCGTCAGGTCACTGGGCGCGTGCGCTGGCGCGAGAGCATGGCGACGATGGCGCGCTTGGGCGTCGACCTCGTGCTCGAACTCGGACCGGGCAAGGTGCTCTCCGGTCTTGCCAAGCGTGGGGTCCCGGGAGCACGGATCCTCGCGCTCGGCGAACCGAGCGAGTTGGACGCCGCTGCGGCGGCACTGGCGGGTTGACGGCTTCGATGTTCGCGCTCACCGGCCGCACGGCTCTGATCACCGGCGCCTCCGGCGGCATCGGCAGCGCGGTTGCGCGCGCGCTGCACCGCGCCGGGGCGCAGGTGGTGCTCGCCGGTCGGCGGCGCGAGGCGCTCGAAGCGCTCGCTTGCGAGCTCGGTGAGCGGGCGAAGGTGGCGGTAGCGGATGTCACCCAGGCGGGTGCCGCAGAACAGCTCGTGGCAGCTGCCGAATCAGAAGGTTCGCTCGATATCCTCATCAACAATGCCGGCATCACCCGCGATCAGCTCGCGGTGCGGATGAAGGACGAAGACTGGCAGGCGGTGATCGACACCAACTTGACCGCTTGCTTTCGCCTCGCGCGCGCCGCTCTAAAAGGGATGATGCGGCGGCGGTACGGCCGGATCGTCAACATCGGCTCGATCGTCGGGGCCACCGGCAACCCCGGTCAGGTCAACTACGCCGCTGCCAAAGCCGGTCTTGTGGGGTTGACGAAGGCCCTCGCAGCCGAAGTCGCAAGCCGCGGCATCACCGTCAATTGTGTGGCGCCCGGCTTCATCGTGACGGCGATGACCGACGCCCTCGATGACAAACAGCGCCAAGCGCTCGTGCAACGGATCCCGCTCGGCCGGCTCGGAACGCCGGACGATGTCGCCTTCGCGGTGCTCTACCTGGCTTCCGAGGAAGCCGGTTGGGTGACCGGGCAGACCCTGCACGTCAACGGCGGCATGGCCATGTTCTGAGGCCGGCGCGCGCTGGCCAAGGCTTCGACCCTCGTGTACAAGCCCGCCGGTCTCGACCGCGGGCGGGCCGTTAAGGAATGCGGAAACGCTCTGGACGGAGTGCTGGATCCCATGAGTGACATCGCCGAACGCGTGAAAAAAATCGTCGTCGAGCACCTGGGTGTCGATGAGGCCAAGGTGACGGAGAACGCCCGCTTCGTCGACGATCTCGGCGCCGACAGCCTCGATACCGTCGAGCTCGTGATGGCCTTCGAAGAAGAGTTCAACATCGAGATTCCCGACGATGCAGCCGAAAAAATCCAGACGGTGAAGGACGCCATCACCTACATTCAACAGCACAGCGCCTGATCGGGTCCGATCGCGCGCGCCCAAGGGGAAGAACAGCGTGCTGCGCAGGGTTGTGGTCACCGGCCTCGGCCTCGTGACACCCTTAGGCTGCGGGGTCGAGATCAGCTGGCGGCGGCTGCTCGCCGGCGAGAGCGGGATCCGCAGGATCGAACATTTCGACACTTCGGATCTGCCCTCCAAGATCGCGGGGCTCGTGCCCACGGGTGACGGACCCGGCGCCTTCCGGGCCACCGACTACCTCGAACCTAAAGACCTGCGCAAAAACGATCTCTTCATCGTCTACGGGATCGCTGCCGCCAAAGAGGCGCTTTTGGACTCGGGCTGGCAGCCGCAAAGCGAAGCCGAGCGCGAGCGTGCCGGCGTGCTCATCGGCTCCGGCATCGGTGGCCTCAAGACCATCGCCGAAACCGCGGTCGAGCTCGAAACCAAAGGCCCGCGGCGGGTGAGCCCGTTCTTCATTCCCGCTTCCCTCATCAACCTGCTCTCGGGTCAGGTGTCCATCCGCTTCGGTCTTAAAGGGCCGAACCATGCGGTGGTCACCGCCTGTTCGACCGGCGCGCATGCGATCGGCGACGCTGCCCGGCTGATCGCCTTGGGCGATGCGGATCTTATGGTCGCGGGCGGCTCCGAAGCCGCCGTGTGCCGGCTCGGCATCGCCGGCTTTGCCGCCGCGCGGGCCCTGTCGACCAATTTCAACGACACCCCCGAAAAGGCCTCGCGGCCGTGGGACCGCGACCGCGACGGCTTCGTGATGGCGGAAGGGGCGGGTGTCGTGGTGCTCGAAGAGCTCGAGCACGCGCGACGGCGCGGTGCCAAGATCTACGCCGAGATCAAGGGCTATGGCCTTTCGGGTGACGCCTATCACGTCACCGCACCGTCGCCCGACGGCGATGGCGGTTATCGCTCGATGCGGGCGGCGCTCACCAATGCCGGGCTCGCTCCCGAAGACATCGACTATATCAACGCGCATGGGACGAGCACGCCCTTGGGCGATGAGATCGAACTCGGTGCGGTCAAGCGGCTGTTCGGAGAGGCGGCTTATCGGCTGTCCATGTCCTCGACCAAATCCGCCATCGGCCATCTTCTGGGTGCTGCGGGGGCGGTTGAGGCGATCTTCTCGATTCTCGCCATCCGCGACCAGATCGTGCCACCCACTCTCAACCTCGATAACCCGTGCGAGGGTGCCGAGGGCATGGATCTCGTTCCCTACCGCGCCAAACGGCGTCAGGTGCGGGCGGCGCTTTCCAATTCCTTCGGCTTTGGCGGCACCAACGCCACGCTGATCATGACCCGCCCCGATTTCGGGTAAGCCCATGCGGCTTCTCGTCCGGCTCGCGGGTGGGGCGGTCTTCCTCGCGTTGCTCGCGGCGCTCGCCGGACTTCTGGGCTTGCGCGCGCTTTCCCGCTGGCTCGATGCGCCGGGACCGCTCGCCGAAGAGCGCGTTCTCATCGTTCCGCGCGGCGGACTCGCCGACTTGGCGGCGTTCTTGCAAGAACACGAGGTGATCGCCCCGGCCTGGGCGTTCGTGCTCGCTGCCCGCCTGCAGGGCCGCGACCGTACGCTCAAGGCGGGTGAATATCGCTTTGCGGCGCACATGCCCCCGCGCGCGGTGCTCGACCTGCTCGAAAGCGGCCGGATCGTGCTGCACCGCATCACCATCCCCGAGGGGCTGACGACCCGCGAAGTGCACGCCCTTCTCGAGGCGGCGGACGTGCTCGAAGGGCCCCTCCCACCACCCGGGCGCAACGGCACGCTTCTTCCTGAGACCTGGCTTGTGCCGCGGGGGGAACCACGGGCGCGGCTGCTCGAGCGGATGCAGGAGGCGATGCGCACGAGCCTCGAGGAATTGTGGGCGAATCGCGCCCCGGGCCTGCCCTACACCCGAGCGGAAGAGGCGGTGATCTTGGCCTCGCTCGTCGAACGCGAGACACCCAAAAAAGAGGAACAGCCGCTCGTGGCGGCGGTGTTCGTCAACCGCTTGAAGCTCGGCATGCGTTTGCAGAGCGATCCCACCGTGATCTTTGCGCTCACGGGCGGCAGTAATGATCTGGGGCGACCGCTCACGCGCAAGGATCTCGAAATCGACCATCCCTTTAACACTTATCGAATCGCGGGATTACCACCCGAGCCCATCGCCAATCCGGGACGCAGTGCGCTCGCCGCTGCCCTCAACCCGGCAGACGTCGACTATCTCTACTTTGTCGCCGACGGCCAAGGCGGTCACGTCTTCGCCCGCAGTCTCGCCGAGCACAACCGCAACGTCGCGCGTTGGCGGCAGATCCGCGATGGAAGGATGCGCGGTGACGACGGCTGAGCGACTTCATCGCCTGGCGATCCGGCGCTAACTGGCAAGGGTGTCGTTGCTGGGAGATCGCCCTCGTGCCGCTCGTCAGCCCGGTTCCATCCGGCGTTCGCTTCCAGCGCCGCGGTCTTATGCTCGTCCTGTCTTCGCCTTCCGGCGCCGGCAAGACGACGATCTCGCGCCGTCTGCTCGCGCTCGAACCCGAAGTGGTCATGTCGGTATCGGTGACCACCCGACCGCCGCGTCCGGGCGAGATCGACGGAGTCGATTACTTCTTCGTCGATGATGCCACCTTCACCCGCATGGTCGAACACGGTGAATTGTTAGAGCACGCCCTCGTCTACGGTCATCGCTACGGGACGCCGCGCAGAGCGGTCGAAGAGGCGCTCGCCGCCGGGCGCGACGTGCTCTTCGACATCGATTGGCAGGGCGCACAACAGCTGCGCGAAGCGGCAGCTGATGATGTCGTCACCGTCTTTATTCTCGCCCCCTCGCTTGCGGCCCTCGAAGAGCGCTTGCGCCGCCGCGCGCAGGACAGCGAGGCGGTGGTGCGCTATCGGCTCGCCCAGGTCGCCGCCGATGTCACCCACTGGGCAGAATACGAGTACGTCATCGTCAACGCCGACCTCGAGGCGAGTGTGGCCGCGGTGCGCGCGATCCTCGCTGCGGAGCGGCTCAAGCGTCGCCGCCAGCCCTATCTCTCGGAGTTCGTCCAGCAGTTCCGGGTTGCGATCCCACAAGCGAAGTGAGCCGCTCGGCGAGGGCGAGGAAGGTAGGCGGTGACAAGGTCTCGGCGCGCGCGGTCGAAGGGATGGCGAGCGCGGCGAGGAGCGGTTCGGGTTGCGGGCACAGCGCGCGCAGGCTCTGCCGCAACATCTTGCGGCGCTGGCCGAAGGCCGCCGCGGTCACACGGCTCACGCGGGCGAGCAGCTCTTGGGAGGGGCGATCCGGTCTCGGCACCAGCCGCACGAGAGACGAGGTCACTTTCGGCGGCGGGGAGAAGAGCGAAGGCGGCAGATCGAAGAGTCGCTCGATCCGGCAAACCAGCTGGGCGAGCACCGAAAGTCGGCCATAGTCGGGAGTCCCGGGCGAAGCCACAAGGCGTAAGGCCACTTCTTTTTGGAACAGGAGCACCATGAGGGCGATGGCATCGACCTGCTCGAGCCAGCGCAGCAACAATTGGGTGCCGATGTTGTAGGGCAAGTTGGAGACGATCACGAGCTCTCCGGGCGGAGCGAGACCTGCGAGGGGGAACTCGAGGGCATCTTGGGCTACGAGCTCGAGGCGCGGTCCGGCCACTGCGGCGAGTTCGGCTAGGGCCTCAAGGCAGCGGGGATCGCGCTCGACGGCGACGACCTTGGCCGGTCCTGCGGCCAGAAGCGCGCGGGTGAGACCGCCGGGGCCGGGGCCGACTTCGAGCACCGTGCGCCCGGCAAGCGGCCCGGCGGCGGCGGCGATGCGCGCGAGGATCCGGGAATCGAAGAGAAAGTGCTGGCCCAGCCGCTTGTCCGGCGCGAGGCCGAAGCGGCGCACGACCTCGCGTAAGGGGGGCAGCGCCGCTATGGCTTGCGCGAACGCGCCCTCAGGCGCTTCGCGCGCACTGTCGTCGCGTTCAGGCGCGGATATCGATGTAGGCCCTTCGGCGCAGCTCGCGCAGCCGGCGATCGGCCAGCCGCTGCAGTTGTTCGCTGGCGAGTCGGTTGCGAATCTGCGCTTCGCGCTCGGCGGCGCTCACCGACGTCGCCAGACGGCGGTCGCGTACCAAGAACAAGTGCACCCCTTCCGGACCGCGAACCGGGTTCGAGATGCCGCCTTTGGGCAAATTCGCGACCGCGGCGCGGAACTCGGGACGCAGGAGGTCGAGCCGTACCCAGCCGAGGTCACCGCCCTCGGCGGCGCTCGGAGCAGCCGAGATCTGCCGTGCCAAGGCCGCGAAATCGCCCTCCCGCTGTAAAGAACGCGCAAGGCCCTCCGCTTCTGCCATCACTTCGGCCTCTTGATCGGCCACGTAGACCGGCAAGACGATCTCACTCAACAGCAGTTCCTCATCGCTCGTTTCGGCAAGGGCTTGTTCGATCTGCTCGCGGCTGACGACCACCCGTGGTCTAAGATCCCGCTCGACGACTTTACCCCAGGCGATCTGCGCAGCGATCTGCTGGCGATAGGTCTGCGGGTCGACGCCCATGCGGCGCAGGGTCTGGGCGAGTCCATCGGCGCTGAGACCGTTGCGCTGGGCGACGGCAGCGAAGGCGCGCTCGATCTCGGCTTCGCTCACCTCAAGGCGCAACCGCCGCGCCTCCTGCACCTGCAGCCGCTCGTCGATGAGCCCGCGCAGGATCTGCGGTGCGAGCCGGCGCCGGGTCTCGGGATCGTCGGCAAGCCCAGCGGCGACGATCGAGAGCCGAATGCGCTCGAAGAGATCGCGGCTCGTGATCGGTTCGTTGTTGACCACCGCCACAATACGGGTCGCTTCGCTCGCCGTTTCGGCGAGCAAGGGTGTTGTGCGCGTCACGAGCAAAAGGAGCAGGGGCCCGAGCACAAGCCACAAGCGGGGCGAGAGCACAGACGACACCCGTTCCTCCTCACTCGCGATCCGTGCCCCAGCCGAGGTCGGCGAGCGCGAGGCGGATCTTAAAGCTCGTCTCGCGGTCGAGATCGCCGATCCGCGTGAAGCGCTGCTCGAGCCCGGCGACGAGCACGAAGCAGGGATGGGTATAAAGGAGACCGAACATGTTGGACACCGGGCGATCCTCGTTGAGGTCGCGCCGCGTGCGCGCAGCCAAAGCGAGATTGTCGAAGAGCTGCAGGCGCACCCCGGCCCGCAGTTCCTCCCGCAGCCGCGGAGCAAGACCGGTGGGCTCATCCGACAGTCTGAGCCATCCGAGATCGAAGCGCAGCTGCTTGGGGCCGAAGCTCAAAAAGAGATCGGATCGGCGGAGCACCAACTCCTCGCGATCCAAACGGAAACGATACGACAGATCGAGAAGATCGCTCGGCCGAAAGTCGATCCTGCCGACATAATCTGACAGGTTTTTGTCCACACCGGAATCAGCAGGGACGGTTTCGTTGCGGTGGACTTGGAAACTCTGACCCACCACCCCGCTCAACTCGATGCCGCCTGCACTGCGCGAATCGAAGCGCAGGCCGTATGCAAGGCGCGTTCCACCATCGACGCGGTCGAGACCCGGAAACCGCGACGGTGCGAAGAGATTGGTCTCGTCGAACTCGAAGACGCGGCTGT
This sequence comes from Pseudomonadota bacterium, assembly GCA_030549795.1. Classification (GTDB taxonomy): domain Bacteria; phylum Pseudomonadota; class Alphaproteobacteria; order Geminicoccales; family Geminicoccaceae; genus JANXAZ01. The sequence continues at coordinate 33,679 of JAUQQO010000047.1, read as the reverse complement.
CTTCATTGGGAATCCGCCGCTCGCGTCCGACATCGGGCATGGCTTTAAGAGCCAGGACGGGTTCAAGAACGTGGGTCCAACTGCCTGTCTTGCCGATGAGCGGCCAACTCCAATCGGCCAGAAGACGCGGCAGGAAGCGGCTTTCGAACTCTGTGCTGCCGTCGGCCGCAAAGGTTTCCGGATCACCATTATAGTAATAGAGATCACCTCTGATATCGAAGCGCAACCGGCGTAGATCGCCGATCGGCCCGAGCCAGGGAAATTCCACGCCGAGGGTTGTCGACAAACGCCGGGTATCGAGCCCGTCGGTGCGGGTAAGTGCAACGAGATTGGTATCGAGCGTCAAATAAGAGCCGAAGACGAGCGGAGAGCTCACAAGGCGCGCCTCGGCCAGCGGGAACACGATGGGGATCTTGCCCTGTTCGTCGTCTTCCCGCAGGCCCTGAAAGGCCCAGGCCTCGAGTGCCAGCCGATCGCGACCGACGATCTTTTCGAGAAAAACACGGTTCTCGAGAACGTCTTCGGAGCCGAAGCCGTAGCGCTTGCGGTAGGTGTTGTCCGAAGAGAGGGAAAGATCGAAGCCCGCTGCCCAATCCGCGAACGGACGGTAGCGCCCGCGCGCATCGATATGGCCGCGCAGGGCCTTGCCCTCGGGTTCGCGACCAGCACGCGCGTAGGCATCCGTGTAGGTGAAGCTGGCTGCGATCCGGCTCTCGCCGACTTCCCGCAGTTCGCGGTACTCGCCCGAGAGCACAACACCTTCGCGGGTGGTGAAGATGGGGGCGAAGGTGAAATCGCGGTCGGGCCCCAACACCCAATGGTAGGGGACCTCAAGCGTGAGCCCGAGACTCGAGCTCGATCCTACCGAGGGGATGAGGAACCCGCTGCGGCGCTCGACGGTCGGGTCGGGGTGGCGGAACCAGGGCACCCAAAAAATGGGCACTCCGCCCACCTCTAGGCGAGCGTTCTCGTACGTGACGTCGCGCGTACGCCGGTCGTGGCTGACCCGGCTCGCCCGGATCTGCCAGAGCGGCGGGCTCTTCCCGTCGGCACAGAGCGGACAGGGGCTGTAGACGGCATCTTCGAGGACGCTCACCGTTCCGTCTTGGCGGGTGCCGCGCGCGGCGGCGATCCGTGCCCCGCCGCGCAAGAGAACGCGAAAGCGCTCGACCACGCCGGTCGCGAGATCGCCCGTGACCTCAAGGAACTCGCCAAAGAACGCGTCGCCTGTGGGCTCGAGCAGGACGACGTTGCCGCGCGCGCGCAGCTTGCCCTCGGCCTCGCTCCAGCTCACCTCATCGGCCAGCAACAGGCGCCCGCCGCGGCTGATCTCGACCTCTCCGCGCGCGGTGGCGACCCGCGCACCGGGGTCCCAAATCAGCTCGCGCGCGGTGAGCACGAAGGGCTCCTCGGCCTCGCGCCCGCTGGGTTCGGCCGCTTGGGCGGCGAAGAGGCTGACCACCGCAGCAGCGGCGGAAAGGAAGAGGCGGTAGACGGTCCGGCCCCGATGCCGACGCAGGGCCGGGGGCGGGGCGGGCGTGCGCATCTCGCGAGCTCGTTTCCCGGCTCCGGTCCGCCGCCTTCTAGCCGCCCGCCGCGCGGGCGTCCACGCCGTGCGGTTGACAAGCGCAGGCTGTCCTCGGCAGCTGGCGCGGTGAGGGATCACCGCGCGGGGGCCCATATGCGCACGACCGTGACTTCCGAGCCGCTTCCCGAGAGCGGCACGCTCGTGGTGCCGATCGGGCACGACGGCACACTCTCGACAGCGGCGCGCGCTTTGGATGCGCGCGCCAACGGCCTTTTAACCCGCGCCATGGCGGCGGGCGGCCGTCTCGAACACGGCCGGACGATCGAGCTGTTGCTGCCGGCGGGGCTGCCCCACGAACGACTCCTCTTGCTCGTGCTCGGCCGACCCGAAGGCACCCGTCGGCTCGACCTCGAGGAGGCGGGTGGTCGGCTCGCGGTCAAGCTCGCGAGCCTGCGCGTGAGCAGGGCGAGCCTAGCTTCTCCCGAAGGTCTTGCTCTTGGGATCCCGCCGAGCGAGGCGATGGCGGCGCTCGCCGTCGGTTGCCGGCTGCGCGCCTGGCGATTCACCAAGTACCAACACGAGCGGCCGGACGAGCCGCAGCCGAAGATCGACGAACTCGTGCTCTATCTCGATGCGCGCGAGCTCGAGGCGACACGCGCCCAGCTCGCGCGCGAAGAAGCGGTGGTCGCGGGCGTGCTCAAAGCGCGCGAGCTCGTAAGCGAGCCCGCCAACGTATTGGGACCGGCCGAGTTCGCCCAGGCCTGCCGCCAACTCGAGCGCTTCGGCGTGACCGTCGAAGTGCTCGACAAGGAACGCTTGGAAGCGCTTGGGATGCGCGCGCTCTTGGGCGTCGCCCAGGGCAGTGCCCGGCCGCCCTTCGTGGTTGTCATGCGTTGGTGCGGAGCGGAGCAGGAAAAGCCCTTGGCGTTCGTCGGCAAGGGCGTGTGCTTCGATACCGGCGGCATCTCGATCAAGCCGGCGCAGGGCATGGAGGAGATGAAGTTCGACATGGCCGGTGCCGCCGCCGTCTTCGGCACGCTGCAGGCGCTTGCGAGCCGCAAGGCACCGATCGACGCGGTGGGAGTGGTGGGGCTCGTCGAGAACATGCCCTCAGGTACCGCGCAAAGGCCCGGCGATGTGGTGCGCGCGATGTCCGGCAAGACGATCGAAATCGTCAATACCGACGCCGAGGGGCGCCTCGTGCTCGCCGACTGTTGCTGGTACGCGCAGGAGCGCTTCAAGCCCCAGGTGATGATCGATCTCGCCACCCTTACCGGCGCCTGCATCGTCGCGTTAGGGCGCGAGCGCGCGGGTCTTTTCGCGAGCGACGACACGCTCGCGCAGCGCTTGCTCGCAGCCGGCGAAGCGACGGGCGATCTCCTCTGGCGGTTGCCTCTCGGCAAGGCCTATGAGCAGCACATCAAATCCGAGGTCGCCGACATCAAGAACGTCGGCCGCAATCGCGAGGCGGGTGCCATCGCCGGTGCCGTGTTCATCCAGCAGTTCACGGGCGGCGTTCCCTGGGCGCATCTGGATATCGCCGGCACCGCCTGGACGAACCGCGATACCGCGCTTGCCGCCAAGGGCGCCACGGGCTTCGGGGTACGCCTGCTCGACTGGTTCGTGCGCGAATATTACGAGGGAAGCGGGCAGGGGCGTTGAGCGAGATCGGCTTTTATCACTTGAGCCGCACCAGCCTCGAGCAGGCGCTCGCCAAGCTCCTCGAGAAAGTGCTGGAAAGCGGGCGGCGGGCGGTGGTGCGGGTCGCCGACGAAGCGCGCCTTGAAGCGCTCGACCGCGCGCTTTGGACCTACGAGCAGGGAAGCTTCCTTCCCCACGGCACCGCGGCCGACGGCTTCGCCGAAGAGCAACCGATTTGGCTGACCACCGGAACCGAGTGCCCGAACGGAGCGCAGGTGCTGGTGTTGGTGGGTGATGCGGCCGAAGACGGACTCGAAGCATACGAACGGGTGATCGTTCCCTTCGCGGGCGACGACGAAGCTGCGCTTGCGCGCGCCCGCGAGCGCTGGCGGCGTTGGCGCGCAGCCGGCCACCGCCTCGTTTATTGGCAGCAGGACGAGCGCGGTCGCTGGGTCAAGGCGCGCGAGACCTGAGCCGGGGCCCCGCCAACGGCCGCACGCGCTCATAGCGGGCGTGCGCGGCTCGCCCTTCCGCGCACACGCGCCGCCTCGCATCGTGCGGCCCGAATAGGGTGGGAGGCGCGGCGGTGAAGATCGTCAAGATCGAGGACCTGCACTGCGATGCCGGCTGGCGCGTGTGGTCCTTTCTCAAGATCACAGCCGATGACGGTACCCAAGGATGGTCGGAATACAACGAAAGCTACGGCGCCAAAGGATTGAGTGCCGTCATCCGCGCGCTCGGCGAGCGCATCCTCGGCCTCGATCCGCGTCCCGTTGAGCGTATTACCGCCTATCTGCACGCGCTCACCCGCGCCAATCCCGGTGGTCTTGCCCAGATGGCGATCGCGGCGATCGAGAATGCGCTTGTGGACCTCAAGGCGAAGGCGCTCGGGGTGCCGGTTGCGGCGCTGCTCGGTGGGCCGATCCGCGATCGTCTGCGCCTTTATTGGAGCCATGCCGGCTCTTATCGTTTGCGCTGGCACGAGCTCATGGGTACTCCGGCTTTGCGCGATCTCGACGGCTGTCGAGCCCTTGCGGCCGAGATCCGCGCGCGCGGTTTTACCGCGCTTAAGACCAACATTTTTCTCTTCGACCGCGATCCGCCGGCGATGTGGCAACCCGGGTTCGCCCATCAAGCCGGCTGGCCAGAACTCAACGTCGATCGCACGATCTTGCGCACCATCGAGCGCCAGCTGGCGGCGTTCCGCGACGGCGCAGGCGAAGCGGTCGATCTCATGCTCGATCTCAACTTCAACTTCAAAACCGAAGGCTATCTCGAGGTCCTGCGCGTCGTCGAACCCTTCGATCTCATGTGGCTCGAGATCGACAGCTTCGATCCCAAAGCCCTCGCGTGGATCCGCCGCCAGGCCCGCACTCCCATCGCCTCTTGCGAATCCTTGTTCCATCGCCGGCAGTTCCGCCCGTTTCTCGAGCACAACGCTGTGGACGTGGCGATCGTCGACGTGCCCTGGAACGGTATTTTGGAGGCTGTCAAGATCGCGAGCATGTGCGAAGCGTTCGAGATCAATTGCGCACCACACAATTTCTACGGTAACCTGTCGACCATGATGAGCGCGCACTTTTGTGCTGCGATTGCGAACTTCCGCATCATGGAGATCGACATCGACGACGTGCCGTGGAAGGACGAGGTGGTGAGCCCGCCGCGCATCGAAAACGGCCATCTCCTGCTGCCCGACGCGCCGGGCTGGGGCTGCACGGTCGACGAGGCGGCGATCCGTCGCCATCCCCCGAAGCACTAGGGCGGGCGAACACGCAGAGCCCCGCACCCGCAGGCGTTCAGGCGCGCTTCGGCGCCGCCGCATCGTCTCGAAGGACGCGGGTGTGCGGCTGAGCATCTCGCTTCGCTGCACGCTGTGCGCGCTCTGGCGGTTTGCGAGGGCTGGGGTTAAAGAGCCCGCCGCATCGGGGATGAACATTCGTGGCACGGCATTTTCTGTTCGGAGGTCTTGCCGAGCGGATCGCGCCTTCGCAGACCGTCGAGCGGGCGCTGTGGGCGGTCGAGGGCGGTCTTGCAGCCTTCATCTGGCGCATGACCGCAGCCCTTCCGGTCGAGCGCGCTTCCGAGATGGGCGCGCGGCTCGGCTGCGCGCTCGGCCCCAAGCTGCGCAAGCACAAGCACGTGCGCGCCAATCTCGCCGTGGCTTTCGCCGACAAATCGGAAGACGAGCGCGAGGCGATCGCACGCGCGAGCTGGGCCAATTTGGGCAGGATGATCGCCGAGCTTCCGCATCTCGCCGCGCTCGCCCACGACCCAAAGCGGGTGTGGATCGAAGATCGAGCCGGGATCAGCGAGCTTTTGCGCGATCGACCAGCGATTTTCGTGACCGCGCATGTCGGCAACTGGAATCTCGCGCCCGTAGCACCGACACGGCTCGGAGTGCCGCTCACCGTCATCTACCGCAAGCAGACCAACCCCCGGCTCGAAGCCTTCTTCGTGCGCGCCCGCCGCGGACTGCCCTGGCGGCATCTCGAGGTCGAGGAGGCGGCGCGCGGTCTTCTGCGCGAACTCGAACGGGGTCGCAGCGTTGGTCTTTTGCCCGATCAGCGCTTCGAAGACGGTGAGCTCGTGCCCTTTTTCGGTCGACCGGCGCCGACACCGATCGCCCCGGCGCGTATCGCGCTCAAACTCGGCTTGCCCTTCGTGCCCGGCCGCGTGGTGCGCGAAGACGGCTGTCGGTTCCGCATCGAGATCCATCCGCCGCTCGAGCCGGATCACGGGATCGCTGATCTGCGGGCGCGCGCCTTCGATCTCACCGTTCGGCTCAACCAGCTCTTCGAGCAGTGGATCCGTGAGTATCCCGAGCAGTGGCTGTGCGCCAAACGCCGCTGGCCCCGAGCGGCACGAGCGGGCGGCACCGGAGAGGAGCTGCGCTCGTGAGCGATCGCCCGGGCATCGACCGGCCGCCGCGCACCTGGCTCATGCTCGGCCACAAGGTGGGCGACAACGGCCAGATCCTGGCGCTCGCCGAGGCGCTCGGCTGGCCTTACGAGGTCAAGCATCTCGTCTACCGCAAGACCGAGCTCATCACCAATCTGCTCGCCGGTCCCACCCTCAAGGGGCTCGTGCGCGAGCGCTCGAGCCCCTTAGAGCCACCTTGGCCCGAGCTCGTGATCTCTGCCGGCCGGCGCAACGAGCCGCTCGTGCGCTGGATCCAGCGCGAGGCCGGGGGGCCAGCAAAAGTGCGCCTCGTCCACGTCGGTCGCCCTTGGGCGCGACATGAGTGCTTCGATCTCATCATCACGACGCCGCAGTACCGACTGCCGCAAAAACCCAACATCCTGCACAATGAGGCGCCGCTGCACCGCGTCACCTCAGAGCGCCTCGCGCGCGCTCAAGAGCGTGCGGCGCGTCGGTTCGGCCATCTGCCCCGCCCGCACATCGCCGTGATCATGGGCGGAAACGCCGGTCCTTATAGTTTCGATCGCGAGAACGGGGCTCTTTTGGCCTATTGCGCGAGCCAGATGGCGCGCGAGCTCGGCGGCTCGGTGCTCGCGACCTCGAGCGCGCGCACGCCCCAAAAAGCGATCGAGGCCTTCGAAGCCGAACTCGCCGCCCCCGCCTTCCTCTACCGCTTCCGCCGCGACGATCCCGACAATCCCTATTTCGAGATCCTGGCTTCCGCCGACCGGCTGATCGTCACCTGCGACAGCATGTCGATGCTCGCCGAAGCCATCGCCACGGGCAAACCGGTGTTCATCTTTGATCTCGCGCGCGGTGCGGGCTCGCATCGCCCGCCTTTGCCGCCCCACATCGCACGCCGCTCGCTTCTCGAGCGGCTGATGGATCTGAGGCTTCAGCCGATCGTCTACCGCTTGGGCATGCTCGTAGGGCCCAAGCGGCTTACCCGCGATGTCGGCATCATCCATCGCCAGCAGGTGGCCGCCGGGCGCGCCGTGTGGCTGGGTGACCCCTGGCCACCGCCCGTGCGCCCGCCCGGTCCCTTGCGCGACCTCGAGCGGGCGGTGGCTGCGGTCAAGCGGCTGTTCGATCCCGACTACGTACCCCGTATGGAAGTGCCGCAAGCAGGCTCGCTCGGCAGCGAGCTCATCGCACGGCTGTTCCAATAGGATCTCAGCGCAGCTGTTGACCCGAGTCGGTGCGGCTCCAGATCGTCGCTTGTGCGCACCGGCCGAGGGTCTCGACCCTGCGCGTTGCGGCGCAACGAGAGGCCGAGGCACCGAATGCGCCATCGTCTTTCGACGGGAGGCAAAACCCGTGTGGTTTACGCGCAAACACCTCACACTCCCGCGCCCCGAAGAGGCACTCGTCGGCCGCGCCGAGCGGCCCTTCGCGCTTTCGGGACGCCATGCGGTGAACGGGCGGTCCATCTTTCCCCCCTTTCCCGAGGGGTTTCGCCAGATCTTCTTGGGCATGGGCTGCTTTTGGGGGGCCGAGCGGCTGTTTTGGCGCGAGCCCGGGGTGTGGGTGACAGCCGTGGGCTATGCCGGCGGCTACACGCCCAATCCCACCTACGACGAGGTGTGTTCAGGACTTACCGGACACGCAGAAGTCGTGCTCGTCGTCTACGATCCCAAGCTGCTCGACGAGACGGCTCTGTTTCGTCTTTTCTTCGAATCCCACGACCCGACCCAGGGCATGCGCCAGGGCAACGACGTCGGAACGCAATACAGAAGTGCTATTTATTGGACTGAGGAGATCCAGAACATTACCGCTCAAAAGATGAAGGAAGCTTATGGTAAGGCGCTCGCCCGCGCGGGCTTCGGGCCGATTACGACCGAAATCCGCCAAGCCGGCCCTTTCTATTATGCTGAAGAGTACCACCAGCAGTATCTGCACAAGCACCCCGGCGGCTATTGCGGGCTCGCCGGAACCGGGGTCCGCTGCCCCATTCCCTAAGCGCGGTTAGCGGGCCGCGTCCGGGGAGCACCTTCAGCCCCACAGCTCGGGGGTCGGCGGATAGACCGTGCTGCCCTGGTAGCGGAGCGCGGGCGAACGATCTTCGGCGAGAAGCAGCGGGCCGTCGAGGTCGACGAAGCTGGCGCGCTGGGCGAGCAGCACGGCCGGGGCCATGGCGAGCGAGGTGCCGAGCATGCACCCGACCATAAGGCCAAAGCCGAGCTCTTGGGCCCGCCGCACGAAGGCCAGGCCTTCGGTGAAGCCGCCGGCTTTGTCGAGCTTGAAGTTGACGAATTCGTAGCGGCCGACGAGGCGATCCAGGCTGTCTGAAGCGAGCACGCTCTCATCCGCGCTCACCGGTACCGGATGCGGGATATCCGCGAGCATGGCGTCTTGGCCCGCGGGCAGCGGCTGTTCCACCAGCTCGACGCCGCATTCGGCCATCACGTCGAGCCAAGATGCCACCCGGTCCGGATGCCAGGACTCGTTGGCATCGACGATCAAGCGTGCTTTGGGCGCCGCTGCGCGGACGGCGCGGATGCGTGCCGGGTCACCCTCGCCGCCGAGCTTGATCTTCAAGAGCGGCCGGTCGGCGGCCTGACGCGCCGCTTCCGCCATCGCCTGCGGCGTGCCCAAGGAGATCGTAAAGGCTGTGGTGAGCGGTTTGGGGGCCTGGATCCCAGCCAGCCGCCAGACCGGCTTTTTGGCGAGCTTGGCCTCGAGGTCCCACAGCGCGCAGTCGAGGGCGTTGCGCGCCGCACCGGGCGGAAGGGCCTTGAGGAGTTCGCTGCGGCTACATCCTTGCTCGATGAGCGCGCGCTGCGATTCGATCTGGGCGAGAACACTCTCGGGCGTTTCGCCACCGCGGGCATAGGGCACGCCCTCGCCGCGGCCGCGTACCTCGCCCTCGAAGATCTCAACCAGCACCACATCCGCATGCGTGCGCGAGCCACGCGCGATCGTGAACGGCTCGCGGAGCCTGAAACGCTCGTGGCGCGCTTCCAGTCGGCGTCGGTTCAAGGCAGGGCATCCACGATGCGGCCGACACCTTCAACGAGCGGGTCGACCGCCGGCAGGCCGAGTTCATCCTCAATACGCGCGAGGTAGGCGCGGCGGGCGGTCGGATCCAGCCGATGGGTGTCGATCGATACGCCGACCGCCCGGACCGCCGGGTTGGTGAGCCGCGCGGCGGCGAGATTGGCTTCAAGGCACGCTTTGAGATCGGGTACGGGCTGATGCGGCAAGCCGCGCATGTGGGTGCGCGTGGGCTCGTGACAGAGCACGATCGCATCCGGCTGGCTGCCGTGGATGAGGCCGAGCGTCACCCCAGCGAAGGCGGGATGGAACAGCGAGCCCTGACCCTCGATCACGTCCCAATGGTCGGGATCGTTGTCGGGGCTCAGCCACTCCGCCGCACCAGCGATGAAGTCGGCGACGACGGCGTCGATCGCCACCCCACTGCCCGCGATCATGATCCCTGTTTGACCCGTGCCCCGGAAGGTGGCCTTGCGCCCGCGCGCCAACAGTTCACGCTCGATCGCCAGTGCGGTGTACTTCTTGCCGCAGGAACAGTCGGTTCCGACGGTCAAAAGCCGCTTGCCGCTGCGCTTGATGCCGGTTGCGGTCTTAAAACGCTGGGTGGGGTGACGAACGTCGATCAGCCGGCGGCCGAGCCGTTGCGCGGTTTGCGCCACCTCGGGGATATCCACGAGCCGCTCGTGCAGGCCCGAGGCGACGTCTAAGCCGGCCTCGAGTGCGGCGAGGATCGTCGGCACCCAATGCGGGGCCAGCCATCCGCCGGAATTGGCGACCGCGACGATCATCGTGCGCGCGCCGGCGCGCGCCGCCTCATCCACCGTCATGTCGGGAAGCCCGACATCGGCTTTGCAACCGGGAAGCCTGAGTTGGCCAAGACAGCGCTCGGGGCGCCAGTCCTTAAGGCCATGTGCGGTCTTGGCGGCAAGCTGGTCCTGGACATCGCCCAGGAACAGAAGATAGGGCGGGTGTATGATCACGGTGATCCGACTCGCAACGTCCCTCAAAAAGTGCGGGAGCGCGCCGGGATCGTAGCTGGCTCGGCGCGGCGCAGCAACGAAGGCGTGCGCGCAAACCTCGAACCCGATTTGCACCCTAGAAGGGGAAAAGGGTAAAGTCGGGAAGGGCGGCGACCTCTTCCGCGGTCAGCTGCCCGTCACGGTCGCGATCGGCACGGACGAACTCGCGGATGCGCACGAGCGCAAACTCGACCGCACTTATAACCCCGTCCTCGTCGTGATCGGCGCCAAGCGCGAATTCCGGAAGAAGCTCGAGCTCAAAACGCGAGAGCTTGCCGTCGCGGTCACGGTCGCCAATCGCCACCAGCGAGCGCGCCTCGAAAGCGGAAATGAAGCCGTCACCGTCGACGTCGAAGACCGCGAAGCCGGCGCGGATCTCCATAAAGTCGAGACGGCCGTCGCGGTTTCGGTCCAGTTGAATAAAGAACTGCCGCGTTTGTTCGCTCCAGGAACGCGCGAGATAGCCGTCGGCGGGAAGGATGTGGGTCTGCTGGGTGCTCGGCTCGAACTGGCTTACGCTCGTGCTCGTGGAAGGCTCCTCCGCATCTGGACCACTACAGCCCGCAACGCCGCCGAGCATGACGAGAAGGAGCGCGCTTCCAACGCGACAGGCGGCGAACATGGAGCGGCTCCTACCAGTGGGCGCGTTCGCGCGCGCGACGCGTGCCGCCGAGGTGCCGTGCGTACGGGCGCGGGTCAAGCGTCTTGCGCGGCTTTTTGGCCGGCGCGCGTCTGGACGGGTGTGGTGGCGAAGGGTTAGCCAGGCGAGGCGGTAAGGAGAGCTCATCATGCACGAACTGTTGCGGTCGAGCGCGCGCGAGGTGGTGCGCTTGTTGCGCGCAGAAGAGATAAGCCCGCTCGAGCTCGTCGAGCTGGCGCTTGCGCGCATCGCCGAAGTCGAGCCGACGCTCAACGCCGTTCCCACCTTGTGCCCAGAGCGTGCCCGCGAGCAGGCGCGGCGCATCATGAAGGGCGAAATCGCACCGCCCGCGGACGGCCGCGGCTGGCTCGCGGGGCTGCCGATCGTGGTTAAGGATCTCAACGACGTAGCCGGCGTGCGCACCACCTACGGCTCGCCGATCTTCGCCGAGCACGTGCCGCAACGCTCAAGCTACGAGGTCGAGCGCCTGGAAGCGCACGGTGCCGTGATCCTCGGCAAATCCAACACGCCCGAGTTCGGAGCTGGCGCTCAGACCTTCAACGAAGTGTTCGGCGTCACCCGCAATCCTTGGAACACCGCGCTGACGTGCGGGGGCTCGTCAGGCGGATCGGCGGTGGCGCTCGCAAGCGGGGAGTGTTGGCTCGCCAACGGTTCCGATCTCGGCGGATCGCTGCGCACGCCCGCCGCCTTCTGCGCGGTCGTAGGCCTGCGACCTTCGCCCGGGCGGGTTCCGCACGGACCCTCGGCGGCCCCCTTCCAGACGCTCGCGGTCGAAGGTCCGATGGCGCGCGACGTGCGCGACCTCGCCCTTCTGCTCGACGCGCAGGCCGGATTCGATCCACGCGATCCTTTGACCTTCGATCCTCCCGCCGAGCCCTTCGTGCTCGCCGTCGAGCGCGAGCCAACGCTGCGGCGGGTGGCCTTTTCTGCCGATCTCGGTGGCATCACGCCGGTCGATCCCGAGGTCGCACGCATCTGCCGTGCCGCCGCCGAGCGTTTCGGCGCGCTCGGCTGCGAGGTGGTCGTCGACGCGTGCCCGGATCTCTCGGCCGCGGTCGAGGTGTTCCGCGTGCTGCGCGCCGCCCATTTCGTGACCACCCGGGCGCCCTTGCTCGAGCAGCACCGCGACAAGCTCAAGCCCGAAGTGATCTGGAACATCGAAGCCGGCTTGCGGCTCACGGCGGAGGAGATCGGTCGCGCGGAACGAATGCGCGCCGAAATGCAGCGCTCGGCCGCCGCGTTCATGGAGAGATTCGATTTGCTCTTGTGTCCGGCAGCGATCGTTCCGCCCTTCCCGGTCGAGCAGCGCTACCTCGAAGAGCTCAACGGCCATCGCTTCCCGAGCTATATCGATTGGGTCGCGATCACCTACGCCATCACGCTTACGGGACTGCCGGCGCTTTCGCTGCCCTGTGGCTTCACCGAAGCGGGATTGCCCGTGGGCTTGCAGATGGTGGGCCGGCCGCGCGGGGAGGCCCAGCTGCTCGCCGCTGCAGCCTGGCTCGAGGGCTGCCTCGGTATCGCCCCGTTGCTACCGATCGACCCGAGGCCTAATCGAACCTCAGCCGATGCGCGTTAGCCTCGCGAGCCGGGCGAGGATCTCGGCGACGATCGCCTCCGGCGGAGCATCGATGGCGACGGCGATCACATCGGGCTCGCCTGAGGGATCTTCGAGCGTGGCAAACTGCGAGGGCAAGAGCGAAGCCGGCATGTATTCGTGGCGACGGTGGGCGAGCCGCGTTGCGATCAACGGCTCGGGCCCGGTGAGATGGATGAACACCACACCCGCTCCGGCGCCGCGCAGGACATCGCGATAGGCACGCTTAAGGGCCGAACACGCAACCACCAGCCGCTCACCGCGCGCGAGCGCGGCTGCGATATCGGCGCGAATCGCCTCAAGCCAAGGCCAGCGATCGGCATCGGTAAGCGGAATGCCGGCACGCATTTTGGCGACATTCTCGGGCGGGTGATAGGTATCGCCTTCGAGAAAGCGCACGTTTAAGCGTTGGGCGAGAAGGCGACCGATGGTCGTCTTGCCGGCGCCCGTGACACCCATGAGCACAAGAGCGCGCGCGCTCACGCTACGGCTCCCGCCGGCCGGCCGCGCCAATCGTCGTGGAAGCGGCCGGGCCTGTCGATCCGCGCAAAGCCGTGGCCACCGAAGAGATCGCGCATAGCTTGGATGAGATCAGCAGGCAGCCGTGCGCTCGACAGTCCATCGAGATAAGAAAGGCTCGCGGCCAAGGCGGGAACCGGAACGCCGCTTGTGGTCCCATCGCGCACCACGGCACGCAGATCCTCAAGCCCCGAGAAGGCGAGCGCGCACAGTTCTTCGTCGAGAAGAAGCGAAGAAAGAGCGGGATCGCGGCTCAAAGCACGGAGGATCGGCTCGAGGAGGCGACCGCGCAGGATGCATCCAGCGCGCCATGTCCGCGCGATCGCGGGCGGCGAATAAGCCCATCCCTCAGCCGCGAAGACGGTGCGCATAAGAGCGAAGCCCTGAGCGAAAGCAGCAATGGCAGCGGTGAGAACCGCCGGGCCCAAGGCTTCTGGGGGCGCGTGAAGGCGATGTGTCGGGCGCGGGACAAGAGCCGAGAGCTCACGGCGCAGATCGCATGCCGCGGAAAGAAAGCGGGCATCGACCGCAGCTAAGAGCGTAGGCGCGCTCACCCCGCGCTCGAGCGCCTCGCGCGCTGTCCAGCTGCCGGTTCCCTTGTGCTCGGCAACGTCGCGCACCAAGCCGAGCAGCGGACGTCCCGTTTCGGCATCGAGCGTGCGCAGCACGCGCACCGCCGCAGAAAGCAAAAAGCCGTCCAAAAAGCCGCCGCGCCAACTCTCGAACAAGTCGGCGATCTCTTCTTGGTCGAGAGCGAAAGCGCGCCGGGCGAGATCGAAGGCCTCGGCCAAAAGCTGCATGAGCGCATATTCGATGCCGTTGTGCACGGTCTTGACGAAATGTCCCGCTGGTGGCGGGCCGAGCTGGGCGCAGCAGGGCGTGCCATCCTCGGCGCGGGCAGCGATCGCTTCCAAAAGCGGGCCGATGTGCAGCCACGCGCGCTGCGCGGCGCCGACCATGAGGGAGGGGCCCGAGCGCGCCCCTTCTTCGCCTCCCGAAACGCCGAGCCCTACAAACGCGATCCCGCGCTTGAAGAGCCGTTCGGCGCGGCGAGCGGTGTCGCGCCAGTGGCTGTTGCCGCCGTCGAGGACGACATCCTCGGGCGCGAGCCCGGGAAGAAGCGAATCGAGCAGAGCATCGACGGTCGGCCCGGCGGGGACCGAAAGGAGCAGCACGCGCGGTGCGGGGAGACGGTCCAAAAGCTCGGCTATGCTCGCAGCGAGCGCGATTCCCTCGGCTTGGGCGCGTGCGCGCGCGTTCGTATCGGGATCAAAGGCGACGATTCGGACACCGCGATCGCGGAAGTTGAGCGCGAGGTTGCGCCCCATCACCCCAAGACCAACGATGCCGATCGTCCACTCCGCGTGCATCGGTCGCCAACCCTCTTCGAAACGGACAAAGCCGGGTTTCACGCCCGCACTTGTTCGCGAAGACTGCGCATGCCACGCTTTCGGCGCTGGGGGAAGTGCGGGAGCAGGCGATGGATCGCGAAAAGCTGGCCCGTCGCTTCTACAACATCGAGACCTTGCGCCGAACCGCGCGGCGCGTCCTTCCCAAAGTTATCTTCGATTTCGCAGACGGCGGTGCCGAAGACGAGATCACCCTTGCCCGCAACGAGGATGATTTCGACGCTCTCGAACTCGTGCCGCGAATGTGCACAGGTGTGGGCACGCCCGATCTGTCGACCGAGCTCTTCGGTCAACGGTTGCGGCTTCCGGTTCTGATCGCCCCTACCGGCCTTTCCGGCATCCTCTGGCCACAGGGCGAGATCGCCGCGGCGCGCGCAGCCCATGCCGCAGGCACGATCTTTTGCCAGAGCCACGGGTCGACCTGTACGATCGAAGAGCTCGCGCAGGCTGCCCCCGGTCCGCGCTGGTTTCAGGTCTTCATCTACCGCGACCGCGGCCTCACCCAAAGCCTCGTCGAGCGGGCGGAACGTGCGGGTTGCTCAGCACTCGTGCTCACCGTGGATACCCAACTGCTCGGGCAGCGCGAGCGAGATCTTAAAAACGGCTTTGCGATCCCACCGCGGTTGGGCATAAGCAGTATGCTCGACATGGTGCTGCACGTGCCGTGGATGGTGCGCATGCGCGCTGCGCGGCACATCAACTTCGCCAACTATCGCGGGACCACCGGGCAGAGCGAGGACATCGTTTCCCTTGCCGCCTATATCGCGCGCATGCTCGATCCCGAGCTTTCCTGGCGCGATGTCGCCTGGCTGCGCGGGCTCTGGCGCGGTCCACTCATCCTCAAGGGCATTTTGCATCCCGAGGACGCGCGCATCGCTCTGGAGGAGGGGGTGGATGGGGTGATCGTTTCCAACCACGGCGGCCGCCAGCTCGATGGTGCCGTCTCGTCGATCCGCGCGCTGCCGCGGGTGGTCGATGCGGTGGGCGAAAAGATGACCGTCCTCGTGGACGGGGGCATTCGGCGGGGAGTCGATGTCTTGCGCGCGCTCGCGCTCGGTGCGCGGGCAGTGTTGATCGGCAGGCCCCATTGGTGGGGCCTTGCCGTGGCGGGAGAAGCGGGCGTGGCGCTCGTGCTCGACATCTTCCGGCGTGAACTCGAGCGGGCGATGGTCCTTGCCGGTTGCGCCCGCCTTACCGAGGTGGACCGCCGGCTGCTCGCCACCGGCGTCGAGAGCGACAGGGCGGATGTGCGGCTGCGGCTCGTGCGCTAGGACCGCTTCTCCCAGATCGAACCCTCAAGCCAGTCGCCGGCCGCGCCCAACCGCGTATAGCGAAGGCAACGCAAGCGCGGCTCGAGTAAGGCGCGGAGCTCGTCTTCCGACACGCAAAAAGCGGGATTGAAGCCCGAGTTCGCGCGCTCCCGGCCGAAGGTGCAGAGCAACACGCGGCCATCGGGGATCAAAAGATCGAGAAGGCGATGCCATTGGGCCGCTGAAGGTTTGAAGCGGATGATCACGAGCGAAGCGAACGGCCCGAGGCCTTCGAGCGCTCGGGGCTCGTCGAGATCGGCAACTCGGGTTGTCACCTTAAGACCGCGCGCAGCGGCAACAGCTTCCAGGCGGGCGATGGCGGTGGGCGCGATGTCAAGGGCGGTCACGGCAAAGCCCTGCGCTGCCAGCCAAAGCGCGTTGCGGCCATCACCGCTCGCCACATCGAGCACCGGGCCGAGGCGGAGCTCGCCCGCGTGGGCGACGAGCCAAGGCTCGGGCGATCCGGGATCGCCCGTGCGCGCTTGCCAGCGCGCTTCCCAGCGCGCGCAATCGGCGTCGCTCACGTCCCTCGGTTCCCAAACACGCGCATCACGGCGGCAGGCCCGCGCGCAAAAGGCCAAGGCGGAAGCGCTCGCGTTCTTCGGGATCGGTATCGGGCTGGGTGGCGAGCCAATCGGAGACGGTAAAGCCGGGTTGACGGCTCAAGACGATGGCGGCGTAGCGCTGTGCTTCGGCCAAGCGGCCGGCGAGCGCGTGGCTCGCTGCCAACAGCCGGCAACCTTCGGTCGGGTCGCGCATTTTGGCGATCACCGCGACCACCTCATCGTAGCGGCCGAGCGAGAAGAGGGCATCCGCTTCACTCCACAAATAGACATCGGGATAGTGCGGGTTGAGACGTTTGGCTTTGGCCACGAGCTCGAGCGCTTCGCGCGCACGGCCGGCGTAGACCAGCGCATCGGCCATAAAGGCCAGCACGTCGGGGTCGTTGGGATTGAGCCGGTGGGCTTGTTCGTAGGCTTCGAGCGCCCCAGCCACGTCTTTTGAATAAAGACGCGCGAAACCGAGCTCGGCATAACCGCGCGCATCCCAAGGATCGCGCGCGACCGCTTCGCAAGCGAGCTCGCGCGAGAGGGCCAGCGACAGTTCAGGCTCACGGCTCCAGCGGTACCGCCAGTCGTAGTTGTGCGTACGCGAGAGCATAGCGAGCGCGCGCGCATAACCGGGATCGAGCTTAAGCGCGCGCTCGAAGGCATCACGCGCGGCGGCGTTACTGGAAGCTGTGTAGCGGTAGAGGTGGCGCAGCCCCGCCAACAGCTGCCCATAGGCCTCGAGGCGGGGCGTGCAGCCGCAGTGGAGTCTCCGTTGTTCTTCGTCCTCGACCCGCCCGACGAGGATGGCGGCGAGGCTGTGGGCGAGTTCGCGCTCGAGGGCGAAGAGATCTTCACCATCGCGCTCGAGCCGTTCGCTCCAAGCGATGGCGCTGGTTGTGGCATCGATGAGGTGGGCGTGAATAATGATGCGGTCGTTCTCGAGCCGCAGGCTGGCATCGAGCACCCAATGCACGCCGAGTTCGCGACCAATGCCGCTCGCCGATAGGCCGAGGTCGCGGTAGGCCGAGGCGCTCGCCCGGCTGATGACGAAGAGGTCGCGAAAGCGCGAGAGATCGGTGGTGAGGTCTTCGGTGAGACCCTCGGCGAGTACGAGAGTGCGGGGATCGGATCCAAGGACGCGGATGGGCAGCACCACGATCGAGGGCAGCCCGGGCGGGACGAGGGAGCCGAGCGGCCGCCTGCGCCCAGCGGCATCGCTCGGTTCCTCCGGCCGGCGGGCGCGATAGACGGCGACCGGCTCGGGCAGGTTTTTCAGCCTCAGGACCCCTTGCGCCACGAAGAGGATTTCGTCGGTGGGGCCGATCGCCGTTTGTACGCTCTCGGAGACCAGGACTTCGCCGGGTTCGGCGATCTCTTGGATGCGGGCGGCGCGATTGACGGCAAGACCGTAAAGACCGTCGCGGGCGACGATGAGTTGGCCCAAGTCCATCCCCACCCGGTACCGCAGGGGTTCGACCTCGGAACGGGGCTCTGAGGGTTCACAGAGTTGGCTTTGGATCGCAAGCGCGCACAACACGCCGGCTTTGGGATCGCGGAACTCGGCGAGCACGCTGTCGGCGGCGAGATCGACGACGCGTCCGCCCGCGGCGGTAACCTTGGTTCGAAAGAGATCGCGGCAGCGCCTGAGCGCGGTTACGGTAGCGTGGGGATCGCGAGCCATACGGCCCGTGTAATTCTCGAGATCGGCATGCAAGACAGTGGCGGTGCGCTCGCTTTCGAACGAGGGCACGCTGCCGCAATCTCCGCGCTTGGACAACGAGCTTTGTTTAACTGGGAGTGGCGGCCATCGCAATGCCAAAGCCGGGCCGGCTTGACGCGTTCGGGACCGGGGCCTACATCCGCGTGGCGGTGTGGGCGCATAGCTCAGTTGGTAGAGCAGCTGACTCTTAATCAGCGGGTCCGAGGTTCGAGTCCTCGTGCGCCCACTCCCGTTGCCTCGCAGCGTAGCTTCGTCATCGAACGCGTCTTTGCGCGTGCCCCGCTCTGAGTTGGGGGTGCTCGATCCGCGTGCGCGCCTCGCTCCGGGCCGCCGGGGGATCCCCTCCGCGCATTGATGTCTGAGTTGCAAAAAACGCAAGCACGAAACAACCTAAACTTTTGTACAAAAATAGAGACAAAAAAGATCCAGAGGCAGAGGGGGCTAATGTCGCGGGAGGATCGCCGACCGCGAAGATGCGACTGTCTTGGCGCGCGTCGACGCGAGTTGATGGTGATCGGAGCGTTGGCGTGGGCAGGAACATCTGTTGCGCGCGCGCTGCAGTTGAATGAGCGACGACCGCAGGTCGGGGACATCCTCGTCCACTCGATGGGGCCGCGGAAAGGGCAACCGGTTCGCAGTGACGAGCTCGTTCTCGACGGGCCGCCACAGCTCGCTTTTCCCATGGATCCGAGCGGTCTTATCCTCGACGGCCTGCGGTTCAACGAAGTGGTCGTCGTGCGCGTCGATCCGGCTCAGTTGGACCCGGAGGCGAGAGCCGGGGCTGCGGACGGCATCGTGGCCTATTCGGCCATTTGTACGCACGAAGCTTGCACGGTGAGTATGTGGAACGACTACGAGAAGATGCTCGTTTGTTCCTGTCACGGCAGCATGTTCGATCCGCGCGCGCGGGCGAAGGTGGTGTTCGGCCCGGCACAGCGCCGGCTCGCGCAGCTGCCGATCAGGCTCGAAGAGGGAAAGATCGTCGTGGCGGGCCCGTTTCAGGGCAGGCTCGGCCCGCAACGGGCGAGTTGACGTCGACTCATCCCAACACCGAGCTGCCAAAACAGCGGATCGTTTAACTGTAAGAGACAACAAGATCCGCGCAACAGGGGGGAAAGAGAAAATGAAAAGCCGTCGATGGTGGCTCGCTGCGATCATGACGCTGACTGCGGGCACAGCACAAGCCTATACGCTCGTGACCGATGAGCGGCTGCGCAACCCCGAGCCGCACAACTGGCTCATGACGCGCGGCAGCTACAAGGGCTGGAGTTACAGCCCGCTCGATCAGATCAACCGCAACAACGTTAAGAACCTCGTACCGGTGTGGGCCTTCGCCACCGGCAAGCGCTCCGGACACCAGTCGCCGCCGATCGTCAACGACGGCTACATGTTCATCACGCAGCCTGACAACCAAGTGATCGCGCTCGACGCCCGCACAGGCGAAGAGCTGTGGCGGTTCCAAGGCGAAGGGCCGGAAGAGTTCAGCGCCCTGCACAACACCAATCGCGGCGTGTCGCTCTACGAAGACAAAGTCTACGTCGCGATGCTCTATGGCGATCTCGTGGCCCTCGAGGCCAAGACCGGCAAGGTCGCTTGGACAACCCGCGTCGCCAACTGGAAGGTGGGCGAGTACATGACAATGGCGCCCTTGACGGTCAAGGGCAAGATCGTCGTGGGCATTTCGGGCGGCGAGTTCGGGGTGCGCGGCTTCATCGCGGCCTATGATGCCAAGACCGGTAAGGAGGTGTGGAAGACCTATACGATCCCGGCTCCCGGTGAGCCGGGCAGCGAGACCTGGCGCGGTGACGACTGGAAGCGTGGCGGTGCCGCTGCCTGGATGACCGGCAACTACGATCCGGAAACCAACACAATCTATTGGGGAACCGGCAACGCTTCGCCCTGGTTCGGCGATCAGCGCCCGGGCGACAATCTCTACACCGCGTCGACCCTCGCACTCGACGGCGACACGGGCCGGATCAAGGGTTACTTCCAGTACCACTGGAACGACAGTTGGGACTGGGACGAGATGAACGCTCCCATGCTGGTCGACTACACCTGGAACGGTCGACCGGTTAAGGGTTTGTTCAAAGTCTCGCGCAACGGTTATCTCTATTGGCTCGAGCGGCTACAGAACGGCGGCATCGGTTTCGTGCACGCCAAACCATACGTCTATCAGGACGTCTTCGCGTCGATCGATCCCAAGACCGGGCGCCCGACCTATCATCCCGACAAGGTGCCGGGAACCGGCAAGAAGGCTGAATTCTGCCCCTCGCTGTGGGGCGGCAAGGACTGGCCGTTCGAGGCGTTCAACCCGCATACCCGCATGGTCTACATCCCCGCCAACGACAATCACTGCGGGTTCTTGGAGGGTAAGGTCCAAGAATATGTGGCGGGAAAGTGGTGGACGGGTGTCGACATTCCCGACATCGGCTTCACCGTCAAAAAAGACGCCAAGTCGTTCGGCGAGATCCAGGCGTGGAACATCGACACGGGCGAGAAAGTCTGGACGGTTCTCTATCCCAAGTCGATGAATTGGGGGTCGATCCTCACCACGGCTGGTGGCCTCGTGTTCAGCGGCGGCACGCAGGACCGGATGTTCCGCGCCTATGACGCCGTCACGGGCGATCTGCTCTGGCAGTTCAAGACGAGCTCGGGGATCATCGCGCCTCCCGCCACCTACATGATCGACGGCATCCAATACGTCGCCGTGCAAGCGGGCTGGGGCGTCGATCCTCAGTTCCAGCAAGGCCTGCTTTCCAACCTCATTCCCGGTTGGCCGAAGGCCACGACCGAGGGCGGCGTGCTGTGGGTCTTCGCCCTGCAGCGTTGAAACGGGAAGAAGCGGGGCGGCGTTTTTGCCGCCCCGCGCGCACGCGTGTTGGGGGGTCCGGAACATGCGCTCATCCGCGGTGCTCGCAGCGGCCGTGACGGCAATCGCCACCCTCGTTTCGAACGTTGCGGTGTCACAGGAGAGCGGACCGATTGCGGTGAGCGTGAGCGAGGTCAGAGCTCCGGTCGGTCGCCCGACCGAGCTCATCGCGCGGCTCTCGATCAAGGAGGGGTATCGCTTCATCGAACCCCAACCACGCGGCAATCGCGTCATCGAGCTATCCTCGGCCGATGGCGGGGTCAGCTTCGCTCGGCGCGTCGTTCGCGGGCGTCTTGAGGGCGGATCAGTCGTCTTTCGGCTCGAGCTCACGCCGACCAAACCGGGTCCGCATCCGATCAACGGCGTCATCCGCGTAAGCTACGTCACCGATCAGGGAGATTCCTGGCATTTGCGGCATGTCTCGCTGCCGCTCATCGCCACGGTCGTAGGAACCGAATGAGGCAAGAGGGCGAGGCCGTGTCCTACTCTCGATCGAGGTGTTCGCGACAAACAGGAAATCGGAGGTGAGATAGCGAGCAAAAAAAGCGAAATTGTGTGAACAAAATCCAGACAGTGATGCGCGCGTTGCATCGCGCACCGAACCATCAACAGTAGGGGAGGCCTCCATGGCGATCAGTTTCAACGTGAACGGCCGACCGGTAAGTCTTGAAGCGCCGCCGGAGATGCCGGTGCTGTGGGCGCTGCGCGATCTCTTGAACCTGACCGGAACCAAATATGGCTGCGGGATCGGAGCCTGCGGCGCCTGCACCATCCACCTCGACGGCAAAGCCGTGCTCGCCTGCGTCGTGCGGCTCGAGGAGGTGGCCGGACGCGCGGTGACGACGATCGAGGGACTCGATCCGGACGGCAATCATCCGGTTCAGCGCGCTTGGGCTCAGCTGGGTGTGCCGCAATGCGGCTATTGTCAGCCCGGACAGATCATGCGCGCTGCCGCGCTCTTAGCCGAAAAGAAGAACCCCACGGATGCCGAGATCGACCAGGCGATGGCCGGGAATATTTGCCGCTGCGGGTGCTACCAGCGCATCCACGCCGCGATTCGCCTAGCCGCCACGGGAGTGTGAGGCCATGCAGCTCCAGAGCTTCGTGTCTTTGCGCGAGCCGTGGGCGACCGCATCAGCCGCGGTGGCGTCGTCGGCAGATGGGGCGTTCATCAACGTCAGCCGGCGCTCGTTCCTCGAAGCGCTCGGCCTCGCCGGTGCATTCGTCTTGGCTACCCCGGGTGCCCTGCGCGCGGCGGAGACCTGGCCGACGGGCGGCGAGACGATGCCCCACGGGCTCGTGATCGATCCCAAGGTGTTCGTCGCCATTTCCCCCGACGGTACGGTGACGATCACCGCCCACCGCTCGGAAATGGGCACGGGCGTGCGCACGAGCCTGCCTATGGTCCTCGCAGACGAGATGGGCGCCGATTGGAGTCGGGTGAAGATCATCCAGGCCCCGGGCGACGAACCGACTTATGGCAACCAGGACACCGACGGCTCCCGCAGCATGCGCCATCACATCCAGTCGATGCGCCTTATGGGGGCTGCCGTGCGGATGATGCTCGAGCGGGCCGCGGCGGAGCGCTGGGGGGTGCCGGTCGCGCAAGTCGAGGCACGGGTGCACGAGGTGGTCGAAAAGGACGGCACCCGACGCGCCGGTTACGGCGAGCTCGCCAAGGCGGCGATGGACCTACCGGTTCCAGCGATCAAGGACATCCTGCTCAAGCCGGAAAGCGCATTCCGCTACATCGGCAAGGGCAACGTGCCGCTCTACGACATGAAGGCGATCATCACCGGCAAGGCGATTTACGGGACCGATGTGCGGCTTCCCGGGATGCTCTACGCGGTGGCTGTGCGGCCTCCGGTTTACGGGGGGAAGGTCAAGTCCTTCGATGCGCGCGACGCCAAAGCCGTGCCCGGCGTGGTCGCAGTCATCGAGATCCCCGGCACGCCCGAGCCCGCGGCCTTCATGCCGATGGGCGGTGTGGCGGTGGTCGCCACCAACACGTGGGCGGCGTTGCAGGGCCGGGAGAAACTGAAGATCGAGTGGGAGGATGGGCCCAACGCGACTTACGACAGCGACGTCTACCGCAAGACGATGAGCACGATCGCCGCCCAAGAGGGCAAGGTCGTGCGCAATCAGGGCGATGTCGAAAAAGCGCTCCAATCGGCAGCGAAGGTAATCGCAGCCGAATACTATCAGCCGCACATGGCGCACGCGACCATGGAGGTCCCCAACGCTACTGCCGTGGTCAAGGATGGCCGTTGCGAGTGTTGGGCCCCTGCCCAGTCGCCTTATGCGGTGCGCAAGGACCTCGCCAAGTTTTTAGGGCTCGACATTCGAGACGTCACCGTTAACGTCACGCTGCTCGGAGGCGGCTTCGGGCGCAAGTCCAAAGGAGATTTCGCGATCGAGGCTGCTTATCTATCTAAAGTTATGGGCGGCGTACCGGTCCAGATGATGTGGACACGTGAAGACGATATCCGCAATTCTTATTACCATACGACCTCGGTCGAGCGGATTGAGGCGGGCATCGACACCAACGGCAAGGTCATAGCCTGGCGCCACCGGAGTGTCGCGCCCACGATCCTCTCCACCTTCGCCCCCGCCGAGTATCAGTTCGCGATCGAGCTCGGCATGGGACTCGTCGACAATCCCTTCGACATCCCGAACATCCGCTGCGAGAACGGCCCTATCAAGAATCACGTACGGATCGGATGGTTCCGTTCGGTTTCGAACATCCCGCGTGCCTTCGCGGTGCAGTGTTTTGTGGCCGAACTCGCGCACGCCTTGGGACGCGACCACAAGGAGTTCTTGCTCGAACTGATCGGCCCACCGCGCAGACTCGACCCGACCGCTATGGGGATCATAGGCGAGCTCTGGAATTATGGCGATCCGTACGAGGTCTTCCCGATCGACACCGGACGGTTGCGGGCGGTGGTCGAGCTCGCCTGCGAGAAGGCCGGTTGGGGGCGCGCGATGCCCCCGCGCTCGGGGCTCGGGCTCGCGGTGCACCGGAGCTTCTTGACCTATGTGGCGAGTGTTGCCGAGGTGGTGGTCGAGAAGGACGGCACGGTGCGCATCCCGCGCATCGATACGGCAGTCGACTGCGGTTTCCCCGTCAATCCCGAGCGGATCGCAGCGCAGTTCGAAGGTGCCGCGGTCATGGGCATGACCTTGTGCTTCCACTCCGCTGTCACGTTCAAGAACGGCAGAGCGGAACAGTCGAACTTCCACGATTACGAAATGGTCCGCATGACGAATTTCCCGCGCGAGGTACGGGTCCATATCGTACCGCACCGCTACACCACACCGTCTGCGGGCGTGGGCGAGCCGGGGGTGCCGCCGATCGCACCGGCGATCGCCAACGCCATCTTCGCCGCAACGGGTAAGCGGATCCGCGAGCTGCCGATCGATACGCAGCTGTTGCGCGAGGCGTGATCTGCGCGCGAGCCTCGGTGGGAAGGCCCGAAAGACCGGCGCTTTCCCACCCGGCTTTTCGCACCCTCCTCGCAAGGCGATAGGAGCCTAAAAGAGAAAAGAAGCGCCACCGCCGAGGCACGCGCAGCGCGCAAGCGCGCAGCCAACCGCGCGAGCACGGGCCGTCGAACAATAGCCTAGGCACCAAAAGGCCACGGGGCCGAACGAGCGGTGCGTCCTCGTGGCCTAAGATCGCCCATTGGCGCCGTACGGCGGGGGGCTGGGCGCCTGCCCTTTTGTGGACCTAAGCGGCCTTTTAGCATTTCTGCGAGGCCTGCTGGAGAAAGGGAGCGCCCCGTGGAACAGCTCATTGAGACCGCAATCCTGCTCGTGGTGTTGTTCCTGCTCTTGGGCTCAGGGGTGTGGATCGGCCTCGCCCTTCTGGGTGTCGCGCTGGTTGCCATGTGGTTGTTCACCTCACGGCCGGCGGGCGATGCCATGATCACCACGATCTGGACGGTCTCTTCCTCTTGGACGCTCACCGCGCTGCCGCTTTTCATCTGGATGGGCGAGATCCTTTTCCGCACCCGTCTTTCTGAGGACATGTTCCGCGGTCTCGCACCGTGGGTGGCCGGACTGCCGGGGCGGCTTTTGCACACGAACATCGTCGGCTGCACGATCTTTGCCGCCGTGTCCGGATCCTCGGCTGCCACCTGTGCCACCATCGGCAAAATGACCATCCCCGAGCTCTCCAAGCGCGGCTATCCCGAGGGAATCACCGTCGGGTCGCTCGCCGGTGCCGGCACGCTCGGGCTCATGATTCCGCCATCCCTTACCATGATCGTCTATGGCGTGGCAGTCAACGAATCGATTGCGCAACTTTTCATGGCTGGAGTCCTGCCTGGGCTCGTCTTGGCCGGTCTGTTCATGGGCTATGTCGTGATTTGGTCGATGGTGCGCAAAGAGGCGCTGCCCGCAGAGCCGATCGTGAGTGTGCGCGAGCGCATCGCTGCTGCCCGCTCGCTGCTCCCGGTGCTGGGGCTGATCTTGGCCGTCTTGGGTTCGATCTACACCGGCGTTGCGACCGCCACCGAGGCAGCAGCGCTGGGAGTGGTCGGTGCGCTTGCCATCGCCGCGGCGCAAGGGGCGCTCACGCGCGAAAGTTTCTTGGAGAGCCTTATGGGTGCCGTGCGCACCTCCTGCATGATCGCGCTCATCCTCATGGGGGCGGCCTTTCTCTCGCTCGCGATGGGGTTTACCGGGATCCCGCGCACGCTTGCGGAGGTGATCGCGAAACTGGAACTCTCGCCTCTCGCCCTGATTGCCGCATTGACCGTCTTTTACATCATACTCGGCTGTTTTCTCGATGGTATCTCGACCATCCTTCTGACCATGGCGGTGATCGAGCCGATGATCCGCGCTGCGGGAATCGACCTGATCTGGTTCGGTATCTTCGTGGTCGTGGTGGTCGAGATGGCCCAGATCACGCCGCCGGTGGGGTTCAACCTTTTCGTGTTGCAGGGGATGACCGGCAAGCAAATCACGTGGATCGCGCGCCATTCCGCACCATTTTTCTTCTTGATGGTCGTGATGGTGGGCATGCTCGTGGTGTTCCCCGGCCTTGCGACCTGGTTGCCGGCGACGATGCGGGCAAGCGGCTGAAAAGACCGGCATCGGGTTTTGTGCGCGCGGGTGCGCGAGAACAGCCTCGGCGGCCCCTCCAACCGGCCCCTTCGGCGGGCATCAAACGTCGATTGCGCGAGACGCGATGACCGTGGCCCCCTTCGATCGACGGCTTCTGCGCCGGCGCTTGCAGCGGCGCCACCCGCCGTTCGAGCCCCTGTTACGGTGGGAGATCGCAAACCGCCTGGTCGATCGCTTGGGCTCGATGCGACGCCGATTCACGCGTGTGCTCGAGCTCGCGGCAGTCGACGATTCACTCGAGCGCGCGATGCAGGAAGCTGGCCTTCCGCCCTTTCCAGTTCACATCAAGTGTGCGCTCGTGCCGCCGCCCGCTCGTGAACCGGGCGGGTGCGTGGTCGGCGATATCGAGTTCTTGCCCTTCGCACCTGCTCGCTTCGATCTCGTACTCGCCATAGGTGAGCTTCACTGGTGCAACGATTTGCCCGGGGCGCTCGTGCAGATCCGCTCCACGCTCGCACGCGACGGGCTGTTCTTGGCCGGCTTTCCCGGCGCCGACACGCTCGTCGAGCTCCGCACCTGTCTTGTCGAAGCGGAGCTCGAGCTCACAGGCGGCGCGAGCCCGCGCGTTGCCCCGACGATCGCCCTCGATGTCGCGGCCGCTTTACTCCAGCGGGCGGGCTTCGCCTCTCCCGTCGCCGATCGCGAGCGTGTCGAGCTCGCCTATCGCGATCCCTTGCGCTTGCTGGCCGACCTGCGTGCCACGCGCGAGACCGTGGCATTCGCACCTGAGCTTCGGCGACCCTTGCAGCGTTCGGTGCTGCTTCGCGCCATAGAGCTCTACCGGCAACGCTTTTGTCGCGCCGACGGAACGTTTACGGCCACACTCGAACTCCTGTTCCTTGCGGGATGGGCAGAGCCTCCGGGCCGCGGGACGGCATGAACGTCACGAGGATTTGAGCTCGGCGCGGCGCTCGTCGTTGCGTTGCCGCTCAAGACGCTCTTCGAGCCAGGCGCAGGCGTCGGGGTCGAGGACCAGAGACGGATCGATGGGCCGCACCTCGAACCAGACCACTTCGGGTACGCCGCCTTTGGGGCCGGGGTAGAGGTAGAGATCGAGGGCGCAACCGTCGATATCGTGACGCTGGTAGACCCCGGCCCGTTCTTGGCGCTGCAGATCGGGCTTGCCGAACACGGCATCGACCGCATCGCCGCGCATGCCGACCAGTTGGATGGGGTCTGTGCGGTTGCGCAAACGCGCTGCAATCGCCGAGCCCGAGGGCTCGGTCGGACCCGGTTCAGAAACAATCGAACAACCAGCTGCGGCGAGGGTCAAAGGCAACAAGCTCCTGACCAGCAGCAGCCGGCACGCACGCATCACCAACAACCCATCCGATCACCGCGAGCGATCGGATGGTATCAGAGAATGCGCTAATCCCGAAGGGGCGATCAGCTCTCGAGCATCGAGACGCTGCCCGAGAGGCGCCCACCGCGCTCGATCTCGAGCTCGCCGTACCGAACCGTGCCCTGAACCCTTCCGGTGGAGCGGATCAACAGCCGTTTGCGAACCGTCAGATCGCCCTCGTAGACGCCGCTGATCTCGGCCTCCTCGACCTCGGCCTTACCGTTCGTGAAGCGGCCCGTCTCGGTGATCTCGATCGCCCGGGTCTCGTTGAGCGTGACCTGGACGCTGCCCTCGACCACGAGCCGATCACAGGCGGTAATCTCGCCTGAGAGGCTGATCCCCTGCCCGACGATCAGCCGTTTACCCTCGTTCTGCGCGGAGGAGGCCGACTTGGCGCTCTCGCTACTCGTGGTCAGGCTCGACGGTGTGGCGCTGGTTGGAAGGTCCACGGTTCGCCTCGGCAGCTCGGAAGGGATGGGTGCAGGCTCGCTAGCGGGGCGCGCGAACGGCTGTTCGGGAACCCGCTCGCCAGCCAACGGTCGGGCAGGCTCGGTGTCCTTCCTGCGGAACATGACGCGCTCCCCTTTTCCTCGCGGAGACCAATCCGGCGGCCCTCACCGCAGGCCGCCAGACGCGGACGATGCTGGGCGAGGATTAATGCTCGGCCGCCCCTATGGCAAGCCCGAATGGTGGCAGGAAGCGCTTGTCGGCGCGCGCCGCGCTCTCTATCGCCTCGTCACGAACGCTGCCATCGAGGGAGCGGATCGGTGCTGCCTTCTGCGAGCCATTCTGTCGCGAGCCTCGATCTGCTCGGCATCGGCAACGCCATCGTGGATGTGCTCGCCTATGCCGAGGACAGCCTCTTGGTCGAGCTCGGTCTCATCAAAGGGGCGATGACGCTCGTCGACGAAGAGCGCATCGAAGCCCTGTACCGGCGGATGGGACCAGCGCGCGAGGTCTCCGGCGGATCGTGTGCCAACACCATCGCTGCCTTCGCCGCCTTGGGCGGTCGAGCGGCCTTCATCGGGCGGGTCAAAGACGACGCGATGGGCCGCGTGTTCGCCCACGACATCTGCAACGCCGGCGTGCTCTTCCGCTCGCGACCGGCCAGCGACGGACCGGCAACCGCGCGCTGTCTCGTTTTTGTGACGCCCGATGCCCAGCGCACCATGCAGACCTATCTCGGCGCCTGCGTGGAACTGGGCCCCGACGACGTCGACGAGGAGCTCGTGGCGGCCGCCGCAGTCACCTATCTCGAAGGTTACTTGTGGGATCGGCCCGAAGCCAAGGCGGCCTGTCGCAAGGCGGCGGCGATCGCGCATGCCCACGGCCGCCAGGTGGCGCTCTCCCTCTCCGACCCCTTCTGTGTCGCTCGCTGGCGCGAGGAATTCCGCGAGCTCATTGCGCGCGAGGTCGACATCCTGTTCGCCAACGAGGCCGAGATCATGGCGCTTTACGAGGCCGCAAGCTTCGACGACGCACTCCAACAGGTACGCCGGC
Organism: Pseudomonadota bacterium; assembly: GCA_030549795.1. GTDB lineage: Bacteria > Pseudomonadota > Alphaproteobacteria > Geminicoccales > Geminicoccaceae > JANXAZ01. The sequence goes on along the minus strand of JAUQQO010000047.1, from coordinate 4,973 downwards.
AGGTCGCCTGCGCTGCCTTGACCCGAGGGCCCAAAGGCTCGGTGGTGGTACGCGGCGACGAAGTGCATGTGATCGACGCCGCACCCGTACACCGGCTCGTGGATACCACCGGGGCCGGCGATCTCTATGCCGCAGGCTTTCTGCGCGGTCTTTCGCTCGGGCTCGATCTCGGCGCCTGTGGTCGCCTCGGTTCTCTGTGCGCAGCCGAGATCATTCAACAGTTCGGGGCGCGGGCAGAGCGGCCTTTGGCTCCGCTCCTCGATCGGGTTCGCTGAACACGACCTGCCCTCCCGGCTCGTGCGCGGCGGCGCGCATCGTAGGAAAAGCGGTGATCAGCTGTGTGATCGCGCGCGCAGAAGGCGAACCGCTTCGCCCCAGAGCCTCCGCCACCGCATCGACGTCGAGCGCGCGCAGGCGGCACAAGACGCTTCGGATCCGATCCCAGCTCTGATCGACGCGCTCTTCCGGCATCCTCGGCGCTCCCGCACCGTCTGGGCACCCGTGCGTAAAGCTCGCACGAACTCCCGCGCGCAGCGGTGATCGCGATCACCCCTCCGCACGCGTTTGAGGATCCCCCTGGCGGATGCGTCAGTGCGATCGTGCCGCCTGCGGTTCGAGGTCGGGTAAGAACCAGACGAGCAAGCCCAGCGCCGGAACGAGCGCGACGCCTAAGAACACGGATTCGATCGAGAAGAGGTCGGCGAGCCAGCCGAGCACGGCAGCGGCGATGCCACCGATACCGAAGGCGAAGCCGAAGAAGAAGCCGGCGATAAGACCCACCCGACCGGGCAAGAGTTCTTGCGCATAGACGACGATCGCCGGGAAGGAAGAGGCCATAAGAAAGCCTGCGAGCAGCGCTAGCAGGCTCGTCGCCCAAAGGCCCACGAAGGGCATCATAAGCGTCAAGGGCAGAACCCCGGCGATCGACAGCCACAGGACCGTCTTGCGGCCGAAACGATCGCCCAAGGGCCCCCCGAAAAAGGTACCCGCAGCCGTAGCCGCGAGGAAGGCGAACAGCTGAAGCTGGGCAGCGCTCACCCCGAGCCCGAAGCGATGGATGAGATAGAAGGGGTAATAACTCTGGAAAAAAGCAGTGTAGACATTTTTCGACAAGGTGAGAGCGCACAAGACGAGAAATGCGATGAATAGCGCCGGCCGGGCCAGCGGCGAAGGTGTATGTCTTGCGGGAGAAGGTCGTTGCCGCTGTTCAACGAGATGGGAGGCGTACCAACGCCCGACCGCAAACAAGAGCAGGCCGCCGAGCGCTGCCAACGTGAAGAACCAAAGGACGTGCGCTTGGCCCAAAGGTGCGACGAACACCGCAACGAGCAAGGGGCCGAGCGCCTGACCGGAATTGCCGCCGAGCTGGAAGAGCGACTGGGCGAAGCCGAAACGGCCGCCCGAGGCGAGGCGCGCCACGCGCGCGGCTTCGGGATGGAAGATCGAGGAGCCGATGCCAATCGCGGCCGCGGCGAAGAGCAAGGTGATGAAGCCTTGGGCGCGCGCGAGGACGAGGATCCCCAGAGCCGAAACGGCCATGCCGAAGAGGAGGGAAAAGGGCAACGGTCTGCGATCCGTGAAGGCGCCCACGAAGGGTTGCAAGACCGAGGCTGTCACCTGGAAGACGAACGTGATAAGGCCGATCTGCGCGAAGGTGAGGCCGAGCGGGTCCTTGATGAGGGGATAGACAGAGAGCAGAACCGACTGGAGGGTGTCGTTGACGAGGTGAGCTGCGCTGATCGCCAAGAGGATCGGGATGCTGCCGCTAATCGTGCGATTGGCGCGCGACAGGCCTGTTACCGCCATTGACCGGAGCTCCTTTGTGCAGCGCAACCCTTGCCGCTGCAACCCAATCGCGGCAAGGGCGGCTGCGGCATGATCGTTGCGCACGCGATGCGGGGATCGAGGGGGGAGATCGGCGATGGTGCCCATGGGTGAGCAGGACCACCTCGAGATTCGAGAGGCGATACGCCGACTGTGCGCGGATTTTCCGGGCGCTTATTGGCGGGCTCTGGACCGCGAGCGCGCCTATCCGGAGGCGTTCGTGCGGGCGCTTATCGAGGCCGGCTGGCTCGCCGCGCTCATTCCCGAAGAGTATGGCGGGGCAGGGCTGAACCTCGAGGCGGCGTGCGCGATCCTCGAAGAGATCCATGCCTCGGGTTGCAACGCCGCCGCCTGCCACGCCCAGATGTACACGATGGGCACGCTCTTGCGGCACGGCAGCGACGAGCAGAAGCGTCGTTGGTTGCCCGAGATCGCGGCTGGACGCCTGCGCTTACAGGCCTTTGGGGTGACCGAGCCAACCTCCGGCACCGATACCACCGCGTTGCGGACCACGGCACGACGCCTTCCCCAAGGCGGCTGGATCGTCCACGGTCAGAAGATCTGGACCTCGCGTGCCGAGTATTCCGATCTCATGCTCTTGCTCGCACGCACGACACCCAAAGAGGAGGTCAAAAAACGGACCGAAGGCCTCTCGGTATTTCTTGTCGACCTGCGTGAAGCGCGCGGCAAGGGGCTGGAGATCCGGCCGATCCGCACGATGATGAACCACGCAACGACGGAAATCTTCATCGATGGGCTGGTTCTGCCCGAAGATGCGCTTATAGGCGAGGAGGGCCAAGGCTTCCGCTACATCCTTTCCGGCATGAACGCGGAACGCATTCTCATTGCCGCCGAGTGCATCGGCGATGGCCGCTGGTTCCTCGAGAAGGCGACCGCTTATGCCAACGAGCGGATCGTGTTCGGGCGGCCGATCGGTCAAAATCAGGGCATCCAGTTCCCCCTTGCCCGCGCCTACGCGCAGTTGCGCGCAGCGGCACTCATGGTACGCGAGGCAGCGCGGCTGTTCGATCAGAGCAAACCCTGCGGAGCGGAAGCCAACATGGCCAAGCTCTTGGCAGCAGATGCTTCGTGGGCGGCGGCCGAAGCCTGTCTTCAGACCTTCGGCGGCTTCGGTTTCGCCGAAGAATACGATGTGGAGCGCAAGTACAGAGAAAACCGTCTCTATCAGGTGGCGCCGATCTCGACCAATCTCATCTTAGCCTACCTCGGGGAACACGTGTTAGGCATGCCACGCTCTTATTGAGTGTGGCGCGAAAAGCGAAGCGAAGGGCCAGCCGACTCGCAACTCAGGGCTGGGCTTCGGCCAACGCCCGCTCGTGCTGGCGCGTCCACAAGGCCGCATAGAGACCGCGGCGCGCGAGCAGCTGTTCGTGGCTGCCGCGTTCGACGATGCGCCCACCGTCGAGGACGAGGATCTCATCCGCGTCGACCACGGTCGAAAGGCGATGCGCGATGACGAGGGTGGTGCGACCACGCGCTGCTTCCGCGAGGGCCGACTGCAGCGAGCGCTCGGTGAGCGTATCGAGGGCCGAGGTCGCTTCATCGAGGACGAGAATGGGCGGATCCTTAAGCACCACGCGCGCGATCGCGACCCGCTGCTTTTCGCCGCCGCTGAGCTTGAGCCCGCGCTCGCCAACCAGCGTGTCGTAGCCATCGGGCAAGCTCATGATGAAATCGTGGATTTGGGCGACTTTCGCCGCCTTTTCGATTTCGGCGCGCGTCGCGCCGGGCCGACCGTAGGCGATGTTGGCAGCGATCGTATCGTTGAAGAGAACCGTGTCTTGCGGGACGAGGCCGATCGCCGCGCGCAGGCTCGCTTGGGTGACGCTGCGGATGTCTTGGCCGTCGATGCGGATCGCACCGCCGGTGACGTCGAAAAAGCGAAAGAGCAACCGCACGATCGTCGATTTGCCGGCTCCGGAGGCGCCGACGATCGCGACCTTGCGCCCAGCGGGAATGGTGAACGAGACCTCTTTGAGGATCGGACGTCGCGGATCGTAGGCAAACCGCACACGGTCGAATTCCACCGTTCCTTTCGAAAGGCGCAGCGGCTCAGCGTCGGGTGCGTCCTCGATTTCCGGGCGCAGATCCAAAATCTCGCCCACGTGTTCGAGATCGGTCAGCGACTGCCTCAGCTCCCGGTAGAGCACGCCCAAGAAATTCAAGGGTAAATAGAGCTGGAGCAAAAACGCATTGACGAGCACCACATCACCCACCGTGAGTTCACCAGCGACCACCCCGCGAGCGGCGAGCGCCATCACGATCGTCACGCCAACAGCGATGATCGCCGCTTGTCCGGCATTCAAGAAGGAAAGCGAGGCCTGCGCTTTCACCGCCGCATCTTCGTAAGCAGCGAGCGCGCGGTCGAGACGCCGGGTCTCGTACGATTCGTTGCCGAACGCTTTGACGATTTCGTAATTGATGAGGCCGTCGACGGCGCGCGCCGAGACTTCGTTGTCCTTCTCGTTCATCGCCCGACGAAAGCGGTTGCGCCAGTCGGTGGTCACGATCGTGAACACCGCATAAACGGCAACCGTTGCGAGCGTCACCAAGGCGAAGCTCGGTGGATACTTCCACACCAAGACGATGGTGACGAGCAGGAGCTCCAAGACCACCGGGCCCATGGTGAAGAGGGCCGTGTGCAGCATGAAGCCGACCGCCTGCAGACCACGGCTGATCACGCGCGCGACTTCGCCGGTGCGCCGCTCGAGATGCCAGCGCAAGGAAAGGGCGAAGAGATGTTCGAAGGTGCGGCGCGCGACGATGCGACCGCCGCGTTCGGCGACGCGCGCAAACAGCGTGTCTCGGAGCTCGTTGAAGAGCGTGGAAGAGAGCCGCGCCGCGCCGTAGGCCAGCAACAGCGCGAGCGGAAGGGCCTCCGGACGCAGTGCCTCAGGCGGAGCAAGGGCGTCGACAACGCCCTTGAGCGCGAACGGAGTGGCAACCGTGACGAGCTTGCCAGCGATCATGCAGACCGCGGCGGTAACTACAAGCAGCCGCAGCTGCGGCTCCGCTGGCCACAGATGCGGCAGGACGAGCCGAATCAACCGTGCAGCTGCTTTGCGTTGCGAAGGCCCGGGCCTATGCGATGCAGGCTGTTCCATCTCCGATCCGATCATCGATGCTCT
>JAUQQO010000016.1 GCA_030549795.1 Pseudomonadota bacterium | reverse complement strand
GTAGGCGAAAAACTGCGCGCCATGATGCCCTGGATCGCCGAGAAGAAGCTGGTTGATAAGAGTAAGAATTGATCGTAGCCCGGGCCTGCCCTAGTCGCACGGCCCCTCGAGCTGGCGTTTAGCCCTCGGCCGAGGCTAGCCCCCTTCCTGTCCCCTTAAGGATCGGCAAAGCCGCGAGCTTTTCATTTGCTTGCGGCTTTGCCCTTCTGTAAACTGAGACCTTGCACGAAATACGGGCAACGAAGGCGCCGCCAGGTTGGGCGCGCGCAGCGTCCGAGGGCCGCTTGAGCTATGGGAGGGTGGCCGCAGTCCGCGGGCACAATAGCTACCGTCTTTGTGGGCGCTCTACTTGTAATCTGGGCAGCGATAGCTCTGGCCCGCAGAGGACACCAAAGCGCTACTCGCCGGAGAACATCGCGCGTACTGTTATCGGCTGCGACCGACGTGTCGGCTCACAGTGCTGGCGCCCCGGCGCATGCCGCCCAAACCACGCAATCCCTGTCCAAGTCGTTGCAGCCCGACACCGCCTTCAAGCATCCCATTGTGCAGATCGAGATCTCCATCGCCCCTGAGGGTCCGATCAGAGAGCTCTCTTGCAAGCGAGGACCTCTTCCTGACCTGACCATCGAGTATGTGGATCGGCATGGAATTGTGACATGGCGTCAAGTGTCGGTTCTCGAGTTTCTACCCAATTATTTTGGTGGCGGTCTGCGCTGTTGGTGTCACCTTCGCCAAGAGGAGCGCACCTTCCGCGTGACCAGCACTTTGACATGTCTCGATCCCGAGGGTCGCCCGGTCGATATAAACGAATTCATCGAGAGGCGCTATCCAGAGGCGACACGACACTTTGCGATTTATAAGTCCGAGAGACTGGAAAAAGTCTTACAACAATTGCATGACGGATGCGATCTTCCGGCCACCGAACGCCAAGTCCGCGCACTCGCAACATTGGGCTTGGGGCTGCGCGCGACCAACCTCACTCGTGGGCAAGCACACGCGCTCATTAGTGCTTGGCGATACGGAGAAGCAGTGCTGTTGCGATTGGTCGGAAGCATGGACGACTACGAGCAAGAGCGCGAGATCGAAGCTGAACTTACGCTCTTTATCGTGCTGGACGACGCACTCAGAAATCGCGCGCTAAAGTGGAGCGAGCAGCGATTCGCCAGAGGCACGACTTATGCCACACCGAGTCCTAGGCGCGATGAGCATTTTGAACGTGTGGCCGCCAAAGCGCAGGAACTCCTCGCTGCGCACGGAACGAAGTTTCGTCGTTGAGCCCCCGCGCGCGGGGTCCGTTACAAACCGTCCCTTAGCCCTCACGAAAATCGATGTGGATGTGGTTGCCGTCGGGATCGAAGAGGTTGACCTGAGTGATGTCGGTTCCGGGCGGCCGGCCGAGCCGATAAGCGACCCCCTTCGCCTCCAGCCGGGCTAAAAACGCCTTAAGCCCCCGCGCGCGCAACGCGAAATGCTCGATCTTGGGCTCGAGGTTGGCCGGTGGCGCTGCCACCGCGACCAGGTGCACGATCGGCTGATCGCCCAAATAGAGCCAGGCGCCATCGAAATCGAACCCCGGCCGCCAGCCGCGCGCGAGCCCCAAGACCTCCTCGTACCAGCGCACCATCGCTTCGAGGTTGGAGGTGCGGATGTTGACGTGGTCGAAGGCCTCGAGCTCCATACCCCTTCTCCCGCGCGCTTCCCGCACCCGCCCAAACCGCCTAGGCTTTCCACACAGGCGATCCTAGCCCTTTGGGCGAGCTTCGACCATGGCGATCCCCTTCGATCCCGCCCGTTCGCTTTTGCTCACCGATCTCTACGAGCTCACCATGCTCGACGCTTATCGACGCGAGGGCATGGAGGCGGTGGCGAGCTTCGAGCTTTTCGTGCGCAAGCTTCCGCCCACGCGCAACTTCCTCGTCGCCTGTGGGCTCGCTCAGCTCGTCGACTTTCTCGAAAACGCCCGCTTCAGCGATGACGAGCTCGACTGGCTCGCCGAGAGCAAGCGCGTTTCGCCCGAGCTCATCGCGTATTTGCGCGCCTTTCGCTTCGAAGGCGATGTCGATGCGCTTCCCGAAGGCACCGTCTTCTTCGCCGATGAGCCGATCGTGCGCATCACCGCTCCCCTGCCCCAAGCCCAGCTCGTCGAATCGCGCCTTATTAACATCATCCACTTTCAAACGCTCATCGCCTCCAAAGCGGCGCGCATGGTGCTCGCCGCACCCGATAAGATCCTGCTCGATTTCGGGCTGCGCCGCGCGCATGGGGCGGAAGCTGGGCTCATGGCGGCGCGCGCCGCCTACATCGCCGGCTTCACGGGCACTGCCACGGTGCCCGCCGAGCCGCTCTTCGGGGTTCCCATCTATGGTACCATGGCGCATTCCTTCATCCAGGCCTTCGAGAACGAGCGCGCGGCCTTTTCGGCCTTCGCCCGCTCCCGCCCGCGGGCGCTCGTGCTCTTGATCGACACCTACGATACGGAAGCGGCGGCGCGTTTGGTTGTGCGCATGGCCCCCGAGCTCGCGGCCCAGGGTACGCCCGTTGCCGGCGTGCGCATCGACAGCGGCGATCTCGCGCTGCATGCGCGCAAGGTGCGCGCCATCCTCGACGAAGCCGGCTTGCGGGAGGTGAAGATCTTCGCTTCCGGCGGCATCGACGAGGAGCTGCTCGCCCGCCACCGCGCCGAAGGGGTGCCGATCGACGGCTACGGCATCGGCACCAGCCTCACCACCTCCACCGATTGGCCCGCGCTCGACTGCGCCTACAAGCTCGTGGCCTATGCCGGCGAGCCCCGGCGCAAGCGCAGCGAGGGCAAGGCCACCTGGCCCGGCGCCAAGCAGGTCTGGCGGCGCTACGAGGGCGGTACGATGGTCGGCGACCGCTTGGGGCTCGCCGACGAATGCCAACAAGGCCAGCCGCTGTTGGTTCCGGTGATGCGGCGCGGCCAGCGGGTGGCGCCTCTGCCGTCTTTGAGCGAAGCGCGGGAACGCTGCGCGCGCGAGCTCGCCGCCCTGCCCGAGCACCTGCGCCGCCTCGAGCCCGCCGATCCGCCCTATCCGGTCGAGCCCACCCCAGCGCTCGTCGCCCTCGCCCAAGCCTGCGACCGCCGCCAACAGGAGCGTGCGCGATGACCGCGCGCCCCAAGCGCGCACACCAACCAAGGGCGACGGCAAGCGCGCACCAGGCGGGCGCCTAAGGGGCGCTGCGTCAAAGCGGACGAGCGTTTTTTTCACCGGCTCCCTTGCACTTTCGTGCGGCAAGGGTGTCGCCCACGGCCGGTGGCGCGCGCGGACGGCACCGGCGTGCTCGACCTGCACGGCACCCGTGTCAACCGGCTCGCCCACCGCCCTCCGCGTCCAGCCCGGCACCCACGGCCCGCCTCGGCCGGCCTGGAGTCGTCGCCTTCGAAGGCAGCTTCCACAGCGCCGGTATGCACGCCGCGACGCGGAGGAAGCCGGCTGCGCCGCCCCGCGCGCCGATCTGTTGGCCCGCGGACCCGACATTGGCGCCCTGATCGCCGAGCCGGTCCGCTGGACCACCGTCGAGCTGCCACCCGAGGGTTATTGGCAGCGGGTCCGGGCGATCTGCGATCGTTTGGGGGTGCTGTTGATCCTCGACGAGGTCCCCTACGCGCCCGCCCGCACTGGCAGCCTCTTCGTCCATCCCCGGTTCGGGATCCGGCCCGACATCCTGGTCCTCGGCGATGGACTGAGCGGGGGATCTGGCCCCCGGCCGCGATGCTCGCCCGAGCCGGGCTCGACCTCGCGGCCGACAGGACCCTGGGTCACTGCACCGCCGAGAAGAGCTCTGCGGGCGCAGTCGCGCCCCTCGCTACGCTCAAGGAGATCGAGCAGGAGGGCCTGTGCGCCCGGGCGCAGCGGCTCGGCACCCTGCTGCGGACCCGCCTCGAGACGCTCCGCTCTCGCCATCTCCTGTTCGCCGCCGTACGGGACCTCGGTCTCATGCTCCGGGTCGAGCTGCGCCGGGCGGACGGCGCGCCCGCCGCGAGGAGGCCGATCGGACCCTCTAGGCCGCCCTAGAGCGCGGCCTCTCCCTAAAGATCGGCGGTGGCAACGCGCTCACTCTCTGCCCGCCGATCACCAACGACGAAACGGAGCTCGAGCAGGCGGTCGCGATCCTGGACGAGGCGCTGGGCGAAGCGGCCGGCAGCGCAAGATTCTGAACGCTGCGCGGTCGGTCGTGCGCCGCGGTGACGCCGATCACTGCGGCGCACCGAGAGTCGGCCGAGAATGTCGTTCCTAGGGGAGGATCGACCGTGACCCGAGGTCCGAACCGCCCGTTCGTCCTGATCGTCGTCGAGCCGGCCAACGACCGCGGCCCGATGGCGGCTCCGATCGGTCGCTGGCCGATCCGCTGGTTGCGCAGCGAGGGCATCGGCCGCCTGCATCACTCGCTGCCGCGCCAGCGCCCGCTCCGCGCCAAACGCGCCGGTGACGACGGTCGCTCGCTTTCGGAGCCCGGATAGAGCTCTGCTCCGACCGCTCCAACAACGGTCGCGGCTCCGCCTTTCGATCCGAGAGCGCGCGACGATGGACAGGCGAGCGGCGTCGTGATAATCAGGTTCTCGTCAGGCCCAGCAAACATGCCTGCGGAGCAGCTAATCGGTGTCGGTTTTGCCCCGACGAACCGAGCGCCGTGTTGCGCTGGGAGTGTCACGATCGACCTTCGCAAGCTCCTCCGCTCGGTCCAGGTCTTCCTCCCCTTCGCCCAGGACGCGCGGTTTGCCGTGCAACGTCTCTGGCAGCGCTGGGGAGGCCGTCCGAGCGAGCCGGATCTTTTGGCGGTCCCACTGCTCGGGCTCGAGCCCGGCGCTCTGATCCTGGACGTCGGTGCCAATCGCGGTCTGGCCCTCGACCTCCTGTTGCGGCTCGCTCCGCAGGCGCGGATCGTCGCGTTCGAGCCGAACGCTCGACTTGCCGCCAAATTGGCGGCCCGCCATCGCGGCGATCCGCGGGTCGAGGTGCGGGCCCAGGCTCTGGGCGAGGAGGCCGGCACAGCCACCCTCTGGCTGCCGATCTACCGCCACTGGGCCTTCGACGGGCTCGCCTCGCTCGACCCGAAGGCTGCCCGGGGCTGGCTCGAGGCCGGCCGTCTTTATGGCTTCCGCCGCGACTGGCTGCGCCTTGAGCCGCTGCCGTGTGAGACCGTGCGTCTCGACGACCTCGAGCTTCGACCCGCTTTCGTGAAGCTCGACGTGCAGGGCCACGAATACGCAGTGCTGCGCGGCGGCACAGCGACCCTCCGCCGGTGCCGTCCCGTGCTTATGGTCGAGGCGGGCCAGGACGAGCGGGTCGAGGCTCTCCTGCGCAAACTCGACTACGTGGACGCCCGGTTCGAATCCGGGCGTCTGCTCGCAGGCGCAGAGGGAGCCGGAAACGTCTTCTATTTGCCGCACGAGCGGGCCGAGCGGCTGCTCGCGGCCCGACCGCCGAAGTCCCGGCCCTGCTGACATCGCCCTGGGCCGCCACTATGATCGGCGCTGCTGGGAGGACAGCGTGGCGGGCGACGACGCGATCCTTGAGACCGAGGGGTTGACCAAAGACTTCCGCGGCTTTCTCGCGGTCAAGAACGTCAATCTGCGGGTGCGCGCCGGAACCATTCACGCGCTCATCGGGCCCAACGGGGCAGGCAAGACCACTTGCTTCAATCTCCTCACCAAGTTTCTGCAGCCAACGAGCGGGCGCATTCGCTTTAAAGGCCGCGACATCACGCATCTGCGCCCGGCCCAGGTGGCCAAGCTCGGCATCGTGCGCTCTTTTCAGATCTCGGCCGTGTTCAGCCATCTCACCGCGCTCGAGAACGTGCGGGTGGCGCTGCAGCGCCGACGCGGCGAGAGCTTCGACTTTTGGCGCTCGGAGAAGGTGTTGCGCGCCTATGACGGGCGTGCGCGGGAGCTGTTGGCGGCGGTGGGGATCGAGGCGATGGCGGATGTGCCGGCGGTCGAGCTCCCCTATGGCCAAAAGCGGGCGCTCGAACTCGCCACCACGATCGCGCTCGAGCCGGAAGTCATGCTCTTAGACGAACCCACTTCTGGCCTCGGCCGCGAGGACGTGGGGCGCATCGCAGCGCTCATCAAGGAGGTCGCGAAGGGCCGCACGGTGCTCATGGTCGAGCACAATCTCGCGGTGGTGGCCGATCTCTCCGACACCATCACCGTGCTCGCCCGCGGTGAAGTCTTAGCCGAAGGCGATTACGCGCGGATTAGCACCGATCCGCGCGTGCGCGAGGCCTACATCGGCAGCGAAGAGGGTTGACGCGTGGTGGCAGCCCCCGTCCTCGAAGTCAGTGATCTCCATGCCTGGTACGGCGAATCGCATGTGCTGCACGGCATGGAGTTCGTCGTGCGCGAGGGCGAGGTCGTAACCCTCTTGGGGCGCAACGGCGCCGGGAAGACGACCACGATCAAGGCCATCATGGGGGTGGTCCCCAAGCGCCGCGGCTCCATCCGCATCCGCGGCAGCGAGACGATCGCGTTGCCGCCGCACCGCATCGCCCGCCTCGGCATCGCCTGGTGCCCGGAAGAGCGCGGCATTTTCGCGAGCTTAAACGTGCTCGAGAATCTGTTGCTGCCGCCGGTGGTGGCTCCCGGGGGACTCTCGCGCGCGCAGATCTTCGCGCTCTTTCCCAATCTCGCCGAGCGGCTCTCAAGCCAGGGCACCAAGCTCTCGGGCGGCGAACAGCAGATGCTCGCCATCGCCCGCATCCTGCGCACCGGTGCCCGCATCCTTTTGCTCGATGAGCCGACCGAAGGCCTTGCGCCAGTGATCGTCCAGCAGATCGGCCGCACGATCCGCAAGCTCAAAGAGGAGGGGTTCACCATTCTCCTCGTCGAGCAGAACTTCCGCTTCGCGGCGCGGATCGCCGATCGGCACTACATCGTCGAGCACGGCCGCGTGGTCGACGAGATCGCATCAGCCGAAGTCGGCCCCGCCCAGGAACGACTCGTGACCTATCTCGCAGTTTGAGGCAAAAGACCCACGGCAACCCGAGGGAGGCTGGCTCCATGCGACGATCCTGGCTCTTCGCCGCCGCGGCGTTGGCGGGCACGCTCTTGACCCTTCCCGCCGCCGCAGACTTTACCGGCGGCAAGGTTCGCATCGGCGTCTTAAACGACCAGTCTTCGCTTTACGCCGACATCACCGGCCAAGGTTCGGTCGTGGCGGCGCGGATGGCGGTCGAGGACTGGGGTGGCAAGGTCAAAGGGGTTCCCATTGAAGTCGTCTTCGCCGACCACCAGAACAAACCCGATGTCGGCTCCAATATCGCCCGCCAGTGGTACGATACCGAAGGTGTGGACGCGATCGTCGATGTGCCGACATCCTCGGTCGCGTTGGCGATCAACGAGATCACCCGCGAAAAGAACAAGGTCTTCTTGGTGAGCGGCGCGGCCACCTCCGATCTCACCGGCCCCAAGTGCAGCCCCAACACGGTCCATTGGACCTATGATACCTGGGCGCTCGCCAACGGAACCGGCTCGGCGATCGTCCAGACCGGAGGCGACAGCTGGTTCTTCTTGACTGCCGATTACGCCTTCGGTCACGCCCTCGAGCGCGATACCGAAGCGGTTGTACTCAAATCGGGTGGCAAAGTGTTGGGCAAGGTCCGCCACCCGCTCAATACACCCGACTTCTCGTCTTATCTTCTTCAGGCGCAAGCCTCGCGTGCGAAGATCATCGGCCTCGCCAACGCCGGTGGTGATACCATCAATTCGATCAAACAAGCTGCTGAATTCGGTATCGTCGCCGGTGGGCAGAACCTCGCCGGTCTTCTCGTGTTCATCACGGACGTCCACGGGCTCGGTTTGCAGACCGCGCAGGGCTTGATCCTGACCGAATCGTTCTATTGGGACCTGAACGATTCGACGCGCGCCTGGTCGAAGCGCTTCGCCGAGCGGATGAACGGACGCATGCCGACCATGGTCCACGCCGGGGTCTATGCGGCCGTCCTGCACTATCTCAAAGCCCTCGATGCGCTCGGCTCGGATGCCGACGGTCGGGCGGTGGTCGCCAAGATGAAGGAGATGCCGACCGACGATCCCCTCTTCGGCAAGGGCGAGATCCGCGTCGACGGCCGCAAGCTGCATCCCATGTATCTGTTCGAAGTGAAAAAGCCCGCTGAGTCGAAAGGGCCTTGGGATTATTACAAGCTCAAGGCGACCATTCCTGCGGACAAGGCGTTCCGGCCTCTGGCCGAGGGTAATTGCCCGCTCGTGAAGTGAGGAGGTGAGCGCGGGGCGCGAGGCGACGGCGATGGTGGAGATCTTGGGCGTACCGGCTCCCGCACTCTTCGGTCAGCTGTTGCTGGGGCTCATCAATGGCGCCTTCTACGCCATGCTGAGCCTCGGCCTCGCGGTCATCTTTGGCCTTTTGAACATCATCAACTTCACCCACGGCGCCCAATACATGATGGGCGCCTTTACCGCCTGGATGCTGCTCAACTGGTTCGGTATCGGCTATTGGTGGTCGCTTCTGCTCGCGCCGCTCTTCGTGGGACTGACCGGCATCGCGATCGAGCGGCTCTTGCTCAAGCGCTTGGCCGGGCTCGACCATCTCTATGGGCTTCTTTTGACCTTCGGCCTCGCGCTCGTCATCCAGGGGCTCTACCGCAACGAGTTCGGCTCGACAGGCTTGCCCTATGCCATTCCCGCCGAGCTGCGGGGCGGGCAGAACCTCGGCTTCATGTTCCTGCCCAACTACCGGGCGTGGGTCGTAGTCGTTTCCCTCGCGGTGTGCCTCGCGACTTGGCTCGTGATCGAAAAGACTCGCCTTGGCTCCTATTTGCGCGCCGCCACTGAGAACCCGACGCTCGTTCAGGCGATGGGTATCGACGTGCCCAAAATGGTCACACTCACTTACGGTTTCGGGGTGGCGCTCGCTGCCTTCGCGGGCGTGCTCGCCGCCCCGATCTATCAGGTGAGCCCGCTTATGGGTGCCGATCTTATCATCGTCGTCTTCGCCGTGGTGGTGATCGGCGGCATGGGCTCGATTTTGGGCTCGATCGTGACCGGCTTCGGGCTCGGCGTGATCGAAGGTCTCACCAAAGTGTTCTGGCCGCAGGCCTCGGCAACCGTGATCTTCGTCATCATGGCGATCGTGTTGTTGCTGAGGCCCGCCGGCCTCTTCGGACGGGCGAGTTGAGATGGCGGCACGCAGCGAACCGGCGCCCATCGCCGTTGCGGTCCCAAGCGATGTCTTACGCCACCAAAAGCTCGGCATCGTGCTTTTGGCCGCTCTTCTGCTCGTCGCGCCCTTCGTTTTTTATCCCGTGTTCGTGATGAAGGTGCTGTGCTTTGCGCTTTTCGCCTGCGCCTTCAATCTCTTGATCGGTTACGTCGGCCTTCTCTCCTTCGGCCATGCCGCCTTTTTCGGCACCGCGTCTTATGCCGCCGGCCATGCCGCGAAAGTGTGGGGCCTGCCGTTCGAGCTCGCCGTTCCCTTCGCCACCCTGTGCTCGGCCGGCCTCGGGCTCGTCTTCGGTTGGCTCGCCATCCGCCGCCAGGGCATCTATTTCGCCATGATTACCTTGGCGCTGGCGCAGATGCTCTATTTCTTCTATTTGCAGGCGCCCTTCACCGGGGGCGAAGACGGCATCCAGGCCATCCCGCGCGGCAAGTTGTTCGGAATCCTCGATCTGTCGAACGATCTCGTCATCTATTGGGTCGTCGCTGCGATTTTCATGGGCGGTTTCCTTTTGATCTATCGGACCATCCACTCGCCCTTCGGCCAGGTCCTCAAAGCCATCCGCGAAAACGAAGCGCGCGCCATCTCGCTCGGCTACGACACCGATCGCTACAAGCTCGTCGCCTTCACCCTCTCGGCCGCCCTCTCCGGCCTCGCCGGCGGCACCAAGGCGATCGTGTTCCAGCTCGCGAGCCTTACCGATGTGCACTGGACGATGTCCGGCGAAGTCGTGTTGATGGCGCTTGTAGGCGGCCTCGGCACCGTCTTCGGTCCTGTTCTAGGGGCTGCGGTCATCGTCTCGTTGCAGAACTATCTCGCTGGGCTCGGTCATTGGGTGACGATCGTGCAGGGACTGATCTTCGTCGCCTGCGTGCTGGCTTTTCGCCGCGGGATCGTGGGCGAGCTCGCGCACCTGCTCAAAAAGCCGCTTTGAGCTTGTCCGAAGAAACGCGGTTGTGCGCTCAACGCGCGTTCGAACCGCGCGCCGCGGTGCGTGCCGCCGTTGCGCGATCAAACGCCGCAGCGCTCCCTTCCACCACCGCCTGTGGCCCGGCGGCCCATCGCCCACCGGGCCAGCGTTGCGCGCCCGCTGCGCCCCGCCGCCGCACGCCCGGCCGGTCGCGAGCACAGGGTGCCAGACTCGCCCGCACCGGGGTGTGGGAACGGTCGCGCTTGGCCTCGGCGTCGCTGCCGAAGCTCCGGTGTTTTCCCGGCCGGTAACCCCTGCCGCAACACCACCCTTCCTATAGCCTCTCGCGCGCCCAAAGGTGCTTCTTCGCGGCCGCGCCCTCGCCCCAAGATAGGGCTGCGACCAGTCGCGGCCGTGCTGTGGCGTGCGCCCCTCGGGCCAGATCACCGTCCTCGGCTCCTTATGGAGCTCGGCCCATCGGCGCGCGCCGCCGTGCCCCTGCAAGCATCGCAGTCGAGGACCGAAAATCCCGCAAACGGGGCCAGAAGCTGCCTTCAGCCGGTGAAGGCCTGGATGCCGGTCTGCGCGCGGCCCAGGATCAGCGCGTGGATGTCATGCGTGCCTTCGTACGTATTGACCGCCTCCAGGTTCAACATATGGCGAATGACATGGTATTCGTCGGCGATGCCGTTGCCGCCGTGCATGTCACGCGCCATGCGCGCGATCTCGAGCGCCTTGCCGCAATTGTTGCGCTTGATCAGCGAAATCGCTTCCGGCAACACTTGCCCTTCGTCGAGAAGCCGACCGACACGCAGGGCTGCCTGCAAACCCAAGGCGATTTCGGTCTGCATATCGGCGAGTTTCTTTTGGATGAGCTGGTTGGCCGCCAGGGGTCGGCCGAACTGCTTGCGCTCGAGAACATACGCGCGGGCGGCGTGCCAGCAGAATTCGGCTGCACCCATCACGCCCCAGGCGATGCCGTAGCGGGCGCGGTTGAGGCAGCCGAACGGACCTTTGAGGCCCCGAGCCCCGGGCAGCACATTGGCCTCGGGACAGAAGGCGCCGTCCATCACGATCTGGCCGGTGGGCGAGGCGCGCAGGCTGAACTTGCCCTCGATGGTCGGGGTGGACAGACCCGGCGTGCCGCGCTCGAGGACGAAGCCGCGTATCACCTCCTCTTCGTCCTTCGCCCACACCACGAAGAGGTCGGCTATGGGCGCGTTGGTGATCCAGGTCTTGCTGCCCGAGAGCACAAAGCCGCCGGCCACTTTGCGCGCCCGGGTGCGCATGCCGCCCGGATCCGAGCCATGGTCGGGCTCGGTGAGCCCGAAAGCGCCTACGAGCTCGCCCTTAGCGAGCTTGGGCAACCAGCGCCGGCGCTGCGCCTCGTCGCCATAGGCGAAGATCGGGTACATGACGAGCGAGGACTGCACGCTCATAGCGGAGCGGAAGCCCGAATCGATCCGCTCGATCTCGCGCGCGATGAGCCCATAAGCGACATAGGAGCCACCCGCGCAGCCATACGCTTCGGGTAGCGTGGAGCCCAAAAAGCCGAGCTCGCCCATCTCGCGGAAGATGGCGCGATCGAAGCGTTCGTGGCGGAACGCCTCGAGCACCCGCGGCATGAGCCGGCTCTGCGCATAGGCGCGCGCGGTCTCGGCGATGAGCCGCTCTTCTTCCGTGAGCTGGTCCCACAGCCGGAAGGGATCGGCCCAGTCGAAGGCGCTGCGTTGCTCCGCGCCCGAAGCCCTGTTCGCGTCCATCTGCCTCCTCCTTGCGCCGCGGCGCCAGTCTAGGGCGGCAAAGGCGGCGCGTCAGCGGGCCCCGCGCAAGCTACCCGCCCGCATCGCGGGTCGACCGAACGGTTCGCTGCGGCGGCCGGCGCGCATCCCAGAGGAAATTGCCCTTTTGGTCGAGCAGCGCTTCCGCCTCCTCGACCGTCGCCACCGGCCCGAGCGTGAGATAGCGGTCGGCCTCGGCATCCGCCTGCACCACCCAGAACCCCTGGTCGCGGCAATAGACGATGAAGCGGGTGGGCACCGCCCCGGCACCATCGATCTGCCGCACGACCGTATACGCCCGCGCCTTCTCGCAGATGCGCGTAAGCCCGCTTAAGTTCACGAGCGTCCACACCGGCTGCATCTGCCGGCGATCCACCGCTTCGGTAACGAGATAGGTGCGCGCGGGATCGCCGCTACGCTGAGCCCGGTGCACCGGGAACAACGTCTGCCCTAGAGGCGACAGCAGAGCGGCGGCCACGCCGACCGCGGCGAGGATCGCAACCACCAAGAGCACCCACAACGGGCCGGAGCGAGCACGGGCGCGCAACTGTTCGGGCGCAGCACGCACCGCCTGCTTGTGCGGT
The DNA here is from genome assembly GCA_030549795.1 of Pseudomonadota bacterium. Taxonomy (GTDB): domain Bacteria; phylum Pseudomonadota; class Alphaproteobacteria; order Geminicoccales; family Geminicoccaceae; genus JANXAZ01. The sequence goes on along the minus strand of JAUQQO010000016.1, from coordinate 62,200 downwards.
GCTTGGACGCGCGCCGCCTGCTCGGGCAGGGCGAACGACATCGCCGGGCTCCTCTTCGTGACTTCGCGCGCGAGTCTGCCACCCGACGGTTAAAGTTTGCTCAACGCCCATCTGCCGCTCGCGCGCGGAAGCGGTAGCAAAGCCAATAGGCCAGTGCCACGAGCCCACCCCCGCCGACCAGGTTACCGAGCGTTACAGGCACGAGATTGGCGATGAAACCACGCAAGTCTACTCCTTCGATCCCATAGAGCATCGCGACCGGTATGATGTACATGTTGGCGATCGAGTGCTCGAACCCGAGCGCGACGAAGGCTGAGATCGGAAAGACGATTGCTAAGATTTTTCCGGTGACTTCGCGTGCGGCGAAGGACAGCCATACCGCCATGCACACCAACAGGTTGCACAGGATGCCGCGGAAGAAGGCTTCAAGAGGTGCGAGAGCGACCTTGGCGCGTGCCATGGCGGCTGCCGTCTCGAGCATCCGCCCACCGCCGAGCGCCAAGGCGTCGGCGAGCCAGACCAGGAGTGCGAGACCGAGCGCTCCTACGAAATTGGCGAGATAGACCACCGCCCAGTTGCGCAGGACCTCCCGCCCCGTGATCCGCCCATCCACCCAGGCCATGACCAGAAGATTGTTGCCGGTGAAGAGCTCCGCCCCGGCGATCACCACCATCACGAGCCCGAGCGAAAAGGCTATGCCGCCCAAAAGGCGCGCCGGACCGAACCCCATCGCGGGTTCGGTGAGCACGAGCGTGCAATAGAGCGCCCCAAGCGCAATGAAGGCACCGGCGAGCACACCGAGGGTGAAGGTCTGCAAAAGCGGCAGACGGGCCTTGGCCACTCCGGCTCGCTCGACCCGTTCTGCGATCTGTGCCGGCGCATAGGCGTCGATCTCGAGGGTTTCGGGAAGACGCGGATAAGAGGACACGTCCATTAGCTCGATCCTTCGTTGAGGGAGCGATCGTGGAGCACGGCGATCGAGCAGAGCGACACCGCGGCCCCCTTCTCGAGTTCCGCCCTCAGCGGCTCGGCGCGCAAGCGCCGCTGTTCGGCCGCGCTGTTGTGCGCCCACCCCGCGGCGGTCGGTGCGCCCTCCGGTTGCCGCCGCATGCGGGTCTCAAATCCGTCCTCCTTTTCTGCTAGGTGCCGGCACCACGTTCGGGATCGCCTGCGATGGACGCTCTTTCCGCTTTCGCCGCACTCGGGTTTCGTGATCTCAGCCAGCACGGGGACGCCGATTCGGCGGTTGCCCGCATCGAAGCGCTCTATGATGCCGCTGTGGCGCGCCTGCGTGCGGCCTTCGCGCGCTTTGTCGCCGGTGAGCGCCGCTTGGACCCGCCCGATGCCCATTACCCTTTTGTGGGCGTGAAGGTGGAGCTCGGCGATCTCAACCTCGACGGGCGGCTCGCCTACGGCGTCCTCCACGAGCCCGGCCTCTATGCCACCACGCTCACCCGCCCGGCGCTGTTCCGCGAATATTACCGCACGCAAATCGGGATTTTGATCGCCAACCACCGCGTGCCGGTGGTGGTCGGGATCTCGCGCCGGCCGATCCCGCTCCCTTACGTCCTCGAAGAGGCCATCGTCGGGCTCGATCCGCAGCGCGCCAAGGAGCTGCAGTCCTGCTTCGCGATGCCCGATCTCGCCGCCACCGACGACGCCATCGCCAACGGCACTTTTCGCCCCCCACCCGGCGAGCCGGCGCCTTTGGCGCTGTTCTCGGCCGAGCGGGTCGACTATTCGCTCGCCCGCCTGCACCACTACACCGGCACGCGCCCCGAACATTTCCAGCGCTTCGTGTTGCTCACCAATTACCAGCGCTACGTCGAGCATTTCCTCGAGCTCGGGCGCCGGCTCGTGGCGCAGGGCGACGAGTACGAGCAGCTCGTCGAGCCGGGGGAGGTGGTGACCACTGCCTCGGGTGCGCGCAGCGGCGAGCCGCCGCGCCATCTGCCGCAGATGCCCGCCTATCATCTCGTGCGCAGCGACGGACGCGGGGTGACACTCGTCAACATCGGCGTGGGCCCCTCGAATGCGCGCACCATCACCGATCATCTCGCCGTCCTGCGCCCGCACTGCTGGCTCATGCTCGGCCATTGCGCCGGCTTGCGGCGCAGCCAGCGCCTCGGGGACTATGTGCTCGCGCATGGTTACGTGCGCGACGACCACGTCCTCGATCGCGAGGTGCCGCTGTTCGTGCCGGTGCCGCCGATCGCCGAGATCCAAGTGGCGCTGCAGGAGGCGGTGGCGCGGGTGACGGGGCTTTCCGGCATCGATCTTAAGACCCGCATGCGCACCGGCACCGTGATGACCACCGCCAACCGCAACTGGGAGCTGCGCTATCGGGAGCTCTTCGAGCGGCTCAATCAGGCGCGGGCGATCGCGGTGGACATGGAAAGTGCCACCATCGCCGCCAACGGCTTCCGTTTTCGCGTGCCCTACGGCACGCTCTTGTGCGTCTCCGACAAACCGCTGCACGGTGAGCTCAAGCTGCGCGGCATGGCCGATGCCTTTTATCGCGCGCGCGTCGAACAGCACCTTTTGATCGGCCTCGAGGCGATCCGCATCTTGCGCGCGCAAGGGCCCGAGCGCTTGCACTCGCGCAAGCTGCGCAGCTTCGATGAACCGGCGTTCCGCTGAGCCAGGCGGCGCGTTTAAGGCGCGGGCGGTGAACCCGAAAAGGCGGCTGCGAGCGCTTGTGCGATCTGACGCCAGAGGCCATCGGCCGCGTCGCTGAAGGCAAGCAGAGCCGCCGCGCAAACGACGGCCATGAGCGACGCCAAGAGCGCGTATTCGATCGCGACACCACCTTCTTGCGCGGCATGAACGCGCCGCAACCCGCTCACAGCTGCGTTCACCGGCCTCTCCCCGCCGATCCGCCACCAATCCACTCTTACCGCACCGCGCGTTAAGGAACCGTTACGCGGCACGCGCGTTCACGGCGCGCAACGCCGCCGCGGCCTCGCGCAGGATCTCGGGCCCGGCATCGGGGCTGTGCATGCGCGTAACGAGCAGCCGTCGCCAGGTACGCGCCCCCGGCATGCCGTGCACGAGCCCGAGAAGGTGCCGCGCGATCGCCCGCACCGGTGTTCCCTCGCGGGCGCGCTCTTCGGCATAGGCCGCCATCGCCTCGAGGGCTTGCGCGCGCTCGAGCACCGGCGGTGGGCTCGCGAACGCCACCTCTTCCATCGCCCTTAACACCCACGGCTCCTCATAGGCGCGCCGCCCCACCATCGCCCCGTCGGCCCAAGACAACGCCGCGCGGATGTCGTCGGCGGTGCGCAGACCGCCGTTGAGCACGATCACAAGGTCGGGAAAGGCTTCTTTGGCCCTGCGCACCACCCCATACTCGAGGGGCGGCACATCGCGATTCTCGGCCGGGCTCAGTCCCTGCAGCCAGGCCTTGCGGGCATGGACGATCACGGTCGCGCAACCAGCCGCCCGGATCGCCTCGAGAAAGGCGAAGAGGGCGTCGGGAACCGGCTGATCGTCGATACCGATGCGGCACTTGACGGTGACGGGAATGCGAACCGCTTCCCGCATCGCCGCCACGCACTCAGCCACGAGCGCCGGCTCGGCCATCAAACACGCCCCAAAGCGGCCCCGCTGCACGCGATCGGAGGGGCAGCCACAGTTGAGGTTGATCTCATCGAAACCGGCCGCTTCGCCGAGCGCCGCGGCGCGCGCGAGCTCCTCGGGCTCAGAGCCGCCGAGCTGCAGCGCCACCGGCCGCTCGCGCGAATCATGGGCGAGAAAGCGCGCGCGGTCGCCGCGCAACAGCGCGGCTACGGGAACCATTTCGGTATAGAGCCGGGTGCGCGGCGCCAACAGACGCAAGAAGAACCGGCAGTGCCGGTCGGTCCAGTCCATCATCGGCGCCACGCAGAGCCGATGCGTCGAGCCCTGCATGCCCTTCGAGATTGGCACTCGGGGCCTTTCGGTCCAGCCTTCGCGTGCGCTCGCCCGCCTAAAGTGGGCGCAAGTGAGGAGGCCAGCGCGCCGTGCCGCCGCGCCCGGGCTCGCTCGCCGCGGCACTCGCCGTCCCGCCCGCCGGCGGCTCGTCCGCTCGTGGCGCCGCGGGCACGCGCGTCGACGCCGAGCCCGCACGCGCGCCGGGAGGTGGCCAGGGAATCGGCTCCTGCATGCGCTCGGCCTCGCTGCCGGCATCGTTGGGCACCTCAAGCGGGCCTTTGCAGGGTGGCGCCCCCGGCTGCGGCGGAATCGCCGGCGGGACGGGCCAGCGGCTGTAATCGAGCGCGTCCCAAATCGCCCGTTCCTCGGGCGAGAGCGTCTTTTCGACCGCTTCGACCTCGTCTTCGCTCTCGCCCTCCTCGGCCGCGCTCGGTTCGACCACGCTTTCAAGAAGCCGAGCCGCCCAGCTCAGACCGCGGATCTCGCCCCGCTCGAGGGCATGTTCGAGGGCGATCAAAAAGAGCTTGCGGGCGCGGGCGCGCCGGCGCGACGCCGGCCACCGTTCGATTTCGGCATAATAGCGCTCGAGCGCCACAAGATCGGGATCGACCGTGCGCGCCGCCTCGAGCTCGAGGCGCGGAAGACCCAAGAGCTCGGCGACGAGCACGGTGGGTTCGCCCGCTGCGAGCAGGCGCGCAGCGAGGCGACGGTCGAAACTGTCGGGACGGGGCTTGCTCATGGCGCGCAATCTAGGACTGCGCACCCGTATTGTCAAGATCTTTTTCCTAACAACCCGCCCCTCCCCCCGGAGCGTCACTCGAGCGTCAAGAGCTCCTGCGAATGCACGGGCGCTGTAGCCTGCGGGCTCGCCTTCGGCACCACGAGCCCCAAGCGGCGGAAGGCGTTGGTGATCGGATAGCGGCGGTCGCGACCGAAGGCTTTGCGGGTGATCTTGACCCCGGGCGGAGCTTGGCGGCGCTTGTACTCTGCCGCGTCGAGCATGTTGGACACGCGCCGCACCACGTCCGCCGGCAAGCCACGCGCGACCAGCTCTCTCGGACTTAAGTCCTCTTCGATCAACCCCTCGAGGATCTGGTCGAGCAAGGGATAAGGCGGCAGGCTGTCCTCGTCTTTCTGATCGGGGCGCAGTTCGGCAGAGGGCGGTTTGGTGATCACCCGCTCGGGGATGGGATCGCTGGGGCCCAAAAGCCCCTCCGGGCGATGGGCGTTGCGCCAGCGGGCGAGCTCGAACACGGTGGTCTTGTACACGTCCTTGAGCACCGAGAAGCCGCCGCACATGTCGCCGTAGAGGGTGGCATAGCCCACCGACATCTCCGATTTGTTTCCGGTCGTGAGCAGCATCGGGCCGAACTTGTTGGAGATGGCCATCAAGAGCACGCCGCGGATGCGCGCTTGAATGTTCTCTTCCGTGGTATCGGGGGCACGACCGGCGAAGAGCGGGGCGAGCATCTGCTCGAATGCCGCCACGGCCGGCTCGATGCCGATCACATCGTGGCGTACCCCCAACCGCCGCGCCACCTCCGCTGCGTCCTCGATGCTCTCGCGCGCGGTGTAGCGCGAGGGCATCATGACCGTGTGCACGCGCGCGCTGCCGAGCGCATCGACCGCGACCACCGCCGAGACTGCGGAGTCGATCCCTCCCGAAAGGCCGAGCACGACGCCCGGGAAACGGTTCTTTTCGACATAGTCCTTAAGACCGAGCACCATCGCCCGCCAGATCGCCTCGAGGCGCTCAAGCGGCGGCTCGATGCGACCCTTTTCCACCGGAACCCACAGTTCCCCCTCCTGCCGCCAGCGGGTGATGAGCAGATCGGGCGCGAAGGCGCGGGCCTGGGCTATGAGGTTGCGGCGGGCATCGAGCACAAACGAGGCGCCATCGAAGACCAGTTCGTCTTGCCCCCCCACCTGGTTGACGTAGAGCAGCGGCAAGCCGCTCTCGGTCACCCGCGCCACCGCGAGCTGCAAGCGCACATCCGGCTTGTCGCGCTCGAAGGGCGAACCGTTGATGACGATCAGGATCTCCGCACCCGTTTCGGCGAGCGCTTCCGCCACGTCCTCCACCCACATGTCCTCGCAGATCATGAGGCCCAAGCGCACGAGCGTTCCATCGGTGCGGCGGAAGGGGACCGGGCCGGGTACGGGACCGGGCTCGAAGACCCGCTTCTCATCGAAGACGCCGTAGTTGGGCAGCGCGTGTTTGGCGCGCCAGGCTTCGATGCGGCCTTCGGCAAGCAAGGCTACGGCGTTGTAGAGCTTGCCCTTCTCGCGCCAGGGCGTGCCCACCACCACAGCCGGGCCGCCGTCGGCGGTTTCGCGTGCGAGCCGCACGAGCGCATCATACGCATAGTCCCATAGCGCGGCTTTGAGGACGAGATCTTCCGGGGGATAGCCGACGATGGCCAGCTCAGGAAACACCACGAGGTCGGCCCCCGCCGCCGCAGCGCGGGTGCGGGTTTCGCGCAAGAGTTCGAGGTTGCCCTCGATGTCGCCGACCGTCGGATTGATCTGCACTAAGGCAATCACCAAAGGCTCGCTCACGAGATCCTCCGCGCCAACGCTCCAAGCCAACTTACTCGCCTTCTTCAAAGGCGGCGAGCCTTGCTGTCGGTTGCGGCGGGGCGCGCTCTGGCTCGCGCTCGTGAGCTGGCTTGCCGCCTGTGCCGCACCGGCTCCCGCTCCGCCCGCCGCGCAAAAGGAGCCTGGCTTGCCGCTTTTGGTCGCGCGCCATGCCTGGCATACGGGTATCGTCCTCCCCGCTTCGGCGGTGCCGTCCGATTCCCCGTTCCGCCGCATCGCTCCCGATGCCGATTGGCTCGAGCTCGGCTTTGGCGACCGGCTCTATTATCCGCACCCCGATCCACCCTTCGGGTTGGCGCTGCGCGCCCTCTTCTGGCCGAGCGCGAGCGCGCTCAACCTCACCGCGCACAAGGGGCCGATGGCGCTGATCCCGGCCGATGAGCTCTGGCTTCTTGAAGCGAGCGAGGCGGGCATTGCACGTGCTCATGCCCGCGCGCTTGCGAGCCTCGAAGAGGATCCCTCGGGTCCACTTCGCCCGATCGCGCCTGGGCGCAGCGCCGAGAGCCTGTTCTTCGCTGCCCGCGACCCCTTCCACATTTTGCGCACCTGCAACCGATGGGTGGCGGAGGTGCTCGCAGCCGCGGGGATCCCCATCACACCCCGGGGCGTGGTCACAGCGCAAGATCTCTTCGCCCGCCTTGCGCCCTTCGCACGGCGGCTCCGCCCGCGCACCGCGGTTGCGCGATGCCGGCTCGACCGATCGCCCCGCCCGGCCTAAGCGAGAGCGGTGCGAGCGGTGGAGGAGCCATGGCGGACGGTCTGCGCATCGCCGTGATCGGCGCCGGCATCGTCGGCACGAGCTGCGCCTTTTTCCTGCAACGCGATGGGCATCAGGTGACGCTCGTCGACCCGCGCGAACCGGGCACCGGAACCTCGTTTGGTAATGCCGGCATCATCAGTCTTTACAGCATCGCCCCGGTGCTCACCCCGGCGCTCCTCCGCAAAGTCCCCGCCCTCTTGCGCGACCGCACGAGCCCGCTTGCCATCCGCTGGCGCTATCTGCCGCGCCTTTTTCCGTGGCTTGTGCGGATGGTGGCCAATGCGCGGCCCAAGCGCGTCGAAGCGCTCGCTCAGGCGCTCGCCCAGCTTCTCGCGCGTGCCGATGCCGCGCACGATACGGTGATCCAGGAATGCGGCTTGGGCGCGCTCGTGCGCTCGGGCGGCTGGCTCAAAGTGGCGCGCAAAGAAGAAACGTTGCTCTCGTCGATCGCGTTCGATCGTCGCCTTTGGGACCGTTTTGGACGTCGCTACCGGCTCCTCGACCGCAAAGAGCTGCACGACCTCGAGCCGGCCCTAGCTCCCGATCTCGAAGCCGGGGTGCTGCTCGAGGAGAACCGCGCCGTCCTTGATCCTTGTGGCTATGTGCAAGGCATCGCGCGTGGCTTTTACGAGCGCGGGGGTCGTTTTCTGCGCGCCTGGGCGGAAGGCTTTGCTTTTCAGGATCGGCGTATCGTCGCGGTTTCTACCTCCGCCGGGCGGCTTGTTGTCGATGCGGTGGTGCTCGCGGCTGGCGCCTTCTCCAAGCGCCTTGCCGCACTCGGTGGGATGCGGCTGCCGCTCGATGCCGAGCGCGGCTATCACGTGATGCTGCCGCATCCACCCCAGAGCTTGAGCCGACCCGTCTATTCCTGCGATCACGGCTTTATCCTCGCCCCCATGGCGGGGGGCATTCGCCTCACCGGCGGCGTCGAGCTCGCGAGCCCCTGGGCGAAACCCGACTATCGGCGCATCCGCAGGCTCGTGCCCTTAGCGCAACGGCTCTTGCCCGGGCTCGAAGCGAAAATCGTATCGGAATGGCAGGGCTGCCGGCCGACCCTTCCCGACAGCCTGCCGGTGATCGGCCGCGTCCCCTCCTGCCCCAATCTCGTTTTGGCCTTCGGCCACCAACACATCGGTCTCACTCTCGGCCCGCTCACCGGGCGATTGATCGCGGACCTTTTCGCGGAACGAGATCCGGGCATCGATCTCTCTTTTTATGCGCCGGCGCGCTTTCGCTAGCCCGCCTCGGCACTGCGAGCCGGCTTAGAGCGCACAACCAGCACCTTAGCCGCCGAGACGATCAACACGAGCCCGAGCACGAACTTGAGGAGGGAAGCCGAGACGAGACCGGTGATGAGGCCGCCGCTTGCCGCCCCGACCACCGAGCCGAGGGCCATGGGAACCACAATCGAGCGCACCACACCTCCGCGCGGCAACGCCCCCAACAGAGCATAGCGCACAAGCGAAACCGGAACGAGCACGAGCGAGACGAGTATGCTCGCGGTCCCGGCGGTGTGGATCGACGCGCCGAAGAGGAAGAGGAAGCTCGGGACCAAGAGCTCACCGCCTGCAACCCCCAAAAGGGCCGCGACGAGGCCGATGAGCAAACCGAGCAGGAGGCCGAAAACGAGGGTGGGCAAAAGGCCCGGTGGGACGAAGCGCACAGGATCGCCGGGTACAAAGGCCTCGATCACGAGAAGAAAGCCAATCGCGACCAATAAAAGGCCAAGCAAGCGAGCAAGACGGCGGTCGCTTAAGCGGGCCAACAACACGGGCGCGCCGAACGCACTCACGACACCGCCGGCAGCAAGGGCGGCCATCTCGGGAAGAAGAGGCATAAGCGGCGCCGGGTCGAGGCTCAAAAGCCGCCCGAAGAGACCGGTGATGAGCGTGATCAAGCTTATGAGAAGATTCGCCGGCACGGCCGCGCGCGGGGTGAGATTGAGCAAGCCTACGAGCACCGGCAACCGGAACTCGGCCCCACCGAGCCCGATCAGTCCGCCCAAGACGGCAATCACAGCCCCTGAGGCGGCGGCGAGCAGTGCCGTGCGCATCACCGCCGGCCTAGGCCGGAACTACGGTCTCTGATCGCGATGGCGGGCTGACCCGTACGCTCGGGTTGCTTTCGGTCATGAGGTGGATGCCATCGGCGAGGAGCGACACCGTCGCCTCTACCCCCGGGGCGAGGCCGTTACGTCGCGCTACGTGGATCGGTACCGAAAAGCGAATGGGCAAATCGGGCGCGTGGTGAGGCGCGAGGGCGAGCCGCGCCGTCTGTCCCAGCACCACCATGCGCACAATGCGGCCGGGCACCGGGTTCTCGCGTTCGCCGCGCGAGGGCCGATCGCGCCGATGCAAGAGGACGAAACCGTCCGGGATCACCCAGGGAACTCGCGTGCCCGGCGAAGCCGCCTGTTCGCTGCGCACTTCGAGGAGCTTTCCACACCAATCCAAAAGGACGAGCCCGCGCGCTTCGTCCTTGCCGGCGATGACGCCTTCGAACAGGTTGGTCACATCGACCAACCGCGCCACCTCCGGTGAAGCCGGGCGGGTGGTGACTTCAGCCGGTGTGCCGGTCTGCAGCGTGCGGCCGTGATGCAGGACGGTGAGGCGATCGGCGAGCACTATCGCCTCTTCGAGGTCGTGGGTGACGAGCACCACAGGCATCGACAACACCCGCCTAAGCTCGGCGATCTCCTCATAGAGCCGTTGGCGGGTGGCGCGGTCGACGGCCGAGAAGGGTTCATCGAGGAGCAGCACATCCGGCTCGCGCGCAAGTGCACGCGCAACCGCCACGCGCTGCTGTTGACCTCCCGAAAGTTCAGCCGGTCGGCGGTGCTCGAGGCCTTCGAGATGGACCAGGCGCAAGAGTTCTCGGGCGCGGGCCTCGCGTTCCGAGCGCCGCCGCTCCCCCATCGCCGCCATCACGTTCTCAAGCGCGGTCATGTGGGGAAAGAGCGCATAGGATTGGAAGACGAAGCCGACCCGGCGCCGGTGCGTCGGCAGCACGATCTTGCGCGCCGAATCGAACCAGATCGCGCCATTGACGCGCACCCACCCCTTTTTGGGCACGTACAGGCCGGCAATCGTGCGCAACAGCGTCGTCTTCCCGCTCCCCGAAGGACCGACGAGCGCCATGAGCTCTGCGCGCCCGCAGGACAACCGTGCAGCAAGAGGGATCGGAGCGTCCTGTTCCGCTTCGAGCTCGAGCATAAACTCAGCCCAACCGGCGCCCCACGCGGCGCGAGGCGAACGAGGTGACGGCGATCGTAAACAAGGAGAATATCAAGAGAAAGAGCGCCATTTGGCCAGCAGCGACATCGTCGAAGGCCTGAACTCTATCGTAGATCGCGATCGCCACCGTTTTGGTCTCGCCGGGAATGGCACCGCCCACCATGAGCACGATGCCGAACTCTCCAAGCGTGTGCGCGAAAGAGAGGACGAGTGCGGTTAAAATTCCGGGCCAAGCCAAAGGCATCTCGACCTTGAGAATCGCCTGCCAGGGCGCCATCCCACAGCATGCGGCAGCGGCGCGGAGATCGGGGGCAATCGCCTCGAAGGCACGCTGCATCGGCTGCACGGCAAAGGGTAAGTTGAAAATCACCGAGGCGACGACGAGGCCCTCGAAAGTAAAGACGAGCTGATGGCCGAACAGCTCGTACCACAATTTGCCGATCGGCGAGGCCATGCCGAAGGCGACGAGCAGATAATAGCCAAAGACAGTTGGTGGGAGGACGAGTGGCAGGGCCACTAACGCTTCGATGAACTCTTTGCCGCGGATGTCCCGATAGGCGAGAAAGCGGCCAAGGATGATACCGATCGGCAGCAAGAGCGCCACCGTGACCACCGCGAGCTTAAGCGACAAGCCAATAGCGACCCAGTCCAAGGAGCGTCTCCCGAGTCAGGTTCACGCAATGCGATTCACTCGCTTACGACTTCGCCCGGGAGAACGAATCCATAGCGGCGGAAGATCGCCCGCGCCGGTTCCTCCTGCAAATAGGCGTAGAAGCGCTCGGCGATCGGGGTTGCGTTCTTCAAAAGGACCATGCGCTGGCGCAAAGGCGCGTGCCACTCGGCAGGAATGAGAGCGTGCTTGCCCAAGGCCTTGAGCTTGGGAGAGAGCGCGAGCGAAAGGGCGATGATTCCGCCTTGGGCGTTGCCCGAAGTGGCGAACTGGGCAGCTTGGCTCACATTCTCCCCGTAGACGAGAAAGGGTTTGATCTCCTCCCAAATGCCTTTATGGCGCAGTGCTTCCTCGGCGCGCTTGCCATAAGGCGCGTGTTCGGGATTGGCGATCGCAAACCGCTTAAGGCGTCCGTCGCGAAGCGCGCGGGCAAGATCTTCAAGCGTACCATCGGGCTCCAGCGGTGAGCCCGTCGGCACTTTCAAGACGATACGGCCGATCGCGTAAAGAGTACCCTCATCTTTCGTAAAGCCATCACGAGCGAGCTCAAGTACATAGTCTTCATCGGCCGAGAGATAGAGCTGGAAGGGCGCCCCCTGGCGGATCTGGCGCGCAAAATTTCCAGATGACCCGAAGACAAGTTTAACGGCCGATCCATTTTCTTTCTCAAAGATCTGTGCAACTTCGGCAAGCGCGAACTGCAAATCGGCAGCGGCGGCAACCAGGGGAGGTTCCTGCGCATAGGACGCGTTCACCTGCCCAAGCGCGGCTGCCGCGCTCAAGACGGCCCAAAAGCCTCGCCGCGTGAAGCCGAGGGATTTTTCCATGCGCACTCCTCCCGATATGCTCACCTGGCAATATCGGAGCCGGATGCGGTCGTCAACCTTTGGGCCTGCGCCTCATCTCGTGTTTCCGCCCGCCTCGCCAGGCGCGTGCGCAGCCGAGCGAGATCGGCTTCGGCAAGCGCCGCGCTCGCCCGCTCGACCCTGCGATAGACCTCGAGCACCTCATGACCGAGGGCGGTGAGCACGGCTCCCCCACGCCCGCTGCCTCCGCGCGAAGCGCTCACAAGCGGTTCAGCGAACGCATGGTTGAGCGCTTCGACCAATTGCCAGGCGCGCTTATAGCTCATGCCCAACTTGCGCCCTGCCGCCGCGATCGAGCCCGTCTCGGCGATCGCTTCTAAAAGGTCCGCTTTTCCCGGGCCGATGGCGATACCGGGGGCGAGCACCAAGCGAATGCGCACGCCCAGCTGGCGGTTGCCGGCTCTCATCCCGCGCGCACCTTTGCTTCGGCCGCACCCAACGCGTGCGCCTCTCCGCCGGCCTCGGCCCCGACTTTAAAGGCCGCCCCGGGCCAAACCGCCGGTCTGCAGCGCTGGTATTGCGCCGGATAGGGGATCGTGACGCCAAAGGCTTGCGCCGCATGCCAGGGCCAGCGCGGGTCGTCCATCATGGCCCGCGCGAGCGCGATCAGATCGGCTCGGCCCTGGGCGAGGATCGCTTCCGCTTGAGCAGGTGTGACGATGAGGCCGACCGCGATGGTCGCAAGCCCCGTGGCTCGACGCACGGCCTCGGCGAAGGGGACTTGGTAACCGGGAGCGAGCGGGATCTTCTGGCGCGGGTCGAGCCCGCCCGAAGAGACGTCGATGAGGTCGACCCCGCGTTCCTTGAGGGCTCGGGCGAGCACGAGCGTCTGCTCGAGATCCCAGCCGCCCTCGATCCAATCAGTGGCCGAAACGCGCACCGCGAGCGGCCGATCATCGGGCCACACGGCGCGCACCGCCTCCACCACCCGCAAGGGAAAGCGCATGCGCCCCTCGAGATCGCCGCCGAAACGGTCGCTGCGCCGATTGGAGAGCGGCGAGAGGAACTGGTGCAAGAGATAGCCGTGGGCGAGGTGCACTTCCAAAAGGTCGAACCCGAGCAGCGCCGCGCGCCGCGCCGCAGCCGCGAAATCGGCTTCGATCGCGGCGAGCTCGCGCTCATCGGCAGCCTTGGGAGGCGGCCAGCCGACATCGAAGGGAAGATCGGAAGCGGAAACCGTCTGCCAGGCCCCCTCTTCAGGACGCAACGGCGCCCCGCCCTCAAGCGGCGTCTTCGCGGAGCCCTTTCGCCCGGCGTGGCCGAGCTGGATGCCGAGCTTGGCCGTACCGTCGCGCCGGCAAAAGGCGAGGATGGGCTCGAGCGCTTCGGCGTGCGCATCGCTCCACAGCCCAAGACAGGCCTTGGTGATGCGCGCTTGTGGGCTCACCGCAGTCGCCTCGAGGATCACAAGCGCCGCCCCGCTCATCGCGAGATTGCCAAGATGCACGAGATGCCAGTCGGTCGGGAAGCCGTCGTTGGCGCGATACTGGCACATCGGCGAGACCACGATGCGGTTGGCGAGCTCGAGCCCGCGCAGGCGCAACGGCTCAAAGAGGTGAACCCTGCTCACGCGTCCTTTCCCCTTTTTTCCGCTTCTCGCCGCCGGTTAGCGGCACGGGCGCAAGTGGCCAAGCCCGCAGCGCGCACAGCAAGCTCGGCGCGGGCGCATCCTTTTTCCCCGCCGCGGCTTATGGCCGCCAGGCGTCGACGAGATGGTGCAAGCGCAGCCCGCCGACGGCGATCACGTCGAAACGGCAGGGCAAGCCCCAAAGATGCGGCCGGGCGGCCAAAAACGCCTGCGCGGCGCGGGCGATGCGCCGCTGCTGCGGCGCCGCCAGTGCTGAAAGCGCCGGTGCGAGCTCGGCTCTGCGCTTGACCTCGACGAAGACGAGCAGATCACCCTTGCGGGCGACGAGGTCGAGCTCGCCCACCGGGCTCGACCAGCGTCGGGCGAGAATGGAAAAGCCGCGCAGACGCAGGAACCACACGGCAAGGCTCTCGGCCCATCGGCCCCTGCGCTCGGCCCGTTGTCGCCGGGCGCGCGCTCGGCGGTCGTCTTTTGCGCTCACAGGAGCCGATATTCGAGCACCTGGCCACGCGTGCGCACCAGCGCTTGGACGATCCTGCCCGCTTCGTCGTACCAGATGACGCCGCTGTCGTTCTCGCCCAACACGACGTCCCAGCGCCGGGCGGGACAGGGCAGACCGCGCACCGTGATCGTCTCGCGCGCGCCGCCTGAGGCAAACAGAGGCGAGAGATCCCCGTCGCGCGCGCTCACGAGCTGCCGCTCGCGCACGATCGCCGGGTTCCAATAGCTGAGATCGGTCATCGTGCCGGTGGCGACCTCCAAGACGCCCTTGGGCCCGTCGCAGATCAGCCGCCCGCCGCGCTCGTACAAGCGCACTTTTGTGCGCTCGCCGTTGTCATCGGTCTCCGCCTCGCTCGCGACCAACCGCCCGGCTCGCCAGAGGTCTTCCGCCCTCTGCCGGTATCGGTAGACCGGCAGGCCAGCGAAGCGGACGAGCAGATCGATCGCGTGGCGCACGATGAGCCCGCTCGCGCCGAGCCTGAAGGTGGCGCGGTGGGTACCGATCTCTTCGCCCTTGCGCAGCACCACGAAGTGCCGATCTTCGGGGACCACCTCGGCGGCCAGCGTCCGATGGCCGTGTGCGCACAACAAGGCACAGGCCGCGAGCCCGCGCGCGAAGCTTCGCCGATCACCGCGCGCAGAAAAGCTTTCCGCGCGCATCCAGTCCTCCTCCGCCCCGGTCCTTTGGCCCTAGACCGTGGGTCGCTCCTCGAACCCTTCAAGGGCCGGCTCGGGCACCGTCTCGCTCGCGAGCGAATCGACGCGCGCCAGCGGCGGCCCTTCGCGACAGAGGGCGAGCATGGCTGCGACCTGCTCGGGTGGACCGGCAAACAGGGCCTCGACCGACCCGTCGCGGCGGTTGCGCACCCAACCCTTAAGTCCGAGCCGCCGCGCCTCGCGTACCGTCCAGGCGCGGAACCCCACGCCTTGGACACGTCCGCGAATCACGACCCGAACCGCCACGCGCGACTGCACGCTACCCCTGCCTCAGCGTTATTGTGCAATCCGAGGCTCGGACTTGCCAAGCCCCGACCCGCGATCGGGCCGCATCGCCCTTGCCGCCGACCGTCTGCGGTGCGCAGGTTGAAGGCCACGAAAGGCCGATGGCTAGGGCGTCTGAGGGCGGCCACCGGTTGCGCGCAGCGCCGAAGCCGGCACCTCGCGCCCCCAAGCGCGTCCGGGGCGCGGCTTGTAGGCGGGCAGCGCGAGATCGAAGAGGAGCGCGGCGGCGCGCAGCGCAAAGGCAGCCGCGAAGCCGAACAACCCGCCCACAGCCGGCGGCAGACCCAGCCCATCGAGGCCGATCGCGACCACAGCCCCCAAAAGGGCGGGGGTCCAATAGAGCTCGCGGCGCAAGACGAGCGGCAGCTCGTTGCAGATGATATCGCGCAAGAGCCCGCCCACGACCGCACTCGTCATCCCCATGAGCACCGCAACCGGGAAGGGTGCGCCGGCATCGCGCGCGATCCGCGCCCCCACCACACAGAAGAGAGCAAGGCCTAAGGCATCGGCCCACATAAGAAGGCGATAGCGGACCTCGACCCGGTGCGCGGTGAAGAAGACGAGCACGGCCGCGATCGTCGTGACCAACAGATAGTGGGGCTTGTGGACCCAGAAGACCGGCCCCAGGTCGAGCAACAGATCGCGCAGCGTGCCGCCGCCGAGCCCGGTCACGGTGGCGATGAAGGCGAAGCCGACGAGGTCGAGCTCCTTGCGCGAGGCGGTCAAGGCACCGGAGACGGCGAAGACGAACACGCCGGCCAGGTCGAGAAGGGTAAGCAAGGCATCCATGGACAGCACCAAAGCCGTACTTTCACGCGCGGTTCCGCCCGAGGGCTTTCGCCACCTGCCGGGCTTTCTCGATCGATCCGCGCAGGTGGCACTGTTGAGCGAGATCTGGGCGCTGGTCGAGCCGGAGGTGTGGTTTACCCCCACCATGCCGCGCACGGGGCGGCCCTTCTCGGTGCGCATGGCCAACCTCGGCCGCCTGGGCTGGGTAAGCGACATCCGCGGCTATCGCTATGCGCCGACCCACCCCACGACCGGGCGGCCGTGGCCGCCCATACCGGATGTGCTCCTCGCGCTCTGGCGCGAACTCGTCGCGGGACCCGAACCCGAATGTTGCCTCGTCAACCTCTATCGGCCGGGGGCGAAGCTGGGCCTGCACCGCGATGAGGACGAAGAGGCACAAGAGGTGCCGGTGCTCTCCATCTCGCTCGGCGATACGGCGATCTTTCGCTTAGGCGGGCTCACCCGCCGCGGGCCGACGGTTGCCTTACCTCTTGCGAGCGGTGATGTGGTGGTGCTCGCCGGGGAGAGCCGGCGCGCCTATCACGGCGTCGACCGCATCCTGCCCGGGACGAGCGACCTCGTGCCGGGCGGCGGACGGGTCAATTTGACGCTGCGCCGGGTCACCGGCCCGCGCCTTTAGCCCAAAACGGCGAACAGGGCCGGGACGAGAAGCGCTGTGATGACGCCGTTGCCGGCCATGGCGATGGCGGCGAAAGTGCCGGTGAGCGTGCTCTCCTGAAATGCCCGCGCGGTGCCGATGCCGTGCGCGGCAAGACCGACGGCGAAACCGCGGGCGCGCGGCTCGCGCACACCCAACCGGTCGAGGAGCGGGCCCGCGGTCATCGCCCCGAGCATGCCGGTTGCGATCACGAGCACCGCGGTAAGCGAGGGAAGCCCACCGACCCGCTCGGCTACCGCCATGGCGATGGGGGTGGTCACCGATTTGGGGGCGAGAGAGACGAGCGTCGCCGCGCTGGCACCGAGTGCCCAGGCGATGGCAACGGCGCTCACCACCGCGCTCGCCGAACCGACCAACAGCGCCACCACCATGGGCAGCAGCGCCGAGCGCACCGCTTCGCGGTGCTGCCACAAGGGCACGGCGAGCGCGACCGTGGCCGGACCCAAGAGAAAATGCACGAACTGGGCACCCTCGAAATAGCGCTCGTAGGGCGTGCGGGTGAGGGTGAGCACCGTTACGAGGAGAGCCACCGCGATCGCCACTGGATTGATCAGCGGATGCATGCGGGCCGAGCGCGCGAGCGCCTGTGCCACGAGATAGGCGGCGAGCGTGAGGGTGAGCCAGAAAAGCGGCCCGGTTTGGAGATAGACCCAAAAGGCGGCGAGGCGTTCGGGCGTCATGGTCGGTCCTCGGCGGCGGAGGCTCGCGTGCGGGCGAGGAGGGCGGCGAACAGCCGGCCGCTCACCGCAACCGCGATCCAAGTCGAGAGCACGAGGGCCGCGAGGATCGCCGGCCATTCCGTGGCGATGCGGGCGAAGTGCAGCATCACTCCCACCCCCGCCGGCACGAAGAGAAGGGAAAGATGCGCGAGCAGCGCACGCGCGGTGGTCTCGAGCGTGGCCGGAACGCGGCGGCGGATCAGGCAAAGGGCGAAGAGGAGCACGAGGCCGACCACCGGACCCGGCACGGGAAGGGCGAGCAAAAAGACCAAAAGCTCACCTAAGAGCTGAAAAGCGAGGAGCAAGAAGAGGTCGAGGAGCACGGCACCCGTCTCCGCGCGATATCAACTGGATCTCGCCACAGGCTCGGTGATCCTCAACGAGCGGATCGCTTAGAGCCAATGCATGGCAGCGCCAGGAGGATCGTCGAGGTGTTCGGCAAACGGGATCGGCTCACTCGAAGCGCCGGCGCCACCACTCCTCCTCTCGCGCGCGTCGCTCGCTGCGCACCGCGCGCTCGGCTTCCCGCTGCCGCTGCCGCTCCAGCCGCGCTGCTTCTTCCTGCTGACGCCGCAACAGCTTGGCCTGTTCGGCCTGCTGGCGGCGTTGCTCTTCGAGCAAGCGCTGGACTTCGCGCTGCCGCTCGCGCTCGCGCCGCGCCGCTTCTTCCTGCTGGCGCAACAGCTTCGCCTGCTCGGCTGCCTGTCGGCGCTGCTCTTGAAGCAGACGTTCGGCTTCTCTCTGGCGCTGCCGTTCGAGCCGCGCCGCCTCTTCCTTTTGGCGCAACAGCTTGGCCTGCTCGGCTTGCTGCGCGCGCAGGAGTTTTTCCTGGCGCTCGCGCTCTTCGAGGGCTTTGAGCTGTTCGAGCCGACGTTGCTCGCGCGCGCGGCGTTCCGCTTCCGCTCGCTCGCGCGCGCGCTCGCGCTCGAGCCGACGCTGTTCTTCTTCGAGCCGCTTCTGTTCGAGCCGCCGCTCGCGCTCGAGCCGACGCTCTTCTTCTCGCATCCGGCGCAGTTGCTCGCGGTCGGCAGCAGGCGCGTTGAGGCGCTGCGGCGCAGCCGACGGGGGCAGCGGGCCGGTTGGCGCGAGCGCGCGCTCACCCTCGCCGCGGCGGGACGGCAGGACGGCGATGGGTCGGTGCTCCTTCTCCCGCTCGCGGCGCTCGATCCCTTCCGTCTCGTAGGCGGGCACGGCGAGCGGCACCGCTTCCCCGGCGCGCGTCTTGGGGACCAAGAGCGAAGACGCGCGCCCATGCTTGGCGAAGCTCGGCCACTCCCACCAGCGGTCGGGCTCCTCGGGCCGCCGCAAACGCGCGAGTTCGACGCGGCGCTCGCCGAGGCGGCGCACGATCACGTCGTTGCCAGTGATGTAGACATTGCTGTCCTTGATGACGACTTTGTCGATCTTGACGATCCGCCGCCTCGGCGGCCAGTCGTCGTCGCGCCAATGCACCCGCTCGCGCCACCACCAATGCGGCCGGCGATCGCCGAAATAATAATATTTCTTGACGACTTTTTTGTCGTCGTCGCGATCGGCGAGGATATAGCCCAGGATACCGCCCAGCACCGCTCCGCCCGCGAAGATGGCGGCATCCGACCAAAAGCTGCGCTCGGGAGGGCCGTAGCTCACCGTGGGCGGGGTCGTCGGCACTGCCGGATAGGGCTCGTAAGCCGAAAGCGGAGCGGGCGGCACAAGGGCGGGTTCGCGCTCGGCCACCGACGCCGGCGGAGGCGGCGGGACGGGCTTGGGCGGCGGCGGGGCGAGCGCCGGCTCTGATGGAGCTTGGGCTGCGCTGCGGACTTGCGGCTCTGAGGCGAGCGCGGCCAACAGCGCCTCGGCATCGTAAACCGGCAGCCGCACGAGCTCGGGGTCGACGGGCTCGATGGCGATGACGTCCTCCTCGACCACCACCCGCTGGAATTCAGTGTCGGCGAGCAGCCCGAGGGCGAGCGCGCCGCGGCGGATCTCCTGGATCGCCTCCTGCACGACCGGCAGGTCCTCGGCCACCGCGGTGCCGAGCGCGCGCGTCCAATCGAGATCTTCGCTCATCCGGCGCAAAAGCTCGGGATGGTTCAAAAGCGCCACCACCGCCGGGCTCCACTCCGGATCCGGCTGAAGCGTCGGGTCCTTTTCGCGCTTGGTGAGGAACCGCTCGGCTTCGACCACATCTAAGGGCGTGGTCGCCGCCTCGAGGACTGCCGAGAGAACGGGGTCGGGAAAGAGCGCGACCGGTGCCAGAAGGCGCTTGGCCGCCTCAAGCGCGATCGGCGGGCGTTGCGGCTGCGCCGCGGCCACTTCGGCCGCAGCCGGAAGCTGCGCGAGGGGTGCAGCCGGCGCTCCCAAAAGAAGCGCGAGCGTGCAGGCAAGAGCGGGGAAGGAAGCGAGGACGCGCGCGGTCACAGGTGCGATCTCCGGCAGCACGCCCGTCAATGTAGCCGCCCGCGCGGTGCTCACCATGGTTGTGGCCCCCGCGCACTCACCCCCGGATACGCACGACGGGTGCGGCCAACTGTCGCACCATGGGCATGGCCTCAACCACCTCCGATGAGGAGATCGCGCAACAGCAAGGCGTCTTCGACCGCCGCCGCCTCCGCGTCGGTATTGTCGAAAAAGATCCACAGTTCACGACCGCGCTCCCGCTCTTCGATGAGCCAGGGCACCCACTCGGCCAAGCCCTCGCGGCCGTAGCGCCCGGCGTAGCGAACGAGGTGCCCGTGCAGGCGCAGATAGACACGGTTGCCGGTGACAAGACGCGGCGCGCGCAGCGAAGCGAGCTCGAAAGTGACGAAGGAAGCACCGAATCGATCGAGGAGGGTCGCGATCTCGTGCGTGTGCCAGGAGGGATCGCGGAACTCGAAGGCGGCCTTAAGTCCACGCGGAAGCATCGCAAGAAACGCCTCAAGACGCGCGGGATCGGCGGGAAAGCGCGGCGGGCATTGGAAGAGCAAGGGCCCGAGCTTGTCGGCTAAGGGTTCGATGCGGGCGATGAAGGCCTCGAAGAGATCGAAGCGCGGCTCGAGGCGGTGGAGATGGGTGAGCGCCCGCCAGACCTTGACCGCGAAGCGGAAGTGCTCAGGGGTGACCGCGGCCCAGCGGGCGACGAGCTCGCGCTTGGGCAGCCTGTAGAAGCTCGCGTTGAGCTCGACCGCGTCGAACACTCGGGCATAGTGCTCGAGCCAGCGCCCGGCCGGCAGCTTCTCCGGGTAGAAGCAACCGCGCCAACTGGCGTAGCTCCAGCCGGATGTGCCGATGAACAGCCGCTGCTGTTGGGCCATGGCGCGGTCCTATCGGTTGTGGGAGCGAAAAGCCAACCGCGCTCGGCCGCTGTCCATGCGCTTAAGTGGTCGGAATGCGCGCGCCCACGGCAGCGAACCGGTCAGCGCAGATTGGGAATGGTGGCGATGCCGGTGCGGTGGTCGAAGACGCAGCGCACGTCGATCTGCGACGATTCGACGAGGAGCGTCATCGGCAGAAAGGATACCGAGCCTTCCCGACGCACGCGCCCCATGGTGAGGATCTGGTAGCGCGAATCGGGCACCGCCGCGCGCGCACAGGCATCGCGCACGTTTGCGCGCGAATCTGCCGCGCGCCCGCGCTCGCGGCTTTGCTCGCGCGCCTGCTTGCGATCTGCGGAGCGGTCGAGCCGTCGCACATCCAGTTCGGCGCGGCGGTCGCGAAGATCATAGGTACACTGGCCGATCCAGCGGTCGCCGCGGCGCTCGAGCTCCATGCGGATGCGCAGCCGGTCCTGTCCGGCGTCGCGCACCGCCCCCGTCTCGCGCACGGAAAAGTCGCGCCGGCGCGCTTCCTGCCGGCACGCTTCGCGCGCCCGCTCGCGGTCGCGCCCGGCGATCCGCTCCCCTCCGCCGCCCCCGGCCCAAAGGACTTGAGCCGCCGCCTCGCCGGCGAGCCCCGATAGCGCGAGGACAGCCAAAAGCGCGGCACCGATCTGCTGGCGCATGGACGCCTTCCCCTTGCATAGCCGCGACCGCGGCAGCACTTGTCGCGGGTCACGGTCAGCCCTACCAAGCGCGCGCCTGTCATACCAGAGCGGAGCCTGTTCCTTGCTGCCTGTCGCGCTCGTCAAACCGGCTCTCTCCTCGGCGTGGAAGCTCGCCCTGCGGACCGCCGTGCTGGCACCTTTGTTCTGGATGCCGGAGCCGAAGCGGATCCGCATCGAACGTTGGTTGCGGGGCCGTGAACAGTGGCAGAAGCTTCGCCGTGCTGATGTCGTCATCGTCTCCTTTGGAAAGAGCGGGCGGACTTGGCTTCGCGTGATGTTGTCGCGCTTTTACAGCTATCGGCATGGCTTTTCCGAGCGCTCGCTGATCGGATTCGAAAACTTTCATTTGCGGGACAGGCGGATCCCTAAGATTTTCTTTACGCATGACAACTATACTAAGGACTATACGGGCAACGTGGACAGCAAGGTCGATTACTACGATCGCAAGGTCGTGCTCCTCGTGCGCCATCCGGCCGATGTGGCGGTGTCCCAGTACCACCAATGGAAATACCGCATGCGGCCGCGCAAGAAGATCATCAATGCTTATCCTACCGAAGACATCGATCTGTTCACGTTCGTTGCTCGGCACGATGCCGGCATCGTCAAAGTCATCGACTGGATGAACGGCTGGGCGCGCGAGTTGCCGAAGCTCAAGGACATCTATGTCCTGCGCTTCGAAGACCTCAAGGCCGATACAGCCGGCACGCTCGCCCGCGTACTCGACTTCATCGGAACCCCCGGCACAGCAGAGGAGATCGCCGAAGCGGTGCGCTTCGGCAGCTTCGAGAACATGCGCAAGATGGAAGCCGAGAACCGCTTTTGGTTCGCCGGCGGCCGCCTCAAGGCGGCGGATCGCTCCAACCCCGCATCCTACAAGACCCGCCGCGGTGAAGCCGGCGGTTGGCGCAAGGACTTCACCCCGGCGCAAATCGCGGAGATCGAGGCGATCATCGAACAGCGCCTGCTGCCCGGCTTCGGCTATCTGCGCGCCGAGCAGCCTGTCGACGCCGCCTCGGCGGCGTGCGCGCGGTGATCGCGCCTTAAAAGCTTAAAAGAGCGAGAGCTGAGGGTCGCGGCGCGGCGGCCGGAAGCGATCGGTGCGCAGCGGCGGTGGCGCACGGTCGAGGCCGAAGCGCCGCTGCGCTTTCGCCACCCGCTCCGCGAGAAAAGCGGCGTAGGCGCCCTCGCCGCGCATGCGGGAGCCGAAACGGGCATCGTTGAGCGCACCGTTGCGGCAGGCGCGCACAAGCGCGAGCACGCGCGCGGCCCGCTGCGGGAACCGCGCCTTGAGCCAGGCGACGAACAGGTCTGCGACTTCGTGCGGCAGGCGCAGGAGGACCCAATCGAGCCAGCCGGCACCGGCATCGGCGGCGGCGCGGGCGATGCGCTCGATCTCGTGGTCGTTGAGACCGGGGATGAGCGGAGCGAGATTGACGCCCACCGGCACGCCCGCGCCCGCGAGCGCGCGCACCACCTCGAGGCGTCGCCAGGGAGCGGCGGCGCGCGGCTCCATCACCCGTGCGAGCGCGCCGTCGAGCGTGGTCAGCGAGATCGCCACCCGCACGAGCTCGAGACGTGCCGCCTCGGCCAAGAGGTCGAGGTCGCGCAAGATCCCCGCGCCCTTGGTGGTGACGGTGAAGGGATGGCGCGCCTCGAGCAAGACCTCGAGAACCGCGCGGGTGATCGCGAGCCGACGTTCGATCGGCTGATAGACGTCGGTGTTGGTACCGAGCGCCAACACCTCGCAAACATAGCCCGGCCGTGCCAGCTCCTCGCGTAAGATGTCCGCCGCGCGTTCTTTTGCGAAGATCTTGGTCTCGAAATCGAGACCGGGAGAAAGATCGAGATAAGCGTGGCTCGGTCGCGCGTAACAATAGATACACCCGTGCTCACAGCCTCTGTAAGGATTGAGCGAGCGGTCGAAGCCGACATCGGGTGAGCGATTGTAGGTGATGAGCCCGCGGGCGCGATCGGGGCGCACCTCGGTCGCAGGCGCGGGCTCGGCCGCGAACGCGGCAAGCGACCCCCACCCATCGTCGAAAGGCTCGCAATGGGTGCGAGCGAAGCGTCCCTTCGGGTTCGCCGTCGCCCCCCGTCCCCGCCGTGGCCCCTCGCGCATCTTCGCCCCCGAACGAAGCGTGAACGAATCTGCCGCATCGAAGGCACACGTTCCAGGCCCTCCAAGGCCCCCGCGGTGGCGCCGGCTGCGGATCGGCGCTGCCGCTTCTCGCGCGAAAGGCGAGCGAGCCGACATGCCAAGCGACGTGTTCGCTTGATTGTGTAAACGAAATTTTTACTATTCTCGCATTAGGTGAGGCTCGCGAGCCGATCGGGCCCCACCATGCCAGGCACAGCAACGCGGAAGCCGACCCTGCCCTTCGACGAGTGGATCAGAAGCCTCGGTCGCGCGCGCGCCGAGACCGCCTTCCCCGCGATGGACGTCCCGGTCCCGGTCGTCGCCGAGGCCGGGCGCGATACCGGCAGGCCAGGTGGCGTTCCGGATCGGCTCGGGCCGCTGCTCCTCGAGGTGTCCCTTCCCCAAAGCGGCCGGCCGAGCGCAGCCGATCCTATTATCTTGCGCTTCGATGAGCCGGTCGTCGCCGGCTCCGGTTCGATCACGCTCAAAAGCCCAGGCCACAGGCTGCGCATCGCCGCGCGCGACGCCGACCAGGTGTTCATCGAGGGATCGCTCGTGCGCCTCGTTCCCGAGGCCGAACTGCGCCCGGGCGCGAGCTACAGCCTCAAGTTCTCCGCTCGCGCCTTTTGCGATCTCGCCCACAATCCGATGCGTCCGGTGACACCGGACAAGTTACCATCGCTTACGATTGCGTCGGGCGAGAGCGGTGCTGCGGCACAAGCCGAATGGACCCTCATGGTCTACATGGCCGCCGACAACGACCTCGAACCCTTTGCCGTGCTCGATCTCGCCGAGATGGAGCGGGTGCGGCTGTCCGATCGAGTGAACCTCGTGGTCCTGCTCGACGGCCATCCGCGCTATGGCCACAACACCTTCGACTTTGCCGACACGCTTCGCGGGCCGGTGCGCTTCGATGGCGATCCGCGCAGAGTTGGCAGCGAACTGGTTTCGATCGGCGAGCGCAACACGGGCGATCCCGAGACTTTGCGGGAATTCATCGCCTGGGCGAAGGAGTCCTTCCCGGCCGAGCGCTACGGCCTCGTGATCTGGAACCACGGCGGCGGCCTCGAGGGTGCGGCTTGGGATTTCTCGAGCCGCGGGGATCGCCTCACGCTCGATGAAATGCGCCGAGCGATTGCCGATTCGGGGATCGGGCGGCTCGACTTCCTCGGATTCGATGCCTGTTTGATGGGGATGGCCGAGGTTGCGAGCGAGTTCGACGCGCTGGCGCGGGTGATGGTCGCCTCCCAAGACCTCGAGCCCAACCCGGGCTGGGCCTATGATCGTTGGCTCGCGGCGCTCGCGCGCACTCCCGAGCTCGATGCCCAAGCGCTTTCTCGCGCTGCGGTTCGATCTTACGCGGCAGCCTATGCGAACAAGCCTGGCATCACCCTCTCCGCCCTCGATCTCGACGCCATGCCACGCCTCGAGGAAGCCCTCGAAGCTTTCCTCGACACGGTGGGCCAAGCTGCCGAGGCGCACGAGCTCGCGCGCATCGCGCGCGCCGTGCGCGACGCGCAGGCCTTCCCGCGCGATGCGAGCTATCCCTACCGCGACCTCGACGGCTTTCTCGCCGCGGTCGAACGCCGGCTCGACGATCCCGCGATCGACGCTGCGGCGCGTACAGCGCGCGCCGCTCTGGACGAGCTCGTCCTCGCCCATGCCGGTACGGTGCGCGGCGCCAACGGTCTTTCAATTTATCTTCCCGAACCGCAAGCGGCGGGGTGGTCGAGCTACGTGCCGGATCGCTTCGCTTTTCTCGATGCCGTCGGCTGGAACGACTTCATCGAGCGCCTGCTCGCGGTCGCTTGAACGGGGCTTTGCGCTGGAGCGGCTAACGAAGGGTCACGAAAAGCCACCCCCGCCGATGCCTCTTCCCGGATGCCGCACCCCGCCGCGCGCGGTGCGTGCGTGCGCCGTGCAGACGCACGCATTGCACGCCGTCTCATCCCACGCGCCGTGGACGCGCGAGCAAAAGGGCGCGAGCGATGCTCGCTCACTGCCATGGAAGGCGCGGTCCGTGCGCGCACAGAAGAACCGGCTGCCGGCGCGCGTGGGACTGCGATCGTACAACGCGGTCCATGCGCGCGCAGAAGAACCGTGAGTTTTGTTGCGAGCAATGCCCAGATATAACCCGGTCCATGCGCGCGCAGAAGAACCGCTGCGCTGAAGCCGCGGGTTCGCGTGATGCGGACATCCGCGCCGGCGGGAATAGAGCGCGCGGCAGCGGCAGCTGGTCGTGCGCGGCAGAGGGGGCACCCGCGCCTGCGGAAACACAGCGGACGAATATCTCTGGGCCAATTGGCTGCCGGGGCATCCGCGCCGGCGGGAATAGAGCGCGCGCTGTCGCGTCGGTGCGTCGCGGTCGTTAGGGGCATCGGCGCCAGCGGGAACACAGCGCGAAGAGAGAGGCGGAGCGGATCGGCAATCGGCGCATCCACGCCTGCGCGGAACACAGATCTGCGGCGAGGCGACCACACAGCCGATAGGCGGTGCATTCACGCCCGCGCGGAACACAGGGCGCCGCGGCATCACCCTCGATTTGGGCGATCGGTGCATCCACGGCCCCGCGGAAGACAGGCAGCGGTTCGGCAAGATCGAGGGGGCCAATCCGGTGCATCCACGCCCGCGCGGAAGACAGTCTGGCGCGACGTCGTAGACGGCCCAATCAGGCGGCGCAGTCACGTCTGCGCGGGACACAGGAAGTCACGATAATTTACGCACACGACAGAGTCGGTACATTCACGCCCGCGCGGAACACAGCCAGCCGATCGCGCCTCATCAGTCGCCTCCGTCGCGCTATCCGCGTCGGCGAGGAACACAGGGCTTCGCGGTCGAGCTGAGCTCGGCCGACGAGGAGCTATCCGCGCTGGCGGAAAGCACGGGCGCTCGAGCCGCGGGCTCGCGCCAATGCGCGCGTCGCCCGCGCGCCTGTGTGGGGCTCTCACTGACACCGCTGGCACCGGCGCTGGGCAGAGCGTCATCTGCGCGCCCAGCTCGGCCGGTGTTGGCGCGCTTCGCGCCCCCTCGCCTTGCGTCGTCCGCGCGCCCGCGCGGGCCGATCGCGCTTTGCGTCTACGATGGTGGATAGTGTGTCATCCGCGCGCGGGCCATCGGCGGCCGCCTCGGCAAGCCGGGCCCAATCAGCGCCGTGTCATCCGCGCGCTTCGAGCAGCAGCGCAGATCGAGGGGATGGCGCCGCGGATTTCGGTGTGACATCCCCACGCGTCGGCCATCGGCGGCTCCCGGCATGGCGTCGGACACGGCGGCTCGCGGGTCATCCGTGCGCAACGGCCGTCGGTGTGAACTGCGCACGCCGAACCGGCCCGCACGGTGTGTCATCCGCGCGCGTCGGCCATCGCCCCGCCTCTCGGCCCTAGGAACGAACATGGTTGCGTGTCATCCGCGCACGTGGGCCATCGCCGTCGCGACGTGGCGGTCCTGCGCGCAGCACACCGGGTCATCCGCGCGTGTGGGGCATCGCCTGCCTCGCTCATGATCGCCTGCGCCGGTGCGGCGGGTCCTCCGCGTGCGTAGGGCATCGCCTGCTCGCCGGCCGCAGGTGATCTGCCTGCCCATGTGTCATCCGCGCGTGAGGGGCATTGCCTCGGATCGTCACGAATTTCGGGCCGCCGTCATCGTGTCATCCGCGCCTGCCGGCGGTCGGTGTGAACCGCACTTGCGGTAGCGAACGGCGCAGCGTGTGGCGCGGGCCATCGCCACGGATCGTCACGAATTTGGGGCCGCCGTGTCAGCCGCAAAGTGGCCATTGGTTCTTCGGGGTTGAACGGCCGCTCGCACCGCGCTCGCGCGGCAGAGCGCGTTTTCCGCCCTTTTCCCCGTGGGCGCCTCAGTGCCGAGAAAAGAAGCATGAGGGCAAAATCGCGGCGCGATAGGAGGCCGAGGCGGCGGGTTTTGCGCCCGCCCTTTGTGCTCGTGCGGCACTCTTGCCGATCCGACGCGGAGATCAAAGCAGCTGCTGCCTTGGCGTCATCGCGCCTTTTGGCCCAAGGCGCGGTTCCAACCGCCACCGCCGTGCGGCGCTTGGGGTGCTGGACCGCGCGCGAGGCTTCGGCTAGGGCGCACAAGAGGGACATTGCGCGCTCGGCATGATGCTCGCCCGCTCGATCCTCAGTCTCGTCCTCGCGTGGCTGCTCGCCATCGGCCCGCTCGCCTGGGGCTTGCGCGAGCCGGTGCCGGATTTCGCCGCTGCGCTTTGCCGCGCTTCTAAGGATCTCGGGCGTGCCGACCCGCTCGCCCCGGCATCGCACCCCTTTGCCTGCGTGCTCTGCTGCCCGCGCTGCGGCGATAGCCCCAACCTCAAGGGCGTGCTGCCGCGCATTGGCCACTTGTGGACGGCACGCAAGCCTTTCGCGCGCTTTCGCCTGTGCAGCCGTGCTTCGGTGCGCTTGCGCGACTTTTGGCGCCCGCCGGGTCGGGCCCCGCCTCTTCGCTGATCGACCGAGCCGAGCTTCGGCCACTTCGGTAACGATCAACAAGGAGAGGTGTCGTATGTCGATCCATGCTTTATGCTCACCCGCGCTGCGCCGCGCGCTCGTTGCGGCCGCGGCCATCCTTCCCTTGGCGTACCCCGTCTTCGCTGGCGAACCGGTCAAGAAGGGATCGATCGAGGTGAGCCAGGTCTGGGCCCGGGCCACTGCCCAGGGTCAAGCGAACGGTGCCGCCTACATGACCATCCGCAACCATGGCGAGGCCGATCGCATCCTGCGGGCGGAAGCCGGTGTTTCCCGCAAAGTGGAGCTGCACACGCACCAGATCGACGCCCAAGGGGTAGCGCGGATGATCGAGATCCCAGCGATCGAGCTTCCCGCGCACACTACCGTCGAGCTCAAGCCGGGTGGGCTGCACATCATGTTCATCGGCCTTAAAGAGCCGCTTGAGGCGGGCAAACGATTCCCGCTCAAGCTCGTTCTCGAAAAAGCGGGCGAGATCCCGCTCGAGGTCGAGGTGCGCGCTACAAGCGGCGGTGCGATGGGCGGCCAAGGGCAAGAGCACGGCCACAAGCACGGGCAGACGCACTAACATAAAAGGCGGTGCACGCGACGCTTGGGCGGCGGTGCACCGCCTCTTTTTGGAGTTGTGCGCGCGCAGCGCTGCGCCGAGCCGGTTGGCGGAGCGCTCGGTTACGGAAGTTCGGCCAGCACTTTTGCCAAGATGTCGAAGATGCGGTCGAGATGCTCGCGCGTTGCGATCAAGGGCGGGGAGAGTGCGATGGTGTCGCCCGTGACTCGGATCATAAGACCGCGCTCGAACGCAGCGCACATCGCATCATAGGCGCGCTCGCTCGCGCGGCCGGGCCGCGGCGCGAGCTCGATCGCCCCCATAAGCCCGAGGTTGCGGATGTCGACGACGTGCGGGTGATCGGCGAGCGCGTGCAGCCGCTCTTCGAAATAAGGCGCGAGCTGGGCGGCGCGTCGGAACAAATCTTCATCTCGATAGACCTCGAGCACAGCCAGCGCCGCCGCACAGGCGAGCGGATGCGCGGAATAGGTGTAGCCGTGGAAGAGTTCGATGACCTTTTCCGGCGCCGGGTTCTTCTCGACGATCGCTTCGTAGATCGGTCGGCGGACCATGACCGCGCCCATGGGCACCGTAGCGGCTGTAAGTCCTTTGGCCAGCGTGACCATATCGGGCACGATGCCGAAATATTCGCACGCATTCGCCGCACCCAGCCGACCGAAGCCGGTGATGACCTCATCGAAGATCAAGAGGATGCCGTACTTCTCGGTGATCGCGCGCAGCCGCTCGAGATAGCCCACAGGCGGCGGATAGACCCCGATCGAGCCCGCTACCGGCTCGACGATCACCGCGGCGATGGTGGAGGGATCGTGCAGCTGGACGATGCGCTCGAGCGCATCGGCCAACTCGGCCCCGAATTGGGGTTGACCGCGGGAGAAGGCGTTGCGCTCGAGATCGAGCGTGTGCGGCAAGTGATCGACGCCGGGTAAGAGCGGCCCGAACCATTTCCGGTTGTTGACCATACCGCCTACCGAGAGCCCGCCGAAGCCCACCCCGTGGTAGGCGCGCTCGCGGCCGATCAGGCGGGTGCGGGTGCCCTGCCCGATGGCGCGCTGATAGGCGAGCGCGATTTTGAGCGCGGTGTCGACGGATTCCGAGCCGGAATTGGTGAAGAAGACATAGTCGAGATCACCGGGAAACAGATCCCGCAGCCGCGCCGCCAACGCGAAGGATTTGGGGTGGCCGAACTGGAACGGTGGTGCGTAGTCGAGCTCGGCTGCCTGGCGTTGGATCGCCTCGACGACCTTGGGATGGCGATGCCCGATGTTGCAACACCACAAGCCCGAGGTGGCATCGAGGACCGGACGTCCTTCCGGGGTGTAGTACCAGACCCCTTCTGCCCGTGCGATCAGCCGCGGATGGCGCTTGAAGTGGCGGTTGGGTGTAAACGGGATCCAATGCGCCTCGAGATCGTTCGGCGCGGGAATAGATGGTGACTCGAGCATGCCGGCCTCCCGCGGGCTTTGGCCCGCTCCGGCATGGTGAAGGGCGGCAGCCGCAGCCGTCAACCAGGAGTGCTCTCATGCCCGTCCCGCGCCGTGGGCGGCGGCTCGGCGGGAAGCCGGACGGCGCCCGGCCGGCGCGGCAAGCGTGCGTAGCGCAAGCGCAGATAGAGCACGGCTGCCACCCCCCACCCGACGGCGGCGACCGACCAGCCGTCGATGCCCCAGCGGTAGAGGACGAGGCGGAGGTCGACGAGGGCCATCCGCGCATATTCAGCGATGAGCTCGGCGAAGCTGCACAGAACCGCTGAAGACAAACACTCGCTCATCGCGCGCCCACATCTCCGCGCCGCGATCTTAAGTGGCGAGCGGTTAAGATAGCTTGAACGCCGAGCCCGTTGCGGCGAGGCTCAGGCAGCCTTGGCCTGGTGCTCCACCCCGATCAACGAAATGTCGTAAGGAGTGGTCTGGTACATTTCGTTGATCCAGTTGCCGAACAAGAGGTGGGCATAGGCGCGCCAGCAATTGCGCGGCGGCTTGGTCGGATCGTCGTCCGGATAGTAATTGATCGGCATCGACACGTCCGACCGTCGCGCCTTGTCGCGCATGTACTCGTCGTGCAGAGTCATCGTATCGTATTCGAGGTGGTTGAACATGTAAACGGCACGATATTTCGGTTCATGGAGCAAGCACAAACCCGCCGCGTTGGAGACGGCGAGCACTTCGAGCCCGGCGTCCTTGGGCAGGTCTTCGATCCGCACTTCCGTGTGCCGCGATACCGGAACCAAAAAATAGTCGTCGAAGCCGCGCAACAGCGGCGGCCGGCGGGCGTCCCGGGTTTCGATGACATAGTGCGTGTAGATGCCGAAACGCTTGGTGGGCAGCGTGTGCTTCGGCACCTTGTGGAAGTGATAGAGAGCAGCCTGTGCGCCCCAGCAGATGAAAAAGCTCGAATGGCAATGCGTGCGCGACCAATCGAAGATCGCACAAAGCTCGGGCCAATACTTGACTTCTTCGAAGGGAAGTAGCTCGACTGGAGCACCGGTCACGATCAGACCGTCGAACTTGCGGTGCCGCACTTCCTCCCAGGTGGTGTAAAACGCCTGCAAATGGCTCAACGGCACCGTGTTGGGCCGGTAGCTCGAGGTGGTGAGCAAAGTGAGCTCCACCTGCAGCGGCGTCGCCCCCAAAAGACGCGCAAGTTGGGTCTCGGTCTTCGGCTTGTCGGGCATGAGGTTGAGAAGGGCGATCTGCATCGGACGGATGTCCTGACGCAGTGCCTCGTCCTCGCCGATGACCATCACGCCCTCGGCGCGCAACTTTTCAGCTGCGGGAAGATCGTTGGGGATCTTAATCGGCATCGTCGGTCCACCCTCGTCACCCTCGCAGCCGGCCGCACCGCAAAAGCCGCGGGCAACAAAAAACCCGACCAATGGTCGGGTCCGAGCGATGCCCGACCTTTTAGCGGCTTATTTTACGTGGCCCGCAAGCCGGCCGGCCCAAATCACCACGTAGCCAGCAAGCTGGGTGGCTCACCCGCCTCTGTCAAGTCTCGCCCGCACGAGTTGGCGCGACTTTACGCGACGACAAGCGGGCGCTACCTCGAAGGCGCCGTTCCCCTTCCGGATCCCGATGTCGCCCGAGCCCGATCTCGCTTCGTTGCGCGCCGAAATCGACCGCATCGACGACCGCATCCTCGATCTGTTGGTCGAGCGCTTCGCGGTGGTGGCACGCATCGCCTCCGCCAAAGCCGTAAGCGAACGCCCCGGCCTCGCGCTGCGGCCGGCGCGCGAAGCCGCGATCTTGCGCCGCCTCGCTGTCCGCGCGCATGGCCGCGTGCCCCTCGACACGCTCGTGCGCACCTGGCGCGAGCTGCTCGCCGCCTCGATCCGGCTGCAAACCCCCCTCTCGCTTGCGGTGTGGGCGCCTGCGGGACGGGAATGGGTGTGGGATCTCGCCCGCGATCAGTTCGGCTCGGTGACCCCGGCCGAACGCGCAGCCGATCCGCAGCGCGCGCTCGCCAAAGTCGCTGCCGGGGAAGCGCAGATCGCCGTGCTGCCGCTGCCCGAGGCGCAAGAAGACTGGTGGAGCGCCTTGCTCGCTCCACCGGCCGAAAAATTGAGCGCCATCGCCCGCCTTCCCTTTCTCGCCCAAGGCACCTGCTTTGAAGCCCTCGCCTTCGCCGCGCTCGCAAGCGAACCCTCAGGCGATGACCGCACGCTGCTCGCGCTCGAGACCAAATCGACCTCGAGCCGCGCGGGGCTGTTGGCTGCGCTCAACCAAGCCGGCTTCGCACCGCGCGCGCTTGCGAGCCTCGAAGACGAGGATCGCACGCGTCATCTGATCGAAATCGCCGGCCATCGCGCGCGCGGCGAGGTGCCGCTCGAAATCTTCCCGCCGCTTGTGCGCGCGCAGCTGCGCTGTGCCGTCGTGCTCGGTGCTTATCCGCGACCTTTGTCGGCAAAGGACGAGCAAGAGCGCGCTTCGTTCCCACTTGCCCTGGCTTCGGAGTAGCCCATGTCGCCGCTTGCCCTGCGCCCGCGTGCCGGCATCCTCGAGATCAGCCCCTATGTCGGCGGCAAGGCCGAAACCGAAGGCGGCCGACCGGCGATCAAACTCTCCGCCAACGAGAGCGCCATCGGGGCGAGCCCCAAGGCGATCGCCGCGTTCAAAAACGCCGCCGAGCGGCTGCACCGCTATCCGGATGGCAGCTGCAGCGCGCTTCGCACGGCGATCGGCCGCCGCTTCAACCTCGATCCCGATCGGATCGTGTGCGGTGCCGGCTCGGACGAGCTCATTGCACTTCTCGTACGCGCCTATGCCGGCCCCGGCGACGAGGTCCTGCACTCGGCGCACGGCTTTCTCATGTATCGAATCGCGGCGCTTGCCGCCGGCGCCCATCCCGTGGCCGCGCCCGAACGCGATCTCAAGGCGGATGTGGATGCCCTGCTCGCGCGGGTAAATTCGCGCACCCGCATCCTGTTCCTCGCCAATCCCAATAATCCCACGGGCTCATATCTGACCGGCGCGGAGCTCCGTCGCCTGCACGCACAGCTTCCACCCGATGTGCTGCTCGTGATCGATGCCGCCTATGCCGAGTTCGTCTCGGCACCCGATTATTCGAGCGGGATCGAGCTCGCGCGCGAGCACGAGAACGTGGTGATGACCCGCACCTTTTCCAAACTCTTCGGCCTTGCCGCGCTGCGCGTGGGCTGGATGTACGGTTCGCCTGCGGTGGTGGATGCGATCAACCGCATCCGTGGCCCCTTCAATGTGAGCCAGCCGGCGCAAGAGGCGGCGATCGCGGCGCTTGAGGATCTCGAGCACCAAGCGCGCGCGAAAGCGCACAACGACCGCTGGCTGCCCTGGCTGCGCGAGCAGTTGTTGGCACTTGGCCTTCTCGTCTATCCTTCGGTCGGCAACTTCCTCTTGGTCGAGTTCCCGCGCGAGCCGGGCCGCGACGCCGCGGCGGCGGAAGCTTTCCTCGAGCGCCACGGGCTCATCCCGCGCGCGATGGGTGCCTACGGCCTGCCGCATACGCTTAGGATCAGCGTCGGACTGGAAGAGGACAACCACAAACTGGTCGAGGTCCTGCGCGCCTTTCTCCAGGGGCCACCGCACGCGGGTGCGCTTTGATGGCCAAGACACTCGGAGTGATCGGCTGCGGGGCTTTCGGCGAGTTCATGCTCCGCCACCTCGTGCCCTATTTCCGCACCTTCGTCTTCGACCCGTTCCGCGATCTCTCGGAAGTGACCGCCGTCTATGATGTGGAAGCGGTCGACCTCGCGCGCGCGGCAGCCGCCGACATCGTCGTCCCGGCGGTACCGGTGCAGAAGTTCGAGCGCGTGATCCGTGCGATGGTGCCGCACCTGCGCCCCGGGGCGCTCGTGGTCGACGTCTGCTCGGTCAAGCTCAAACCCTACCGCCTGCTCCAACAGCTCCTGCCCGCTTCCGTCGACTTCGTGTGCACCCATCCGCTGTTCGGCCCGCAGAGCGGCCGCGATGGCATCGCTGGCCTTAAGATCGCGCTCTGCCCCGGCCGCGGCGGACGCGAAGAGTGCCTTGCGCGCTTTCTCGAGCAGCGCTTGCGCTTGAAGGTGATCCGCACCACCCCCGAACGACACGACCGCGAGCTCGCCTATGTGCAGGGTCTTACCCATCTGATCGCCAAGATCATGGTCGAAATCGAACCCAAGGACCTTTTGCAGACGACCCGCACCTGGGAGCTGCTCATGCAGAGCGTTGAGCTCGTGCGCTACGATTCGGACGAGCTCTTCTTGGCGATCGAGAGCGAGAATCCCTTCGTGGCCGAGGCCAAAGAACGCTTCTTTGCAACCGCGCGGGCGCTCGAAGAGCGGCTTGCCGCGGCCGCCGAGGCGCGGCGCAACAACAGCGCCGGCTGAGCCCGTGCACGACCATCCCCTGCGCCATCGGCTCAACGAAGAGCTGCACAGCCGCCCGAGCATTCCCTTGCACGCACCCGGACGGGTGCTGCATGTCGCCCTGCTCGATCCCGGCTCGCGGCAACTCAAAGAAGCCTTTCAAGCCTTTTGCGCCCGCAACGCTCTCCCGGTGCCGACAGCGGGAGCCAAGCAGGCGATCGTCGAGATCGGCACCGCGCGCGTCAAATGGGAGGGCCACGGGGAGTTCGGCACCCTCACCCTCGTCGAGGCTTTGCCCGAAGATTTGCTCACCCCTTCCCTTCCCCTGCCCGCCTTGCTCGAGGAGATCACCTCCGGGCTCGGGGAGCTGCGCATCGCCGCCGCCGATATCCGCTTTCTCGCCGATCCGGGGGATCCCGCGGCGCTGCTCGTGGAGCGCTTCTTCGGCCACGACGATGTCGCAGGGGCGCTCATCGCCGGTGCGCACGCGCGGCTTTTCACCGATTTTCGCATCGGCCCTCAGGGCTTTACCCGCTATCTCTTGCTCGATCGCGGGCTCACCGCGGCGCGTGCGGGCCGTACCGTGCGCCGGCTGGTCGAGATCGATACCTATCGGATGCTCGCGCTTCTTGCTTATCCGCTCGCGCAAGAGCAAGCACCGGCGATCGCCCGCCTCGAACAGCGGCTGCACGAGATCGTCGAGGACCTGACCCGCGTTCACGGCCCCGCCGGGGAGCGGGCGCTGCTCGAACGGTTGACCGCGCTCTCGCGCGAGCTCGAGCGCTTGGTGGACGCCCATGCGTTCCGCTTCGGGGCCGCTCAGGCCTACCACCGGATCGTCCAACAGCGCCTGGCCGAACTGCAGGAGACTTCGATTTCCGGTTACCAACGCCTGACCCCCTTCCTGGAGCGGCGGCTGGGACCGGCGATGGCGACTTGTGCGGCGATCGCCGCACGCACCGAGAGCGTGAGCACGCGCCTTGCGCGCGCCACCGATCTCCTGCGCACGCGCGTCGATGTCGCGCTCGAAGCGCAAAACCAGGAAATCCTCGCCGGCATGGCCGAGCGGACGAAGGCACAATTGCGCCTGCAAGAAACGGTCGAAGGTCTGTCGGTTGTGGCCATCAGCTATTACGCCCTCTCGGTGCTGGCCAAAGTGGTTGAGCCAGCAATGCATTATCTGTTCGGGTTCGAAGAAGCGCTTGTGACCGCCGTTTTGGCACCGCTCGTGGTCCTCACCGTCTGGTTCGGCATGCGCCGCCTGCGCGCTCGTCTTGCCCGCCCCGAATGAGTGCTGCGCAGCCAGTTTGGATCTTCGGCTACGGCTCGCTCATGTGGCGGCCCGACTTTCCGTTTTCGCGCTCCGCTCCCGCGCGTCTCGACGGCTGGCACCGGGCGTTTTGCATCCGCTCTGAGCATTGGCGCGGCACTCCTGAGCGTCCGGGTTGCGTGTTGGGTCTTGCTCCCGGCGGCGCATGCATCGGCCGCGCCTTCGCCATCGATGCCGCGCTCGAGCCGCAGATCCTCGAAGCGCTCGATGCACGCGAGAATGTGCGCGGTTATCTCTACGAACGGCGCAAGCTCCCGATCACCCTCCTCGAGAGCGGGGCTCGGGTCGAGGCCTGGACCTATCTCGCGCGCGCCGACGATCCGCGCTTTGAGCGCGATCTTGCGCGCGCCGAAATCCTCAAGCGGCTTGCGAGCGCGCGCGGAGTGGGCGGCAGCAACTTCGACTATCTGCGCGAGACGGTCGTGCATCTGCGCGAGCTCGGCATCGTCGAGCCCGAACTCGAATCGCTCCTGCGCGAGCTCGAAGCCGATCGCGATCGTCCTCGACCATCGCGATGATCGACGATGACCGCTCGGCTATAGGCTCCCCATCACGATCTGCCTTCGAAAACGCGGTTGCGGGGTGCACGGGCCGGGCCCGGCATGGTGCAGCTCGAATGAACGATCCTCAATCGTTGCGGTCCTGTGCGCGCCACAGCTTCGAGCGCTGATTTTGAGAAGGCGCAGCCGATCGCGGCGGGTGCGCTCGAGCAACCGACACAACTCCCGGCCCGAAAACCCGATTTTTTGCGCGGGCCTTGGGTTACCGCTCGGGCTCACACAGCTGGTCACGAGCCCAAAGCTGCCGATCGCCGCGCCTTGCCTTGCGCAGCAACGCCTCCTCGCGCCGGTTCGGCGCGCTTGCAACCGTCGACAGCCTGGCCACGGCTCGCCTAAGAGAGCCTCGGGTGAAAGGCGGGAGCAGGGCGATGGGCGCACTTTCGGGCAAAGCGGCGGTGGTGACGGGATCCACAAGCGGCATCGGCCTCGCGATTGCGCGGGCGCTCGCGCGCGAAGGCGCGGATCTGCTCATCAACGGGTTCGGCGAGGCGCCGCTCATCGCCAGGCTCAAAGATCAGCTCGCAAGCGAGTATGGCGTTAAGGTCGTGTACGATGGCGCCGACATGGCGCGTCCCGATCAGATCGAGGCGATGATCGAGCACGCCACGGCCGAGCTCGGCAAAATCGACATCCTCGTCAACAACGCCGGCATCCAGTTCGTCGCCCCCGTGCACGAGTTCCCCATCGAGCGCTGGGACGCGATCTTGGCGGTCAACCTCTCGGCTGCCTTCCACACCATCCGCCTCGTTCTGCCCCAGATGCTCGCCCGCGACTGGGGCCGCATCGTCAACATCGCTTCCGCCCACGGGCTCGTTGCGAGCGTCAACAAATCCGCCTACGTCGCGGCCAAGCACGGACTCGTCGGGCTCACCAAGGTGGTGGCGCTCGAGACCGCGCGCACGCGCATCACCTGCAACGCCATCTGCCCGGGCTGGGTGCTCACCCCGCTCGTGCACAAACAGATCGAGGACCGTGCCGCACGCGAAGGCCTCGCGCTCGAGGAGGCCAAACGCGCCCTGCTCGCCGAAAAACAACCGAGCCTGGAGTTCGTGAGCCCGGAGGATATCGGATCGCTCGTGGTCTTTTTGTGCTCGGAGGCGGCCTCTCAGATCCGTGGCGCCGCACTTACGATCGACGGCGGCTGGACCGCGCAATAAGCCCCCCCCCGCCGTGCAGGCGCCGCCCGGCTCTTCAGCCGCCGATACGCAAAGGTGTGGAGCCGGCCGAGCTCAAGAGGCTGCGCCCGCCATCGCCGGCGGTTGCGCAAAGAGATCGCGGAATCGCTCGCGCAAGAGGTTCTTTTGCACCTTGCCCATGCTGTTGCGCGGCAATTCCTCGACGAACAAAATGCGCTTCGGCCGCTTAAACGCGGCGAGTTTTTCTTGAAGCGCCCGTTGGATCGCATCCTCGCTGATGGCAGCGCCGGGCGCGCGCACCACACAGGCGACCACCGCTTCCCCGAAATCCGGATGCGGCACGCCAATGACCGCGCTTTCCACCACCCCCGGCAAAGCGTCGATCGCCTCTTCCACCTCTTTCGGATAGACGTTGAGGCCACCGGAGATCACGAGATCCTTGGCGCGGCCGACGATCGCGAGATAGCCCTTTTCGTCGAAGCGACCGAGATCACCGGTGATAAAAAATCCGTCTGGCCTGAATTCGGCTTTTGTTTTCTCTGGATTTCTCCAATATCCTTTGAAGACGTTGGGCCCGCGGACCTCGATCATGCCGATCTCGCCCACCGGCAGAGGCCGGCCGCTTTCGGGATCGGTGATGCGGATCTCCACACCGGGCAAGGGAAAGCCGACCGTGCCCGGCCGCCGCTCGCCCTCGTAGGGGTTGGATGCGTTCATCCCCGTCTCGGTCATCCCGTAGCGCTCGAGGATGGTGTGCCCGGTGCGCTCTTGGAACGCGCGGAAGGTCTCGGGCAACAATGGCGCCGAGCCGGAAATGAAGAGCCGCATGTGCGCGACCGCCGCGCGGGTGAGGCGCGGATCGGCGAGCATGCGGGTGTAATAGGTCGGCACCCCCATCATGACGGTCGCCCGCGGCAGGAAGCGGAAGATCAGATCGAGATCGAACTTCGGCAAGAAGATCATCGATCCGCCCGCTGCTACGAGCGTGTTGGTAGCGGTGAACAGACCATGGACGTGATAGATCGGCAGCGCGTGCAACAGCACATCCTCGGCCGTCATTCGCCAATAGTCCTTGAGCACGAGCGCATTGGAGGCGAGGTTGCGATGCGTGAGCATCGCCCCCTTGGATCGCCCGGTGGTGCCCGAGGTGTAGAGGATGGCGGCGAGATCGTCTGCGCTGCGCGGAACATCCGAGAAATCGCCCGCGGCAGCATCTGCCGCCTCGGCGGCGCTGCCGCGCCCCTGCGCATCGAGCGCGAGCACCACCGCATCGCGCACGCGCGCGCGCACCGCTTCGACCCGCTCGGGGGCCACCACGACCAACTTGGGCTCGGCGTCGCTCAAGAAATAGTCGAGCTCGGCGAGCGTGTAGGCAGTATTGAGGGGAAGATAGACGCCACCTGCGCGGATGCAGCCGAAGTACAAAAAGAGGTTCTCGGGCGATTTCTCCACCTGCACCGCCACGCGGTCGCCGGGAGTAAGACCATGGTCACAGAGCATGCGCGCATAAGCGGCCGATCGCGCGATGAGGTCCCGATAGCGCCACAGCCGGCCATCGATCGTCTCGAGAAAGACCGCGTCCTCGCGGCCCACGAAACCTTGGCGCAGTTTGGCGAACAGCGACTCGTCCATCTCCTGCTCCCCGCCGCCGAGCCGCCCGCATGCATGCCCGGCGCGCCCCTTTTAGCCGCCGTCGCCTTCAGCCTAAAGCGCGCTCAAGCCACGGGTGCTGCGCTTTAGGCGCGCAGCGCGCCGATGCGGGCAACCAGCGTATCAAGGCGCTGCGAGAAGCCTTGCACGGCTTCTTCCGAGAGATCGGCACCCTGCATGCGCAAGGCCTTCAAGCGCTCGCGCACCGCTTCGAGTTCGGCGCGGGCATCGCTGACGCCCGGCTTGTCGCCCAGCTCATCGAGCATGCGCGCGAGATCAAAAAGCCGGTGCTGTGCCTTGTCCAAATAGCTCATCAAGCTCATCGCGAGCCCCTCCCTTACCACTCCGTTCTCAAGAGCTAGCCTTGTTTGACGCGAAAGCAACCGAAAATCGGCGATCGAGGCTCAGCCGGGCACGAGCTGAACCTTCATCGCGCGGGTACGGTCGGCCGCGAGCGCGAAGGCGTCCTTGGCCCGGGTCAAGGGCACGAGCTCGCTCAAAAGCGGGCGCACGTCGATGCGGCGGCGGGCGATCGCATCCACGGCCCAGTCGAACTCCTCCCAGAAGCGGAAGGTGCCGAAGACGTCGAGCTCTTTGCCGACGATGGGGTCGATCGGTATGGGGTGCGCGCCTTTGGGCAGAACGCCGAACTGGACAAAGGTCCCACCGCGGCGCACGGCGAGCAGCCCGTCGCGCACCGCTTGGGGCGAACCCGCGGCTTCGATGACCACATCGACCGTCCCGCCACCCGCCTGCAGCCGCTCGAGCGGGGTGCGGTCGGCGGCGAGATCGATCGTTTCGTCCGCCCCCATCGCCTTCGCCTTGGCAAGCGTCTGCGCAACGAGATCACAGGCGGTAACGCGTGCCGCTCCGGCCAGGCGAGCGGCTGCGATCGTCAAACAGCCGATGGGACCACAGCCCAACACCATCACGTGCCGGCCGAGCACGTCGCCGGCGCGGCGGATGGCGTGCAGGCAACAGGCCAAGGGTTCGGCCATCGCCGCCTCTTCGAGCGGCAGGTTAGCGGGCACCGGGCGGCACTGTTCGGCGCGCACCGTGACGAGCTCTTGGAAGAAGCCCTGGGTGTGGGGAAGCGTGCGGGCGGAGCCGGCGAAGCGGATCTCGGGATCGAGATGGCCGCGGGCGCCGAGATCGAAGCGCACGCCCGGGCAGGGCCAGGTCGGGTTCACGGCGACGGGCGTTTCCGGCGCGAGCCCGACCACCGCGGGTCCGATCTCCACCACCGTCCCCGCCATCTCATGGCCGAGCACGAGCGGCTCCAGGATTGGGAAATCACCGATGCCACCTTCGTGATAATAGTGCAGATCCGAGCCGCAAATACCAGCCGCGGCGAGCTTAACCCGCACCTGGTGCGGCTCGAGCGGAGGTAACGGGCGCTCCTCGACGCGCAGATCGAAAGCGGCATGACAGACGACAGCACGGACGGTCACGGGCGCGCACTCCCCTTTGGCTACCCGCCCACGGGCAACCACGGCACATAGCGTCACGATCCTCGGTGTGGAACCGCTGCGCACGCGCAGGCCCGCGCCGACCGAGAGGGTGCCGGAACGGAACCGGGCCTGCGGGTTCGCTTCGGCTCGGCGTGCCGACGGTGAGGCGCGTGCGGCATCGGTTCACGCGCTGGGCGCGTTCTTGCACGCGCGCGGCAAAGCCGGCGGGCCCTGATAACAGCGCGCCCAAAAGACGATGTTCCAAGCCGCCGTGGCGTGAGGCCAGAAAGCGTAAGTCGGGAAGAGTGGGGCCATTTGCTGCCCCTTGCGCGGTCGGTGCGAAAGCTCTGTCCCTACGCGAGCGATGCGGCCGCGAACAAACGGAACCAACCCCGCATCCGAACGCGCTCGTACGGGCGCCCAAACGCCTAACTGCGCGGCCAGCTTTGCAAGCGCGGTATGCGCCGCTTGACCCCTTGCCTTCCGTTCTATCCAGCGCGCAGCCAGCGCTTTTCGGTCGAAGGTTGAGTGGCCGTCGCGCTCGCTTCTCGCCTAAAGCGCGGCCGGGGGACGAGGATGCGGGCGTGAGGATACGCTTTGCCTAACCCGTGCGCGCGAGCGCGCCCTCGAGATCGGCCAAGAGATCGCGCCAATCCTCGAGCCCGACCGAAAGACGCAAGAGCCCGGGCGGTGCCGGGCTGTCCTCGCCCTCGATCGAGGCGCGGTGTTCGATCAGGCTCTCGACCCCGCCCAAGGAGGTCGCCCGTTTCCAGATCCGCACCGCCGCCGCAGCGGCGATCGCCGCTTCCGCTCCTCCCCGCACCACGATCGAGAGCATGCCGCCGAACCCGCCCTGCATCTGCCGCGCGGCGATGGTGTGGCCTTTGTGGCTCGCGAGCCCGGGATAGAGCACCCGCGCGAGCGCCGGATGCCCTTCGAGCGCGGCGGCGAGCTGCAGGGCAGAAGCGCACTGGCGGGCGAGCCGCACCGCGAGCGTGCGCAGCCCGCGCAGCAAGAGCCAGGCCTCGAAGGGGCCAAGGATCGCCCCCTCGTCGTGGCGGATGCGACAGAGCTCGGCCCAGAATTCGTCCTCGCGCGCCGTGACGACCACACCTGCCACCACATCGCTGTGGCCGTTGAGGTATTTGGTGGCGCTGTGGACGACGAGATCGGCCCCGAACGCGATCGGGCGGGTCAAAAGCGGGGTCGGCACCGTGTTGTCGACGACAAAACGCGCCCCCGCCCAGTGCGCGAGCTCGGCGAGCGCAGCGAGATCGGCCACCACCCAGGTCGGATTGGCGGGGGTTTCGACCCACAAAAGTTGCGTCACCCCCGGCCGAAGCGCCGCACGGACGGCATCGAGATCGTCGATCGGCACGAAGTCGACACAGAGCCGGTTGCGTGCTGCCGCCTTTTGCAGCCACTTGCGCAAACCCCAATACATCACGCGCGGGGCCACCACATGCGCACCCTCAGGCAAGGTGCGCAGAACCGCCGTCATGGCTGCCATGCCCGAGGCGAAGGCGCGCGCCGCGGCACCC
The DNA here is from genome assembly GCA_030549795.1 of Pseudomonadota bacterium. Taxonomy (GTDB): domain Bacteria; phylum Pseudomonadota; class Alphaproteobacteria; order Geminicoccales; family Geminicoccaceae; genus JANXAZ01. The sequence continues at coordinate 20,211 of JAUQQO010000016.1, read as the reverse complement.
CCTTCGAGCGCGGCGAGCACCGATTCGAACAGACGGGTAAGCGGGTTGGCGTCGCGCCCGTAATCGAAGCCGCGCCGGTAGCGATTGTCGGGATCGCGCAGGAACGTGGTGGAGGCTTGCAAGGCCGGGACGAGTCCGCCCGTTGCCTCGTCGATCGCACCTGCGAGCTGCGCGAGCAGGGTGGCCGGGCGCACGCTGTGGGACGGGCTCGCCATAGAGCTCATGCTCCCGGCGCGACGCGGATGCGATCGCCGGGCCGAACCACCTTGAGCGCGCGCACGTCCTCGCGCGCCCGCCCCCAGATGTTGACCGGAGCGACCAGCCGACATTCGTTGCCGCGCGATACTGGAGTGCGGCCGAAGGCGATGGCGATCGACCGCCCTTCCACCCAGAAGGCGAGTTCGCCCGGCTCCACCACATCGCGCGCATCCGCTTCGCGCGCCGCTTCGACCGGCACCGCGAAATAGACCTCTTCACCCCATCTCTGGGCGCGCGATTCGAACGGTACGGCGCGGGCAATCGCGCGCGCGGTCGGGGTATCGAAGAGATCGGCGGTGAGCACAACGGAACCGATCTCGAGCCTAAGGACGGGAAGGTCGCTCACGTGGGGTCTCCGGTCTCAAAAGCGCGGTCGGCAGCGAAAGGATCGAACGCGCGCGGCCTTCAGCTGTACACGGTCAACACGAGCTCGCGCTCGTGCGGGGTGGTGCGATGCTCCCACAAAAAGATGCCCTGCCAGGTGCCGAGCAGAAGACGCCCCTTCTCGATGGGCAGGGTGAGCTCGCAGCCGGTTAGCACCGTGCGGGCGTGCGCGGCCATATCATCCGGCCCCTCGAGCTCATGGGCGTAAATAGGATCGCCATCGGGCGCCCAGCGCCGCGCGAGCCGCTCGAGATCGCCGCGCACGTCGGGATCGGCGTTCTCGGTAATGATGAGCGAGCAGCTCGTGTGGCGGCAGAACAGATGCGCGAGCCCGTCGCAATCACCGGCAAGACGCGCCACCGCCTCGCGCACCCGCGCGGTAAGATCGCGAAAACCGCGCCCGCGGGTCTCGACGATCAGCCTCTCGCGCCGGATCAACCGAATTCTCCCCGTTGTTCGCCTCAGCGGCTTTCGGCGGCGATGCGCGCGAGCGCTGCGCGGTCGCGCAACACAAGGCGCCGTCCCTCTTTGCCGATCAACCCGGCATCGCGCCAGAGCGCGAGCTGGCGGCTCACGTTCTCGCGCGCGAGTCCGCAATAAGCGCCGAGTTCGCGCTGGCTCAAGTCCAGCTCGATCCGCACACCGCCTGCGATTTCGCGCCCATGATCGGCTGCGAGGCGCAACAGCGCGCGCGCGATGCGCGGCCCCATGCTGCGCAGCGCCGCATCCTCGACCATTTCGGTGGCGCGCCGCAGCCGCTGGCAGAGCAGGCCGATCACTCGTAGCGCGACGTCGGGATGGGCGGCGAGAAAGGCGAGCACATCCCGGCGCTTAAGACAGAAGAGCTCGCACGCCTCGATCGCGGTGGCGTCGGCGCTGCGCGGCTTGCCATCAAGAAGCGCCATCTCGCCGAAGGTCTCGCCGGGCTCGATGAAATTGAGCACCGCTTCGCGGCCCTCGGGGGTAAGCGTGCCGATCCGCACCCGCCCGCTGACCACGACCGCCAGGCTGTCGCCGGGATCGCCTTTTTGGAAGATCACTTTGCCGGCTGGCACTCTAACAAGGGTGCCCAAGCTCAAAAGCCGGTCAATCTCCTCATCGGTCAGACAACCGAAGACATCGCTGTCGGCGAGCGCCTCGCGGACGCGCTGGAGCTTGTCCACAAGCCGACGTCCTCCCTTTTCTCCGACGCGTCGATCTCAGAGCGATCGGAGGCCTCGCACTCAGATTACCAGCACGGCTGCCCCCTGCAAACGACCCGCGCGCAGCGCGTCGAGGGCTGCGTTCGCTTCTTCGAGCCGGAATCGGACGGTGTGTGTTTCCACCGAAAGTTGCTCAAGCTTAGCGAAGAGACCGAGCCCGTCGGCGCGGGTGAGGTTGGCGACCGAGCGCACGACGCGCTCTTCCCACAGGATGCGATAGGGAAAGGAGGGGATGTCGCTCATGTGGATGCCGCCCAGGACCACCACCCCGCCCTTGTCGACCGCGCGTAGGGCCAAGGGCACGAGTGCGCCCACCGGCGCAAAGACAATCGCCGCATCGAGCCGCTCGGGCGGCAGCTCGTCGCTGTTGCCCGCCCACACCGCACCGAGCTCGCGCGCGAACGCCTGTGCCGCCGCATCGCCCGGGCGGGTGAAGGCGTAGACCGCGCAACCGTCCGCGCGCGCGATCTGCGCGAGGATGTGGGCCGCCGCCCCGAAGCCGTAGATGCCGAGCCGCTTCGCCGCGCCGGCCATGCGGTAGGCGCGGTAGCCGATGAGCCCGGCGCAGAGGAGCGGTGCCTGGGCGATCGGATCGCCCGCGGGTAACGGAAAACAGAAGCGGGCATCGGCGACCGTGTACTCGGCATAGCCGCCATCGCGGGTATAGCCGGTAAAGAGCGGCGAATCGCACAAGTTCTCGCGCCCGCTCGAACAGAAGCGGCACATTCCACAAGTGCGCGCGAGCCACGGCACCCCCACCCGCTGGCCGAGGGTCAGCCCCTCAACGCCTTCTCCGAGCGCCGCCACTTCCCCCACGATCTCGTGCCCGGGGATGATCGGCAGCTTGGGGTCGGGAAGCTCGCCATCGACGAGGTGCAGATCGGTCCGGCACACCCCACAGGCGCGCACGCGCACGAGGACCTCGCCCGGCTGCGGCTCGGGAATCGGCAGCGCGACCAGCCGCAGCGGCCGGCCCGGCTCATCGAGCAGCATCGCACGCATCGTCGGCACAGACGGCACCCCCCGCTCTCGCTTGCTCGCCCCGTGTCTTTCGCTGCACCGCGGGCGAACATCGCGCGAGATCGGCGTTTGCGGAAGGCTCTGTGACCGCGTGGCCGGGCGGCCTTACAACTTCCCAGCCCGGCGCCTTGCAGCGAAGGCTCCCTGCCCGCGTGACCGGGCAGCGGTCTTAAAGGGCGAGCAACTCGGCGTTGGGGACGATCGTCGCTTTGACCGCACGCATCGCATTGGCGGCGTCGATCGCCGCCTGCACGCCCTCTTCATCGAAGGGGAAGAGAGTCTGCATCGATCGCCAGGGATAGCGGTCGCGGGCCCGATCGAGCATGCGGATGCCCAAGGGGATGTCGTTGGCGGTAAAGCCCCAGGAACCGAGGATCGTCACATCCTTGGTGCAGATGCGGTGCCAGTTGGTGAGGATCGGTCCGGCATCGGTGAACTGGCCCATTTCGATATAGACGCCACCATCGCGCAAGAACTCGATCCCCTCGGGTCCGGCACTGGGATGACCCGAGCAGTCCATGACCACATCCGCCCCATAGCCACCCACGAGCTCGCGCACGCGGCGGATCCGCTCTTCGGGCGTGCGCAGCTCCTCGATGTTGACGGTGCCAACCGCCCCGAACGCGCGGGCGAGCTCGAGCCGCGGTTTTTCGGGTGCACCAACGGCGATCACCCGGCCGGCGCCCATCTCGTAGGCGGCGGCGATGGCGAGGATGCCGATGGGGCCCGTGCCCTGGATGACGACCGACGCACCCCAGGGAAATCCGCCCACTTTTTTGGCGCGCTCGAAGCCGCGGATGCAGGAGGTCAAGGGCTCGGAGAGCGACCCCAAAAGAAGCGGCATGTCGTCAGGGAGCTTATAAATCTTGGTGCCGGGGAACATGTCGAGATCGACATAGACCATCTCGGCCCAACCACCCCACAGATGGGGTGGTTTATCGAAGCCGATGTAGCGGCCGTAATAGACCGGGGTTAAGCATTTGTTGGCGTGCTCGGGATAGCGCCGGCACCAATCGCAGCTGCCGCAGGGCATCAAGGGCGGCAGCATGACCTTCGAGCCGACCTCGAGCTTCTGTCCGGTCCAGTCGGTTTCAAGGTCCGGGCCCTTCTCGACGATGACACCGGCGAGCTCGTGGCCGAGCGTGAACGGCCAGGGCAGGGGCTTGGGCCAGTGCCCTTTGAGGATGTGGAGGTCGGTGCCGCACACCCCACAGCAGGCGATGCGGATGAGCGCCGCCTTTTTCGGCACGGCTGGCTTGGGCACGGTGCGAATCACCGGCTTGGCCCCCGGGCCGTCGAAGGTGGCGACGCGGATCTCGTCCATCGCTTAAGCCTCCCTGCGCGTTGCGGCCATCGTGCAGGGCTGCAAGGGAGCGAGCAACCGTCGCAAACGCGGGCGCGATCTTATGCCGGGATCGCTTTAGGCCGCCTTGCGCCTGGCCGAGAGCGCGATGTCGACGATATCCGCCATGATCTGGTCGACCCGATAGTCCTTGGGCGTATAGACCCGCGCCACACCGAGCGCGCGCAGCCGGTCGGCATCGGCCGGGGGAATGATGCCTCCTACCACCACCGGCACCTCCCCAATGCCAAGAGCCCGCATGCGCTCGAGCACTTCGCGCACGAGCGGCTCGTGCGAGCCCGAGAGAATGGAAAGGCCGACCACGTGCACGCCCTCTTCGAGGGCAGTGGTCGCGATGCGCGCCGGGGTGAGGCGGATGCCGTCGTAGACCACTTCCATGCCGCAATCGCGCGCCGCCACCGCGATCTGTTCGGCGCCGTTGGAATGACCATCGAGGCCCGGTTTGCCGACCAGGATCTTGAGCCGACGGCCGAGCCGGCGGCTCGCCTCTTCGACTTTCGCCCGCACCGGCGCCAAGAGATCGGCTTCGACGCCGACAACCGCCCCAACACCCGTCGGTGCGCGGTACTCGCCGAACACCTCGCGCAACACCTGTGCCCATTCGCCGGTGGTCACTCCGGCCTTGGCGCATTCGATCGAGGGGGGAACCAGGTTGCGGCCCTCCTGCGCGGCTTGGCGCAGCGCAGCAAGGGCATTGGCGACGGCTCGCGCGTCACGGCGCTCGCGATGCGCCTTAAGGCGCGCGATCTGCTCCTCTTCCGCGCGCGGATCGACGGCCAAAAAGCCGCCGCCGTCGGCGGTCAAGGGCGAGGGCTCGCTCTCGGTGAAACAGTTCACCCCCACCACCTTGAGCTCGCCCGACGCGATCGCCGCAACACGTTTCGTGTTGCTCTCGACGAGCCGCGCCTTCATATAGCCGCTTTCCACCGCCGCGATCGCCCCGCCCATCGCTTCCACGCGGGCCAATTCGGCGAGCGCTTGTTCTTCGAGCTCGCGCACTTTCGCTTCGATCACCGGCGAACCGTCGAAAATGTCCTCGAACTCGAGCAGATCGGTCTCGTATGCCAAAATCTGTTGAAGGCGCAGCGACCATTGTTGGTCCCACGGGCGCGGCAATCCGAGCGCCTCGTTCCACGCCGGCAGCTGCAGCGCCCGGCAGCGGGCGCGCCGGGAAAGGGTCACCCCCAAGGCTTCGAGCAAGATGCGGTAGACGTTGTTTTCCGGCTGCTGCTCGGTAAGACCCAAGGAGTTGACCTGCACACCGTAGCGAAACAGTCGCAGTTTGGGATCTTCTACCCCGTAGCGCTCGCGCGTGATCTTATCCCAAAGACGGGTGAACGCGCGCATCTTGCACATTTCGGTAATAAAGCGAATGCCGGCGTTGACGAAAAACGACATTCGCCCCACCACTTTCGGGAGATCTTCCGGTGCGATCTGCCCCGAGGCTTTGACCGCATCGAGCACGCAGATCGCCGTTGCCAGTGCATAGGCGATCTCTTGGACCGGCGTCGCCCCCGCTTCCTGCAGGTGATAGGAGCAGACGTTGATCGGGTTCCAGCGCGGCATCTCGCGCGCGGTGAAGACGATGAGGTCGGTTGTGAGCTTCAGCGACGGCCCGGGCGGGAAGATGTAGGTGCCGCGCGCCAAATATTCTTTGATGATGTCATTTTGCGTGGTGCCGGCAAGCTCAGCGCGCGCTGCGCCCTGCCGTTCGGCGACCGCGATGTAGAGGGCCAACAACCAGATCGCGGTGGCGTTGATGGTCATCGAGGTGTTCATGCGCGCGAGCGGAATCCCCTCGAACAACACCTCCATATCCGCGATCGAACAGATGGGCACCCCGACCTTGCCCACTTCGCCCTTTGCCAGCGGATGATCGCTGTCATAGCCGGTCTGGGTCGGCAGATCGAAGGCGATCGAGAGCCCGGTTTGACCCTTGGCGAGGTTCTGGCGGAAGAGCGCGTTGGAGGCGCGCGCCGAGCTGTGCCCGGCATAGGTGCGGAACAGCCAGGGCGGATCGCGCCGTGGTTCCCGCCTCCCGGTGCCTCCCTCGGCCATGGTCTCCTCCGCCATCGCAGCTTGAGTGATCCCAACCGCTCCCTAACATGCGTGCTGCAGCGCGTCAAACACAAAACGTTATTGACGCCCAGCATCTTTCGTGACACGCTGCTGACGCCGATGCGGGAGGGCGCGCATGAGCAGGCAGAACGTCGAGCGGATCATCGCCAAGTTCGGCTCGCAGCAGCGGGTGGCAGAGCTGTTGGGCATCTGGCAGACGGCGGTCTCGGGCTGGGTGCGGCGCGGGGCGATCCCGGCCCGCCGACAAGAGGAGCTGCTCGCCATCGCGCGGCGCGAGGGCATCCCGCTCGAGCCGTCGGATTTCTTCGAGGACGTCGCCGCCGCCACCGGCACCGACGGTCAAGTGAGCGCGAGCGCAAGCGCGGTGGGCCCTGCCGCGCCAGCGGCGGGGGAGCGCGCGGCGGGCGAAGCGGCGGGGGCAAGCCCCTCGGCGAGCGCCCAGGTCATCCCCATCCACCGCGAGCCCGCTGCGCCGATGGTCAACCGCATCGTCACCAAGGATCTCTACGCCATCGGCGAGATCCCGCCCTTAGGCCATGTGCCGCGCAACATGTGGGCGTGGGTGATCCGCAAGGAGCGGCATGGCGATCCCATGACCGCCATGCAGCAGGAGATCGTCCCCACCCATGAGATCGGCGAGGACGAATGCCTCGTCATGGTGATGGCAGCCGGGGTCAACTACAACGGCGTGTGGGCGTGCCTCGGCATTCCCATTTCACCGCTCGATGTGCACAAGCAGCCGTTCCACATCGCCGGGTCGGATGCCGCCGGCATCGTGTGGGCGGTGGGCTCGAAGGTAAAACGCTGGAAAGTGGGCGACGAGGTCGTCATCCATTGTAACCAGGACGACGGGGACGATGAGGAGTGCAACGGGGGCGATCCCATGCTCTCGCCCTCCCAGCGCATCTGGGGCTACGAGACCCCGGATGGCTCCTTCGCCCAATTCTGTCGCGTGCAGTCGCGCCAGCTGATGCCGCGGCCCAAACACCTCACCTGGGAGGAGTCGGGCTGCTACGTCCTCACCCTCGCCACCGCCTACCGCATGCTCTTCGGCCATCCGCCGCACACCCTCAAGCCCGGCGACAATGTGCTCGTGTGGGGGGCGGCCGGCGGTCTCGGCTCGATGGCGGTGCAACTCATCGCCGCCTCGGGTGCCAATGCCATCGGCGTGATTTCGGATGAGGACAAGCGCGAGTTCGTGATGTCCTTGGGGGCCAAGGGCGTCATCAACCGCGCCCAGTTCAACTGCTGGGGCGAGATGCCGGATCCCATGGACAGAGAAGCGTACGGCAAATGGCTCGCGGAAGCCAAGCGTTTCGGTAAGGCGATCTGGGATATCACCGGCAAAGTCGACGTCGATATCGTCTTCGAGCACCCCGGTGCCGCGACCTTCCCGGTTTCGACGTTCGTCGTCAAACGCGGCGGAATGGTGGTGATCTGCGCCGGCACCACCGGCTATAAACTCACCCTCGATGCGCGCTATCTGTGGATGCGGCAGAAGCGGGTGCAAGGGAGCCACTTCGCCAACCTCAAGCAGGCGAGTGCCGCCAACCGCTTCGTCATCAACCGTCAGGTCGATCCCTGTATGAGCGAGGTCTTCGCCTGGCACGACATCCCGCGCGCGCATGTGAAGATGTGGAAGAACCAGCACAAGCCCGGCAACATGGCGGTGCTGGTGCAGGCCAAACGGCCGGGCATGCGCACCCTCGAAGAGGCGCTCGAAGACTAAAGGCCACAGCGGGCGCGCGGGCGGAGAGACGGGCCATGCTCGACATCACCGGCGAACGCGACGCAACGGCAGCGCAGCTGTTCGAGAGCTGCGCTGCGGCACTGGCCGCGGCACGCGACGTTCGCGACCGGGCGCGCGAGCGGCTCGCCGCCCGCTTGGCGCCGACCGGCCGAGTGGATCAGGAACGGCTCGAACAGAACCAACATGCTGCGCACGGTCTCGCCTGGCTCGAGGTGCACCTGCGCGCCCTCGAAGCTCTCTTCGAGTGGGCGCGACGGCTCGCCGAAGCCAACCGCCTCGGCAAGCGCGAGCGCATCCAGCTCGCGTGGGGTTTTTCCGAATATCTGGCCCGACTTGCGGGCGGCTGGCCGATGGCGCAGGGCGAGATCGTGCGCCCGCACGAGCTCGGGCTTGATGAGGCCGACCTCGCCGCGCTCGCGCAGCCGCATGTGCGGGCGCTCATCCACGAGGGTGGTCGCCCCGAGCTGCGGCGGCTCCTCGCCGAGCTCTTAGAGCCGGGTGCCCTCGGCGATCCCGGGCTCGAGGACGAGAGCCTCGAGCTCATGGTCGCCCAGCTGCGGCGCTTCGCAGACGAGAAGATCCGCCCTTACGCCCAGCTCTGGCACCAAAAGGACCTGCTCATCCCCGATGCGGTGCTGGCCGAGCTCGCCGAGCTCGGCGTCTTTGGTCTTACCGTTCCCGAGCACTTCGGCGGGCTCGGGATGAGCAAGGTTGCGATGTGCTGCGCGAGCGAGGAACTCTCGCGCGGCTATTTGGGTGTCGGCTCTTTGCCCACCCGCAACGAGATCGCAGGCGAACTCATCGCGAGCGCGGGCACGGCTGAACAGAAGGCGCGCTATCTGCCCAAGCTTGCTTGCGGTGCGCTCATCCCAACCGCGGTGTTCACCGAGCCCAACGTAGGCTCTGATCTGGCTAATCTCGAAACCCGCGCAGTGCTGGAAGACGGTTATTGGTACGTGACCGGTCAGAAGACCTGGATCACCCATGCCGCGCGGGCAGATTTCATGACCATCCTCTGCCGCACGCGGCCCGAGCGCGGTCACAAAGGCCTTTCCATCCTACTCGCCGAGAAGCCGCGCGGCACCGATGCCGATCCCTTCCCCGTTGCCGGGCTTTCGGGCGGTGAGATCCCGGTCCTCGGCTACCGCGGCATGAAGGAGTACACGCTCTCCTTCGACCGCTTCAAAGTGCCCGCTGAGAACCTCTTGGGCGGCGTGGAAGGCCAGGGGTTCAAGCAGCTCATGGCCACTTTCGAGAGCGCGCGCATTCAAACCGCGGCACGCGCCGTGGGCGTGGCCGTGGCGGCGATCGAGGAGGGGCTCTCTTATGCCCGCGCGCGCGCGCAGTTCGGCAAGCCGATCATCGCCTTCCCGCGCGTGCACCAAAAGCTCGCCTGGGCAGCCGTGGAAACCCAGCTCGCCCGCCAGCTGACACTGTCCGCCGCGCGCGCCAAGGACGCGGGCAAGCGCTGCGATCTCGAGGCCGGCCTCGCCAAGCTTCTGGCCGCACAGGTCGCCTGGATGGCCGCCGACCAAGCGCTACAAGTCCACGGGGGCAACGGCTACGCGCTCGAATATCCGATCTCGCGGATCTTGTGCGATGCCCGCATCCTCAACATCTTCGAAGGCGCCGCCGAGATCCAGGCGCAAGTGGTGGCGCGGCGCCTTCTGGAAGGCGCAGGCGCGGCGTAAAACGCGCCCGCTTTCCGCGCTCATGGGGTTGTCGAACGGACGCGAACTGCCTAAGCAGCAGAAGCCCTCGATCCGGAACGGCAACCATGCAACCCTTCACCAAGCTACGCGGTGTCGCGGCGCCCTTGCCGCTCATCAACGTCGATACCGATCAGATCATCCCGGCTCGGCACCTCAAGACCATCAAGCGCACGGGCCTCGGCGTGGCGCTCTTCGAATCCCTGCGCTACGATGACGAGGGGAACGAGCGCCCCGATTTCGTCTTGAACAAACCCAAATATCGCAACGCCAAGATCTTGATCACCGGCGAGAACTTCGGCTGCGGTAGCTCGCGCGAGCACGCGCCTTGGGCATTGTTGGACTTCGGCATCCGCTGCGTGATCGCCCCCTCTTTCGCCGACATTTTCTACAACAATGCCTTCAAAAATGGCATGCTCTTGGTCACCTTGGACAAAGACCAAGTCGCAGCCCTCATGCGCGAAGCCGAAGAGGCCGAGGATCCGACCTTCGAGGTCGATCTCGAGGCGCAAGAGATCCGCACGCCATCGAAAGCCGTGGTGCGCTTTGCGATCGATCCCTTCAGGCGGCATTGCCTGTTGAACGGGCTCGACGATATCGGGCTCACGCTGCAGCACCTCGATGCCATCGCCGCCTTCGAGGAGCGTCGCCGGCGCGAATTCCCCTGGCTCGACCCGCAGCCGGCTTAAGCCTTTCCCTTTCCGCCCTTTCCCCGGCGATGTGCGGTGTGAAAGTCCGCCCGTGCGGGGTGCGATCCGCGAGGACGACGAATGAGCGAGCGCACGATCCTCTTTCTTCCCGGTGACGGTATCGGCCCCGAAGTGATGGCCGAGGTGCGGCGGGTCATCGGCTGGTACGCGCGCCGCCAACTGGCGATCCGAGTCGAAGAGGACGTGGTCGGCGGGGCGGCGATCGACCGCTTCGGAGTGCCCTTGACCGAAGAGACCCTCGCCAAGGCGAAGGCGATCGGCACCGTCATGTTCGGAGCCGTCGGCGGTCCCCAATACGATTCGCTGCCCTTCGAAAAAAAACCCGAACGCGGCTTGTTGCGCTTGCGCAAAGAACTGGGGCTGTTCGCCAATCTGCGCCCGGCGGTGGTCTTCCCGGCACTGGCCGATGCTTCCACGCTCAAGCGCGAACTGGTCGAAGGGCTCGACATCATGATTTTGCGCGAGCTCACAGGTGGTGTCTATTTCGGTGAGCCGCGCGGCATCGAAACACTACCTGATGGCCAAAAACGCGCTATCGACACCCAAGTCTACACCACGGGCGAGATCGAGCGGATCGCGCGCGTCGCCTTCGAGCTCGCGCGCAAGCGCAAGAACAAGGTGACCTCGGTCGAAAAAGCCAATGTCATGTACACGGGCGTGCTCTGGCGCGAGGTCGTGCAAGCGGTGCACGATCGCGAGTTTCCCGACGTCGCCCTCGAGCACATGTACGCCGACAACTGCGCCATGCAGCTCGTGCGCTATCCCAAGCAGTTCGATGTGATCGTCACCGACAATCTCTTCGGCGATCTCTTGTCGGACTGCGCGGCGATGCTCACCGGCTCTTTGGGCATGCTGCCTTCTGCCTCGCTCGGCGCACCCCGCCCCGATGGCCGCCGCCCGGCGCTTTACGAGCCTGTGCACGGCAGCGCTCCCGACATCGCCGGCAAAGGGATCGCCAATCCCCTCGCCTGCATCCTCTCCTTCGCCATGCTCCTGCGCTATAGCTTGGACTTGCCGGCTGAAGCCGATCGCCTGGAGCGGGCAGTGGCGCGCACGCTCGATGCCGGCTACCGCACAGCGGACATCATGCAGCCCGGCTGCACGCGCGTCTCGACCTCCGAGATGGGCGACCGGGTGCTGCAGGCGCTCGACGCCCTGGCTTGAGTGCCCTCGCCTCGCCGCCGCCGGGGGCCGACGACAAAACCGGTGGCGCAGGCGCTTGAGCACCTCCCACCGGCTTTCGGCTCAGATCGCGAGCGTGCCTGCCTTGGCCGCCTCGTAGCGCTTGCCCACTTCGGCCCAATTCACGACATTCCACCAGGCCTTTAAATAATCGCCGCGGCGGTTCTGATATTTGAGATAATAGGCGTGCTCCCAAACATCGTTGCCGAAGAGCACGCGGCCACCTTCCATAAGTGGCGTGTCCTGGTTGGGCCGGGTGACGATGGCGAGCTTGCCGGCTTGATCCACGGTGACGAACACCCAACCGGAGCCGAACACCCGCAGGCCTGCCGCGTTGAACTGCTCCTGCAGCTTCTCGAGACCGCCGAAGTCGCGGTCGATCGCTTCCTTGAGCGCGCCCGAGGGCTGGCCACCGCCCGGCCCCATGACCTGCCAGAACATGGTGTGGTTGGCATGGCCACCGCCGTTGTTGCGCACCGCTGTGCGAATGCTCTCGGGCAGCTCGGCGAGCTTGGCCAAGAGCTCATGGAGCGGCAGCTTCGCCGCCTCGCCATGGTCTTTGAGCGCGGCGTTGAGGTTGTTCACGTACGCGCGATGATGGGCGCCGTGGTGGAGCTCCATCGTGCGCGTGTCGATGTGGGGCTCAAGAGCGTTGGTCGGATAGGGAAGCGGAGGCAGACTGTGCGGCCCAGTCGGGGCCTGCGCCCACACCGTTCGGGCGAAGATCGGAACCGTGGCAAGACCCGCAAGAACCGTACGCCGCTGCATGCTTGGCCCCCCTCTTGCACGCACGAATGGTCGTTATCACCCTTCGCCAATTTGGCATGCTCGCCGGCGCACGCCAAGCGCAACCATCGCACCCGCAACTGGGATTTTCCGCTTCGCCATGACCTTGCGCCGTCGTGAGCTGCTCGCCTGTTCGCTTCTCTCTGCTCTCGCGCCGGCTGGCATCGCGCGCGCCGAGCCGCCGCGCCGTGGTGGTGTGCTCGTGGTCGCAGCCGACACGGAGCCGCGCAACCTCAACCCGGCCCTCGTCGCCTCCAATGGCGTGTTCTTCGTCGCGAGCAAGGTGATCGAGCCCTTGGCCGAAATGGCCTATGGCCAAGGCGGGCTCGAGCCGCGCCTTGCGCTCGCTTGGGAGGGCTCGCCCGACGGCCTGAGCGTGACGTTCCGCTTGCGATCGGATGTGCGCTTCCACGACGGCACGCCCTTTTCGAGCGCCGATGTCGCCTTTTGCGCGCTCGAGCTGTGGAAGAAGCACCAGAATTTGGGCCGCGCTTTCTTTAAGGATCTCGAGGCGGTCGACACGCCCGATCCCTCAACCGCGATCCTGCGCTTTTCCGCCCCCACCCCCGTTCAGCTCGTCGCCAACGCGCTTCCGGCGTTGACCGCCGTCGTGCCGCGGCACCTCTTCGCGGGCACTGATGTGCTCACCAATCCGCACAATCAGAAACTGATCGGAACCGGCCCCTTCCGCTTCGTCGAGCATCGGCCCGGCCAGTTTTACCGCCTCGAGCGCAACCCCGATTATTGGGGTGCGCCTTTGCCCTGGCTTGATGGCATCGTCTATCGCGTGCTGCCCGATCGCGGCGCCATTGCTGCCGCCCTCGAAGCCGGCGAAATCGACTTGGCCGCCTTCTCGGCGGTGCCCTTGGCCGACCTAAAGCGCCTTGCCGCCGTCCCCGGCATCGCGGTGATCGACAAGGGCTATGAGGGCATCACCTATCAGCTCACCGTCGAGATCAACCATCGGCGCAAGGAACTGTCGGATGTGCGCGTGCGCCGGGCTATTGCCCATGCCATCGACCGCGAGTTCGTGGTGCGCGCCATCTTCCTCGGCTGGGCCAAACCGGCCACGGGCCCCGTGCCGCGCTTCGATACGACCTTTTTTACCGACGAGGTGCCGAGCTATCCCTTCGATCGCAAGCGCGCGGAAGCCCTGCTCGACGAGGCGGGCTACCCGCGCCAGGCCGATGGCGTGCGCTTCCGCGTCGATCTCTTGCCCGCGCCCTGGTTCGAGCAGACCCGCCAGATGGGCGAATATCTGCGCGAAGCGCTCAAGGCGATCGGGATCGAGGCGCGCCTTGTGATCAAGGATCCAGCTGGGCACCAAAAGGCGGTCTATACCGACCACGCCTTCGATCTCGCCATCGGCTCGCCCGTGTACCGCAACGATCCCGCGATCTCGACCACCATTCTCTACGAGAGCGGTTTGCCGCCCGGGGTGCCGTTCTCGAACCAGTACGGCTACGCCAATCCCGAGATGGACGCCGTGATCCGCGCTGCTGCGCGCGCCCTCGACCCCGCCGAGCGTGCCGCCCTTTACCGGCGTTTCCAAAAGCTCGCCATGGAAGACCTGCCGCTCATCCCGGTATGCGAGTTCACCTTCCTTACGGTTGCGCGCACGCGCGTGCGCAACGTCGCCACCAACCCGCGCTGGGCGGTCTCCAACTGGGCCGACTGCTGGCTCGAGTCATGAGCCCCGGGCTCGCGCTCGTCCGTCGGCGCCTCGCGCACGCACCCTTGGTGCTCGCACTCGTGATCACCGGCTGCTTCGTGCTGCTCGAAGCCGCCCCGGGTGATGCCGTCGATGCCTATGTCGCGAGCTTGGGCGGCGATGCCGGCTTTTTGCACGAGCTGCGCGCGCGCTGGGGTCTCGATAAGACCCCCTGGACACGCTTCCTCCTCTATCTGGCCGGCCTGGCTACGGGCGATCTCGGCATCTCGCTCACCTTCAATCGGCCGGTGCGCGCCCTCCTCCTCGAGCGGCTGCCGATCACGCTTCTGCTCGCCTTCTCGGCTATGGCCGTAGCTCTCCTTGTCGGCGGGATCCTCGGCTTTCTTGCCGGCAGCCGCCCCGGAAGCCTGCGCGACCGCCTCGCTTCCGCCTGCGTGCTGGCGCTCAACGCCACCCCCAGCTTTTGGCTCGGCATCGTCTTGGTCTTGCTGTTTGCCGTGCGGCTTCGCTGGCTGCCCTCGGCCGGCATCGAGACGATCGGGGCGGACTATCGGGGTCTTGCGCGCTTGTGCGATCTCGCCCGACACATGGTCTTGCCCGTCCTCACCTTAGGCCTCGTGTACGCCGCGCTTTATGCGCGCGTGTTGCGCGCCGGCATGGTCGAGGCCTGGCGCAGCGATTTCGTGCGCGCCGCGCGCGCCAAGGGCATCCCGCGTCGCCGGCTCCTCTTCGCCCATGTGGCACGCAACGCTCTCGTCCCGCTCGTCACCGTCGTCGGCGTGCACGGTGCCTCCATGGTGGGCGGAAGCGTGGTGGTCGAGAGCCTCTTTGCCGTACCCGGTCTCGGTCGGCTCGCCTTCGAGGCGGTCATCTACCGCGACCCCGCATTGCTCGTGGGCGTCGTGCTCGTCTGTGCGCTCCTCGTCATCATCCTCAACCTCGCGGTCGACCTGCTCTACGGGTGGCTCGACCCGAGGATTGAGCTCGCAGACTCGCCCTCGTGACCACGGCTCTTTTGCGGCTCCTTCGCGAGCCGACGGCAGTCCTGGGCTTGCTTTTGCTCGCGCTTTTGAGCCTGCTCGCGATCGCCGGTCCGCTCGTGTGGCCGCGCGATCCGGATGCGCCCTCACAAGCCTTGCTCCTCGCACCTTTCGTCGATCCCGCCCATCCGCTTGGGACCGATCGGCTCGGGCGCGATCTCTTGGCCCGCTTGCTCGCCGGGGCCCGCACCTCGCTTGCGGTCGCCTTCACCGCCACTACAGCTGCTTTGCTCTTCGGCACCGCGCTCGGGCTTCTCGCCGGCTTTGCAGGCGGCTTTGTGGATGAGGTTTCGATGCGCCTAGCCGAGGCCTTCCAGATCGTACCCGGTTTTCTCATTGCGCTTGCGCTTGTGAGCGTGATCGGACCCGGCTTCGAGACGCTCGTGCTCGCCATCGCCGCCGCCTCCTGGCCGGCACCGGCACGCCTTATCCGCGCCGAAGTGATGCGCCTTAAGCGCGCGGATTTCGTGCTCGCGGCGATCACCGCAGGTCTCACCCGCACCCAGGTAGCGGTCAAGGAAGTCCTGCCCAATGCGCTGCCGCCTGTGGTGCCGCTTGCGGCACTCACCGCAGCGGCAGCGATTCTCATCGAAGCGGCGCTCGCCTTTTTGGGCCTCGGCGATCCCAACCGCGCCTCTTGGGGAGCGATGATCGCAGAAGGCCGCGCGGTTTTGGTCTCGGCACCGTGGCTTGCGCTGTTGCCGGGTGCGCTGCTCGTGCTCACCGTACTGGCGGTCAACCTCGTGGGCGAAGGCTTCGCCGAGGCCACCGCCGCCCGCCGGGTCGCCCTGTGAGCACGATCCCTTTGCTCTCTGTGCGTGCGCTGCGCGTCTGCTTTGCCGCCGACAAAGGGCGGATCTGGGCGCTGCGCGGCTTTGATTTCGTCCTCGATCCCGGCGAGCGGGTGGCACTTGTGGGCGAAAGCGGCGCCGGCAAGAGTACCGCACTCCTCGCGATCGCGGGCCTGCTCGACCGCCAAGCGCAAGTTGAGGGAACCCTCGACTTTCCCGCACTCGGCCGACGGCCGATTCCCGGCAAGGACATAGGCTTCGTCTTTCAAGATCCCTTCTCGAGCCTCGATCCGGTGATGGACGTGGCGACCCAGATCGCCGAGCCCATCCGCTTCCACAAAGACGTCTCCTGGCGTGTTGCCCGCGCGCAAGCGGTGGCGCTTCTGCGCCGGGTCGGAATCGAGCCCGCGGGCGCGCGCGCCCGCGACGTCCCGCATCGCTTCTCGGGTGGCGAGCGTCAGCGCATCGCCATCGCCATCGCCATTGCCGCCGGCCCCAAACTCTTGCTCGCCGACGAGCCGACCTCTGCTCTCGACACCGCGACACAAGCGCAGATCCTCGATCTCTTGGACTCGCTCGTGCGCGAGCGGGGCATGGCCCTTGTCCTCGTGACCCACGATCCCGCGGTGGCTGCCCGCATCGCCGACCGCATCCTCGTGCTCTACGCCGGTCGCTGCGTGGAAGCGGGGCCGAGTGCGCGGGTGCTCGGTGCGCCGCGCCACCCCTATACGCGCGCCCTGCTCGCCGCGGCACTCTCGCTCGCGCGGCCGCCGCCGCGCCCCCTGCCCGAGATCCCGGGGACCCCTCCCGATCCCGAAGCCGCGCTCGTCGGCTGCTCCTTCGCCCCCCGGTGCGCGTTCGCGCAGCCGCACTGCCGCACCTTCTCACCGGGTTGGACGGGAACGCCGCGCGATGGCGTGGCCTGTCATCTCTTTTCGCCGTGAGCGCTCCTCCGCCTTTGCTCGAGGTCGAAGACCTCGTCTTTTCACCGCGCGGCGCACCACGGCCGCTCGTTGCCGGCGTCCGCTTCGCCCTCCATGCCGGCGAACGGGTGGCGCTCGTCGGCGCGTCGGGGGCGGGCAAGAGCACACTCGCTCGGCTCATCGTGCGTTTGCTCGAGCCGAACGCCGGGCGCATCCACTTCTTGGGCCGCGATCTCCTCGCCCTGCGCGGCGAGCCCTTGCGGCGGCTGCGCGCCGAGCTGCAGATGGTCTTCCAAGATCCGCTCGCCGCCTTGGGCCCCAGACGGCGGGTGGGTGCTCTGCTCGCCGATCCGTTGCGCGCCTTCGACCTCGCACCACGCGAAGAACTTCAGGTGCGGGTGGGCGAACTGTTGCGCGCCGTGGGGCTCGATCCCGCGCTCGCCCTGCGCTTTCCGCACGAGCTCTCGGGCGGCCAGCGGCAACGGGTGGCGATCGCGCGGGCGCTTGCGAGCCGCCCCCGGCTTTTGGTCCTCGATGAGCCCACTTCCGCCCTCGATCTCTCGGTTCGGGCCCAGATCCTCAATCTCATCGAGCGGCTGCGCGCCGAGACGAACCTCGCCACGCTCGTGATCACCCATGATCTCGCGCTCGTGCGCGCGGTCGCCGACCGCGTTCTGGTCATGGACGCGGGCCGTATCGTCGAGGACCGCCCGGTCGAAGCGCTGCTCGCCGCGCCGCGCGCTGATGCGACGCGCGCGCTCCTCGCCGCCGCCTTGCGGCTTCCCGAGCCCTCTCCGCACTCGCCTTGACATTCGCGGCGGGCGGCAACGGCACGCTCACCCCTCCTCCCGCCACGCTGCGGCGCGGCGCTGCAGCGGTACAAGCGCCGCCACGAGCTCGCCATAGCGCGCAAGGTGACGCTGCGCCCGAGCCGAGGGCCAAGCCGGATCGGGATCGACCTGGCGCAAGGGAAGCCGAAGGTGCGCGCGCGCCGCAGCGAGGGTCGGGAAAAGACCGGCACCCAGGCCAGCTGCGAGCGCCGCTCCAAGCGCCGTGGCTTCTGGCATCTCGGCGGCAGCGATCGGCCGCCCGGCGAGACTCGCCTTGATCGTAAGGAGAAGCGCGTTGCGGGTACCGCCACCGATCGCGAGGATACGCGCGGGCAAAGGTTCTCCAAGCGTTTCGCACAGCGCGGTCAAAATATGCTGCCAATCGAGCGCCACTCCTTCGAGTACGGCGCGAAAGAGCACGGCGGCATCTGTTTGCGTCGACAAACCGAAGAAGACACCGCGCGCCTCGCAGACATGCGCCGGTGGGCTCGCAAAGCGCAGATGCGGTACGAAGAACACACCCCCAGCGCCGGGCGGAACGGCAGCCGCCGCGGCAAGGAGCGCCTCGCGCGAGCGGGCGGGTGCGAGCAGCGCATGCGCCCAGTCGATCGCCGCAGCCGAGGTGGCAAGACCCGTGAGCACGCAGGCGATCGGGCGGTCGGCGTGGATGAGGATCTGGTTGAAGCCGTGGGCAGCGAGCCGCCCGTTAAGGACCGGCGCGCGAAGAGGTAAGAGAAGACCTTCGGCGGTTCCCATGCTGTCGAGCACGCTTCCCGGCTCCTCGGCACCAACCGCCAATGCCCCCATCGCATGGTCGTAGCCGCCCACCGCGATCACGGTCGCAGGCGAAAGCCCGATCGCGGCGGCGAGCTCGGGACGCAGCGTGCCGATGGGCGTGCCCGTGGGCAGGATGGCAGGCAAAAGCGCGCTCGAAAGACCCAAGGATTGCGCGAGCTCCTCCGACCAACACGCGCGCTCGAGGTCCAAAAGGCCGCTGCGTGAGGCTAAACTCGTATCGGTTGCCGGCGCGCCGCCTAAACGGAAGGCCAACCAGTCGGCGATGTGCAGCCATCTTCGCGCGCGCGCGAAGGCTTCCGGCAAATTGCGCGCGTACCATAAGAGCTTGAGTAGGCCCAAGATCGGATCGAGGGTGACCCCGGCCACTTGCGCCAGGCGCTCAGCCGACAGCTGAGCCAAGGCGCGCGGGCGCTCGGCGCTCGGACGCGCGTCGAACCAGGCGAGGATCGGGGCGAGCGGTTGATCCCGCGCGTCGAGCAGCACCCCCGCTTCGCCCACGCTCGCAACCGCAAGACCGACCACCCGGCGCGGATCATCGAGAGCCTTCGCAAGCGCGCCCAAAGTAGCGACGGTGCACGCGACCAGCTCCTCGGCGTCGAGCTCGGCGAGGCCGGGGCCGGGGCGGCGGTAGGGGGTGGGGCGATCGGCCTGCGCCACCACGCGGCCATCGAGCGCGAACGCCACCGCCCGGATGCGGCTCGATCCGGCATCGATGCCCACAAGAAGCGGCGCATCCACCATCCGCGCCTTCCCCCCGATCCCCGCGCGCTAGGATAGGCGGCCCGGCGGATCCGCAAAGCCCCGCTTCGCCCACGCGCTCAGCCGGCTGGGTTCGACTCTTTCGGCCGAGCCGAAGCGGGGTGCCTGCGCGGGCTATGGCTGCGGTTAAAGCGTTACCGAGAGGCCGCCGTCGACCACGAGAACATGGCCGTTGACGTAGGAGGCGGCATCGGAAGCGAGAAAGACGACGGCGCCTGCGATCTCGTGCGGCTGTGCCCAGCGTCCTAAGGGCGTGCGTTTTTTGACCCAGTCGTTGAAGGCCTCATCGGCCAACAGGGCCGTGTTCATATCGGTTACGAAATAGCCCGGCGCGATCGCGTTGACCGTGATCCCCTTGGGCCCGAGCTCGGCCGCAAGCGAGCGGGTAAGGCCGTGCAGCCCAGTCTTGGCGGCGACATAGCCGTGGATGGTCGGCCGAGCGAGGACGGCGATCACCGAACCGGTGGCGATGATCCGCCCGCGCCCTTGCGGGATCATGAGCTTGGCTGCCTCGCGCGCGAGACGAAAGGCCGAAACGAGATGGCTCTGCAACAGCCGCTCGAAATCGGCATCGGTCCACTCGGTCAACGGTGCCCTGTGCTGAATGCCGGCGTTGTTGACGAGGATGTCCAGCCTGCCGAAGACTTCACGAATCTTCTCGATCGCATCCAGGGTCGCATTGGCATCGGTGACATCGAAAGCCAAAGCTTCCGCGTGATAACCGAGATCCGTGAGCTTTTTGGCAGCGGCGGCTACGGTTTCGGGATTGCGACCGTTGAGGATCACCCGCGCTCCATGGGCGGCGAGCGCCTCCGCCATCGCGAAACCAAGCCCACGCGAGGCACCGGTAACGAGCGCGATCCGATCCTCGAGCCAGAACAGGCTGGACATGAGCCCCCTCTCCGACCATCGCTTTTGCCGCTGCTACACGATGGAGCGGGTATGGCAAAGAGCG
>JAUQQO010000001.1 GCA_030549795.1 Pseudomonadota bacterium | reverse complement strand
CTGCTCGTGATCACGACGACATGCTCGCCCTGCGCCGCGAGTGCTTCGGCAAGATCGGTCAACAGCTGCGCCGTGGCACTCACATCCGGCGCGTAGAAGCGGTTGAGGAAGAGAAGCGTCAAATGCGCAAGCCCTTGACTGAAATCGGCCGCGCAGCGCGCAGACGGTGCGCAACCGCTGCTCGATCGCGCACCCAGATCACATTGCCGCCATTTCCGAGATCGAACCGCGGGCGCAGAGAACGGGTGAAGGGATCATAAGAGAATGATGCGTAGCGTTCCCGCTGGAGGATCTCCGCAGCGCGGCTGGACCTATCACCCATCTCGACCACTAAGGCCATGATCGCACCGGTTGCAAGGAGCGTGCGCGCGCCCTCAAGTACCGCAGCTTCGTGCCCCTCGACGTCGATCTTCAAAACTTTTGGTGGCTCGGCTGCAAAGAGACCGTCCAAGGTCGTGGCGGGCACTTCGATAAGATGACGACCGTCTTCCTCGCCCGCAGCAATTCGGTTGATGGTATCCGCGTCAGCCGTGAACCGCACCGTGCCCGGCCTGTTCGTGATCGCCACCCGATGGACCGTCACGCGCTCGGCCACCTGGTTCAGCTCCAGGTTGGCCCGCAATCGGTCGGCGGCATCCGGAACAGGCTCGACCGCAACGACACGGGCGCCTGCGACCGCAGCGGCGAGCACAGTGTAGGTCCCAGCGTTGGCGCCGATGTCGGCGAACAGCTCGCCCGGACGCAACAGATGCACCACAAAGGCCATCTCAGCGAATTCGTGCAGGCGGCCATCTCAGCGAATTCGTGCAGGCCCACATAGATGTTCCCGGTGACACCCGTCTCGCCACGGCGCGCCCAAAGTCGCGCCCCGTCTACAAAGGGCACCATGCGCGGCGTCGCGGAGGCGCTAAGCTGCCAGCGCAGCGTGTCGACAAGACAGCGCACCGGCCGTCGCCGCCCCACCGGATGGGACAGCACGAAGCGCGCGATCGCCAGAGCCTCGCGGATCACGGCTTCCCAAAGCTACCGCACGCCGGGTGACGAGGCGTCACCGGCGTGTCGAACTCCCCATCGGCACGCTTCGGAGTGTAACCGGCGTGCCGCTTCAAGCCAGTGGGAGGAGGTCCTCCCGCGCCATCACTACGGTGCGCTCAGCACCCATGATCTCGAGCAGCACCGCCACGCGACCCCGCTCATCGAGCCGCGTCACCGTCGCCAGACGATCGGCCAACGGCCCATTTAAGATCCGCACCCGGGCGATCGGCCAACGGCCCATTTAAGATCCGCACCCGGGCTCCGACCCGCAGCTCCTGCCCGGCTGAAACGGCCCCGGCGGCATCGGCCGAGGCCAAAAGCGTCTCGACGACGCCCACCGGCACTGGCCGCGGCCGATCACCGTCCATGAGCAGCTGCGCTACACCGAAGGTGCCGCGAACCGAGCGCCAGCGATCGCGCTCGAGATCCAACACCACAAAGGCATAGCGCGGGAAAAGAGCGACGAGCCGGGTTTCGCATCGGCGCGCATGGCGCACGGTTCGCCGCAACAGGGGCAGAAAACAGCGAAAACCCTGCCGCTCGAGATTGTCGCGCGCATAGGCCTCGCGCCGCGGCTGGGTCATGACGCAATACCAGCGCTCACCACTCCTCGCCACCCGCAAGCGTAAAGCGCGCGCGCCCCTCGACAGAACTCATGCCATAACCCCCAGCGCGGGCTCTGCCCCACGCTCCGCAAGCGCACGCGCCACCTCGGCTCCGTTCACCCGCTCGCCGCGCACGATCATCACCGCCGTAAGCCACAGGATCTTAAGATCGAGGGCGAGGCTGGCATGGCGGATGTACCAGAGGTCCAAGGCCTCCTTCTCGCGCACGGACAGAAGCTGACCCCCGTTGACTTGCGCCCATCCGGTAAGCCCCGGCCGGATCAGCGCGCGCGCTCGGCCGCGGTCCGGGAGCTCTAAGAGCTCGCGGTCAAGAAGCGGCCGCGGCCCCACCAGAGCCATATCGCCGCGGATCACGTTCCACAGCTGCGGCAGCTCATCGATCCGCAAGCGACGCAACCAGCGCCCGAGCGGATGCATCCGCTCTTCATCGCGCAAGAGGCTCCCATCCGGAGCCAAGGGATCATGCATTGTCCGCAGCTTGAGGAGCTCGAACGGAACGAGCCCGCGCCCGCGGCGCAGCTGACGGAAGATAACCGGAGGGCCGAGCCACAGCCGCACGAGCAGCATGGCAAGGCCCAAAAGCGGCGCCACGAAGAGGAGCGCACCGGCTGCAAGCGTCGCATCGAGCGCGCGCTTGACGGCGAAATAGAGCCGGCGATCGGCGATTGGTTCGCGACGCGCGTGGGCGGTTGCCGAAAGCGAAGCACGCTCACCCAGCACGAGATAACAATCGAGCCGCAAAAGCTGCTCGAACCGATCGAGCGGGATCCGTTCCGCATAGGCAATGCGTGCCAGGCGCTGCAGCACCTCCTCGCCGACCCGCTTTTGGCTCGTGACCAAGATCCGCGCCGGACGCACACCGCGCACCGCAAGCCGCGCAATAGCCGCCCGCAGCTCATCGAGCCTTCCGATCACCGGGACGCCCTCAAGAACGCGCCCCACGCCCTCATCGTCCAAGATGCCGACGGGCACCGCCGCCGGCGCGAAACTGCGCAGCACGCGGATGGCGAGCACCGCCTCTTCCCCCGCTCCGATGAGCAGGATCGGGCGCAATTCCGAACAACGATCAACCGCTTGCGCTGCGGTTCGGGCGCGCGTGCGCACCATCCAGGTCGCCCGCACCGCAAAGAGCGCCACAAAGACGAGCAAAGCGAAAACGAACGGAACCGCGCGCGGCAGCTCCACGCCGCGATCGACGGTGAAGGCGATGGCGGTGACCACCGCGGCGAGCATGAGAGCCCCCACCGCCACGCGCACGAGATCCCCAACGGTGGCAAAGCGCCACATGATGCGGTGCACGCCGAGAAAGGAGAACACGACCGCCGCCGCACACGCGACGAAAAGCAGCTCGATCCACGAAATATTGAGCGGGGACGCGTTGAAATCGCCGCGAATCCAAAAGGCCAAAGGCCAGGCTAGACTAGCAAGTGTAACATCACAGCAACGCACGAGTGCGCCGCGCATCCAGCCGGGTAGATCGTCGAGAACCCGCACGCGACCCCCAATCCCCTTTTGCAACAATCGCGATCACGAACGCAGCCATGAGCAATGAATATTCAGTCACCAGGCTCTATAACCTCTCTCCCAAAAGCGCGCAACCCCGGCTATCTTCGTCTAAAAGTAGAAAAGCAGCCATACACCTTTTCGCTTACAGTGCTTTCGGCCCGGTTCAACCCAGTCGGAACCGCACCCGCCGACCCTCGATCGGATAGGCGGGGTCGTTGTATCCAGGCGTACTCGGATGCCCGGGCGCGACGAGCGAATCCACCAAGGCCTCGTCTTCTTCATCGAACCGCGCATCGAGCGCCGTCAGATAAGCGCGCATCTGCGCTTCCT
>JAUQQO010000024.1 GCA_030549795.1 Pseudomonadota bacterium | reverse complement strand
GCGGCCACGCCTACGACGGGCTCATGCTGCTCGTGCAGGCGATCGAGCGGGCAAAGTCCACCGACGGGGTCAAGATCCGCGACGCCTTGCGCGCGACCAAGGGCTTCGTGGGCACGGGCGGCGTGGTCAACATGAGCGCCACCGACCATATGGGTCTCGATCTTTCGGCATTTCGGATGATCGAGATCCGCAACGGCGATTGGAAGTTGCTGTACTGATCGGTTGAGCGAGGAGGGGCCGGCGCCTCCGGCCCCTTACAACTATGGCCGAATTCCTGCAGCTCCTTTTTGCCGGTCTTACCATCGGTGCCGTCTACGCGCTCGTCGCCCTCGGCTTCACGCTGATTTTCCAGGCATCGGAGGTGATCAACTTCGCCCAGGGCGAGTTCGTGATGCTAGGTGGCATGGTCACGGTCTTCGCGTACAAAGCCGGAGTGCCGTTGCCGCTCGCCGCGCTTTTCGCCGTCGCGCTCGCGGTCGTGGTCGGCGTGGCGCTGCAGCGCCTGGCGATCGAGCCGGCCAAGGGCGCCTCGGTGGTGGCGATCATCATCGTCACGATCGGCGCATCGATCTTGATCCGCGGCATCGCCCAGATCGTCTTCGACAAACAGTTCCACGCTCTTCCGGCTTTTTCGGGCGATGAGCCGATCCGGCTCTTGGGGGCTGCGATTCTGCCGCAGTCCCTTTGGGTCCTTTTCGGCGCAGCGGTGATCGTGCTCGGCTTGCGCCTGTTCATGGAGCGCACACTCTTCGGGGCCGCGGTGCGCGCCACCGCCGCCAATCGGCTGGCTGCTGAACTCGTTGGCATCGACACCCGCCGCGTACTCGCCTTCGCCTTTGCGGTCTCAGCTGCCATCGGGGCGATCGGCGGCATTCTCGTCACCCCCATCACGCTCACCTCCTATGCGGTGGGCACGCTGCTTGCCCTCAAGGGCTTCGCCGCCGCCATGCTCGGCGGCATCGGCAGTCCCGTGGGTGCGGTCTTAGGCGGGCTGCTCTTGGGTCTGCTTGAATCCTTCGCCGCCGGCTGGATCTCCTCGACCTATAAGGATGCGGTGGCATTCATCGTCATCTTGCTCGTGCTGTTCGTTCTCCCGCAGGGCCTCTTCGGCCGGCGGGCGATCGAGCGGGTGTGACGTGCCGTGACTGGCCCGCGCAGTAAGCTCATACTCTTGAGCAGCCTTTTGGCGGTGCTCGTGGTGGTACCGCTCCTCTTCCCCTCGGCCTTCCATCTGCGCGTGGCGGCGCTTGTGTGGATCAATGCCATCGCCGCTTTGGGGCTTGCGCTTGTCATGGGCCTTGCGGGCCAAGTGAGCCTCGGGCATGCCGGCTTTATGGGCATCGGCGCCTATGCGACCGCGCTCGGGCCGCGCCATTTTGGCCTCGATCCGCTTCTATCCATGGCGCTTGGGGTGATCGGGGCGGCCGTGCTCGCGCTGCTCGTCGGGCGTCCGATCCTGCGCTTGAAAGGCCATTACCTCGCGGTGGCCACGCTCGGCCTCGGCATCCTCGTCCACCTCGTTTTGGTCAGCGAAGTGGCGATCACCGGCGGTCCGGATGGGATCCAGGTGCCGCGCCTGGTGGTTGCCGGCTGGCGCGTGGTCGGTCCAGAGGTGTGGTATTGGATCACCGGGGTGTGTCTTATCCTCGCCACCTGGATCGCCCTCAACCTCGAGGACAGTTCCACCGGCCGTGCGCTGCGCGCCCTGCACGACAGCGAGATCGCCGCTTCCGTGGTCGGCGTCGACGTCGCCCGCCACAAGCTGTTGGTGTTCGTGCTCGCCGCCGTCTACGCGGCGATCGCAGGCGGGCTTCTGGCCCTTCTCAACCGCTTCGTGACCCCCGATGTCGCGAGCTTTTTGCGCTCGATCGAGCTTGTTACCATGGTCGTGATCGGTGGCATGGGCTCAATGATGGGTGCGATCGTGGGGGCGGCGTTGCTCACCGTTCTTCCGCAAGCGCTTACTTTCTTTCACGAGTACGAGCACGCCGTGCTCGGACTGCTCATCATCCTCTTCATGGTCTTCTTGCGCCAGGGCATCGTGCCGGGGCTTTTGAGCCTCTTCGCCCGCTGGAGGTCGGCGTGAGTCTGTTGTCGGCACACGGCATCTCGATTGCCTTCGGCGGCCTGCGCGCGCTCGAGGATGTCAGCTTTTCCGTCGATGCCGGCGAAGTCTTGGCGATCATCGGGCCCAATGGCGCCGGCAAGACCACTCTCTTCAACATCGTCTCCGGCCTCTATCGCGCCCAGAGCGGCCGGGTGATGCTGGCGGGTCGGGACGTCACGGGGCTGCCGCCGCATCGACTGGCGGCGCTCGGGCTCGCGCGCACCTTTCAGAACCTGCAGATCTTCTTTCGCATGAGCGTGCTCGAAAACGTCATGGTCGGCCGTCACCTCAAGGAACGGCGGCAGCTTGTGGCCGAACTCTTGGGCCTGCCCTCGGTGCTGCGCGAAAATAGCGCTACGCGCGAAGCCGCGCGCGACCTGTTGGCGTTCGTGGGCCTGGCCGAGCGCGCTCACGAGCCCGCCCAGAGCCTTCCCTATGGCGCGCTCAAGCGCCTCGAGATCGCGCGCGCGCTCGCCTGCGAGCCCAAAGTGCTCATGCTCGATGAGCCGGCAGCGGGCTGCAATCCGGTGGAGACCGAGGAGATCGACCGGCTCATCGTCGCGATCGCGCGCAAGGGGGTCGCCGTCGTCCTCGTCGAGCACGACATGAAGCTCGTCATGCGCATCTCCGATCGCGTCCTCGTCCTCGACCAGGGGCGGGTACTCGCCCAGGGCCGCCCGCAGGAGGTGCGCGCCGATCCGCGCGTGATCGCGGCCTATTTGGGCCGTCACGGGCTCGCCTCCGCCCATGCCGCCTGAGTCGCTCCTCTCCGTCTCCGGCCTGCGCTGCGGCTACGGGCGCATCGAGGCGGTCAAAGGCATCGATCTTGTTGTGCACGAGGGCGAGATCGTCGCGCTCGTGGGCGCCAACGGCGCCGGCAAGACGAGCTTGTTGCGCGCCATCTCGGGGGTCCTGCCGCTCTTTGCCGGCAGCATCCACTTTGCTGGCGAAGCGATCGAAAAGCTGGCGGCGTTCGAGCGGGTGGCGCGCGGCATCGTCCAGGTACCGGAAGGACGGCAGCTCTTCGCGCCTCTTTCCGTGCTCGACAATCTGCGCTTAGGCGCCTTTCGCCGCGGTCGCGCGCGCATGCGCGACAATCTCGAGCGGGTCTTCACCCTCTTTCCGCAGCTCGCCGAACGGCGCGACACACCTGCCGGCGCGCTGTCGGGCGGCCAACAGCAGATGTGTGCGATCGGCCGTGCGCTCATGGCCGAGCCGCGGCTGTTGCTCTTAGACGAACCCTCGATGGGCCTCGCTCCTTTTTTGGTCGATGAGATCCTCGCCACCATCGAAAAGCTGCGCGCTGAAGGAGTGACCGTCCTGCTTGTCGAGCAGAACGCAGTGGCGGCGCTGTCCCTTGCCGATCGCGGCTATGTGCTCGAGACGGGGCGGATCGCCCATCACGGGACCGCTCGCGCGCTGCTCGATGATCCGGCGGTACGGGAGGCTTAT
>JAUQQO010000041.1 GCA_030549795.1 Pseudomonadota bacterium | reverse complement strand
GTGGTCGGCGAGAGCAGCGGAAACACGATCTTCCAGAAGCGTTGCGCCGGCGAGGCACCATCAATCGCCGCTGCCTCGATCAACGAACGCGGGATCGCTTGCAAACCGGCGAGGAAGAAAATGAAGTTGTAGGAGATCTGCTTCCAAGTCGCCGCGATGATCACGAGCAACATCGCCTGATTGCCGTTAAGCTTGTGGTTCCAGACGATGCCAAGCTGGCGCAACAGCCAGGCGAGGATCCCGACCGTTGGGTGGAACATGAAGAACCACAACAGCCCTGCGATCGCCGGTGCCACCGCATAGGGCCAAATCAACAGCGTCCGGTAGATCGCCGCCCCGCGGACCACATGGTCGGCCATCACCGCTAAGAGGAGCGCGATCGTAATGCCGCTGATCGCGACCGCGACCGAGAATATGAGCGTGACTCGAACGGCGTTGAGATAAAGCTCATCCGAAAAAAGCCGTACGAAATTGTCCAACCCTACGAAGCGTACAGACAATCCGAATGGATCTTCCTGGAGCACCGACTGCCACAACGCCTGAATGGCCGGCCAGATGAAGAAGACGAGCGTGATCGTGAGCTGCGGCAACAAGAGCACAACGGCAAGCCAGCGCTCCGAGAACGTGAATCGCTTGTGCATCGGCATTAGCGGGGTCGCGGCTGACCCGCGACCCCACCGCGATCAGCTGTTGGCTTTCTCGAACTGGCGCAGGAGCTCGTTGCCCCGGCGCGCTGCCGAATCCAACGCTTCTTGTGCGCTCTTTTTACCTTGGAAAACCGCTTCCATCTCTTCCTCGATGATGTCGCGGATCTGCACGAAATTCCCGAAGCGGAGCCCCTTTGCGTTCGCTGTCGGTGGTTTGTTGGTGATCTGGAGGATGGCCGTCTCCGTTCCCGGGTTCTTTTCATAAAAGCCCTGCTTTTTAGTGAGCTCCCAAGCCGCTGGCGTGATCGGCAGATAGCCCGTCTCCTGGTGCCAGCGCGCCTGGACCTCGGGCGAGGAGAGGAAGGAGAAGAATTTCGCCACGCCCTTGTATTCTTCCGGCTTGTGACCGCGCAGCACCCACAGCGAGGCGCCGCCGATGATCGAGTTCTGTGGCGCTCCCTCGATGTGCGGCCAATAGGGCAACTTACCGATACCCCAGGCGAAGTCTTTGGCATTCGCCTTGACCGCGGCGTAGGCTGCCGAGCTTGCCAAGAAAATCGGGCATTGCTGATTGAAGAATTTCGGGTCGGCTTCACTGCGCCGACCGCCGTAGTCGAAGATCTTGGTTTTTTGCCATTCGCCGAGTGCCTTGATGTGCTCAACCAATCTAGTCTTGTTGATCACCAGTTCGGTGGCGAGCCCACCGAAGCCGTTCTCAAGCGTACCCAAGGGCTGGTTGTGCCAGGCCGACCAATTCTCGACTTGGATCCAGGATGGCCATTGGGTGGTGAACCCGCACGGATAGCCGGCGGCGAGCAGCTTTTTGCCGCGTCTTCGACTTCCGGCCAGGTCGCGAGCCGCCGTTCCGGATCGAGCCCCGCTTTTTTAGCGTCCTTGTTGTAATATATTACGGGCGTCGAGCTGTTGAACGGCATCGACAGCATCTCGCCCGAGGCCGTCGTATAATAACCGACAACAGCCGGCAAGAAGCTCTTCGGATCGAACGGCTCGCCCGCATCCGCCATCAGCTGATAATCGGGATAGACCGCGCCGCGAGCCGCCATCATCGTGGCCGTGCCGACCTCGAAGACTTGAACGATGTGCGGGTGTTGCTTGGCGCGAAAAGCGGCGATCGCGCCCGTCATCGTCTCGGCATAGCTGCCCTTGTAGATCGCTTTGACTTCGTACTCGTTTTGGCTCGCGTTGAAGTCCGCTGCGAGCTTCGCCGTCTTTTCTCCCAGGGGCCCTGAGAGTGCGTGCCAGAACTGGATCTCGATCCGAGCGTGAGCGTCGGCCGCGGCGGCGAGTACGGCGATCGCAGCCGCGCCGGCCGCGAACAACATCGTGGCGGTCATCCTCCAACCCCCTGCGTTGGGATGCGCCTGTTGGCGCTCCCGCTTCCGACCACGGCGAAGCGACCCTTTCGTGACAACCACGGCACCGCCCGCCACCACCGCGCGCTCGCGGCAGCGCCGGCACCTATGGGGGTCGGATGCGCTCAATGCTCCGGTGCATCCTCCGCACAGAGAAAGCGGAGCACATGACGACGGAAGGCTGCTTCGCGCGCAACTGGAAAGAAATGCCCACCATCTGGTAGAATCACCGTTTCAGCGTTCGGTATCAACCGACCGAGCTCCTCACTGAAATAAGCAGGTGTCACCATATCGTCACGCGCACCGAGCACGAGGGTCGGAGATTTTATTTTGTGGAGATCAGTGCGTCGATCGAACGCGAGTATTGCTCTTATCCGCCGCAGTAGGATCTCGGGGTCGCGAATCCTGCGCCTTGCTTCTTCATCGCTCACCGCAGCGATTTCGGGATGCAGGCGAACCCAAAAGGGCGCATTCAAGAACAAGGCCGAGATGCGCGCGTACGCGCCGGGGCCGAGCCCTTCCAGGATTTCTTTGCGGTTCTGGAAAAGGAGTCGAAACCAGCCATCGGCAGCCGTCCATGTGGCACACAACACCAGCCGGTCGATCCGCTCCGGATGGTCGATCGCGAGCGTCTGGCCGATCGCGCCCCCTGTGGAATGGCCCACAAGATGCGCCCGCTCGAGCCCGAGATGGTCCATGAGCGCCACGACGTCGGCGGCCATCTGGTCAATGGAATAGTCGATGCGCGCGGGCGAGGAACGTCCACAACCGCGATGATCGTGGAGGACGACCCGGAACCGACGAGCAAAGTGGCGAAGATGCGGAGCAAAGAAATCGGAAAGACCAGCAAGGCCGGGCACCAGAAAAAGCGGTGGCCCCTCGCCGACTACCTCGAACCAGAGCCGATCGCCGTTGGCAAGGGTAAGGAACGCCACCTCCGCCTCGCACTTGTCACCGCCGATTGGGCATCCGATCGACGCCGCGCCTCCAACAGACGCGTCCAGCCGGCCACAGCCCGAGCGAACCCCGTGCCGATCTTACATCTTTGAGCGCACCGCGCGAAGAAAAGGGTGGGCGCTTGCTCAAAGCCGCCCCTGCGATCCAACCCACCCGCATGAAGGCTGCCGGGTCCAGCGCGGCGAGTGCGTTTTTAGCCCTTTTGAAGCGGGCGGGGATTGGTGTTTCCACCGACCCGGGACGTGCGAGGGATCCGATGGAACAACCCACGGAAGGGCTGCGGGCGGCGCTCATCCGGCTTTCCGTTCGCCGCGCCGACGGCTCCGTGTGAGCGCAGGTGAACCGCCCAGTGGACCTCGGCGCGCTGCTCTCTGGGCGCAAGCGATCGCCTCGACCGGGCGCACGCCCGCTCGCCCGAACGTGGAGCCGAGGATCCCGAGCACAAGCCGTCCGCTTCTAAAAAAACCGCAAGCAGAGCACGCCACGCCGCCATGAACCCGAGGGACGCACCTCAGCTCCACCTCCAAAAGACCTCGTCGCTCAGAAGAGAGAAAGAAACATCTACAAAGACATGTGCACACTGGCAACCGATCGCAAAATGAAGACAATAGGGATGATCGATGGCAACTCGAGGTCCCTCCGATCGCGTTGCCCGCTCTTGATGGTTGACTGAGCGCCTCGCTCTGTTGTCTTTCACCGCGAGCTGGTCGCGCCAGTCTCAAAGCAGCCATCCCCGCCGTCGCCCACGCGCAGCAAAAGCCATTTTCGGCAAGCTTTCGTTAACGGCTGCGCGGCTAAAAGGCTAATCGACGACCCGGACCACAGGCGATGGAACCAGGCGCTCAGGAGAGCTGTGACCGCACCCTACGCTCGCCCCTCTGCCGGATGGCGGAAGGGATGGTCACGCTCGTCAAACTGACGCGACTACCGTCGATCAAGGCCCTGCTCGAGGAAAAAGACCTCGCGCAGCGGCTCACCTGCTGTTGGGTGCTCGCGCTGTTGTTGCTGGCACTTGGCGTGCTCGCGGCAACCGCGGTGAGCGCACTTTTGGTAGTGGATCAGCGCGACCACGGCGCCGTCGTCAACGAGGCCGGCACTCAGCGCTCGCGTGCGCAAAGGCTGGCTGCCCTCCTCCCCGATCTGTTGCGCCCCGATGAGATCGAAGCCGAGCTCGCCCGCCAGGAGATCGCCCGTGTCGCGCAGCGGATGGCCGAGGTGCTCCGCAGCCTGGTCGAGGGCGAAAATCCCCCTGCCCAATGGTCGCGAGAACTCCACGCACACTATTTCGAAGGGCCGTTTGCGCTCGCACCGCGTCTTGCGCGCTTTCTTGCCGAACTTTCAGCTCTGTTGCGCGAGGTGGAAGAAGGTCATCCCGCCGACGTCGAAGCCATAGCCGCCCTGCGCGCCGAAGCGCTGGGGCCGCTTCTCGGTCTTCTCGATGAAGCGGTAACTCTGCACGAAGCCCATCTTCGCGCTGATCTCGAACGCCTTCTGATTGTAAGCCTTATTGTTTGTGGTTCGATGCTTGCTCTATTGTTGGCTATCGGACTTTGGATCTTTCGCCCCATGACACGGGGTCTCGTGAGCACGGTGGAGAACCTCAAACAACTCTCCGATACCGATCCCCTCACCGGGCTAGCCAATCGCCGCGCGGTGATCGCGGCTCTTCGCCGCGCGATCGCCCAAGGGATACCGCTCGCCGCCGTTTCCATCGACCTCGACCACTTCAAAGAGGCGAACGAAGAAGGTGGTCATGCCGCGGGCGATGCGATCTTGCGCAAGGTCGCCGAGCGCGTGCGCAAGATCCTACGCCGGGATGACATCGTCGGCCGCCTGGGCGGCGACGAATTCGTGGCGTTCCTGTTGCGGGTCGACAAACAGGAAACCTTGCACCCGATCGTCGAACGGATCCGCCTGGCCCTTCACGAGCCCGTCGCATTCGAGGGGCGGCTCTATCGGGTCGGGGCGACCCTCGGCGTCGCCTTCTGCCCCGACGACGCGCGCGACCCCGAGCTCTTGCTGCGCCTCGCCGACGAGGCGCTGTTGCGCGCCAAGCACGAACAGCGCGGCACCATCGGCCGGGTCACGCGCGAAGATGTGCTGCGGGTCGAAGTGCAAAACCAGCTGCGTATCGATCTCGGACGCGAGACCGGTCAAGTACAGGGCCTAAAAGCCCATCTCCAACCGATCCTGAGCTTGCGGGGTTGGCATTCGTCGCAAGAGAGAGGCCAAATCTTCGCTCTCGAGGCCTTAGCGCGCTACATGCACCCGACGCTCGGCACCATCCCACCTGCGACCTTGTTCTCGGCGGCGAGCGAAGCGCG
Source organism: Pseudomonadota bacterium (assembly GCA_030549795.1). Classification (GTDB taxonomy): domain Bacteria; phylum Pseudomonadota; class Alphaproteobacteria; order Geminicoccales; family Geminicoccaceae; genus JANXAZ01. The sequence goes on along the minus strand of JAUQQO010000041.1, from coordinate 16,959 downwards.
TGTCGTGGCACAGTTGGGGCGCGAGGCCCGCCGCGTCGCGATCGCGACATTCGCAGCCCTGCGAGCTTCGCTACCACCGCGAACGCGCCTGCTCGTCAATTTGAGCCAGCCCGAGCTCTTCGACCGCACGCTCGCGGAGGATCTCTTCCGTGCGCTCGAAGCAGCCGGCCTCGGCCCCGAAACCCTCGGTCTCGAAGTCTGCGAAGAAGCCCTCTTGGAGCGCGTAAGCGAAGAGCGGCTGCGACCGCTGGTCACCCTGCGCGAGGCGGGAGCCATGCTCGTGCTCGACGACTTCGGTACCGGCACCTCGGGCCTCGCCCAGCTCATGCGCCTTCCCTTCGATCTTTTGAAGCTCGATCGACGCTTCGTGCGCGCGCTCGGAAGCGAGAAACGTGCGCTCGAGATCGTGCGCGCCACGCTCGGGCTGGCGCGCGCCATCGGCGCTCGGGTGGTGGCCGAGGGCGTGGAACGCGAAGAACAGCTGCGCATGTTGCTCGAGCTCGGTTGCGACCTCGCCCAGGGCTTCTTCCTGGCCGAACCGATGGACTTGCCCGAGCTGCACAGTTGGCTCGCGAATTGCTCGCGGCTCGCCCCGGGTGCTGGTCGCGCGCACAAGCCCGAAAGCGCCATCGCTTCTCGCACCGTTTCACAAATCTGAGAAGGGCTCGGAGGCTAGTGCGGCCACAAAGATGCGCGCGCCCGCACGAGCGGGGCGGATCGAAATATGCCGGTGCGCTTCGGAAAGCCGATGAGCCAAGACGAGCTCCCGCACCCGGCAAGGCAGATCGGCAAGATCAAAGCGCCGCGAGAAGAGCTGAGCACCCATCAGCAGGCCGCTTCGCCCGCTCTGCCCAACCCGGTTCGACCTCTGCGCTGAGGACATATCGGGCGAAAGGCTGGTTCGCGCCGCGGGGTCCCGAGTTCGTCTGTTGCGCGGAGCGCATCAGGACCCACTGGGGCCTCGACTGAAAGTGGCCGGGTTCGTCCTAATGTGCAGGGGCGGATCAGCCAAAGCACCCCGAGACCCTCGCAAACTCGTTGGTGCTTTGGGCATGGGGGCAAAGGATGGAGCGGTTCGTTCCGCTTCGTATCGGCGTTGGTCCGCCGCGCGCGAGGAGGAGAGCTGGGGCCAACGATTCGGCAGGCGCCTGCCGTCGATGGTCCGCCGCGCGTGGGAAGGGGGAGGTCTTGGCGCGCGAGCCGCACCACCTCGAAGCTGTTGGTCCGCGCGCGAGCAGAGCGAGGGTCTCGCGCAGGGTGTACTCGGCGGCGAGGCTCGCTTTGTCGACTGCGCGAGGGGAGCACGGGCGATCGGTGACGGTACCGAAGCCGACTGCGGGGCTGAGCGCGCGGGCATAAAGAGCGCGCGAACTCGCCTTGGCTCGACGATAGCCCGCAGCGCCCGGGGGAAGCACGGCGCAACAGGAGAGCGAGCGCGAGCAAAGTAGCCGGCCCGCTCGCGGATCGCGCACAAGCACGCGCATAACCCGCAAGCAGCGAGCCACCCGATGCCCGCCTTCGGGCCCGCCATCGCCGAGACTGAAAACGCGGCCTTCGCCTTCACGCGGAGCGAACGCGCAGCCGAGCATCGCCGCGCCGCGGACCCGAAACCCGTTGTGCCACAGCGCGCGCCAGGACAGGCTGGCCCAAGGGAACGGAGTGACAGCTGCTCCGCCTAGTCCGCAGCGGTGCGCACAGGCACGCACTGAAGCTGTGGCGCGCCCTGCCGTCAACACCGCGCGCGGGCGCGCGGCGAGCCCAGCTCGTGCGCGATCTCCGCGATGGCGCGGAGAACGCTCGCTCTTTGCGTGCCTGCGCTTCCCCTCGATCCGCTAATCCGCGGCGCCCCGGCCCCCTCACGGCGATGCCGGCGTGCACCAAAGCGCAAGGTGCGCGAAAAAGAAGCTCAGCTGCAAAAAAGCACCTCAAGTGCGAATGAGCAAACACGGGGCGAGAGCGAAGGCGCATCCAGCGATGCGGTCGCGCTCACCGACTTGCGCCAGCTGCGCACGACCGATGAGACGATCGCGCCTTATTTGGCGATCGAGGGCTTTGGCGTGCAACCGTCCGCCCCCAAAAGCGAGCGCGCCTTTGCGAGCAAGACCGCAAGGCGCTCGCGTGCTCTTTGCCCATGCAAGCCGTTGGGCGATCACCGCCTCCGTGCCCCCCACAAGTACTCTGCCCCGCGGCATCGCGAGCAGCGTGGGCATGGGACGCGTGGAGGCTGCGTAGGCTCTTCTTTGGCTTTTGCGGTGCGCTTTTTGGTGCCGTGCCGACGTGCCCGTGAGCAGCCTCGCTTTCGCCCGGGTCGGACGCCCGAGGCAGGGCGCGTCGGGCTCGCGCGATTTGGCTCCTTATGCGCGCGTTGCGGTATTTCGGCCACGGCGAGATCGCGAGCGCCGCCATCGCGGTTGGCCGAGCCGATGCGATGGCAGCCGCTTTCTGGCCCGCAGCAGGTGCCCGACCAGCTCTCGCGGCGTTTGCATCTGCGCTTGTGATGGTGAGCAGTGTAAAAGGCGCGACCACCTGTTTCGGGGCGAAGACGCGCAGGATGCTCAAAAAAGGGCGTTGGCCTTAAAAGGCGGCGAACGCCGCGGCCCGAGCCTCGCTTTGTGCGGTCTTAGAGCTCGAGCGAGGGAGCCAAGGCTTCGGGAGCGTGCTCTTTCGGGGCGAATGCCCTGGGGCAGCTGTCCGCCGGCTGCGCGCGCATCGCATCTGCGAGGAGCGCGAGGAAAAACCGCATCGCCGAAGGCTGATCGAGGTACGGACCGCGTGCGCGCGGCGGATGCTCGAGGAGGCGGCGCAGCCCCTCGCCCAGCTGCGCCGCCGTCGCGTGCGGACTTCCAGGGGGCACGAGGACCACCCGGCTCCGATCCGTTGCCCACGTTTCGATGATCTCCTTCGGGCCACTGTGCGCGAGCACCACAACCGGCGCGCCCAAGAGCATCGCCTCGCACAAGGCGCAGCCGCCATCCTCGTTGAGACCGGTGAAAACCACCGCGCCCGCCGCGCGCACGAGCTCAAAATAGCGTGCCCGCGGCACCCGACCCAAAAAGCGCACGCGATCCTCAAGGCCGAGCACGCGCGCCCGCTCGCGCAGATAGGGCTCTTCCGGGCCCGCATTGGCGAACAAGAGCACCGAGTCTTTGGGCGCGAAGCGAAACGCCTCGAGAGCGAGACTGGGTGCCTTGCGCGCATCGAGCAGTGAGGGGAAGAGCACGGTGCGCTCACGCGGGCATTCGGGCACCTCGGGTACTTGCGTCAGAACCGCCCGGTTGAAGATGCGCGCACGCGCCGACACATCGGCAGGTAGCGCGGCGAGCGTCGCCTCCCCTTCGACGAGTACGAGGTCGGCACAGCGCATGGTGCGGCGGGTGACGGGTAAGCGAGCGGCGAGCGCCAGGATCGACCGCTCGCAGGCGCGCTCGAACAGACCGCGCGCCCCCAAGACCGGAAGCAACGCGGGTGGTGGACGCGTAGCCCCACCCACCGGTCCCCAAACACTCGGAATGCCGAGCCCGACGACCGGGCTCGGCAGCCAATAGCAGCCGAGCGCAGCGTGGATCGCGAGATCGAAGCGCTCTTTGGCGACCAGCGCGCGGGCTTTCGCTCCTGCGGCCTCGAGCCAAGCGAAATAGTCGAAGAAGTGCCCTTTGGGCAGTACGGGCGCGAGGCGACGGTACCAACGGGCGGCGGGTGCCACGGCAAGCGGCTCGATCGGCACCTCGGGGTGACGGGCACACCAGGCGCGGATCGAGGCCTCGCAGTCCGGGCGGACCAACAAACGGACCGGACCGAGCCGTGCCGCGGTGATCGCCATGCCCCAAGCTGCCGCCCATTCCGAGCCGCGCTCGGGATCGGCGAGCCACGCCACCATCAAGCAGCGAAGGGGTGAACCGGCGTCAACCTTGTGCACGAATTGCTCCCAGGTTCCGGTCACTTTGCGATTTTATAATCGTCACAACCCAACCTGTCAGCAGGGTTCGTTCGAGCTACGGTCTCCTGGTGCGCTCATCGCCCGTGACCGATCGCCTTAACGAACGCTAAATTGACACGAGCCGCGGCTACTGCCTGTGTGCGAGCCGCAATCGCTTCGCGAGCAAACCCGCATGCGATCGAGCCGAAGTCTGTTCTCGTCCGCGCTCGCCTCCGATGCGCCCATCGCATCGGCGTTCCAGCGCCTGGCCTGGCGCGCTCAGGCAGCCCTTCTTTCCCAACTGTGGGAGTTGTTCGGACGCCTCGACCCCGATCGCGCGAGTGAGCTCGGCGCCCGGCTGTTCGCTGCGCTGGGGCCCCGCTCGCGCAAGGCCAAAGCAGTCCGCGCCAATCTCAAGATTGTCTGTTCGCAAGCGAGCGATGATCAACTGGTCGCGCTCGTGCGGGCGAGTTTCGCCCATTTCGGGCGCGTCTTCGCCGAATATGCGCATCTTGCGCGCTTGATCACTGCCGAGCGGATCGAGCTCGTCGATCCCTTGGGTCTCGTGCACGCCGCCCGAAGACGGCCTACGGTGTTCGTCTCCGGCCATTTCGCCAACTGGGAGCTGGCGCCTGCTGTCGCGGTGCGCGCCGGCGTGGCGATGACCGTGGTCCACGCGCGCCGCGCCAACCCCTTCGTCACCGCGCTCTTGCAGGAGCGCAGGCGCGTGCTGGGCTGCCGCTTTCTCGATCGCGACGCCAACCCCGCCGCCATGCTGCGCGATTTGCGCGCCGGCCGCTCGATCGGCGTGCTCGTCGACCAGCGTCACGACGAAGGCGACTGGATCTCCTTCTTCGGTCGCCCAGCGACCGTCCCGCTCGCTCCGGCCCTGTTGGCCGCGCGGCTGGATGCCCCCTTCGTGCCGGTCCGTATCGAGCGCCTCGAGGGCGCGCGCTTTCGCATGACCATCGCGCCGCCGATCGTCCCAGACCGAAGTCTTGGTTGTGCGCGCGCCATCGCCCGCGACATGATGCAACGTCTCTATCACCTTTTTGAGAACTGGATCCGCGAGCGACCCGAAGAGTGGCTGTGCATCAAACGCCGCTGGCCCGACTTTTCCAAGCGCAAATGGCGGGAACGGTTCCTCGATACCACCGCGCGCAAAGCCGCAAGCAGCGGGCTTCCCCCACTGCGCGATCGCGCCGATGCCGAGCACGCGCTCTTCGCAGCGCCGGCCGTTCGGCCGTGAGCGGTTGCGCATGGAGCGAAAGTGGGGACAGGACTGCGCCCAAGGGTTGCGCGGGCTCATGCGACGTGCGAAGCACAGGCCCGCCTCGCGCCACTCCCGCTGCCGCTTCGATCGGGCGGCAAAGAGGACGACCGCGCTGAGCACCAGCACATAGCCCATCGCGCGCGCTCGGTTGCCGTCCGCCGAGCGGCGTCGGTAACGGCATCGGTGCGCGGCGCCTCGCTCGCCTCGCCATCCCGCCCACCACGCGCAAGCGTACAGCTCCCATACCGCTTCCCGCGCGCTGCACCCCGCCGTCGGATCGCAACACGAGCACGCTCAGCAGCGCTCGCTTTGCCGGCTCGGTGCGGCGCAACCTGCGCGGCTAAGCAAAAAGTGCCAACAGGCAACCAAGACGGCAGGCTCTGCTTGTGCTGCGCTGTGTTAAGGGCCGCGCTCCGACGTCATCGTTGCGCGCCGCATCAAAGCGCGATCCCTTCTGCGGGAAGCGATCGGAGTTCGAGCTTCTGCGCCACCAGTTCGGCGAGCGGCCAGGATGCGGTAAGGCCGGGGCTTTCGATGCCGAACAGGTTGACGAGCCCGGGGATCCCGTGGGCATCGGGCCCCTGGATAAGGAAATCGGCGGCCGGGGCACCTTTGGGTGCGAGCTTGGGACGGATCCCGGCATAGCCCGGCTGCAGCGCACCGTCGGCCAGATCCGGCCAATATTTGCGCACCTCAGCATAAAAGGACTCGGCTCGCTTGGGATCGACGTCGTAGTCGATCTCATCGATCCATTCCACATCGGGACCGAAGCGGCATTGACCGGCGAGATCGATGGTGACGTGTACGCCGAGCCCGGCCTGCTCGGGTACGGGGTAGATGAGACGCGAGAAGGGCGAACGCCCGGAAAGGGTGAAATAGTTTCCCTTGCACAGCCACTGAGGTGGGACTTTTGCCGGATCGAGCCCATCGATGCGGCGGGCGACCGCCGGAGCGGCGAGCCCAGCCGCATTTACGAGCACCCTGCTGTGCAATCGCATGGGCTCGGCTCCACCGACCTCGATCAAGAAACCGTCCGCGACCACCTGCGCCCGCTCGAAAGGCGCGCGCAACGCCAGGATCGCCCCGTTCGCCTCGGCATCGGCGAGATAAGCGAGCATGAGCGCGTGGCTGTCGACGATGCCGGTGGTGGGTGACCATAATGCCGCCACACAGCGCAGCGCCGGTTCGAGCGCGATCGCGCGTTCCTTGGACCAGAATTCGAGATCCGGCATGCCAATCGCAGCGGCATTAGCGCGGATTTGCGCGAGAACCGCGATCTGATCCTCGCTTGTTGCAACGATCAACTTGCCGCAGCGCCGAAACGGAACACCCCTGGCCTCGCAGTAGCGATAGAGCCACCATTTTCCGGCGATGCAACAGCGCGCCTTGAGGCTGCCCTTCGCATAGTAGATCCCGGCGTGGATGACTTCGCTGTTGCGCGAGGAGGTCTCGGTTCCGATGGCACTCTCTTTTTCGAGGATGATCGGCTCGAGCCCGGCTAGGGCGAGCCGGCGGGCGACCGCGAGCCCGATCACCCCGGCGCCGACCACCACCGCCTTGACCCGCTCCATCACTGCACCCCTCCAAGCCGCGCTCTCAGCACCGCATCGGCGAGCCCGAGCGAGGCTCCGGCCTCGAGGATCTCGGTGAGCGTGCGCTCGTCGAGCGGGATCCCTTGGGCGAGCCGCTGCGCGCGCATCACGCGCTCGGGATCGCCCGGAACGCGCACACGATCGAAACCGGGTGCTGGAGGCGCGCTGCGGATCCACGCCAGCACCGCTTCGATCTGCGTGCGGCTGTGCACGGGTGCGGCGAGCCGACCGGGATCGATCAGGATGGCGAGCATGCCATTTACGATCCCGTGGCGCATTGGAGCTACGATCGTCTGCCCACCGATGATCGCGGCAGCGAGCAGCTCGCAGGCGATCGCAAGGCCCGAACCCTTGTGCAAGCCGAAGGCGGTGAGCGCCCCTTCGAAGCGATCGACCATCGGCCCGGGATCGGTCGTCGGGCGCCCATCCCTATCGAGGAGCGCACCTTCCGGCACCGCCTCCCCCTTGTTGCGCGCCACGCGCGCCTTGCCGAAGGCGATCGTCGACGTTGCCATGTCGAGGAGGATCGCCGGCTCTTCTCCAGGCCCTGCCGGCACCGCGACACAGAAGGGGTTGGTGCCAAGCCGCGCGCGCGCAGCCCCAAAGGGTGCCACGATCGGGTCGTGGTCGGCCACGTTAACAAAGGCTACGAACACCAAGCCGGCGCGCGCCGCCTGCTCGCCATAGGCACCGATGCGGCCGATGTGGCTGCTGTTGCGCAGGGCCACCACTGCCGCCCCGAGCGCCCGCGCCCGCTCGATGCCGCACGCTACCGCTTCGTGCGCCATTTTTTGGCCGACCCCGCGCCCCGCTTCGAAGACCAGCACCGCACCGGCATCGGCGATGGGCGTGAGCTTCTGGTTCGGGATCAAGAGCCCCTCGCGGTAGAGCCGGACATAAGTCGGAAGCATACCCACCCCGTGGCTATCGTGACCGGTGAGATTGGCCTCAACGAGGTGCGATGCGAGGATCCGCGCTTCCTCCTCGGCGCTGCCCCAAGCCGTGGCGATCGCAAAGGCGAGGTCTTCGAGACTGCGGGCGGTTAGGACCGGCATGGCACCCTTCGCGCGCTCAACGCTGTCCCCGGTTAGCACGCCCGGCCCACACCCCCCAACCGCGGCACCGCAAAGCCCCCTCGCCCGGCTGCGCAGCTCGCACCATATCGCGCGTAAACGGAGAACGCGGTCATGGGCGAGAAGGTCATCAAGAGCGATGCCGAGTGGCGGCGCCTGCTCAGCGCGGAAGAGTACTATGTTACCCGCTGCCACGGAACCGAGCGACCGTTTACCGGCCGCTATTGGAACACCAAGACGCCAGGCACCTATGTCTGCGTGTGCTGCGGTCAACCGTTGTTCTCGAGTGCGACCAAATACGACAGCGGCACCGGCTGGCCGTCGTTTTGGGCGCCGATCGACCCCGGGGCGATCACAACGCGCACCGACCTCAGCTTCGGCATGGTCCGCACCGAAGTGCTGTGCAGCCGTTGTGATGCGCATCTCGGACACGTCTTCGAGGACGGGCCGCCGCCTACGGGCCTGCGCTTTTGCATGAACTCGGCCGCTCTGCGGCTCATCCCGAAGGAAGCGAGCGGGCGCGACAGCTAAGCCGTCTTCTGCCTGTTATTGGCATACCCCGGAGCATCTCGGGGTTCGTGCGCCTTCTCGGCAAGGGCGAAAGCGGCACAATAGCGGCTGCCATCAGAACCGCTTGGGGCGCTGCAACCCATGTCCGAACGTCCCGACAACACGGCATCCGAACCACGCGTCCCGGTCTTTTTGCTCGCCCGTCACAAAAACGCGCTCAGCGCCTTGGCGCGAAGCTTCGGCTGCCCGGAAACGCGCCTTCTGGATGAAGCCGTCGCCCTCTACCTCAAGCAGCTCGAGCGACTGGGGGTGATGGAATCCGCTCCCGCCAGGGCAGAAGAGAGCGAAGCGGGCGCGCAGCGGCGCGTCGAGGAGATCTGGTCCGCGGTCTTGCGCTAAAGCGCCCGCCCCTTTGCGGGTGCGCCTCCTCTCGCCATCTTCCGGGCGCGGTCTACACCTCACGGACGGGGGAGTGAAGATGGCGACGGCAGAGCTCCGGCCCGATCGCGGCCGCATGGAGCCGGCGGCCGCGGCCCTGGGCGACACATCGGCGGCGCGTCGTGCGCATGAGCAACGCCGCGCCCAGCTGGTCGAGGCGATCCGCGCCGCCCGCGTGCCGCCGCGGCTCGAGAAGGAGGTCTCGAACCTCTTCCGCGAGCGCGCCCCCATCGCAGCCGCCCGCATCGACACCCGGCCGTTTCGCCATGTCCTCGCCGTCGACCCGCAAGCCGGCACGGTCGAGGTGGAGGGGATGTGTCCGTATGCGGACCTCGTCGAGGCCACCCTCGCCCGGGGCGTGATGCCGGCTGTGGTCCCCGAACTCAAAGGGATCACGATCGGCGGGGCACTCGCCGGGGTGGGGATCGAATCCTCGAGCTTTCGCTTCGGTCTCGTACACGAGACGGTGCTCGAGTTCGACGTGGTGACCGGCGCGGGCGAGGTGGTGACGGCACGGCCGGAAGGCGAACACGCCGAACTGTTCTTCGGCTTTCCCAACAGCTACGGAACGCTCGGCTATGCGATCCGCATCCTCGCCAAGGTGATCCCGATCAAGCCTTTTGTGCGGCTCGAGCACCACACTTATCGCGACCCCGAGGCCTATTACGCGGCACTCGCCGCCGCCTGCGATGATCCGAGTGCGGATTTCGTGGAAGGCGAGATCTTCGCGCGCGATCGGCTGGTGGTCTCGGTCGGACGCTTCGTCGATACCGCTCCCTACACGTCCGACTACACATTTGACAAGATTTATTATAAATCCATTATGCAGCGCGAGGAAGATTATCTCACTGTTCGCGACTACATCTGGCGCTGGGACACCGATTGGTTCTGGTGCTCGAAGAATTTGGGGATGGAGATCCCCTTGGTGCGTCGCATTATGGGCAAAGAGCGGCTCAATTCGCTCACCTACACGCGTATTATGCGCTGGTTCGCGCGCTCTGGTCTCGGTCGCGTCTACGATCTTTTGGGATATCGCTCGGAATCGGTGATCCAGGACGTGGTGATCCCCTTCGAGCGGGCACCGGCGTTTCTCGCCTGGTTCCACGACACGATCGGCATTCTGCCGATCTGGAATTGCCCCGTGCGGGCGCTCCATCCGCACGGCTTTTCGCTCTTCCGCCTCGAGCCGGGCAAGCTTTATGTCAACTTCGGCTTTTGGCAGCCGATCCGCCGGCGCGAAGCCAAACCCGACGGTTGGTACAACCGCCAGATCGAGAAAAAAGTAGCAGAACTGGGCGGCGTCAAATCGCTCTATTCCGACAGCTATTTTCCTTACGACGAGTTCTGGGAACGTTACGACAAGGCGACTTACGAGCAGCTCAAGCGGCGTTACGACCCCGAGCGGCGCCTGCGCGATCTCTACGAGAAATGCGTGCTCAAGCGCTGAGCCGAGAGCTGCGCGGCGCCAAAGCGAGCACAAGCGCGCTTGCGAGCGCGAGCCCAGCGCCGAGCGTGAAGGTGGCCCAGGCGCCCAACCCTTCCCACACCGCTCCCGCGAGCGCGCTGCCGAGCAGGGTGGCGACCCCGGTGGCGAGGTGAAAGACGCCGAAGGCGGTGCCGCGCTGCTCTTGCGCTGCCGCATCCGCCACCAGCGCCGCCAACAGCCCCTGGGTGAAGCCCATGTGCAGACCCCACACCGCTACGCCCAGGAGCACCGAAACCGGTCCGGCGGCTGCGGCGAGGACGAGATCCGCCGGCACGAGCAGCAGGATGCCGAAGAGAAGGAGCCGCCGTCGGTCCATCCGATCGCCGAGCCGGCCGGCGGGCCAAGCGGCAAGGCTGTAGACGGCACTCATGACCACCATGACGAGCGGGACGAGTCCGAGCGCCATGCCGACATCTTGCGCCCGCAAGACCAAAAAGGCTTCCGAAAAGCGCGCCGCGGACAACAGTACGGCCACCGCGACGAGCCAATAAAAGCCGCTTCCCAAGCGCAGAAGATCGGCGCGGCGCAGCTGCCATCGCGCCTTTGTCGCCACCGGCGCGGGCACGCGGTGCGGCTCGTCGACACCCAACCAGAGGACGAGCACGCACACCATCGCGGGAATCACCGCGAACCACAGCACGCTGCGGATATCGTCGGCGAACACCCACATGAGCGCGATCGCGGCGAGCGGCCCCAAGACCGCGCCCACCGTGTCGAGCGATTGTCTGAGCCCATAGGCTGAGGCGCGCAGCTCCAAAGGCGTAAGATCGGCAACCAGGGCATCGCGCGGCGCACCGCGGATACCCTTGCCCACCCGGTCCACGAAGCGAGCCACGAACACGGTGCCGGCGCTCTCGGCGAGCGGGAAGAGCGGTTTGGTCAAGGCGGCAAGACCATAGCCCAAAAGGGCAAGCGGCTTGCGCCGTCCGAGCCGATCCGAAAGAGCCCCGGAAAACAGTTTGACGAAGGCGGTAGCAGCCTCAGCGACGCCCTCGATGAGGCCGAGGAGCGCCGGACTGGCCCCGAGCGTCACGACGAGGAAGATCGGCAACAGCGCGTGCACGAGCTCGCTCGAGAGGTCCATAAACAGCGAGGTGAAGCCGAGCGCCCACACTCCGCGCGGCAACCCGGCGATGGTGGCGGTAACAGCGCTGTCCGTCTTCATCCTGCGCGCCTTTTAAGGAAAAGCGACGCCCCAGGCGAGGCATGCTCGCGTGCCAGAAGCGCCAGCACAACCGAGACCACGAGCAGCGGCACAGGCGCGCCATCCGCGCCCGAGAGCCTGTCGTCGCGCGCGCGGCAAGAGCCGCTCCCTTCCGGCTCGTGCCGGCCCCGCGTGCCTTCGCGGCGGCTCGGCTGCGGCTCTGGCTCATAGGGCTGGCTTTCGCTAACCCTGGCCAAGAGCTCGCGGAAAGGATCGTGGACGTGGATCTCGTGCGCGTTTTCGTGCGTGCGGTCGACCGCCTCAACCGCGCGGTCGGCATGATTGCTGCTGTGCTCGTGCCCATCGCCGTCGTCTTGTGCGCTGCAGTCGCCCTCTTGCGCTACGGTTTCGGCTTCGGGCGCGTGTGGATGCAGGAGCTCTACGTCGTGCTTTGCGGTGTGTCGTTCATGCTCATGAGCGCGCGCGTGCACGGCGAGGACGGCCACGTCCGTGTCGACATCTTCTGGCGACGGTGGTCCGAGCGACAACGCGATCTTGTGGATCTGTTGGGTAACCTGTTGCTCTTGCTCCCCTGGACGCTCGTGCTCTTGTGGTCCTCGTGGGGTTTCGTGGCGCTTTCTTGGTCGGTGCTCGAGCCCTCCGCCCAAGCGGGCGGCCTGCCCGGCTTGTTCTTGGTCAAGACCGTTATCCCGCTCGCCGCCCTTATGCTCTTCGTGCAGGCGCTCAGCGGTGCGCTGCGGGCGGCTTTGCGCTTGGCCGGCCGATCTGACCCGCTGGCGCCGAGCGGGTAGGCGGAGCCGCGCCGTGTCGGAAGCCCTCGCGATCGCGCTGTTCGCCACGCTCATGGTGGCGCTGCTCGCCGGCTTTCCGGTCGCCTTCACGCTTGCCGGCGTCTCGCTCGCCTTCGCCGGTATCGGCCATCTCTTGGGGCACTTCGACCTCGCCCTCTTTCTCGGCCTTGCCCCGCGCTATTTCGGCGTGATGGTCAACGACACGCTCGTTGCTGTGCCCCTTTTCATCTTCATGGGCATGGTCCTCGAGCGTTCGGGCGTCGCTGAGGACCTGCTCGTGACGATGGGGCGTCTGTTCGGACCGCTGCGCGGGGGGCTTGCGGTGGCGGTGGTGCTCGTCGGCGCGCTCCTCGCCGCCTCGACCGGCGTGGTCGGGGCGACGGTGGTGACCATGGGGCTCATCGCGCTGCCGAGCATGCTCAAAGCCGGCTATGATGCGCGGCTCGCAAGCGGGGTGATCTGCGCTTCGGCCACGCTCGCTCAGATCATCCCGCCCTCCACCCTCCTCATCTTCCTCGCCGACATCCTCCAGGGCGTGAACCAGGCAGCACAGCTGCAGCGCGGCAACCTGGCGCCGACACCGGTGTCGGTGGGCGATTTGTTCGCTGGCGCGCTCCTCCCCGGCGGTATCCTCGTCTCGCTCTATCTGCTCTGGGTCGCTCTGCAAGCGCTCCTCTTTCCCGCTCGCTGTCCGGCGCTTGCGAGCACAGCTGAAGAGCGTCGCGCGCTCTTGCGTTCGGTTCTCGTTACGCTTGTGCTGCCCCTCGCCCTCATCCTCGCCGTTCTCGGCTCGATTTTGGCGGGGATCGCCACCGCCACCGAGAGCGCCTCGATCGGCGCTGTGGGCGCGGTGCTGTGGGCGCTTCTCCGCAAGCGGCTCTCGCGCGCTCTCTTCTGGGAGGCGACCCTTGCCACCGCCAAGACCTCGGCGGTGATCTTCACGATCCTGCTCGGTGCTTCCGTCTTCTCGCTCGTCTTCCGCGGCCTCGGCGGCGAAGCCCTGGTGAGCGACGCGCTCGCGGCACTGCCTGGGGGGACGACGGGGGCGCTGTTCGTGTGCATGCTCGTGATGTTTCTGTTAGGCTTTTTTCTCGATACGCTTGAGATCATCTTTGTGATGGTGCCGATGTTCGGGCCTCCGCTTTTGCTTATGGGAATCGATCCGATTTGGCTTGGGGTTCTCATCGGCATCAATCTGCAGACGAGCTTCTTGACCCCGCCCTTTGGGTTCACCCTCTTCTATCTGCGCAGCGTCGCGCCGGCTTCTGTGCGCACCGAGGCGATCTGGGCTGGGGCTTTGCCCTTCGTCGCGGTTCAGCTGCTGGCGCTTTTCTTGGTGTGGGGCTTTCCCGAGCTCGCGACACGGCTGCCGGAAGTGCTCTTTGGCACCAGCTTCTCGCCCGGCCCGCTGCGGCTTTCACCCACCGCGCCGAGCCTGCAGGATCTGCTCGGCCCGCCGCCGCCGCTCGACTTCCCGCCGCTGCGCTGAGCCGCGGCTTGTGCTTGGCGTCGGCTGCCGCCCTCCGTTAGAAGGGTTGCGCCGCAGGGGCGGGGGACGGGCGGTGGCGAAGCTCCTCTGGTTGAGTTCTCTCATCGATGCGCTCAACCGACGTATTGGGCGCGCGGTCATGTGGCTCGTGCTGGCAGCGGTGCTGGTTTCAGCCGCGAACGCGGTGGTGCGCAAGACTCTGAGCACGAGCTCCAATGCCTGGTTGGAATTACAATGGCAGATGTTCGGCGCCGTTTTCATGTTGTGCGCCGCCTATACCTTGCTCAACAATGAGCATGTGCGCATCGACATCGTCAGCAATGCGTTCTCGCAGCGGGTGCGTGATTGGATCGAGCTCATTGGTCATGTGTTCTTCTTGATACCCTTGACACTGTTGATGCTGGGCTATGGCTGGCCCTTCTTTCTCGCCTCTTGGTCGATCAACGAGCAGTCGCTCAATGCCGGCGGGCTGCCGCAGTGGCCAGCCAAGTTTTTGATTCCTCTTGGTTTCTTCTTGCTGTTGCTGCAAGCGCTGGCGGAGATCGTCAAGCGGATCGCGATCATGCGCGGGCTTGTTGCGCACGGCCCCGTCGAGGCCGCGCCGGCGGAGCAGCCGGCGGCCGAAGGCGAGCGCGCGGCATGAGCCGCCGTACGACCATCTGTTAACGCAACCTCCCATGGAAGCGTTCATCGTACACAATATGGCACCGATCATGTTCGGTGCCCTCGTGATCTTCATGCTCCTCGGCTATCCGGTGGCCTTTGCGCTCGCCGCCAATGGCCTCGTCTTCGCTCTTTTGGGCATCGAGCTCGGCCTTTTCCCGCCCAACTTCCTGCAGGCCCTGCCGGAGCGGGTGTACGGGATCATGACCAACGACACCCTCTTAGCGGTGCCCTTCTTCACCTTCATGGGCTTGATCCTACAGCGCTCGGGCATGGCCGAGGACCTCCTCGACACCGTGGGCCAGCTCTTCGGGCCGCTTCCGGGTGGGCTCGCCTATGCCGTGGTCTTCGTGGGCGCGCTCCTTGCCGCCACCACCGGCGTGGTTGCCGCCTCGGTGATCTCGATGGGCCTGATCTCGCTGCCCATCATGCTGCGCTACGGCTACGACCGCCGGCTGGCGTCAGGGGTGATCGCCGCCTCCGGCACCCTCGCGCAGATCATCCCGCCCTCGCTCGTCCTCATCGTCATGGCCGACCAGCTCGGCCGTTCGGTTGGCGATATGTATGAGGGTGCGATCATCCCCGGTCTTGTCCTTTCCGCGCTCTACGCCGGATGGATCCTTCTCGTCACGCTCATCAACCCCAAGGCGGCACCGGCCCTGCCGCGCGAGGCCATCGCCTTCCGCGAGCCGGACGGGCGCAGCGGCGTGCGCTCGCTTCTCGTGTTGCTCCTGCTCGCCACCGCGGTCGCCGTGCTCGCGCACCAGGGTCTCGCCGAGCGGATGCGCCAGGGCGCCGGCATCCTCGCCGCCACCATCGGTGTCGGCTTCGCGCTCACCCTCGTGCTCGTCGCCGGCTGGCTGCGACTGCCGATCGTCTCGCGCCTTGCGCGTCAAGTCGTGCTCGTGCTCATGCCGCCTTTGGCGCTCATCTTTCTCGTCTTGGGCACGATTTTCCTCGGTATCGCGACCCCGACCGAAGGGGGAGCGATGGGCGCCACTGGCGCGCTGTTGCTCGCACTTTTCAAGCGACGGCTGTCCTTGGACGTTCTCAAACAAGCCCTCGATGCGACCGCGAAACTCTCGGCCTTCGTGATCTTCATCTTGATCGGCGCCCGTGTGTTCTCGCTCACCTTCTACGGCGTCGATGGGCACAAATGGGTCGAGGAATTGCTGTTGGCGTTGCCCGGCGGGCAGATGGGTTTTCTCGTTGTCGTCAACGTGCTCATTTTCCTGCTCGCCTTTTTCCTCGACTTCTTCGAGCTCGCGTTTATCGTCATCCCGCTTCTCGCCCCGGCGGCGGAGCGGCTCGGCATCGATCTCATCTGGTTCGGCGTGATGCTCGGCGTCAACATGCAGACGAGCTTCATGCACCCGCCGTTCGGTTTCGCGCTCTTCTACCTGCGCTCGGTGGCGCCCAAAGACCCTTACGTCGACAAGGTGAGCGGACGCCTCATGGAGCCGGTCACCACCGCCCAGATCTATTGGGGCGCGGTACCCTTCGTGGTCATCCAATGCCTCATGGTCGGGCTCGTCATCCTCTTTCCGCAGATGGTCATGCACTATCAGAGCGGGCGGACGATGGTCGATCCCGCCACGATCAAACAGCTCGACATCCCGACCCTCGAACTGCCGCCACTCGATCTCAAGCTCGACTAGCGCAAGCCGCGGAGGGGCGGAGTCGCCTCGAGGCGGCTCCGCCCTTCGGGTTAGCTGCGCGTTGCGCGCACCTGGAAGGCATCGAAGCTGAGCTCGGCGACCTGCCACCACAAATAGGAATCGTTGCGGAACGCCATGTAGCTATCGTGAATTTTCTTGAAGTCGGCGTTCTTAGCGGCGATCTCGGCGTAGAGTTCCTTCGCCGAATTATAACAGGCTTGCAAAACTTCGGTTGGAAACGGCCGCAATTGTACGCCGGCGGCTACCAGACGTTTGAGGGCCTGCGGATTCTGTACATCGTATTTGGCCATCGTCCAATGATTTGCGTAGGCGCATGCGGTGAAGAGTGCTGTTTGGTAGCTCTTTGGCAGCGAATTCCATTTGTCGAGGTTGATGAAGATATGACCCAGCGCGCCCCCTTCCCACCAGCCGGGATAGTGGTAAAACGGCGCGACCTTGTAAAATCCGAGCTTTTCATCATCGTAAGGCCCGACCCATTCCGCGGCATCAATCGTGCCTTTCTCGAGTGCGGGATAAATGTCGCCACCGGCGATCTGCTGCGGCACAGCGCCTAAGCGCGCGAATACCTGGCCCCCTAAGCCGGCGATGCGGATCTTCAGCCCCTTAACGTCATCAACCGACTTGATCTCCTTGCGGAACCAACCGCCCATTTGGGCGCCGGTGTTGCCGCAGGGGATCCCATAGAGGTTGAATTTCTTGTAGAACTCGTTCATGAGTTCCATACCGCCGCCCACATAGTGCCAGGCATTCATCTGGCGGCAGTTAAGACCAAACGGGACAGTGGTTCCGAAGGCGAAGGTGGGATCTTTACCGATATAATAGTAGGATGCGGTATGGCAGCACTCGACCGTGGCGTTCGATACCGCATCGGCGGCTTGCAGACC
>JAUQQO010000036.1 GCA_030549795.1 Pseudomonadota bacterium | reverse complement strand
GAGTCGTTCGAGGACGCGGCGATGGCCGGCCTCGTCGTCTTCTTCGAGGCTCTCGAGCGCGGCGAGTTGGGCAAGGGCAGCGCCACGGGCCTCCGGATCCCGCTTGCGCACTGCCAAGCGAAGGATCGACAGGAGATGCTCGCACAGCGGCTCGGCGAGGAGGTCCTGAATCGCGATATTACCCACTTGCCGCGCGACATTGCGCAGCCGCAGGCCCGCAGCCTCGAAGGCAGGGCGCAGACGCTGCTCGACGTCATCGGCCCGCTGGCGGACCAGGATCGCGACCTCTTCCGGCCGGAGACGTTCGTGCGCGATTTCATCCGCGAGCCAGCGGGCGAGCCCTTTCGCCTCGCATACTTCGTTCGGAAAGACCCAGATGGCGACGACATCGCCCGCGACGCGGGGTTCGGCGCGTCCTGTGGGTTGTCGGACCCGGTCGAGCACCTCCTTCGCGACGTGCGCTTGGACCTGCGCGAGCGCTGGCGGAACGCGCCAGTTCCAGGAGAGCTCGATGCGCTCCGCTTCGAACTGCTGGACGAAGCAGTCGAAACCGTTCGACATTGCCCCCGCCCAGCCCATGATCCGCTGCAGATCGTCGCCGACGGCGGTGAGTGCCGTGCCACTGCCTTCGAACATGCGGCAGAGGAGCTCGAACTGCGGTTTGGTCGTGTCCTGAAACTCGTCAAGCAACACGAAGGGGTAGGTGAGACGTAGCGCGCGGAGGATCTGCGGATTGCGATCGAGCAGCAAGAGCACGAGGCGGTTCATCATCGCAAAAGAGAGCAGAGCGCCGCCTTTGTGCCCGAGCTGCTCTTGCCACCAGGCTCGAACGAGATTGGCGTGGGGGTAGCAACCGGTGACCGGCAGCCGCATCTCCGCGATCAGGCGCTCGAACCGGCTCGGATCGAGAGACCCTGCGCCTCGCCGTCCGAGAAACGTTTCGTAATCATCTCGTTTCGGAAAAACGATCCGATAATGCGAGCACGGTCGCAACTCGGCCGGCAATGCGAGCCGGAAGCGATCGAGCATGCCCTTCGTAAAGGCGTCGAAGGTGAGCGAATCGAGCCGTCGGGCCAGTTCGCGACCCGCCCGCCGCTCGACGCGTTCGGCGAGATTGCGCGCTGCATCGCGCTTGAAGCTGATGGCAAGGATGCGCTGCGGCCTCGGGCAAATGCCCGTTTGCAGCAGGTAGAGCGCTTTCTGCGCGAGGAACTCGGTCTTGCCGGCACCCGGGCCCGCCGTGACCAACACCGAGCGTTCAACTGTGCGAATCGCCCGAAGCGCTTCGGGTTCGAGCTCCTGGAGGCCCACCGGCTTCCAATCTTCAGGTCGAACCAGCGGCACGAGGCGGCTCCATCCCGATCGTGCGCGCAGCGTAACAGATGAGCCGGCGAAGCACTGCCGGCGCTTGCGTGCGTAACGCGTCGTCACTTAAGCCCGCAAGCGCAAGCAAATGGCTCTCTGGCTTACTGTGCTTTAAGAAGAGATCTTGGTACCACACGAAGCTTTCATCGAAGCACTTGGGGTAAAGCTCCGGCTTGCCTGCCTTACCGAGGACGGCACGCTTGGCGTTTTCGATCGTTTTTTGGTCTTTCTCTTCATATCCATCTTCGAGGAGCGACGAATAGGCGTTCGGGAATGCACGGAGCATCGCGAAGTCGAGGTCGAGCGGGCACGAAAAGAAAATGCCTTGCCTTTCCAGCTGTTTACGTAAACCCGCACAACGACGCACACATTCACGATCGCTGTTGTATTGGACCAAACCGTCAGGAATCTCTCTCTTGAATGAACTTAGCTTTTTGATGATATAACGGATGATGCGACTACCACCGTGCGCGCGTCCCCAGTCGAGATCGAGCAAAGTGGCGTAGGGAATGCAGAGATCTTCGAGCAGGCGCCAGAAATGCTCGACGTGGCGGCCACCGAGCGGAACCACGGGCACGAAGGAGGGGTCGAGGGGCACCCCCATCGCTTCGGCAATCCGCGGGATCACGATCCGCTCCGAATCGCCTTCGGCCAAGATCACAAAGCGGGCGAAGTAGAGCTCGGGATAGGCGCGAACCGCGAGGCGAACATATTTGCCGGCCTCTTTCGATTCATCGGGTAGCGCGAGCGCGCGCACCGAAGACGTCCGTGCCCGCTCGTCCAAGCGGAAATAGCGGACCTCGCCGGGCTCGATGCGCGCGAGGATGCTCGGCGAGTGGCTCGACATCAGCACCTGGGCATCGCCTTGCGCGGCGAGCGAACGGGCTTGCCGGACGATTCGCGCCAAGAAGAACGGGGCGAGGTTGTTCTCGGGCTCCTCGATCGCGAGAAGCGTCAGATACGGCCGCACCATGCGGTCGCCTTCGAAATGTTCGGCGTGCTCCTTGCGGGCCGCGCGCTCCACGTCGAGAGCGGCAGCGGTGAGCGCGATGTGGAAGAGCGCCCGCTGGCCGTCGCTGAGCTCGGCGAGCGGCCGCGCCCCGCCGCTCGCATCGGGGCGGAAAACCAGCTCGGCACGGTGAATTACCGCATCGAGCTCGGTTTCGATGAGGCGCAAGAGCAGTTCGCGTTCGGTGTCGGCGCGATGGAGTTCCCGCCAGCGTTGTGACAGGGCTTCGACAAAGACACGGTTGGGCTTCTCTTTCTCAAATCGTGTTTGCAGAACTTTGGAAGCTCTTTGAAGGGACCTCAGCAAAACAGGCGACCAGCGCGCCGCGCGCCAGATACGGTTCTTGAGCACGGCAGTGAGCTCGCGCGCCGCATCGCGGCTCGCGGGCACATAGACGAGCTGCACGGCGGCCCGCTCGGCGGGTGAAACCCTAGGACACCGCTCCCAGCAGTCGCGGTCCGGCTCGCCAGGGAAGATGATCCAGCGGCAATCCTCCTCGATCGCGCCCTCGCTCGTCCCGTCGTCGGTCCACCTCGCGCGCAGCCGAATTCTGCTGAACAAGGGGCCGTTCTCCTGCTCGACTGTCAGGTGTCGGAAAAGCTTGGGCACGCCGTCGGGCTCCGTATCCTCGCGCTCGAGTTCGGGAAAGGTGAAGCGGGCTTCGATCTCGAGCTCGCTCTGAGCTGTGCCGTCGGCCGAAACGTGGAAATCGCGGCGCACGACATTGCGCTGCGCGCGCCCGATCCCGAACAGCCGGGCAAGAGCCAGGAAAACCGCTGTTTTGCCCGCGCCGTTGGTTCCGACGAACGCGGTGATGCCCGGCTCGAACGCTAGCTCGGTCCATTCCGGACCGAAGCAGCGGAAGTTCCGCAACCGCAACCGCAAAAGCCGCATGGACGATCACACCTATCGCAAAGACAGCGCGGGCATGAGCGTAAGCTCGCAACAACCAAAAAGTCCTTATGAGCGAACTGCGTCAAGACGAAAGAATACACGATTTCCCAGAACCCCGCGGGTTCGGACGGATGGCGGTGCCTTCGCAAGGGCGTGCCGATTACGCGCCAACAGCCTCGACGCGAAATCTTTGGCAGAGGCCGAAGCGTGCGGCGATGATCGGGTGTGGCGAGCTCCACAGCTGGCTGCTCGCCCTCAACCACCACCAAGCAGAAGTCGCACCCGTTTGAAAGAGAAAGTTTTTCGATCGCGCGTCCGACAGCTTCGGCGGCTGCTCGGTGCCGAATGGCGCGCACCAGCGCAGCTGTAGCCGGTCACGGTCCTTTTGGACACGCGAGGGGACACGCGGCGCCCCCACCGTTGAGCGCTCGATTGTCCAAATTCTTCGGACCTCGCGCGCCGGGCACAAGGGCGCGGGCTTCGTCTTGAGCGCGCCGGTTCGAAGCCTCTTGGTGGCAACGATCCCGTTTCGGGCAATCGCGATCGCGCGCCGTTCGCACACGCACGCCAAAAAAGAGGTGTTCTTGTGCAGGCCGATGCGCTTGGCAGCAACGTCCGCAGGCCGCACCAGGCCCCTAGACGGGCCCGCAGATCAGTGGAACCCTTGTCCGCAAGAGGGAGACCGCGATGCCCGCACCGATCGACTTCTACTTCGAGTTCGCCTCGCCTTACGGCTATCTTGCGAGCCTTCGGATCGACGCCATCGCCGCGGCTTACGGGCGAGAGGTGATCTGGCGCCCCATCATGCTGGGGGCCGCGCTCAAAATAACGGGTTCCAAGCCGAACGTGAGCGTGCCGCTTAAGCGTGAATATCTCTTGCGCGATGTGCCACGCTTTGCCCGTCTGCTCGATGCACCGCTGACCATCCCGCCCGTTTTGCCGATGAACTCGCTCGCTGCGAGCCGCGCCTATTGGTGGCTCTTCGAGCAGGACGAAGATCTCGCCAAGGGTTTTGCGCAAGCCGTCTACCACGCACATTGGGGCGAAGGCCGCGATCTTTCTCCTCCCGAAGCGGTCGCCGAGGTCGGCGAGAGCCTCGGTGTGCCCCGCGACGAGCTTCTCGCCGCGGTCCAAGATCCGCGCATCAAAGCGCGCCTTAAAGAGGAGACCGACCGCTCGATCGCCCGCGGCGTGTTCGGCTCGCCGTTCTTTTTCGTCGACGACGAGCCCTTTTGGGGGGCCGATCGTCTCGACCAGCTCGAGCGCTGGCTCGCCACCGGGGGCTGGTGAGCGCGCAGCACCGCGCGGCGCTCCGTGCGAGGACAACGCGACTTGGTTCACTGACGCAGCCGCATGGCGCCGGCTCGGTGAGCAATGCCGACACGCTTTGCTGAGCGTAGCGCCGCGCGACGGTGGCTCGAGCAGGTGCAACCGCTTTCGGCGCCAAGGCACACAGCGCGCCTTTTGTGGCCTGCGTTGGATCGCACGAGCGCCGCGAGCCGAAAGCGGCCTCGAAACGCGCCAAAGAAGGGTGGAAAAGACACCATCGCGCGAATCGCGCGGCCAAGCGCCGTTTTTCGAGTGCGCGCGATCGAACGGGGCAGCTGCGACCACCACGCTTCGGCAAAGAGCCACTTCGTGCAACCAATCGCGCTCAACCGGAGGCTCGCCCCGCCTTGTCCCGCCGCGCGAGCGATGTGCTTTGGGTGCGCTCTTGTGGTTGCAGTTGAGCCAGCGAGGTCCCCGCGCCTTGGGTCGCGCCAGCGCCGCGCCGTCGATTTCCTCGGGCGAACGGAGGCCAGAAGAAGAGTGCACGAGCCCCGCTCGACCCCAGCGCGCCGGTTTCTTTCGCGCCAATCCATCCGAGCGGCAAGCTTTTCGCGAACCCGCGTGTTGGTCGCTTTCCACTTGGGCGAATGGTTGCGCCTCGAGCGGAGCTCGCGGCCGCACATGCACAGTTGTGGCGAGGAAACGACACGGTGCAGCGAAGAACGCGCGCTCGAGCGGCCCGACGTGCGGCACCTCGCCGACCGAGGGGTCTTGGGGCGGCAGCGTGCGCGTCCTCGCGCGCGCTTGGCGAACGATCACGGGACGAATAGCCTGAACGCGTTGGAACGAAACCGCGTTCGATCGGCCGAGCCGCGCGCGCGAAGCTCCGGCTTGGTCCTTTGTGCGGATAAAATCGAGGCGCTGCTTTTATGAGCGTTCTTCGCTCGCGCTTGGATACCCGTAGCGAGACCTTTCGTGCCAATGCGGAGCGCAACCGGGCGCTTGCCCGCGAGCTGCGCGAGCGCCTCGCCGAGGCGGCGCTCGGCGGCGACGAGCGAGCGCGACGGCGCCATCGTGAGCGCGGCAAACTCTTGCCGCGCGAGCGCATCGAGCGGCTGCTCGACCCGGGCTCGCCCTTTCTCGAACTCTCGCCGCTTGCCGCCTTCGGGGTCTACGACGAGCCGGTGCCGGCGGCCGGGATCATCACCGGCATCGGTCGGGTCTCGGGACGGCTCTGCGTCATCGTCTGCAACGACGCCACCGTCAAGGGCGGCACCTATTATCCCCTCACTGTAAAAAAACATCTGCGCGCGCAGGAGATCGCGCGCGCCAACCGCCTGCCGTGCATCTATCTCGTCGACTCGGGCGGAGCACATCTGCCCAATCAAGACGAAGTGTTCCCCGACCGTGACCATTTCGGCCGCATTTTCTACAATCAGGCGACACTGTCGGCAGCCGGAATCGCTCAGATCGCGATCGTCATGGGCTCCTGCACGGCGGGCGGCGCGTATGTGCCGGCGATGTCGGACGAAGTGGTGATCGTCAAGGAGCAGGGCACGATCTTCTTGGGCGGTCCGCCGCTCGTGCGCGCCGCAACCGGCGAGATCGTCTCCGCGGAAGAGCTCGGCGGGGGCGACGTGCATACCCGCATTTCCGGCGTCGCCGATCATCTGGCGGAAGACGACGCTCACGCGCTCGCCATCGCACGCCGCATCGTCGCGAGCCTCGGGCCGCCGCCGCCTCCTGCGGTGCCACTCGCGGAACCGCGCGATCCTCTTTACGACCCCGACGAGCTCTACGGCATCCCGCCCGCCGATGTGCGCGAGCCGTTCGAGATCCGCGAGGTCATCGCGCGGCTGGTCGACGGCTCCGAGTTCGATGAATTCAAACCCCGCTACGGACCTACGCTCGTGACCGGCTTTGCCCACATCATGGGCTGTCCGGTCGGCATCCTCGCCAACAATGGCATTCTGTTCAGCGAATCGGCGCTCAAAGGAGCGCACTTCATCGAACTCTGCTGTCAGCGCCGGATCCCGCTTTTGTTCCTGCAGAACATCACCGGCTTCATGGTCGGCCGCAAGTATGAGCACGGCGGGATCGCCAAAGACGGTGCTAAGCTCGTGACCGCGGTGGCCTGTGCCGCGGTTCCCAAGCTCACGCTTATCGTCGGCGGCAGTTTCGGCGCCGGCAATTACGGCATGTGCGGGCGAGCCTTCGAGCCGCGCTTTCTTTGGACCTGGCCGAACGCCCGCATCTCGGTCATGGGCGGGGAGCAGGCAGCAGCCGTGCTCGCCCGCATCCGGCGTGACGCACTCGAAGCGCGCGGCGAGAGCTGGAGCGTCGAGGAAGAAGAGGCCTTCAAAGCCCCCATTCGCGCCCAATACGAGCGCCAAGGAAATCCTTATTACGCCACCGCGCGGCTGTGGGACGATGGCATCATCGACCCCGCTCAAAGCCGCGAAATCCTGGCGCTCGGGCTGTTCGCATCGCTTTACGCCCCCATCCCCGAGACCCGTTTCGGCGTCTTTCGCATGTGAGGAGCGCGCGCCTATGGCCGATCCGAGTCCGCTTCTTTTGACCCGCGACGGCCCAGTTGCCACCGTCACCATGAACCGCCCGGAGGTGCACAACGCCTTCGACGAAGCGCTCATCGAAGCGCTTACTCGCGCGTTCAGCGAACTCGGCCGCGATTCCCGGGTGCGCGCGATCGTGCTCGCCGGTGCCGGCAAGCACTTCTCGGCCGGCGCCGATGTCGGCTGGATGCAGCGCGCCGCGGCATATTCCGAGGAAGAGAACCGGGCCGATGCGCGGCGGCTCGCGCTCATGCTCGAGACGATCGACCAGTGCCCCAAGCCCGTGGTCGCGCGCGTGCAAGGGGCTGCCCTGGGCGGCGGCACCGGGCTCGTCGCCGCCTGCGACATCGCAATCGCGAGCGAACGCGCCGTCTTTGGCACCACCGAAGTGCGGCTCGGGCTGGCGCCGGCGGTGATCTCCCCCTTTGTTCTGCGCGCAGTGGGACCGCGCCAGGCGCGTCGCTTCTTCTTGACCGGCGAGCGCATCGACGCCGCCAAGGCGCTCGCCATCGGCCTTATCCACGAAGTAGTGCCGGAAGCCGAACTCGATCGCGCACTCGCGCGTATATTGGACGAGCTCTTGGCCGGGGCGCCGGAAGCGCAAGCAGCCTCCAAGCAGCTCATACGCACGGTGCTCGCGATGCCGCAGGGCGGTGCGCTCTTGACCGAAGCCACGGTGGCGGTGATCGCCCAACGGCGCGCGTCGGCGGAGGGCCGCGAGGGTCTTAAGGCGTTTTTGGAAAAACGCGCGCCCGCTTGGCGTATGGTGCGGGACGATCGCGCGTGATCCGCAAGCTCTTGATCGCCAACCGCGGCGAGATCGCCTGCCGGATCATCCGCAGCTGCCGCAGACTTGGCATCCGCACCGTCGCCGTCTTCTCCGAAGCTGACGAGCGCGCACGGCACGTCGCGATGGCCGATGAAGCGGTCGCGCTCGGCCCGCCCGCACCGACTCAAAGCTATCTCGCGATCGGCAAGCTCATCGATGCCGCCCGGCGGACCGGCGCCGACGCCATCCATCCCGGCTACGGGTTTTTGGCCGAGAACCCCGCCTTTGCCGCCGCTGTGCGGGAAGCCGGGCTCATCTTCGTCGGCCCCTCGCCGGATGCGATGGAGCGGCTCGGCAGCAAGGACATCGCCAAAGACCTCGCCGCCTCGGCCGGTGTTCCGGTCCTTCCCGGCTATCGCGGCGCCGATCAGAGCGATGCGCGGCTGATGGAGGAAGCGCGGGCGATCGGTTTCCCCCTCCTGCTCAAAGCGGTGGCCGGAGGTGGCGGCAAGGGCATGCGGCGTGTTGACCGCATCGAGGACTTCGCGGACGCGCTCGCCGCCTGCCGGCGCGAGGCCGCGGCCGCTTTCGGTGATGATCGCGTGCTCATCGAACGCGTGGTCGAACGGCCGCGGCATGTCGAAGTGCAGGTCATGGCCGACCGCGACGGCCGCATCGTCCACCTCTTCGAACGCGAGTGCACGCTCCAGCGCCGCCATCAAAAGGTGATCGAGGAGGCGCCCGCGCCGGGACTGCCGGAATCGCTGCGCCGCGCGCTGGGTGAGGCGGCGGTTCGCCTCGCGCGTGCCGCCGGCTACGAGAATGCCGGAACCATCGAGTTCCTGCTCGACGCCGAGGGCCGCTTCTGGTTCATCGAGGCGAACACGCGCCTTCAGGTCGAACATCCGGTGACCGAGGAGATCACCGGGCTCGATCTCGTCGAATGGCAGCTGCGCATCGCGGAAGGAAAGCCTCTGCCGCTTTCCAGCGAGACGATCACGCGGCGCGGTCACGCCATCGAGGCCCGCATCTACGCTGAAGATCCGGAGAGAGGGTTTTTGCCCTCCGCTGGTCGCCTTATCCGTCTCGCTTTGCCTTGGGGACTGCCCGGCGTGCGCATCGAGACCGGTGTGGCCGAAGGCGATCTCGTCGGCACCTTCTATGATCCGATGATCGCCAAAGTGATCGCCTGGGGCCCGGATCGCGCGGCTGCCCTCGCCCGCCTCGAGGAGGCGTTGGCCAAAAGCGAAGTCGAAGGACCGGCCACCAACCTGGTCTTGCTCTCCCGCCTTCTGCGCGAGCCCGCGGTGCAGGCGGGCGAACTCGACACCGAATGGCTCGACCGCGAGCTGGGCCGTCTCGTCTCGGTCCGCGATGAGCCCGAGGCGCGCGAGCTCGTCGCCGCCGCGTGGCTGTTCAGCCGCTTCGAGCGCGCGCGCGCCGAGGCCGCCGCGGGTCCGTGGCGGAATTCGCCCTGGGTGCAGCTCGAGGGCTTCCGCCTCGGGCGGCCGCCCAAACGCATCCTCGCCTTGGAGCTCAACGGGCAGACGAGCCTCGTCTGCCTCGAAGGGCCGCCCGAAGCGCTCGATGCCTTCCTCGACGACCGCCCGCTCGGCCGTTTTGCGATCGCAAGCGACGACGAGGGCATCGCTGTTGTGCAGGACGGCCACCGCATGCGATGGGACGCGCGGGTGTTTGCCGATCGCGTCGTACTCGCCCGTCCTGGCCGCCGGGTCGTCATCCGCCGTGCGCGGCTGGACGCATCGGCGAGCGAGGAGCTCACCCGCGACGATCTGATCGCCGCGCCCATGCCCGGCCGTATCCTCCGCCTCTTGGTGGAGCCGGGCGTCGCGGTGGCGAAAGGCCAATTGCTCGCTGTCCTTGAGGCGATGAAGATGGAACATCGTCTCGAAGCGCCGTTCAGCGGGCGGGTCGTGGCCGTGCACGTCGCCGAAGGCGAGCAGGTGGAGGAAGGCACCGTGCTCCTCGACCTGACCCCACTTGCGCAAGGAGAAGAGGGATCGAACGCGCAGCCGCCTCAGGAAGGCGGCTGACCCGCTCACGCGGCGGCAGAGCACACCGAAGCGCCTTAAACCGCCGCAGCTAGGCGCACCACCCGCCCCCTGCCTGCGCCGCCTCGGCCAACACGCGGCAAAGAGCGCCCGCACGAGCCGAACCATCGCACGAGCTCGGCCCTCTGCGCCCAAGCCCGCACCAAAGCCGACCCAAAGCGCGGCGGCAAGGCGTCGAGAGCGCTGCACCAATCCGTCATAAAGCACGAGGAGCAACACGCACGGGCTCCGCTTGCCGGTTTCCCCAGCTATGGCGCGTAAGGGTTGAAGAACCGTTAAGCGCGCGCCCCTCCCCCTTCTCCGCGCGCTCTGCTCCGCTATCCTCCCAAGAAGGGTCGCCAGCGGAGCTCGTTTGCGATCATGGAGATCCTCGCCGATCTTCCCCCGCCCCCCACGGACGACGGCCGCGCCGCGATCGCCCACATCACCCGCGAAGAGGAGAGCGCGGCAGCCACGCGCCTGCTTAAGAGCCTTGCTGATTTGCCGGCAGGTCTTGCTGAGCGCGCCGAGCGCCGCGCCCGCCGTCTGGCGGAAGCGGTGCGCCTCAAGACGCCGCGCTCAGGGGGCATCGAGAGCTTTCTTAAGGTGTGGGGCCTCGATAGCGAGGAGGGGGTGACGCTCATGTGCCTCGCCGAGGCCCTGTTGCGCATCCCCGACGTCGCCACCCAGGACCTGTTGCTCAAAGATAAACTTTCCGAGCGGCACTGGCTCGAAAAAGTACCGGGCACGGGCGATCTTTGGCTCTCCGCCGCGGCTTGGGGACTGGCGCTCTCGGGGCGTATCGTCGAAATCGAAAGCGGGGCGCTGGCCGGCCGCCTCGCGCGCGTGCTGGCGCGGCTCGGGGAGCCGGTGGTGCGCGAGGCCCTGCGGGCGGCGATGCGGCTGATCGGCCGCCAGTTCGTGCTCGGCCAGGCGATCGAAGAGGCGATCGCGCGCAGCTGCGAGGGCGACAATGCCGGCTATCTCTTCTCCTTCGACATGCTCGGCGAAGCGGCGCGCACAAAAGCCGACGCGGCCCGCTATCTTGCGAGCTACCGTCACGCGCTCGAAGCGGTTTCTCGCTCGGCGGCGCCGGCTGCGCTCACCCGCCGCCCGTCCTTGTCGATCAAGCTGAGCGCGCTCCATCCCCGCTTCGAGTTCGCCAAACGCGCGCGCCTGGAAGCGGAACTGTTGCCCTTGTTGCGCGCCTTCCTCGCGCGCGCCCGCGAGGCTTCGATCCCGATCACCATCGACGCCGAAGAGGCCGATCGTCTTGAGCCCACCCTCGACCTCTTCGCGGCTCTGTGTCGCGATCCCGAAGCCCGCGGCTGGAGTGGGCTCGGGTTGGCCGTACAGGCCTATCAAAAGCGCGCGCTTGCGGTAATCGACTGGCTCGCCGATCTCGCCCGCACCACCGACCGCCGCATTCCCATTCGCTTGGTCAAAGGCGCCTATTGGGACGCCGAGATCAAACGGGCGCAACAACAGGGCCTTGAGGACTATCCGGTGTGGACGCGCAAGACGACCACCGATGTTTGCTATCTCGCCTGCGCTCGGCGGTTGCTTTCGCTCGGTGATCTCGTCTGGCCGCAGTTCGCCACGCACAATGCGCACACCATCGCCTGGATACTCGAGGTGGCTGGTAACAACCGCGCCTTCGAATTCCAAAAGCTGCACGGCATGGGCGATGTGCTCTACCGCGAACTCAAGGCGGAAGAGCCCGAGCTTGCGGTTCGCGTCTATGCGCCTGTGGGCGCGCACGCCGAGCTCTTGCCCTATCTCGTGCGCCGCCTGCTCGAAAATGGGGCGAACTCGAGTTTCGTTCACCGCGTCCTCGATCACCAAACCAGCCTCGATGAGCTGGTTAGCGATCCCATCGCCCGACTTTCTCGGCTGAACCCCATCCCGCACCCTGCGATCCCGCGCCCGCCCGACCTCTTCGGCCCCGGCCGGCGCGCAGCTCGAGGCTTCGATCTCGCCGATCCGTCGGTCTTGCGCGAGCTGCGCTTGGCCATGAACGCTGCGCTGCGCGCGCGGCGAAGCGTGGGTCCCAGTGCGGCCCTCGACCCCTCGCCCGAACTTCCCCGCCATGCCGTGCGCGACCCCGCCGACCGCAGGCGGGTGCTGGGTGAGGTGGCATTCGCCGATCCCGCCACCGCCGAGCGTGCCATCGCGGTCGCAAGAGCGGGCTTTGCGGCCTGGAGCCGTACCGCGATCCACGAACGCGCGGCGATCCTCGTCCGCGCTGCCGATCTTTTGGAAGCCGAGCTTCCCGCCCTTGCCGCTCTGTGCGTACGCGAAGCGGGCAAGACCATTCCAGATGCGGTCGCGGATGTCCGCGAAGCGGTCGATTATCTGCGCTTTTACGCCGCCGAAGGCCGCCGGTTGATGAGCGCGCCGCTTGCCCTCCCCGGCCCGGCGGGCGAAACCAATCGTCTCGAACTCCTACCGCGCGGTGTGTTCGTCGCCATCAGCCCGTGGAACTTCCCGATCGCCATCTTCACCGGGCAGATCGCCGCGGCTCTCATCACCGGCAATACCGTCATCGCCAAACCCGCCGAGCAGACCAATCTCTGTGCCGCTGCCGTGGTCGCGCTTCTCCACCGGGCCGGAGTACCGGAGGACGCGCTGATCGTCCTGCCCGGTGAAGGGCCGGTTGTGGGTGCCACGCTCGTGGCGGATCCGCGCATCGCCGGCGTGGTGTTCACCGGCAGCACTGACACGGCGCGCGCGATCGCCCGCGCCATGGCGGCGGCCGATGCCCCCATCCGCCCGCTCATCGCCGAGACCGGCGGCATCAACGCGATGGTCGTGGAGAGTTCGGCCCTGCTCGAGCAGGTCACAGCAGATGTACTCGAGAGCTGCTTCCGCTCCGCCGGCCAGCGCTGTTCGGCCCTGCGCGTGCTGTGCGTGCAGGACGAGATCGCCGAGCGACTGAGCGAAATGATCGTCGGCGCTGCAGCCGAACTCGAGCTCGGGGATCCCGGGCTGCTTTCCACCGATGTGGGCCCGGTGATCGACGCGGAAGCGAAAGCCGCGCTCGAACGTCATCTGAACGCCATCGAGGCCTTCGGTAGGCGGCTCTTCGCGCTGCCTCTCAAACCCGAGCATGCCCACGGCTCGTTCTTTCCGCCCACCGTGGTGGCGATCGACCGCATCGGCCGGCTCACGCGCGAGCCCTTCGGGCCGATCCTGCACATCGTCCGCTTCCGCCGCGCCGAGCTCGATCGCCTGCTCGAAGAGATCCACGCCACCGGCTACGGCCTCACCTTCGGCTTGCACTCGCGCATCGATGAGACCATCGCCCGCGTGCTCGACCGCGTGCGCTGCGGCAACATCTACATCAACCGCTCGATGATCGGGGCGGTGGTGGGCTCGCAACCCTTCGGCGGCGAGGGCCTCTCGGGTACCGGGTTCAAGGCGGGGGGACCACACTATCTCTTGCGTTTTGTGACCGAGCGCACGGTCACGGTGAACACGGCTGCCGTAGGCGGCAGTCTCGAGCTCTTGGGGTCGCTTACCGATTGAGCCCGCTTGAGCTCTCGGCTGCACTCGTGCTCGTGGCGCTCGGGCCGATCGCGGGGTCAGCCGCGCATGCCTTTGCCAGCCGCTATCCGCACGATCTCACCGGCTGGTTGTTCGGTCGCTCGCGCTGCCCGCACTGCAAAGCGCAGCTTTCGGCGCGCGATCTCGTGCCGCTTGTGAGTTTCGTGCTCGCCCGCGGGCGGTGCCGCTTTTGCGGCGCGCCGATCGATCCCGAAAGCTTGGGTGCCGAGCTCTTCGCCCTTGCGATCGCCACTGTTGCCGTGATCGCCCTGCCTTTCCGCTCGGCTGTACTCGTGGCCCTGGTCGGCTGGGTCCTGCTCGCTGCCGCACTCGTCGATCGGCGCACCCTGTTGTTGCCGGATGTGCTGACGCTTCCGCTCCTCCTCGCCGGCATCGCGGCTGCCTGGTTCGGCCTCGCGCCGGCGCGTCCGCTCGAGGCCCTAAGTGGAGCCGCCCTCGGCTTCGCGTTCCTGGCACTCGTCGCGCAGCTTTACCGAGCCCTGCGCGGACGCGAGGGCCTCGGCCTCGGCGATGCCAAACTCATGGCCGCGGCCGGTGCTTGGTTGGGCCCGCTGGCGCTTCCCCGCGTTCTCTTCATCGGTGCCCTATGTGCGCTCGCGGTAGCGCTCGCATCCGGCGCCTGGCGCCGCCCGGAACAACCGCTGCCCTTCGGCCCCTGGCTCGCACTCGCATTTTTGTGCGTGCTCGTAATCGAGATGGCAGCGCGCGCGAACGCGATGCCCTAGCGCCCACCGAGCACGGTCGAAGCGGCCGAGTTGGGTCAGAACAACCGGCGGGGCTTGCGCTTTAAAGCCTCGCCCCGCGCACAGTCGCTTGCCGCGTGCCGGCGCACTGAACCTTCATCGCCGAGCGGGCACGCGCAGCGCTCGAAATTCGGGGGCGCGAGCTCAGCGTTCGGGGCAGGCTCAAGCGCGCTCTTTTGCCGGCGCCCGGCGCAGAAGCGGCAGTTCGATGAACACCCGATCATAGGTGATCTGCGGCGCTTCCCTTAAGATGGTCTCGCCTACGCGCGCACCAAAAAAGGAGAAGCGGCCCTGTCGGGTAAAGTTGGTGTCGGCCGTCTTGCGCTCGCCGTCGGTGTTTTGAGCGGCCTTCTCTCCTTGACACCCTTTGCGCACCGCCTCGAGGAAGAGTTCGGGCTCTACGCCCTTTTCACGCTGCGCGGGCCGCAGCGGCCACCCGAAGGTGTGGCGATCGTCGGCCTGGATGAGAGCAGCCTCGAGCGGCTGCGCGCTCTACCTCCCGACCCCGGCTCCTGGCCCACGCCACTCGCCCGCTGCAGCCGCGCGCTTAGCGAGCCCTTGGAACTGGGCGATCTTTTCAGTGTCGATCGGATCCCGCGCGCGCTCTACGCCTGCCTCGTCGATCGGCTCGCGCACTATGGTGCGCAGGTGATCGTCCTCGATGTCGCCTTTCGCGATGATCCCGGCCGCACTGCCGGTAGTGAGGCGCTCGCCCATGCCATCGCCCGGCATGGCCGTGTCGTGCTCTTGACCCGCGCCCGTCGCATCTGGCCGGAGCGCGGCGCGCTCGCACAAGCCCAGGATCAGCTCGCGCCGCTCGAGCCGCGCCTTGCCGAAGCGGCTGTTGCCGTTGCGCCGTTCGTGCTCCCGCGCACCGGCTCGCGCCTTCACTTCGCCTGGACCCGTCATCCGAGCCTCGCCGAATCGGTGCAACTGCCGGTGCGCGCTCTCGAGGCGGCAGCACTGCCTGCGCTCGAACGCGTGGCCGCCGCATCGAGCGGGGCGCACCGGGGCTTTGAGCCCGCGCGCGATCGGCGCGACCGGCTTGTGCGCGCGTTCCTCGCGCTATCCCCCGAACGCTGGGCGTCTGATGCCAGCGACGCGCACGAGCGACGGCTTTTGGAGGCGCTTGTGCGGGCGCACCGCGGACCGCAAGAGCTGGTCATCAACTTCTACGGTCCTCCCGGCACCATCCCGCACCGTACGCTCTTCGACCTGCTCACCGAAGAGGGGCCCGAGATCGAGAGCTTCGTTGCCGCCAAGGTGGTCTTCGTGGGGGCCTTCGATCTCCGCACCGCGCTCGCCGCGGACACGTTTCCAACCGTCTTTTCCGACCCGCGCGGGATCGACCATGCCGGCGTCGAGGTTGCCGCCACCGTGTTCGCCAACTTGCGCGATGGCGTGGAGCTGCACCGACCTCCCGAGTGGGCGCGGGCTTTTTGGGTGGGCGGGTTCGCCGCGCTCGCTTCGCTTTTGCTCCTGCGTGGCACGCTCGCCTTCGGTTTGCTCGCCGCCCTGCTTCTCGCGGCCGCCCTGGTCGCCTCGGCCGTTGCGGTATTTTCCGGGGCGCGGCTTTGGCTGCCGCTGGCGTTTCCGCTCGGTGTAGTCTTGCCCGCGGTGGTGGTATCGAGCCAGCTGGCCCGCTACCTGGGTCTTGCCCGCTGGCTCGGTATTCTCGCACCCCGCTCGATCCGCGCGGCCGCGCTCGGCGGTGGCACGCCCGAAGCGGCGCGTGGGACGATCGCCGAGCTCACCGTCCTCTTCACCGACATCGTAGGATCGACGGCACTCGCGGAACTGCTCGGCCCCACCGCTTTTAAGGCGCGCTTGGACGATCATTTCGCGATGCTCGCGCGCCTGATCGAAGCCGAGGGGGGTGAGATCGTCGAGTTTCTGGGCGACGGGGTCATGGCCTATTGGGGTGGGCCCTCGGGACCGCGCGACCACGCCACTCGCGCCTGCCGAGCCGCGCGGGCCATCGCCTGTGCGCTCGAGCGGGACAACCTCATCCGCAGCGCCCGCGGCGAACCGTCGATGCGCCTGCGCATCGGTATCAATACAGGCGAAGCCGTCCTCGGCACGCTCGGCGGCTCGGCGCGCGGCATCTTCACCGTCACCGGCGATGTCGCCAATGCCGCGCAGCGGATCGAGCAGCTGGGCAAAACGCTCTGCCCCGATCGGCCGACGGTCGCCGTGCTCGTAGGCGAGCGCACCGCGAACATGGCGGGGCCTGACTTCGACTTCACGCTCTTGGGCGCGTTCCCCTTGAAAGGCCGCGCGCAACCGGAGCGCGTGTTTCGTCTCGCTGTCACGGACAAGCCCGTGGAGGGTGGCGGGCAGTCCACGCCCGCCGATCGATCCATCGATCGGCCGCCGCTCGGCATGGACAAGGCACGCTCGTGATGCAAGACAGCGCGCAAGCCACGGAGAGGGCGAGGAGTGGGCGGACATGGCCGGGCAAAGGCGCGTGCTCGTTTTGCTCGTTGCCGCTGCTCTCTTCGGTGTTTCCGCCTCGGCTGAGGACTGTCCGCCCGAACGGCCGCTCGTCGGACGCCTGATCGCCGTCGAAGGTGCGGCATGGCGCGCGGGTGTGTCGATCACCGGTCCTGTGGCCTTGTGCGCCGGCGACGAGCTCACGGTGGGGCCGACGGCGCGGGCGGCGTTGCGGCTTGAGGGCGCCGATACGGTGTTGCGCTTGGCAGGCGAAGCCCGCCTTAGCGTCGAAACGCCGCCCGGGCCCGCGAGCGGCCGGGTTCGCTTGCTCGAGGGGCTCCTCTACTTCCTCTCCCAGGTCCGCCAGCGGCTGCACGTCGAGACTCCCTACGTCACCGCCGGCATCGAGGGCACCGAAGTGCTCGTCGAGGTGAGCCCGCTCGCCACCGAGCTCTTCGTCCTCGACGGCCGCGTTGAGCTTGCCGGGCCGGCCCGGATCCCGCGCGGCGAGGTGCTTGTGACCGGCGAAGAAGCGCGCGTGGCGGCCGACGGCGCGCTCGAGCGGCGCGGCGTTCCCGCGCAAGCGGGCATCCCCATTCGGATGCGGTTGCGCGACCGCTTGGGCTGGACGCTGTGGTATCCGCCGGTGATCGAGGCCGAAGCGACGCGCTATCCCGAGATCCAAGAAGCGGCCGAGCTCTTGGCGCGCGGCGCGGTCGTCGAGGCCGAGGCGCGGTTGGCGGCGGTTGCACCTGCAGGAGAACCCGCAGGCCTCGCCGCGGCGCTCAGGGCGGTGATCGCAGCGGCCCGCCTGGAGCTCGAGGCGGCCGCTGCCTTGGCGCAGCGCGCGATCGAGCTCGCACCCGCATCAGCCGGGCCGCACCTCGCCCACTCCTACGTCCGGCAGGCCGCCGGCGATATCGACGCGGCGCTCGACGATGCCCGCACAGCCGTCCGCCGCGCCCCGGAGAGTGCGCTCGTGCACGCGCGCCTTGCCGAGCTTGCGCTCATGCGCGGCGATCTCGCTGGGGCGCGGCGCGCTGCCGAGGCCTCGCTCGCCCGCGCTCAAACCGCGCTCGGCGACATCGTCTTTGGGCACATCGAGCTCGCCCGCGGCCGTCCCGATCGGGCGCTCGCCCGCTTCGAGACGGCGCTTTCGCGCGCCGCAGCGGACCCGAATGCGCATCTCGGCCGCGCGCTCGCACTCGTGCGTCTCGATCGTCTCGAGGAGGCGTACGCTGCCTTCACCACCGCTGCCGCCCTCGATCCCGCCGGGGGAGTGTTGCGCGCCTATCTTGCGCGCCTTCTCCTCGAACGGGGCCAAGCCGAAAAGGCGCGCGCGCAGCTCGCTATCGCCAAAGGCATCGCCCCCGAGGATCCCACACCATGGCTCTTCACCGCGCTTTTGGAGCAGCGCGCCGGGCGGCCGGCGGCGGCAGCCGACGAGCTCGAAGGGGCGATCGCCCGCAACCGCGGCCGCGCCCCCTTTCGCTCCGCGCTGCTCTTAGAGCGCGACCGCGCTACGCAGGGTGCCGCCCTTGCCCGGATCTATGAAGATCTGGGACGCGAGCGGGAGGCCGAGCGGGTAGCGCGCGACGCGCTCGCTCGCGATCCCGGCAATTCCGCCGCCCATCGCTTCATGGCGGACCTTCTGGCCGGCCGACAGCGCTTCGAGGTCGCGCGCACGAGCGAGTATCTGCAGGCGTTGCTCACGGGCCCCCTGGAGGCCGAGCCCGTCTCGCCGCGTTTGGGCTTTGGCGATCTCTCCTTTTTTCCCTCCGGTGCGCACCTCTTCCCGGGCTTCGGCGAATATGCCTCGGCCTTCGAGCGCGAGCGCCTGAGCGCTCTCGTGACCGGCATTGTGGGCAGTTCGCGCACCCACGCCGGCGAAGTGCTGGTAAGCGGGCTGTCCGGTCCGGTGGCGCTGAGCGTCGGGGCACTCTCGAGCCATTTCGACGGTTTCCGCACCAACGCCGAAATCGACAACGACCTCGCCGATCTTTTGGCTCGTGTGCAAGTCGACGAGCGCTGGCAGCTGCAGTTCGAGACGCGGCTGCGCGATACGACGCGTGGCGACATCGTCCAGCGTTTCGACCCCAAATACTTCGAGCCTGACTTCGAGACCCGGCTGCGCCAGCGCGCCGGCCGCATCGGCGCCGCCTTCCGTGCACGACCCGAGAGTTTGCTGTTGGGCTCTTTTCTGTTTTTGGATCAGCGCGAGGACTTCGAGCGCGGCGGTTTGCGCACTACCGTTCAACAGAGCCGAGGTCATCTGAGCGAAGTGCAATGGCAGGAGAAGACCGGCAACACCAATCTGATTGTAGGCGGTGGCCTCTCGCGCGTCTCGCTTCTCACCGAGTTCTTCGGCACGGCGCTCAAAGGAGAGCGTCAAACGCGTAATGTGTACGTCTATACGCTGGTCGAGCCCGATGCGCGATTGCGGACGACCTTAGGGCTTGGTGTCGATTCTTATCGCAACCTGCGCCACGACGAGGACGTCATAAACCCCAAGTTCGGCTTGGAATGGCGCATCGGCGATGAGGCGACCGTGCGCCTTGCCGCGCTGCGGACACTCAAGCGGCCGCTCATCGTCGACCAGACGCTCGAGCCCACCCAGGTCGCAGGCTTCACCCAGCTTTTCGACGACATCAACGGTACCGAGGCCTGGCTGTTCGGGCTCGGCGTCGATCTCTCTCTCGCACCCGGCGTGGCCGCCGGCGCGCAAACGACGCTGAGGCGTCTTTCGGTTCCGGGTACACCGAATGTGGGCCCCGTCTTCGACGACCACCGCGAGTGGCGGATCGAGGGCTGGCTCGCCCTTCAGCTCGCACCCGAGCTCACCCTCTCGCTCGAGCCTCGCTTCGAGCGTTTCGAAGCGGTTGCGCGCGAACTCTTCGGGCTCGGGATCTCGCGCTTTCCGGCGCGGGTCGAAACCATCGAGCTGCCCGTGCGCCTGCGCGGCATCGCCGCTTCGGGGCTGTTCGGCGAACTCAAGCTCACCTTCGTCCATCAAGAGATCGACGACTATCGCCCCTTGGGCTTTCCTGCTCTCGACCACGGGCGCTCACAGTTTGTCACCCTCGATGTGACGCTCGGCTATCGATTCCCCGATCAACGCGGGAGTATTGCACTGGTCGCGACCAATCTTTTCGATAAGAACTTCCGTTACCTCGACGACAACTACCGAACCAATCAGACGCGTTTGTCACCGCTTTTGCCCGAGGCCATGCTCTTGGTCCGCGGCAGCTTGCGCTTTTGAAAGCGGAGCTCTTTTGACGACGGACCGCGCTCCAACGCCGCGATGCCCGCCTCTCGCTGCGCTTTTCCAAGGCGCGCCGACCTTTGCCCCCTCATCCCCCTTTTTGGAGAGAAGCGCGGGTGGTGCCTGCAACCGGCGCCGCTGCTTCGGCCGCTCATCCAAAAGGGATGCTGCGCGAGCGCGCCCGGGCAAGGCGCAAAGGATTGGCACCCTCGCTCTTGCCGAACCGCTGCCGGCGGGCACCACCGGGCGAGTTGGGCTCGCCTGGCCGACACGGTGGCCTCTTCGCAAGGCTTATTTTCCGCCCCGCCCACCTTCCGTACGGCTTGCTTGAACCTTTGCGTCGGGTGTCGTAGAGTTAAAAATATTCGGTAAGGTAAGGTTCTCGCGCCAACGCAACGGCGAGCGTTGATCGCGGCGGTGGATTGATCCGCGAGGGGCGGTGTGTACCTTCCCAGGTTAAGGAGCCGTCGGCATGAGCATCGTGTCTTTGCTCGTTTCCACCTGCTTGATCGCATCGGCTGCGATCGACTGCTGTTTTTACGCACAAAAGCAAGAAAACGCTTTCGTGCGGCAAGCAATTCTCCTCGCCCAGGCCAATTGCGGTCCCTGTCAGACTTCCGGGCCGAACAAGGGCAAGAAGCGTTGCTGCGAGCTCGTGGGCGGGGACTGGATCTGCCGCTGGGTCGATTGTTGAGCGAAAGCATTGTATCGTGCACCGCTTTGAAGCGGCCGTTTTTGCCCGAAACAGTAGCTTTTACGCTCTCTTAACCTTCGATTGCCACACCCTCTTCGGTGCAAACCTCCTTTAGGGCCTCGATCCCCATGCGGGCAGAGGCGAGCGGCTCGGCCTTACGCGGATCCTGTTCGGCCTCGACCACGAGCCAGCCGCAATAGCCGGCCTCGCGCACCAGGCGCGCGAGTAGGGAGAAGTCCACGCACCCCTCGCGGTCGCCCGGGATGGTAAAGACACCTTCGATCACGCATCGTGCGAAGCTCCAGGTCTCGCTCCGGAGCTTCTCGAGCAGCGGCGCGCGCAGGTTCTGAGCGTGGATATGGCGGATGCGGGAGGCATGACGGCGGAAGGTCGCCTCGAGATCACCGCCGGTAAAGACCAAATGTCCAGTGTCCAACAGAAGGCCGACACTTGTGTCGGTGTTGGCCATCAAGAGATCGATTTCCGTCTCGCTTGCGACCACTGTCGCCGCATGGTGGTGAAAGACCATGGGGCAACCTTCCGAGACCAGCCAGTCCGCGAGCTTGGTGAGCTTCTCGCCGTAGCGCCGAAGATCGTCGGTTCTCAAACGCGGCCGGTCGGCCACCGGAACATGTCGTTTCGCCTGCACGGAACCCGTGGTCTCGGCATAGATGAACATGGGGCAACCCATCTCCTGTAACAACAAGAGATGCGGTGCCATCCGCTTTTTTTCGCGATCTACATCGAGTTCGAGCAATCCGCCCGCGAACCAACCCGAGATCAAAACGAGCCCGTGGTCTTCGAGCAAAGGCCGCAAGAGCTTGGGGTCGGAAGGGAACTTGTCGCTCTTCTCGATCCCCGCATAGCCGGCACGTTGGACCTCGAGCAAGAAACGTTCTAGAGGTATCTCGCTATTGAGCTCGGGAAGATCGTCGGTCGACCAGCCGCGCGGACTGATACCGAGGCGCACGCGCGCTTTAGGCGTCTCGGCCATGCTCGCCCTCCCACCCATCCGTGCGAAAAGTCGAAAGCGGATCCGCGCCTTAAGCGTGGGCCATATGGCGCGGTCTCTCGGTCGCCCTTCTCCACATAGGCACGCGGCGCCGAAGTACACGCCTGCGCGCAAACTTTCGCCACACAACAGCGCGCCGATCCCTCGCCACGGGATCGCATCGGCGCGCGAGCGCCGAGGCGGAGCCGGCCGCTCGTGCTCGACGCTGCGAATGCTGGCGCGGATACGCAGGATCATCGCCGCGCTGGTCGTCGCGTTGAATCGAGACGCACGAAGGTCTTGCGCGCATCGCTGGGTGCGCGGGCGCTTTGAGCATGAGCAGCGCTGGCGCACCGGCTTCGCCGCTCCATGCAGCCTCGGCATCGCGCACGGGAGCCGGAGCTCCGGGGCCTGCGATCTTGGCGATCGGGGGCGAAGACGAGCGTTTTTCGCGCGCGGCGCAGCGCAGGTGCTCAGCTGAGCGCAGCGCGAGCCGGTCGCGCGAGCCGGGGGCGCCGCGACGGGCGAGGGTGCTTTGAAAAAGAGCCGCAAGCCCGCGAAAGAGGGGCGCCATCATCACCACCAACCCGCGCCATCGCGCTCGCGGCGAGGGGTGGATCTGGTGGCGCGATTGCGCCAACTGCGACCCGAAAAGGACGCGGAGTCTTTTTGACCGAGGCGCCGATCGCCATGCGTGTGGACACTTAAGCCCTCCGCCGCGGGCAGAAGGGCCGCCTCGATGAGCGTGGTGATGGCATCTGCGCCTTGGGGCGTGCCCGTGCTGATCTTGTAGGATCGCCGCCCGGTGTGCGCCTTCGATGGGCGCATCGACTTGCGGTGCACGAGACGATCGCGCGTGCCGCGAACCGGCATCCGATCACAAGCGACCGCGCGAGAGACGCGTGTGCTCGGGCCGCCGTTTTCCTGTTACGCCGCAAGCGCCAGCGCGACGCTTACGGGCGCGGCGTGCCACTTCTTCGAAGGCGCGGGTGCACGCCAAGCGGACAGCGGTGTGCCCAACCGCGCTCGCGCAAGCGCGACCGAGCCCGCTTCGACCCTCGGCTCGCGGCCGGCTCGTCCGGCGCGCCGGGTGCTCCCGCCCCATCGCGTGCACACACCGAGCCGCTCGGTGCGGGCGGGCAGCGCGCTCAAGCGGGTGGCCTCGGCGTGCAGCCACCAAGGCGGGTGATGGGCGGGTTCGGCTGCGGCGCGCGGATCGTGTGGGGCGTGCAATGGCCTCCGTGCCTCGATCGGCTTGAGCTCGAGCAGGCGAATAGGGCGCGACCACGAGCCGGGCGGGATGGCCTGCGCTTTGCGCGCGCTTTTTGTTCTATGGAAAGACCACGCGCCGTTTACGCGGTGCTTCGATCGAGGCCGTTTTTGAGCCCCGGGCGCACGGGGCTCGGTCCGAGCGCCTCTCGACCGTGCGTATCGGCTTGCGGGCGGAGAAAGCTGCTCGAAATGCCTTTGTTGCCGTCATGTGGATTCGGGGTGCTCGGAGGGAGCGGCTCACTTGCCGCTTTACGGCGGCTTGGGCAAGGCGGTGGGCTG
>JAUQQO010000042.1 GCA_030549795.1 Pseudomonadota bacterium | reverse complement strand
GTGCCGATGGGGGGTCTTACCGGCCGCATGGTGCTCGATCTTTCGGACGCCCCCGACCTCTGGCCCTTCCTCTGGCTCGGCCAATTCATCCACGCCGGCAAGGGGACGACGATGGGGCTCGGCAGCTACCGGTTGCATCCGACCACGGGCTGAGTCCACCACCGTCTTGCTGGATCGGCGGGCGGGAAGGAGGGCCGTCGCCAAGGGAAGAAGCGGCGCCAAGCGAGAAAAAACCATGGTCGAAGTTGCCGAAGCGCGATCGATCCTCGCTTTGCCTTTCCAACCTGTCGACATTTCCGAGCAGGTTCGCGCGCGCCGTCTTATCGAGCGCGGCGAGGCCGATGGCCGCGCGAACCTGCCGCCTTCCGATGCGACGGTGCCGAGCGCGACAGAGCTCGAGATCGTCAACGATATTCGTGCCGAGCGCGAGCGCCTGGCCAACCTCCTCGCCGCGCATCTGCGCGCTCACAACGATGCTCTCGCTCAACTCGACGCGGCGATGGACATCGCCAAGGTGCGCAACGACGTCGAGCACGCACTCTCCCGGCTCGTGCAAATACACAGCGCCTGGAAAGGGGAGCTCGAGCGGATGTTGCGCAATGTCCGCATGGCAAGAAAGGAATATGATGACTTCCGCATTGTGCATGGCTTACGTCGCGACGCCTATGACATCGGCAATCGTTTTCTCGCCCTGTCGCTTCTGTTTCTCTTCATCGTTGTCGAATCGGCGCTCAACGGCTTCTTCTTTGCCGAGGGCTCGGAGTTCGGCCTTGTCGGCGGTACCATGCTCGCCTTCGGCATCAGCGTCGTCAATGTGCTCGTCTTTGGCTTCTGCCTCGGGCTCGGCCCCGCCCGCTGGCAGCACCACCGCGCCTTGCCCCTGCGTCTGGTCGCCTGGGCTCTGTTGGCAGCAGGTGTTGTGCTGGTGGTGAGTGCCAACGCCTTCGTCGCGCACTACCGCGACATCTTCGAGCGATTCGGTGAAACCGTACCGCTCGAAGCGGTCTGGGCGCAACTGCGGGCTGATCCCTTCGGTCTCGCCCGGCTGCAGTCCTGGCTCCTCTTCGTCTTGGGTCTCTTCTTCGCTGGTCTGGGTTTTTGGAAAGGGTACCGCTTCGACGACCCCTACCCCCTCTATGGCCGGATCGCCCGCCGCTGGCAGCAGGCCGAGCAGCTCTACCTCGAAAGCCGGC
Source organism: Pseudomonadota bacterium (assembly GCA_030549795.1). Classification (GTDB taxonomy): domain Bacteria; phylum Pseudomonadota; class Alphaproteobacteria; order Geminicoccales; family Geminicoccaceae; genus JANXAZ01. The sequence continues at coordinate 3,031 of JAUQQO010000042.1, read as the reverse complement.
ACGAGCGGCTCAAGGAAGCGAGCGCTGTACGCGACGAGGCCGTCCACGCCCTCAATCTCGGGGTCGAGCGGCTGCGCGCGGCGTCACTGCAGCGCGAGCAGATCCTGGGTGCCCGGGCCCGAACGGTCCAGGAGTTCCAATCTCATGAACGGCATCTAGAAGAGGCCGCAAACGCGCTTCTGTCCGCCTACCGTGAAGCGAACCGTCGCGTGCGGACGACCGCGCCTCCCCGCACATTCGACGTCGTATTCGGCTTCGACGACCGCGTCCTCGAACGCAACGAGATCCGTGCGCTCCTGAGCGTGCGACCGCCGCGGGTCGATACAGAAAAGCTGATCGAGGAACTCGACGGGCTCCGGGCTCGCCTCCTCGACGAATACAAAAAGTTTCTCAACTTCGCGCCGGAGACCGTGTGATGCGCCCCGCACGCTTCTCTCCGCGGCGCGCACCCGACCGCTCCACGTTGTGGGCCGTGCTTGCACTCGGCTGCGGCCTCCTTCTCGTCGGGCTTTTTCTCGGGGTGAAGTTTTGGGCCCAAGCTCAGCGGAGCGCGATCGACGAAACCTCGCTGTGCCCGCAAGCGGGACCTGCGGCGGTGACGGCCGTACTCGTCGACCGCTCCGACCCGCTCGGCCCGCAACAGGCGCAGCGGGTGCACCAGCTCCTCGAGCAAGTGATCGCGGAGGCGCCGGTGGGGGGCAAGGTTGCCCTCTATCTTGCCGAGGCCGACGCCTTTCTCGCTCTTTCACCCGTTCTCGCCCTCTGCAATCCGGGCCGAGAAGCCAACCCAATTTACCAAAACCCCAAACGGATGCGCGAGCGTTATGAGAAAGAGTTCAAGAGCCGATTCGACGCCGTGCGCGAATCTCTCCTGCAGTCTTCGCCCCGGAAAACCTCGCCGATCATGGAGAGCATCAAAGCGGTGTGCATCGACGCCTTCGGTGCCATACCCCGAGGCGTACCGCTGCGTCTTGTCGTGATCAGCGACTTTTTGCAGCACAGTGCGGTGACGAGCCACTATCGCGAACGGAAATTCGAGAGCTTCCTCAATGATCCGCGGCTCGCCTCAGTGATGGTCGACTGCAAAGGAGCAGAGGTCGACATGATCTACCTCCTCCGGATCACCAAAGACGGTCGGCCAACGATACAGAACCGAGCGCACCAGCGATTCTGGGAGCTCTATTTCCAACGAATGAAGGCCCGACCGAAGAGCCTGGAGGCGGTTTGAGATGACCGTCTCGACCGACACGGATCCCGGCGGGCGTTCGGCTGTCGTATTGCCACGCCGACCTTGGTTCGATGACAAGATCGACCGCCTGTTATTTTTGATTTTCTTTTTGGGCGGATTTGTCCTCATCATGTTCATCAAAATCGCGGGGCGTCCTCTCCTCTCGCCGTGGGACGAGCCGACCGAGCCGCGGCTGCTCGCCGCTTTCGTTGCCGCTGCCCTGCTCTTGCTCTACGCTTATGTAACCTCTCGAATGCGGGCCTTCCGTCTCCACCCCGAGCGGCTGGGCGACAACTGCTATTATCTCGGCCTGCTCTACACCTTGGCCTCACTGTCTGCCGCCCTCATCGAGCTCGAGCGCGCCACCCCCGAGGCGCGGGGCGCTCTCATCGAATCCCTGCTCGCCAGCTTCGGCATCGCCTTGAGCTCGACGATCCTGGGCATCGCACTGCGCGCATGGTTCGTCCAGATGCGGCGCGAGATCGAGGATCTCGAGGCCGAGGTGCACCGCGACCTTACGGAGGCAGCCCAAAAGCTCAAAGACCAGCTCCTGTTCGCCGTCACCGAACTCGAATCGTTCCGCCTACGCACCCAACAGGTTCTGTACGAGCGGCTGATGCACTCCTCCGACCTGTTCACCGCCACGGCCGAGCGCCAGGCGAGGGCGATCGAAGAGCTCGCGGAGCGCTTGAGCCACGCGCTCGCGGCAAGCGCCGAGAAGCTCCAGCATTCGATCGCGGCGTTCTGCTGCGCGACCGATGATGCGGTGGCGGCCATAGGCACGTTCGCGGGCAAGATCCGCGCAGCTGAGGTCCCGCGCGACATCGTCGCCGGCCCGGCGCGGCGCTTGAAAGACACAGTCGAGGGGCTCGCTGCGAGTGTCGCGAAGCTCGAGGGCGCAAGTAACCGCCTTACCAGTGTCGTCGAACAAGGGAGCGCCGATTTCCGCGCGTCCCTCGCCGAGATCTTCGCTGCGTTGGAACAGCTCGTAGCCCGACTGAGTTCGGCGACAGAAGCGGCCTCCGCGCTGGACACGCTTGCCCGAGAAAGCGAGCCGGTTCGTAACCGCTTGGCCGAGCTCAGCGGAACGCTCGCCGAGCTCCTTCACGCGGCGCGCGAGGACGCCCGAGAAATCCGCAGCCTGCGCGACCAGATCCGAAGCGATCTTACCGAATATCATCGCCTGCAGCGCAAGCTCGGCCACGGGCTCGCCGAGATCGCCGAGACGATCGTCAAGCGGCTGGAGGCGTAAGACGTGGCACGGGGCGCGGTCACCGACCCTCGAGAATATCGTCGCGGCGTGATCCTCGGCCTCACCTTCGCGGAGGTCCTGCTTTTGCTCCTATTCCTTCTCCTGCTCGCAGCAGCCGCGCTTGTGGATCGTCGCTCGCGCACCACGGAACGGCTCGAAGCCCTTGGCCGAGCACTCGAGGAAGTCGGCCTGCCCGCGGATGCGGGAATCGTGCGACGGTTGGCGAGCGACCGCATCGGCCTCGAACGTGAGCTGCAAAGGTTGCACGAGCGGTTGCGCGAGCGCGAGGCAGCGCTCGCGCGCGGCGACACGGAGCGCGCGGCGCTTGCCGCCCGCCTTGCGCGCTCCGAGCTGGCCCTGCGCGCCGCCAAAGCGGAACTTTCCGAGGCTCAAAAGCAGGTGGAAGAGCTGCGACGCGACTACCAACGATCGCGCGCCGAGGCCACCGAGCTCGCTGCGGCCTTGGCCCTCCTCAAAGAGCAGGCGGCAGCGCGCGAGGATCGTGCCGGCGACGTGCTCGTGCAACGCCTCGCCCAGCGAAATGCCGAACT
>JAUQQO010000004.1 GCA_030549795.1 Pseudomonadota bacterium | reverse complement strand
GCTCGCGGCTGACCGCCTCGGGATCGATCTGCGCCTGGGCGAAGAAGGTCCGGGTCTCCTTCTCGGCTTCGGCGGCGCGGTCCCAGGCGGCGCGCAGGCCCTTGGTCGCCTCGTCGCCGAGCTCGAGGGCGAGCTGGCGGGGGCCGCCCTTGCGCAAGAGTACCGAGGAGACGACGGCTTCGAGCACCTCTTCCGCACCGGCCGGCACCGGGACGGCGACGCCCAGGACCCGGCGGATCTGCCGTGCCTTATTGATCAGCACGTCGAGGACGGCGAGGTCGACCTCATTGTCCTTTCCGTAGAGGACCACGGCCTCGACGTGGGGTCGCTTCTGGCCGAAGCGGTCGACACGGCCCTCGCGCTGCTCGAGCCGGTTCGGGTTCCAGGGCAGATCGTAGTGCAGGACGGCGTCGAAATGGTCCTGCAGGTTAATGCCCTCGGAGAGGCAATCGGTGGCGACGAGGACTCGCTTGCGCGCGCGGGCGAGCGCTTCGACCTTCTCGCGCCGCACCTCGTCCGGCAGTTCGCCCGTGACCGCCTCGACCGTGACCCCGGGCAGCGCGTCGCGTAGGGCTTCGGCGACATAGGCTGCGGTGGGCAGATAGCGGCAGAAGACGATCGGTGCGAAGCCACGGTCGAGGAGGTCTCGCACCTCGCCGATCGCGGCCGCAAGCTTGGCATCGCGCGCGGGGCCTTCGAGGGCTTGCCAATCGCGGGCGAGCTCGCGCCAGCGGCGGCGCTCGCGCGGATCTTCGATCGGCTCGGCCGCCTCGAGGGGAGCACTCGGAGCGAGATCGCTTACGGCTTCCTCCTCGATCGCGTCGGCGAGTTCGGGGCGGAAGCGGCGATCGATCGCCTCGATGTCCTCTTCGCCCGCAGCCAATTCCTGGAAGCCGGCGCGACGAGCGAGCACGGCTGCGGCGGCGCGCGGGCTCGAGAGCACGCAGCGCAAAAGCGCGATGGCTGCCCAGTAACGCACGCGCTGCCGCGCTGTGCGGGTCTCCCCTGGCCGGCTCACCCGTTCGCGGCAGAAGTTGAGGACACTCTCGAACAGCCCCTGTGCCTCGCGGTCGAGCGTATAGGTGATTTCGCGGGCGGAGCGTTGCGGGAAAGGAGTCTCGTTGCCGAGCCAGCGGGCGACGTCGCTGCGCCGGCGTTGGACGATGAAGGGAAGGAGTCGGCGGCGGTCGAGGTGACCCTCGCCGTCGAACTCGGGGCGTAAGAGCCCGAGGAGCGAGCGGAAACTTTCCTCAATGCCGGCATGGGGGGTGGCGGTAACGAGCAGGAGGTGGAGGTCCGGCCGGCGTTCTACGAGGTCGCGCAGAAGCTCGTAACGTTGCTGCTGACCGCGGCCGGTTGCGCCGCGGGGACGCGCACAGCCGTGCGCCTCGTCGACGATGATGAGATCGGGTGCACAGCGCAGGAAACGCTCGCGCTGCCGTTCACCCTTCACGAAGTCGATCGAGGTGACGAAGCAGTCCGAACTTTCCCAGACGCTCCTGTCGGGCCGTGGCAACCGACGTTCGAGCGCCGCCATCGTAGCGCTTTGGATGCGGTCGGCGTGAAGGCCGAACTTCTCCTCGAGCTCGTTTGCCCACTGCTCGACGAGATGGGCCGGGGCCAGCACACCGAGCCTGCGGGCAAGACCGCGGGCCAAGAGCTCGCGTGCGATCAAGAGCGCCTCGATTGTCTTGCCGATGCCGACGTCATCGGCGATCAAAAGGCGGATCGGACCTTCTTGGCGCAGCGCGAGCAGGAGCGGCACGAACTGATAAGGCCGCGGGAGAAAGCTGATCGCGCCCAGGCCGCGCATGGGCGCAGCGGCGCTGCGCAACAACAGCCGAGCCGCGGTGAAGAGAGCGGCGAGGCCTGTGGCATCGCCAGCGCGCTGGGGATCGGGCTCTGAGAACGCGGCCGGCTTGACCGTCTCGCGGTCCAAATCGATGAGAAGCCCGCTCGGAGCCGCATCGACCCCGGCAAGCGGCCGGAGTTCGAGCACCCCTCGCTCGGTATCGATGTCGGTGACGACCCACTCCCGCCCGCGCGCCTTGACCAGCATCCCCGGAGACCAACGGGTCCGGGCTGCTTCGACCATCGCCGCCCCCTCGCGCGAGCTACCGACCGATCTTTTTACAATCGATAACGATGTTTATGACACGCACAACGGTTGACAGCGCCGCGAAGGGTCAGACCCCGCCCGCGCGCCGCGCATGCGAGCCGCTAGAGAACGGGTTGGCAATGGCGATCGAGTACTCGCCAAAGACCAGGCTTTAGGAGCCGCCGAGAGCGGCCTTTGGCGGAGGGAGCGGGATTCGAACCCGCGAGGAGTTGCCCCCTACACGCTCTCCAGGCGTGCGCCTTCGACCACTCGGCCATCCCTCCCGTCGCTTGCCGAGATAGCGATCCTTGGGGCCACCTGCAATGCGTCCCCGCCCGCTAACGCACCCGCCCATCCCAAAAACAACCGCTCCAACGGCGCGTTGGAGCGGTTGTTCCGCACGCGCGGCGTCGATGCGTAGCGGCGCGCCCTCAGTCGGTCGGCAGGCGCATGTGCTCGTCGGGTGTGACCCCGATCGCCTTGGCATAGCCGATGATCTTCACCTCCGCCACGCAGTCCTTCATGCACGGCTCGCCCTTGGGCACATCCGGACGCGCGTCCATGATAAAGCCCTCGGCATTGGGCATCTTGATCTTGGGCAGCGTCTCGGCGTTGACCTCGAAATCCTCCGGAATGATACCGTCCGAGGCCAACAAAAAGGCCGTGATCGCATAGACCTCATCGTCGGTCAGCGACTGCGCGTCGCCGAAGGGCATCGCCCGCTTGATGTAGTCGAAAATGGTGGGCGCATAGGGCCAATAGCTGGTCACCGTCTTGATCGGATCGTCCCAGGTCAAAGACCCCTGGCCGCCCACGAGCTGCGGCCAGCGTCCCACCGCCTCACCGAATTCGCCGTGGCACTGGGCGCAGCGGGCGAGATACACCTCCTCCCCTTCCCGGGCGGTGCCGCGCCCGGGCGGAAGCCCGAGCCCGTCCGGGCGAACGTCGATGTCCCAGCGGGCGATCTCTTCAGGCGTCGGCACCCGGCCGATCGGCTTCTCGCCAGCTTGGGCCTGCAGCACCAGGCCCGTGCCGAGCGCGAGCGCCAGGAGGATTTCACGCGACTTGGACATTCTCAACCTCGCCCGTGGAGTTAACGAGCCATGTGATGATCGCGTTGTTGTGATAGATCGGGTTGCGCCCGCGCACATTGCGCAGTTGCGTGATGGTCGGCTGGACGTAGCCGGTCTCATCGATCGCGCGCGAGGCGATAATCGTCGTCGAGCCGTCCCACCGCCAGGGATAATAAAAACGCGTGAGGGCTTTGGGCAGGACGGGCTCCTGCAGCGCCGCCGTCACCCAGTTCTTGCCGCCGTCGAAGGTGAGGTCGACGCGCTTGATGCGCCCGTAGCCGGACCAGGCGAGGCCACGAATGATGTATTCGCCGGGACCATCGATGCGATGCTCGGGGGCCGGCCAGGTGATCACCGAGTTGGCCTCCTGCACCCAGCTGAACTTGTAGGCTTTGCCGCTCGGCAAGAGGTCGGTGTACTTGGAGGTCTCCCAGCGCGTGTACCAGGGCGCATCGCCGATTTCGATCCGCCGCAGCCATTTGACGCTCATATTGGCTTCCCAGCCCGGCAGGATCAGGCGCAAGGGATAGCCCTGGCCCGGGCGCAGCGCCTCACCGTTCTGAGCATAGGCCAAAAAGGCGTCGTCGAGCGCTTTTTCGATCGGGAAGGAGCGGGTAAGGGCCGAGGCGTCCGCGCCTTCGGCGAGCACCCATTTGGCGTTGGGCTTAAGGCCGACGCGGTCGAGGATGGTCTTAAGCCGCACCCCGGTCCACTGCGCGCAGCCGATCATCCCGCGCACGAACTGGCAGCTGTTGAGCTGCGCCCCGCGCCATTCCATGCCGCCGTTGGCAGCGCATTCGAGGAAGTAGATGCGGTCTTCGCACGGCAGCCGCTTGATGTCCTCCATGGTGAACACCATGGGCTTTTCGACCAGGCCGTGCACCAAGAGCCGATGTTTGGTGGGATCGATCTCGGCGCGGCCGCCGTGGTGCCGCTCGAAGAAGACGCCATTGGGCGTGATGATGCCGTTGAGCCAGGGAAGCGGGGTGAAATTGACCGAAGACTCGGTCGAGGCGGTGAGCCATTCGACGTTGCGGCGAATGACGTGCGATTCGTACTTGGACGGCTTGCCGTAG
>JAUQQO010000040.1 GCA_030549795.1 Pseudomonadota bacterium | reverse complement strand
TCCGGTTCCACTCGGCCACCGCGTCGCGGATCGCCCAGAACGCGCGCACGTCCGCCCGGCTCTGGGCGACCGCGGCATCGGCCACCACCCCCGCTTCGTGCATCCGCTCGAGAAAGGCCTCGAACCGGGGTGCATCGAACGCTTCTTCCGTGCCCTGGGCCTCGAGGAGAACGTAATAGCCGTGCCGGCCGGCGAGCGGGGCCCGCACACCGCTCGCATGGCCCACGATCAGGTCGTAGAAGCGCGGCCACATCACCTCGAAGGCGGAAAGGAGCGGCCCGAGCCCGGCGCGCGCTTCTTCGAGCAACCGCACGACCGACGCGAAATCGGCAAGCCCACAGAAGGCGGCCGTAGTGTAGCCCGGCAAGGGCCATAGGCGCAGCACGGCTCGGGTGATCACACCGAGCGTGCCCTCTGAACCCAAGAAGAGCTGCTTCCAGTCGTAGCCGGCATTGTTTTTGATCATCTTGTTGAGGTTCGAGACCACGGTGCCGTCGGCCAGCACCACCTCGAGGCCGAGCACCATCTCGCGCGCCATGCCATAGCGGATCACTCGGTTGCCACCGGCGTTGGTGGAAAGGTTGCCGCCGATCGTGCACGAGCCGCGCGCACCGAGATCGAGGGGGACAAGGAAGCCTGCCTCCTCCGCCACCCTCTGGACGGTTTCGAGCGGCGTGCCGGCCCGCACGGTCATGGTTGCCATCGCCGGGTCGATCTCCTCGACGCCCACCAGACGCTCGAGCGAGAGCACGACCGCATCCGGCGTAGGTCGCGCCCCGCCGCACAGGCCCGTGAGCCCTCCTTGTGGAACGACCGGCACATGGAGCTCGTGGCAGGTGCGCAGGATCGTCGCCACCTCGTGGGTCGTGCGCGGCCGTACCAGGGCGAGCGGCAACACCGGGCCAAGCCCGCTCCAATCGCTCCGGTTGCGCTCGGGGATAGCCTCGCCTTGAAGCACAGCTCCCGGCCCCAAAGCCGCCTCAAGCGCCGCAACGATGTCCATGGATCCTACCCCCTTCGCATCCGCGGGCCGATCGAGCACGCGGCGCGCGCTGGCGTCCAGCGCGACTCGGCGAGGGGCTCGCCTGCGGCAATGACGACACGCGTGCGCGCGGCCGATGATAGCATCGGTTCCGCTACGTGGGCACGAGCATTATATGAGCGATTGCTCATAAACACCTCGGAGTTCGGGAAGCCGCCCATGCGCGTCGTACCTCTCCTCGCCCTTCTCGTCCTAATCGCCGCACGTGCAGCCGCAGCGGAGCTGTTCGTAGCCGAGCGGCGCACGGTCGAGGACCGCAAGGCCGTCTTCGCTACAGTCGAAAGCGTGCGGGAAGTAGAAGCGCGGACCCGCATCGGGGGCACACTCTCGAAGCTGTTGGTGCGCGAGGGGGACCGCGTTGAGGCGGGGGCACTCTTGGCCGAGGTCGAGGACCGAAAGCTCGCCCTTGAGCTCGCGGCGATCGATGCTCGGCTCGATGCTCTCGCTGCCCAGCGTCGGCAGGCGGCACAAGACCTCGAGCGGGCACGGACCTTGCGCGCACAAGGAGCAGTACCACAGGCCCGGCTCGACGAGGCTCAGGCTGCCTTCGACGTGATCGAGGCGCAAATCGCCGCCACGCGCGCCGAGCGCGCAGTGGTCGAGGAGCGGCGGCGCGAAGGCCGCGTGCTCGCCCCACAAGCAGGTCGGATCCTTTCGGTGCGTGGCACCGAGGGGTCGGTAGTGATGCCCGGCGAGACGATCGCCCGGCTCGCCACCCGGACTTATGTGCTGCGCCTGCGGCTCCCGGAGCGGCACGCGCGCTTCATGCGTGCCGGTGATCCGGTCGAGGTCGGTGCTCGTGGCCTCGCCGAACGTCCAGACGCAGTGCTCGGCACGGGCCGGCTTATCCTCGTCTATCCCGAACTCGAAAACGGCCAGGTGGTAGCGGACGCCGAGGTCGAGGGCTTAGGCGACTTTTTCGTGGGCGAGCGGGTGCGGGTGACCATCGCTGCTGACCGGCGCGAGGCCATCCTCGTACCGCCCGAATTCGTCCGCCGCGCTCCAGGGGTGGATCTCGTGCGGCTCGAAAGTGGACTGGAGGTTCCGGTCCAGCGGGGACCGACGCGGTTTTTCAATGGCAGAGCGATGGTGGAGATCCTAAGCGGGGTCCAGCCCGGTGACCGCCTCGTCCTGCCAGCCACCGCGCAGCAGACGGGAGTGGCGCGATGAACCTCGGTATTTCGGGGCATCTCGCCCGCACCTTTATCCGGTCGCCCCTCACCCCACTGCTGCTTTTAGCCGCGGTCGCCGTTGGTCTAATCGCGCTCATTGTCCTTCCGCGGGAAGAAGAGCCCCAGATCTCGGTTCCAATGGTGGACGTCTATGTCCGCGCCGATGGGCTTTCGGCGGCGGATGCGGTGGAGCTCGTCACGCGTCCTTTAGAGCAAATCCTCGAAGGGATCCCAGGCGTCGAACATGTCTACAGCCGCACTGAAGACGATCAGGTCCTCGCCACGGCCCGCTTCTTTGTGGGCACGGACGCCGACGATGCGATTTTGCGCGTGCACGAGAAACTGCGCGCCAATTGGGATCGCATTCCCTTGGGCATTCCCGAACCCTTGGTGGTCGGGCGCGGCATCGACGACGTCGCGGTGGCGGTCGTCACGATCTATCCGGTCGGTGACGCAATCGAACGTGTCGATGATGCTGCGCTCTTTGAGATTGCCGATCGGCTCCTATCCGAACTGGTCAAGATCGACGAGGTCGGTCTTACCTACATCGTCGGCGGCCGACCCTATGAGATCCGAATCGAACCTGATCCCGAGCGCTTGGCGTTGCACGGGATCACCTTGAACCAACTGGTCGACAAGATCGAGGGAGCGAACCGCTCTTTCGCCGCCGGCTTTGTGCGCAAGGACGGCCGGAGCCTTTCGGTCCAGGTTGGCGCCACGCTCCAGACCGTGCCCGAGATTGCGCTTTTGGTCCTGCGCGCCCGCGACGGCAGGCCGGTTTACCTCGGCGATGTGGCGAGCGTGGCGGTCCTGCCGCGCCCCGAAGAGAGTCGGGTCTGGCGGCTCATGCGCGGACCTGACGGCAACTTCGTCCGAGCACCGGCGGTTTCGGTCGCAATCGCCAAGCGGCCCGGGGCGAATGCGGTCACCATCACGCGCGCGGTGGCACAACGCCTCGACGAGCTACGCGGAGTTCTCTTGCCTGCCGGTATCGAGGCAACGATCACCCGCGATTATGGCAAGACAGCCACCGATAAGTCGGACGAACTGCTCTTTCATCTTTTCCTCGCCACAATCTCGATCGTCGGCCTCATCTGGCTGGCGATCGGCTGGCGCGCTGCGCTGGTCACGGCGATCGTCATTCCGACTACAATTCTCCTCACGCTCTTTGGAGCTTGGGCTCTCGGCTACACCCTCAACCGCGTCTCGCTCTTCGCGCTCATCTTCGCGATCGGCATCCTGGTCGATGATGCCATCGTCGTGGTCGAGAACATCGACCGCCACTGGGCGATGAACGACGGTCGCGACCGGGTCCAGGCCGCGATCGAAGCGGTGGCCGAGGTCGGCAACCCGACGATCGTCGCCACGCTCACCGTGATCGTGGCGCTTTTGCCCATGCTCTTCGTCTCCGGGCTCATGGGCCCCTACATGGGCCCGATCCCCGCGGTCGCCTCGACTGCGATGCTGTTCTCGTACTTCGTTGCGGTCATGCTCACGCCCTGGCTCATGGTTAAGCTCGGCGTCGGGCATCTCGCGCACGGCGAGGGTGCGCTGGCTCGCCTCTACCGGCTGCTCGCGGGTCCGATCGTCCGCCGCCGCTGGGCATCCTGGGCGTTTCTCCTGATCGTTGCGGCGGCCACGATGGGGAGCTTCGCGCTTTTCGCCACCCGCCACGTGACCGTGAAGCTCTTACCCTTCGACAACAAGTCCGAGCTCATGGTGCTGTTGGACCTCGACAAGGGTGCTAGCCTTGAGGACACTGAGCGCTCGCTCTTCCTGTTGGCCGAACGGCTCCGCGAGGTGCCCGAAGTCGTGGCCATGAACCTGCATGCCGGGACCGCGGCCCCCTTCAACTTCAACGGTCTCGTGCGCCACTACTTCGCCCGCCGCGCCCCCGAGCTCGGCGATCTCGACATCCAGCTCACTTCCCGCCACGAGCGCGCGCGCGAAAGCCATGCCATCGCGCTGGAAGTGCGCGAATTGCTACAGACGGTACCCTTGCCGCCCGGTGCGCGGCTTAAAGTCGTCGAGGTGCCGCCCGGACCGCCGGTGCTCGCCACACTGATCGCCGAGCTCTATGGGCCGGACGCGACGACGCGCGAGGCGATCGCTCGGCAGGTGCGCCAAGTGTTCGAAGAGGTACCGTTTCTGGTCGACCTCGACGATACGATTCGCGCACCCGGAACGCGGCTGCGCATCCGGCTCCTCTCGGATGAGCTCGAATTCCACGGCGTGGAGGAAGAAGCGGTTCACGACACGCTCGCGGCACTGTTACGCGGCTTGCAGGTTGGCTGGTCGCACCGTGGCGCCGACCGCAATCCGCTCGCCATCACGCTGCGCCTCTCGAAAGAGGCCCGCTTCCCTTCTGAACGGTTGCTCGCGACGCCCGTGCCGGGTCGCCACGGCATCGTCGAGCTCGGTGATCTCGTCGAGATCCGCGAGGAGCCGGCCTCACGGCCGATCTGGCGACGAAACGGCCGCACCATGGAGATGGTCACGGCCGAACTCGCCGGCGCCTTCGAAGCCCCCATCTACGGGATGCTGGCGGTAATGGAAAAGCTCGCGCGGCTTGAGGACGCTCCCGAGGTGCGCTTCGCCTCCCAGCCGCTCGACGAGTCGCGGCCGTCTCTGCTTTGGGAAGGCGAGTGGGAGATCACGCGCGTCACTTTTCGCGACATGGGCGCCGCTTTCGCCGTTGCGTTGCTCGGCATCTATCTCCTCGTCGTGGCACAATTCCAGAGCTTCAAAGTCCCCTTCGTGGTGCTCCTTCCGGTACCTCTGGCGCTGCTCGGCGTCGTCCTCGGCCATGCGGCACTGGGTGCCGCCTTCACTGCTCCCTCGATGATCGGCTTCATCGCTCTTGCCGGGATCATCGTGCGCAACTCGATCCTCCTCGTTGACTTCATCCGTCACACTCCTCTCAAGGGACGACCAATCCGCGAAGTCGCACTCGAAGCAGGAGCTGTCCGCATAAAACCTATCGCCCTTACTGCAGCAGCGGCAATGATTGGTGCTGCCTTTATTTTTCCAGACCCAATCTTCAAGGGGCTGGCCACATCCCTCTTTTTCGGCCTTCTCTCGAGCACGGTATTGACCGTGGTGGCGATTCCGGCCGTCTATCGCATTTTCCGCGACCACGGCTGACGCTCGCCGGGCCGCGGGGGGAGGCTTACACGGACCAGGACGGGCAGTGGCTACATTAGAAATTCGGTTGCGCTTCGGGGCGGCGGGTCCGCACTCGCCGCAAATGCACGCATAAGAACATCGCGATGAAGATCGCGAGGGCACCCATTATGCATTGGTCGAGGATATCGTAACGCGCGCGGGTGAGCGGAGCCGCGCCCATATTGTCTCTTGTTCGAAGAGCAAAGCTTTTGGATATTGCTCGTGCCCGAGCGGGTAGGTGCGGCCTTGCGCGACGGGAACATCGAGACACGCTCGAAACGCGTTCTCGTGGCGATCGATGGCGCGTTCCGCCTCGCTACCTTTGGCGACGGAGATCCCCTCAGAACAAATTCACGTAGTGCCACCGATAGACCCTCGGGGTGGTGTGCGGATCCCCGCTTCTTTGGGCGCAACGGATGAAAAGAGCGGTAGCGGATCGAGGTCGAGAAGAGAACGCTGCGCCTCCGACGCTGGCCCGAAATTTTCGCGTTCGCTGACCTCCCGGTGTGCTCACAGGCAAGAACGCCCCCTCAGTGAAATGGCGAGCACCAGTGGTCGAAGATCGGCTCATCGCCCCGATCGAGCTGCGCGAGAGCCAATACCCCTTCAACAGCTTGACCTCTTGCCTCTTCATATCTCCTATCGACCGAGCCATGTCGGTCGCATGCGACTACGACGACAACCTGGTTTCTAGCTTCCCGAAGGTCATCGGGACACTCGAGAAGTTGCAGATCAATTGGCTTACGAAAGAAATCGCGCCCAAGCCAACCCATGCGCTATGCTGCGTGGCCGCGCGTAAAGGAGAGTCGGTGTTAGGGACCTCTACCTTTCAGCCTTAATCGCCGTACGTGAAAAAAACGTGCGGGCGCGAACTTTTTTGGGGGCTGGTCGCGCTCGCGTTGATCATTACACCCGGCTTTGTGGTCGCCGTGGCGCGCGGTCGTGGTTTTAAAGCGCGGCGCCTTGTGCGCGCCGAGCTCACCGCGCCGCTCGGGGCCGTGAGTGCTGTGGCGTTGGTGTTCTGGATCACCAATTCACTCGCTTCTGACATCGGCGGGCCGATCGATTGGGTGATCATCGCCGCGATCGCCTTAGCCGGTGCAGGGGGCGTGGTCATGGCGAGCTACGCGGTCATGGCGCTTTTGCCCCGGCAGCCGAGCGAAGCTAACGCCGTAGGATCCGCTCAAACGCTGACATCCAAACCCGATCGGAAAGCGGCCGACGAACGCCTTCACGACCACACCGTGAGCACAGCGCGTCGAGCACCTAGTCTTCGGTGACGGCACGGTCTCGGCCATCCGAACGTGTCAAAAGTCACCAAGCGCAACGCGCCTTGCGCTGCCTGCGCTGCTTGCTGCGACCATGAGCATCGCGCCGGTTTGTGGGCGCGAACGAGCCGTTGAGTAGCGCGATCTTTCTCACCTCTTTGTGCGACAAACGCGGCTCGCCGCCGCTAACAGCAATAGCGTTCAGGCGATGGACGATAGAGACCAACCGGCGCGTCGGCTGGTCTTTTCGTCGCCTCTTAGCAGCTCGATGCCGGCTCGAGGCGCCGGTAGCGGAACGTCGGCGGCGAAGCAGCCGCTTCTGCATCGGCCATCGCCATGATGCGGGTGTGGTGCGGAGAGAGCGAGCAAGCCGGATCGGTCGCTTCCGGATCGCCCAAAAGCTGCATCGCCTGACAACGGCAACCGCCGAAGTCGATTTCGCGGCGCGGGCAGGATCGGCAAGGCTCCTGCATCCACGCGAAGCCGCGGAAACGCTGGAAGGCTGGACTTTCCTGCCAGATCCAGCGCAGCGGCTTGTCCTTGACGTTGGCGAAGACTAGCCCGGGGATCACATGGGCAGCATGACAGGGCAGCACGCGCCCGTCCGGTGCGACCACGATCACCGCGCGCCCCCAGCCCGAGGTGCAGGGTTTGGGATGCCGCGCGTAGTAATCGGGAACTACAAAGTCGATGAGCAAGCGATCGCCGAACCGCGCCCGTGCCTCTTCGACGATCGCTACCGAACGCTCGAGCTGGCCGCGGGTGGGCATGAGCGCAGCGCGGTTCACCAATGCCCAGCCGTAATATTGGACGTGGGCGACCTCGAGGCGATCTGCGTCGAGCTCTAAGGCGAGATCGATGAATCCTTCGAGGCGATCGAGATTGTGACGATGGACGACGGCGTTGAGGGTAAGCGGCAGGCCGAGCCTACGCACCGCGCGAGCGAAGGCGATCTTGCGCGCGAGCGCGTCGCGATAGCCACCGATGCGATCGCAGCCCTCAGGATCAATGTCTTGAACACTCAGTTGCACGTGATCGAGCCCGGCCTGAGCGAGGGCTTCGAGCCTTCGCTCGGAAACACCCACCCCGGCAGTGATCAGATTGCTGTAGATCTCGAGCTTACGCGCGTGGGCGACGATCGCTTCGAGATCAGAGCGCAGCGTCGGTTCGCCGCCCGAGAGATGCAGCTGCAGAACGCCGAGCTCGGCCGCCTGATCGAGCACACAAAGCCAATCGGCGGTGGAAAGCTCCCGCTCGCGCCGCACGAGGTCGATGGGATTGGAACAGTAGGGACAGGCGAGCGGGCAGCGATGGGTGAGCTCGGCGAGCAACCCGATCGGCGGTTCCGTCCACGGGTCGCGCGCGAAGGTACTCATTGTGCCCTCCGCTCCACGCGCACGACGTGCTGCGCTATGAGATCCCTCATGAGCGCCGCCACGTCTTGGGCTATCTCCTCTTCCGGAGCATCGAACTCGGAAGCGAGCTCGCGCGCGAGATCGCTCAGCGTACGCGGTTCGCGCAAGCGCTCGAGGATTGCGACCGAGGTCGGACAAGGAAAGAGCACGCGCTCGGGTGCGAGTAGCACATGACAGTTGCGCACGGGGTCGAAGCGCAACCGCACGCCACGCGCGAGGACGAGCCGATCTTCGGCAGCCACGCTCATGCCGCTTTCGCCTCCCCATGGTCGGCTGGTACGAACGCGCCCTTGGGGATGCCCGCCCCCGCCACATAGGCGCTATAGAGCGCATCGAGCTGCGCCCACAAGACGTCGCATTTGAAGATGAGCGCCTTGCAGACGAGGAAGCGTTTTTCCGGCGTATCGGCGTGGCGTTTCACCCATTCGAGCGCAAAGCCAGCATCGCGCGGAGCCTGATCCAGCCGCTTGCGGAAATAAGCCACCATTTGTTCGGTGACGAAGGGATAGTTCTTGAGAAGTCCAGGGATCCGCTCTTCGTGAATGGCAGGCGCGAAGAGTTCGGTGAGCGAAGAGGCTACTGCCTCGAGCAGACTCTGTTCGCGCACGAACCGCACATAGGCCTCGACTGCGAACTTGGTCGCTGGCAGGGCCCCTTCTTCCGAAACCACATAGTCGCGGTCGAGCCCGAGGCCTTCGCAGAGCCTGAGCCAGCGTTCGATACCCCCTTCCTCGTCACCGAAACCGTCGTGATCGAGGATGCGCACGAGCCAATGACGCCTGAGCTCGCGGTCGGGGCAGCGGCCCATAAGACTCGCGTCCTTCATCGGGATGCGGCTTTGATAGACGTAACGGTTGAGCGCCCAGGCCTGCACCTGGCCCTTGGTGCAGCGCCCGCTGTGCAGCATGCGATGGAACGGGTGGTGGATGTGGTAGCGCTCGGCGCCGATGCGGCGTAAGGCAGCTTCGAGTTCCTCAGCCGAGCGCAAATCGCGGTAGGCGTCGAGCTCGCTCACGGCATCTCCCCTTCCAGATCGATCCTGAGGCCGTCGAAGCCGACCTCGAAACCCGCGCGTTCGACTTCCGTGCGCTCAGGGCTGTCAGCGAGCAGCACGGGATTGGTGTTATTGATATGGACCAAGATCTTGCGACCCGCCGGAACAGGAGCGAGCCGCGCCAACACGCCCTGCTCGCCGCTGAGCGACACATGGCCCATAGCGCGCCCGGTACGCTCGGAGATCCCGGCCTGGACCAATTCGTCGTCGCTCCACAGAGTCGCATCAACGAACAGGACGTCAGCCCCTGCGCAGCGCGCTATCACCTTTTCGTCGAGCGCGCCGCAGTTGGCGATCCACACGATACGGCGGCCTGCCGCGGCGATCTCGAGGCCGATGACGTCCCCGGGTTCGGGAGCCGGCGGCGGTCCGCCGTGGGCCGCTTTCTCGAGAAAGAGCGGCGGCTTACCTGCGAGTGCGAACGCGCGCAGGGCAAGACCGAGCGCCTCACCCCTAGCGTCTTCAAGCTCGACCCAACGGTCGAGCGGAAGGGCACGGCGCGGCACGATCCGCCGATCGACCACCTCGAAGATCGGGTTGGCATCCAAAAGCGCAAGAATGCGTGGATGCGCATAGAGGGCGAAGGGAGTGCCCTCGCGCAGATGCAAAAGGCCTCCGATCGAATCCACTTCGCCGTTGGTTACGACCACAGCGGCGATCGGTGAGGAGCGTGGTGGCCGCTTGGGCTGAAGCTCAGGCGTCGCTTCGATCTGCTGGCGCAGATCTGGGCTCGCCTCGACCAAAAGCCAGCGCTCGCCATCCGCCGAAACGGCGAGTGCTGCCTGTGTCGCTGGCCGCGCCGCGGGATCGCCGGCCCGCGCGCGCAGGCACGCCTCGCTCGCCGCATTCCACTGCGGAAAACCGCCGCCCGCGGCGGCGCCGAGCACGATCGCGCGCAACGCGACCCCCGCGGGCGGCAACAGCCGGGCTTAGAGCTCGGCTGGCAGGTACATGGTGACCTCCATCCCAACGGGACGGGAGGTCACGACCGGACGGGTCCACTTCTTGCGCATCGATCCACTCCCCGATCGCCTGGGTTTGGCCGTCGGAACATCCGAACGGCTCCCTTGGGTATGGGTAGCGCAGCCGCGTGCGACAAGTTTTCGCACTCATGCGCGTCGACTTATAACGCCATCCAGACGCAGCGAGCGGTCCAGGGTGTCCAGCCGTTCACCGGCCGGATCGGGACGCCTTTTATGGACCCGAGCGCGCGATCACGAATGGCGGCGGCGAGGCGACGGGGACGAGTTTGAGCCGGCGGGCGGCGATCACGAGCGCATCGAGAAAGGTCCGCAAGGGCTCGATCTGGCGCCGGTGCGAGGGAACCAGCGCCACCAGCCGACGCTCCATGGTGGGCACGGCGTAGAGCTTGACCTCAAAGAGCATGCGCCCGGCGAGCTGCGCGGTGAGCTCGGGCACGAGGGCCACGCCGAGCCCGGCCTCGACCATGGCGAGCGCCGTCTCGTAAGAGCGCACGCGGGCAACTGTGCGCGCACTGGGAAGCACCCGGCGGTACCATTCGGCGATCCGCTCGGCGTGCAATGTGCCGAAATTGAACTCGATCGTGCGCTCGAGCACGAGCCGGGCCTCCTCCGGCAGTTCCGCTTCCGGCTCGACCAGCCCGTCGAGCGCGAGATGCGCCGGCACCGCGAGCGCGTAACCGTCCTCGCGCAGGGGAATGCGCGCGAAGGGAAGATGGTCGCTCGCCACGGCCGTCTCGGAGACCACCGCGACCTCAAGCGTGCGTCCGTAGAGCCCTTCGATCGCCTCCTGCGGGGCGAGTTCGTGCACGTCTACGGCAAGATCGGGAACTTTAAGGCGCGCTTGTTCGAAGGCCAACGGCAAGAGCGTTCGCGCCACTGAGGCGAGCGCACCGACCGAAACGCGCCCGCGCAGCCCCGCCTTATAGGCCTGAAGCCCGCTTTCGAGCGCGTCCGCCTCGGCAAGCAGGCGGCCAGCGCGTTCGAGCAGGAAGCGCCCGGCATCGGTGAGCTCGAGCTTGCTCGCCCGCCGGTCGACGAGCCGGTGACCCAAGAGTTTTTCGAGCTTTGCGAGTGCTTGCGAGAGCGCCGGCTGGGTGATCCCGAGCTGCTTGGCGGCCTGGGTGAGCGAGCGCGAATGGGCGAGCGTCCAAAACAGCCGTAGTTGGTGCAGGGTGAGCGCGAGGGTCGGACTGCGCGCCTCGCCGCTCACCTCCGACCCCGGCTCGCGAACCGCTGTGCTCTCCTCATGTTCTCCTTCGTCGCGCATCGGAACGGTCCGTTTCGATCGCCGACACGAAGCTGCCGCACCCGGCCGCTCGGGTCTACCCCTTGCGATGGCTGCTTGACGCAAAGGAGCTTACAGCGCGAGGAACGCGCACAGCGAAATGAATAAGAAGCGGCGGTGGGCATGCGAGACCCGAGCGCGCTTAGGATTGACGCAGACCGCTATTGGCGATCGCTTATGGAGATGGCGCAGATCGGAGCGACGCCGAAAGGCGGCTGCGATCGCCAGGCGCTCACCGATGCCGACAAAGAGGCACGCGATCTGTTCCGGCATTGGTGCGAGGCGGCGGGGATGACCGTCGTCGTCGATGCGATGGGCAACATGCGCGCCCGACGCGAGGGCAAGCGGCCCGAGCTGCCACCGGTCGTGGTCGGCAGCCATCTCGATACTCAACCGGCGGGTGGAAAGTTCGACGGAGTCGCGGGCGTGCTCGCCGGGCTCGAGATCGTGCGCGCGCTCAACGACGCTGGTGTTGTGACCGACCACCCGATCATGGTGGTGAACTGGACCAATGAGGAGGGTTGCCGCTTCGCGCCGGCGATGCTCGCCTCCGGTGTGTTCGCAGGCGCCTTCACGCAAGACTTCGCCTATGGTCGTACCGATCGCGAGGGGCGCCGCTTCGGCGATGAGCTCGAGCGGATCGGCTATAAGGGCTCGCTTCCCTGCACCGCCGAACCCTGGAAGTGCCACCTCGAGCTGCACATCGAGCAAGGCCCGGTCCTCGAGGCGGAGGGCAAGATCATCGGAGTGGTCACCGGAGCGCAGGGCATCAACTGGTACGACCTCACGATCATCGGTCGCCGCAGCCACGCTGGCTCGACCCCAATGGACCGGCGCAAGGACGCGCTGGTGGCGGCCAGCCGTATCGTTGACGGTCTCGAGCGCCTCGCCCGCGCCTTCGCCCCGCATGCGGTGGCGACCGTGGGTGTCCTCGAGGTCCTGCAGGCCTCGCGCAACGTCGTTCCCGGCGAGGTCCGCCTGACCATCGACCTCCGCCATCCGCATGCCGACAGCCTCGCCGAGCTCGATCGGCGCTGTGCCGCGCTTGTGAGCGAGGTGTGCGGGCAAAACGGCTTGTCGTTTCGCTTCGAGCGCATCTGGTCTTTCCCGCCGGTCGCTTTTGACCCGGGGTGCATCGCCGCGATCCGTGACGCCGCGATCGCCGAGGGGCTACCGTGGCGGGAGATGATTTCCGGTCCTGGGCACGACTCCTGTTACACGGCACGCGTTGTGCCCACGGCGATGGTCTTCGTCCCCTGCCGCGACGGCCTCTCGCACCACGAAGAGGAATGGGCCGAGCCCGAGCATCTCGCCGCTGGCTGCCAAGTGCTCTTGCGCGCCGTGCTCGCGCTCGCCCGCGCTAGCTAAGACCGCTACTGCAGCGCCCGCCATGCGGCGAATGCACGACGCGCGGCCGGCTCAGCTTACCTACACTTGAGGAAGTAGCTTCTGAGTAAAGAGCCTCCGAGCCTCGAGGTCCTCGAGGCGAACAGTCATCACTTCGGTCTCACCGTCGATGTCGACCTGACCGAAGAACTCTAAGCCGGCGGGCAGACGCATGTTGGGCTGTGCGGTTGAGATTTTTCGATGGCGGCGCTGACCCGATGCTCACACGTCCAAATTGACGACCTTAAGCGCGTTTTCTTGGATGAACTCGCGCCGTGGTCCCACGGTATCGCCCATGAGCATCGAGAAGATTTCGTCAGCCTCGTCCGCATGCTCGATCTTGACCTGCACGAGGGATCGGCGCGCGGGATCCAGCGTCGTTTCCCACAACTGCTCGGGGTTCATCTCACCCAAGCCCTTATAGCGCTGAATACTGAGTCCCTTCTTGGCAAGCTCGAGCACAGCGGAGAGCAGTTCTTGACCGCTCGCGACGGTGCGCTCCTGGCCCGCGCGCTCAAGACGCGCGGGCTGTGCGAGCGGGCCCATAAGCGGTGCCACGGCGTCCGCGAACCGACGCGCTTCGAGGCTCCTTAAGAGGATGGGATCGAGGCGATGCCGTTCACGCCGCTCGCCCCGCACGAGATGGACTGAAAGACCGGTCTCGTCACGGACGACCCGAGCCGGCCCATGCCCTAAGCGCTGCAGCCGTTCCGCGAGCCTCTGACCGAGCGCGAGTGCCGCTTCCGCATCCTCGAACCGTCCCGGCTCGAGTCCGCCTTCGAAAGCGAGGGCTTCGAGGATCTCAATGGGCAAGCGGCGAGCCAGGGCGTTCAGGTGTGGGCGCGCCGCCCGCGCCGCGGCCAACAGTGCAGCCAGGCGCTCGCCCGCGACGACTTCGCCGGACGCGGTCACAAGGCGGGCTCCTTCGAGGCCGGTACGCAGCAACAGCTCCTCAAGCGCTGCTTCGTCTTTGACGTATTCGATCTTCTGTCCGCGCTTGACGCCGAACAACGGCGGCTGCGCGATGAAGAGATGGCCGTTCTCGATAATCTGCGGCAGGTGCCGATAGAAGAACGTCAAGAGAAGTGTACGGATGTGCGATCCGTCGACGTCGGCATCGGTCATGATCGCGATCGTATGGTAGCGCAGTTTGCTCAAGTCGAAATCGTCCCGGATGCCGGTGCCGAGCGCGGTGATCAATGTTCCGATCTCTTCGCTCGAGAGCACTTTGTCGATGCGTGCCCGTTCGACATTGAGGATCTTGCCACGCAACGGCAGGATCGCCTGGAACGCCCGGTCGCGACCCTGTTTGGCCGAGCCGCCCGCCGAATCGCCCTCGACGATAAACAGTTCGGCTTTTGCCGGATCCCGCTCTTGGCAGTCGGCGAGCTTGCCCGGCAAATTCGCGACATCGAGCGGGCTTTTGCGACGCGTGAGCTCGCGGGCCCGGCGGGCCGCTTCGCGCGCCCGCGCCGCCTCCACCACTTTGGAGAGGATCGTGCGCGCCGCGGTCGGGTGCTCGGCCAGCCAGCGGCCGAGCTGTTCGCGCACGATCTGAGCGACGATCGGCGTGACCTCTGAGCTCACCAGCTTGTCTTTGGTTTGCGAGGAGAACTTGGGATCGGGGACACGAATCGCGAGCACGCAGGTGAGCCCTTCCCGCATGTCCTCGCCTGTGAGCTGCACCTTTTCGCGTTTTAAGACGCCCAAACTCTCCGCCACGGCGTTCAACGTCTGGGTCAAGGCCTGGCGGAAGCCGGTAAGGTGCGTGCCCCCGTCGCGCTGCGGGATGGTATTGGTAAAACAGAGCTGCGTCTCGTGGTAACCGTCATTCCACTGCAGCGCTGCTTCGACCAAAACACCATCGCGTTCGCCTCGGATGTAAATGGGCGGATGCAGCGCCTGCTTGGCCCGGTCGATCCACTGCACGTAGGCGACGAGGCCGCCTTTGTAGTGCAGGACTTCGCGCTTGGGTGGATCGACACGTCGATCCTCGAAGACGATCGTGATTTCGGGGTTCAAAAAAGCCAGCTCACGCAAACGATGTTCGATCGTCGCAGCGGAGAATTCGGTGCGCGAGAAAATCTTGGGCGAAGGCAAAAACGTCACCTCGGTGCCGCGCCGTTTGCCCTGCGGGCCTACAGCGCGCAGCGGCGCCACCGGTTGGCCGCCGTTCTCAAAGCGGATGAAGTGTTCAGCGCCGTCGCGCCAGATGCGAAGCTCGAGCCAATCCGACAGCGCATTGACGACCGAGACGCCAACCCCGTGCAACCCACCCGAGACTTTGTAGGCACCGCCTCCGAACTTGCCGCCGGCGTGCAGCACCGTCATGATGACTTGCGCGGCGGAAACCCCGAGTTCGGGGTGGATATCGACTGGGATGCCGCGGCCGTCGTCGCGTACGGTGCACGAACCGTCGGGATTGAGGAAAACCTCGATGCGACGGGCGTAGCCGGCGAGCGCCTCGTCAATGGCGTTGTCCACCACTTCGAAGACCATGTGGTGGAGGCCCGAGCCGTCGTCGGTATCCCCGATGTACATGCCCGGACGCTTGCGCACCGCCTCGAGGCCCTCGAGCACCTGGATCGATTCGGCTGTATACTTTTCGGTCGGCGCCGCGGGCGCCGGACTTGCCTCACTCATCGCTTCGGATCGTCCCGTTGTCGACGCGGAGAAACCAGCCACGGCCGCGCAGGGGCGCAAATAGCTCCGGCTCGGTCCCGGTGAGCCAGACTTGCGCTCCGAGTTCAAGGAGAGCGTTGGCGAGCGCGGTACGCGTCTGCCGATCTAGATGGGCACCGATCTCGTCCAAAAGAAGGATCGGCAGCTCACCGAAGAGCCTGGCCCGCAAGCGCGCATGGGCGAGTACGAGGCCTACGAGCAGCGCCTTTTGCCGGCCGGTGGAGCAGGCCGCGGCGGGCATCGCACTCGCCCGGTCGTAAACGAGGAGGTCGGAACGGTGCGGGCCCACTGCAGCGCCGCCCGCCTCGGCGTCGCGCTCGCGGCTCGCGCGCAGCGCGTGCGCGAACCGCTCTTCCACCGCCGCCGCCGGCATCTCCGCAAGCCAAGTATCGACCTCGCCTTCAAGGCGGAGCGAGGCCGAAGGCAGATCGCCGGCGACTTCGCGCTCCACTTGCTCGAGGGCGGTTACCAGCTGGCGACGGGCGGCGGCGATGGCCACGCCCAAGGCCGCGATGCGCGCCTCAAGCGCTGCGAGCCAGTCCGGGTCGTGCCGTCCACTGCGCAACAGGAGCGCGCGATCGCGCAAAAGCCGTTCGTAGGATGCCACCGCGGCGGCGTGGCGGTGATCGAAGGCGAAGGTCAGCCGATCCAAAAAGCGACGGCGCTCCGCCGGTCCTTCCATGAACAGCCGGTCTTCGGCCGGTGTGAGCCAAGAGATCGGCACGAGCTCAGCCAAGCGGGCCCGGTCCTCAAGCGGACGCCCGTCGAGGTGTACGCGCCGCCGCGCCTGCTCGGGATCGCGCCCGAGCGCGAGCTCGAAGCGGCCGTGCCGCCCGCTAAGCCGCGCCGCGATCGCCCAAGGACCGCCGCCTGGCGCGCGATCGAGCGACGCGAGCTCGGCGCGGCGCAGGCCCCGTCCAGGCGCGAGCAGAGAGATCGCCTCAAGGAGGTTGGTCTTGCCGGCGCCGTTGGGACCGAAGAGAACCACCGGCGCACAGGGTGCCGCGAGATCGAGCTCAGCGTAGTTGCGGAAATCGCGCAAAACGAGGCGCTCGACAGCAAGCGCGACCCGGCCGGTTTCGCTGCGAACCGCAATTGCCGCGGTCATTAGACCCGCATGGGCATGAGCACGAAAAGAAGGCTCGGATCGGAGGGGTCACGGAACACCGTCGGTGCGGCCGCGTTCGCCATTTCGATCCGAAGCTCGGGCCCCTCGATCTCGCCCGTGATGTCGAGCACGTAGCGGGCGTTGAAACCGATCTCGAGCGGCTCGCCCGTATAAGAACAGTCGAGTTCTTCGCTCGCGCGGCCGAATTCCGAACTCGCCGCCGAGAGCGTGACTTTGTCCGCCTCGAAGGCGAGCTTCACCGGCCGCGCCTTTTCTGTGGAGATCGTCGCCACGCGATCGATCGCCTGTTCGAACGGCCGCGTGGCGAGCACAGCGATGCGCTCGTTGTCGCGCGGGATGACACGCTCGTAATCGGGAAAGGTCCCATCGATGAGCCGCGAGACGAGCAACGTACGGCCCAGCGCGAAGCGGATGCGGGTGGCGGAAACACCGACTTCGACCGGCTCGTCGGCGCCGTCGAGTAACTTCAAGAGTTCCCCCACCGTCTTACGCGGCACGATCACGGGCGGCATTCGCTCGGCGCCAGAAGGACAGGGCATCTCGACCAGCGCCAAACGGTGGCCGTCGGTCGCCACCGCGCGCAGCGTTCGGGTCGCGCCGGCGCCAGCGACGTGGAAGTGCACACCGTTGAGATAATAGCGGGTCTCTTCAGTCGAGATGGCAAAGCGCGACTTCTCGACCAACTTGGCGAGTTCCGCGGCCTCAACGGAAAAACGAACGTCGAAGGCATCGTCGTCGGTGGCCGGGAACTCTTCGACAGGCAAGGTCGGAAGCACGAAGCGCGAGCGACCGGCGAGGATCTCGAGCTCGGAGGTCCCGGGCTTGTGGAGAAGGTGAACGTCCAGATTTTCCGGCAGCTTGCGCACAATGTCGAAGACCATGTGCGCAGGTGCCGTAGTCGCTCCCGCCTGTTCGACTTCCGCTCCCTCACGGGCGAGCAAGGTGAGATCGAGATCGGTGGCGAGCAGCTCGAGCCCGCCCTCGGAAGCCGTGAGCTTGACGTTGCCGAGGATCGGAATGGTCGTGCGTCGCTCGACCACGTTTTGGACGTGGCTCAACGAGCGGAGCAGGGCTGCGCGCGCGATCGAGAGCTTCATGGGCGGATCATCCGGGCTCGCCCGGGATTTCCTCGTTCCCTGGCGCTTGGCGACGGGAGCGGCAAGCTAGCAGAAACCCGAGGCGGCTTCGACCCCTTCGCAGCTCCGCTCTCAGGCCTGCAGCTTGCGGCGCAGCGCCGCCACGTCTTCGGCGATCTGGGGGTCTTCCACGATCAGCCGCTCGATCTGGCGCACCGCATGCATTACGGTCGTGTGGTCACGGCCACCGAAGCGCCGCCCGATCTCGGGTAGAGACCGGGGAGTCAAGATCTTGGCCAGATACATCGCTACCTGCCGCGGGCGGGCGACGGCGCGTTGACGACGCGCAGAGGTCATGTCCGAGAGCTTGAGGCCATAGTGCTCGACCACTGCCTTTTGGATCTCTTCGATGGTGATGCGTCGTTCAGTCGAGCGCAGGACGTCTTTGAGGATCTCCTGCGCCATTTCGATGGTGATCGGGCGATTGGTAAGACTCGCCTGAAGCACGATCCGGTTGAGGGCGCCTTCGAGTTCGCGCACGTTGCTGGTGATACGGCTCGCGAGGAACTCGAGCACCCGCAAGGGCAGCTCGACGCCCGCGGCTTCCGCCTTCGCCTGCAGGATCCCGAGGCGCAGCTCATAGGTCGTGGGGTGGATATCGGCGACGAGTCCCCACGACAGGCGTGAACGAATGCGCTCTTCGAGCCCGTCGAGGTCCGAGGGGCTGCGATCGGCACTGATCACGATCTGGCGCCCACGCTCGACCAGCGCGTTGAAAGTATGGAAGAACTCTTCTTGCGTCGAATCCTTCCCGATGATGAACTGGAGGTCATCGACCATCAGCAAGTCGACCGAGCGGAACAACTCTTTGAATGGGATCGTATCCTTTGAGCGCAAAGCCAAGATGAACTGATACATGAACTTTTCAGCGGTGAGATAGACGATGCGACGGCTCGGGTCGCGCTGACGGACCCGCCAGGCGATAGCGTGCATCAGGTGTGTCTTGCCGAGACCGACACCACCGTAGAGGAACAGCGGATTGAACGGAGGGGTGTTGGAGTTCGCGACTTTTTCCGCTGCCGCAAACGCGAATTCGTTGGGCTTGCCGACCACGAAGGTCTCGAAGGTGAAGCGCGGATCGAGCCGCGCGCTCAGTTCCTCGTTGGCGCCGCCTGTGGGGGTCTCCGCCGCGGCGGGCTCGGCCGCAGCACTGGGCTGCGGCGGCCGCACAAGCAGCGTGATCGACCGCACCGACGGGTTGAGGCGAGTCCAGATCACGCGGATGCGATCGGCGTAGTTCGCAGCGATCCAATCGCGCATGAATTGGGTAGGGACGGCGAGCACTGCGCGGTCATAGGCGACCTCGACGAGCTCGAGCGGCTTGAGCCAGGTGCCGAACGCCGTATCCCCGAACTCGGCGCGCAAAAGCGCGCACACCTGCTGCCATTGCTGGCGGGCCTCGTTGCCGACCGGGCCCGAATGATTTTCGGCGTACGTCCGCATGATTTCCTTCGAGGCGAAGGACTGGCCGGACCGCAAGGCCATGTTGCTGCTCCCGACACCCGACGTTCGACGCCGTCGCGAGCCGAGAACGGCGGCGCTGGACGCGCGCCGGTCTCGCCCGGGGACGCCCTTCTAGCTACGGTAGAGCCGCCTCACGAAGCAAGCCCTCGCTGAGCCTCGGACGAATGCTTAGGCGGAATTTCCGCCCTCCGAATATTTGCAAATCGACGGCTTCGAAACATCATGCCGTAGCGAGACGCTATCTTTAATCCTGCGCGCCGCGGACGTCTAGAAGACCGAAACGTGAACGGAAATGCTCGCTTGAGGGTTGAGAACGGACATACCCCTAAGCGCTCCGTCCCTAAGCCGAAACGGAGCGCAGGTGTAATGCGAACACCCAAACACCACGGCCTATCGCGACCGCAGGTTGGGAAAGCGACGGCAGGGCGGTTGGCCCCTTCCGACCCACCGAGCCGGGGCGGGGCGCGACCGCTCCTATCCTGCCGCTTGCCCGCTTTGAGCCAGATCGAGCGCTTTGATCCGCCGGGCGAGTCTGGAGATCTTGCGCGAAGCGGTATTCAGATGGAGGACACCTTTGCTCACGCCGCGCCGGATCTCCGGTTCTGCCGCCTTGAAGGCCTCGCGCGCGGCCACCGGATCGCCCGCCGCGAGAGCCGCTTCGACCTTGCGGATGAAGGTCTTGATCCGGCTCTTGCGGGCCTTGTTACGGAGCGTGCGCTTGATTGTCTGGCGCACGCGCTTGCGCGCCGAAGCAGTGTTCGCCACGACTTCCCTCTCTGAAGATGCGAGCCCGGTTTGATAGCGGCGCTGGCGCGTGGCGTCAACGCCGAACGCTCAACCGCCTTCTGATCACCGATTGCGGAAGTTCGGCGCTCGCTTTTCAGTGAAAGCAGTCATCCCCTCTTTGCGATCCTCGGTGGCGAAGGTCGCATAGAAGACGCGCTGCTCGAAGCGGATGCCCTCTTGCAACGTCGTTTCAAAAGCAACGTTCACTGCCTCCTTGGCAATCCGCACGATAAGCGGCGACTTTTTGGCGATCTCTTCACCGAGCGCGATCGCTTCGTCCAAAAGCCGCGCGAGCGGAACTACCCGCGCGACGAGATTAGCGCGCTCCGCCTCTTCCGCTGTCATCAGTCGACCGGTGAGCACCATCTCCATCGCCTTGGATTTGCCGACCGCACGGGTAAGCCGTTGCGTGCCGCCGACGCCGGGGATGGTGCCGAGATTGATTTCCGGCTGGCCAAAGCGCGCATTGTCCGCGGCGATGATGATGTCGCACATCATCGCGAGCTCGCAGCCCCCGCCCAGCGCGTAACCGGCCACCGCTGCGATGATCGGCTTTTTGTGACGGGCGATGCGGTTCCAAGCACCCACGAAGTCGCTCTCAAACGCCGAAACGAAGTCTTTGTTCAACATCTCCTTGATGTCGGCGCCCGCGGCGAAGGCTTTCTCGTTACCGGTGACCACGGTCGCCGCGATCTTCGGATCGGCATCGAAGGCACACAGTGCTTGCTCGATCTCGTTGATGACTTGGCTGTTGAGCGCGTTGAGCTGTTTCGGCCGGTTGATCGTGATCAAGCCTACCGGCCCCCGCGTTTCCACGATAATCGTTTCATAAGCCATGGCGTTTCTCCCGGTCCGGGCGACCCGCGCGCGCCGCCCGCGGCCGCCTCTCGGCCCCAGCAACGAACATGGTTGCCGTGACGCGCGGCTAGTTGCAGGAGGATCGGCTCGTCGTCCAGCCCCCTGCTCACTTACCGTTGACAGCGCGAACAGAAATAGGTCGAACGCCCGGCCTGGACGATGCGGCGGATCGGCCGGCTGCACACCGGGCAGGGTTGGCCCTCGCGATCGTAGACCATAAAGTCGTTCTGAAAGGAGCCGAGCTCGCCGTTCGCTTGCACATAGTCGCGTAAGCTCGTCCCGCCCTTGGCGATGGCGTCATCAAGCGTCGCTCGTATCGCCGCGACGAGGCGCGCGATTTGCACCGGGCCGAGTGTCGAAGCCGCGCGCAGCGGGCACAACCGGGCGCGGAACAGCGCCTCGTTCGCATAAATGTTACCGAGCCCGGCCACGACCCGCTGATCCATGAGCACGCTCTTAAGCGGCGCGCGCCGCCCGCGCAGGAGCTCCCCCAAGAGCCGAGCGTCGAAACCGGGATCGAGCGGCTCCACCCCGAGGTCCCGCAGTGAAGGATGCTCCGCGAGCCGTGCGCTCGGCCACAGGTCGAGCATGCCGAAACGACGCGGATCGACGAACCGCAAGCGGCTGCCGTCGTCGAAGAGAAAGGTGAGGTGTTCGTGCGGTCCTCTTGACGCCCCGTCGAGCACCAATCGGCCCGACATGCCGAGATGAAAGAGGAGCGTCCAGCCGTCGTCGAGGGTGGCGAGGATGAACTTGCCCCGCCGCGCGAAGCCCTCGAACCGCCGCCCGACGAGCCGCTCGCTCAGTCCGGACGGCAATGGCGCCCGCAGATCCGGCCGCCGCTGATCGAGCCCCACGATGCGGCGACCGGTCAAACGTAGCGCCAATCCGCGGAGGATCGTCTCGACTTCGGGGAGCTCTGGCACCCGTGCGCACGCAGCCTTGCCGGCCCGGCGGCCGCCGCGTAAGGGACGACGGTCGCCAAGGACCGGGCCCTGTCTGCATGAGCCCCGAAGATCCTGCAAGCGCCGCGGCGCGGCTCGCCGCCTCCTTCGGCTTTGAGGAGATCGCGCCGGAAGAGAAGGCCGGTCGCGTCAAGGCCGTCTTCGAGCGGGTCGCCGCCCGTTATGATCTCATGAACGACCTCATGAGCGCAGGCATCCACCGCCTTTGGAAAGAGGCGATGCTCGACTGGCTGATGCCGCGCCCGGGCATACACCTCGTGGACGTCGCCGGAGGCACGGGCGACGTGGCGATGCGCTTGCTCGCCCGCCTCGATGGAAAGGCACGCGTCACCGTCGTCGACTATAATCTGGCGATGATCCAGGTGGGGCGCGATCGCGCCCTCGATGCCGGCTGGCTCGGCGAGATCGACTGGGTGGTGGGCGACGCTCAGCGCCTGCCGTTGCCCGATGCGAGCGTCGACGCTTATACGATCGCCTTCGGCATCCGCAACGTCACCCACATCGACCGCGCGCTCGCGGAAGCGCGTCGGGTGTTGAAGCCCGGTGGACGCTTTTTGTGCCTCGAGTTCTCCAAGTTCCTCTTACCGCTTTTGGAGCCGCTCTACGATCTCTACTCTTTTACTGTCTTGCCGGCGCTTGGTGGGCTGGTGGCCGGTGACGCTGCGAGTTACCGCTACCTTGCCGAAAGTATTCGCCGCTTCCCTGATCAACGAACGTTCGCAGCGCTTATCGAGGCGGCGGGGCTCGAGCAGGTACGCGTTCGCAACCTCACCGGCGGGATCGCCGCGATCCATTCCGCTTGGCGCTTGTGAGCGAGCATGCTGCGCGGAGTGCGCAACCTCGCCCGCTTGCTTGCCTGCGCCCGCTCGCTGGCGCGCCACAATGCGCTCTTTCCCTTCGCCCTCGTCCCGCAGCTCGTACCCTTCGTCGAGTTCGCCGAACGGTTCGTCGATAAGAGCGCCCCTGGTCGACCCGGTGAACGGCTCGCCCGCGCGCTGCAGGAGATGGGCCCCGCCTTTATCAAGCTCGGACAGTCGCTCGCCACGCGCGCCGATCTTTTAGGCGAGACGATCGCCCGCGATCTTTCGCTCCTGCAAGACCGATTGCCGCCCTTTCCGGTCGAACAGGCGCGCGCGGTCATCGAACGCGATCTCGAGCAACCGATCGAGGCGCTTTTTTGCGAGTTCGCACAGGAGCCGGTGGCCGCTGCATCGATCGCACAGGTGCACCGGGCTCGTACCACCGAAGGAGCGCTCGTTGCGGTCAAGATCCTGCGCCCGGGTATCGAAGAAGCGATCGGGCGCGATCTCGATTTCTTCCTCTGGCTCGCGGAATGGGCGGAACGGCTGCATCCGCCTCTGCGCCGCTACCGGCCTGTGGAGGCGGTGCGCTTCTTGGCCCGTTCCACCCGCCGCGAGATGGATCTGCGCCTGGAAGCGGCAGCAGCGGCGGAATTCGCCGAGAACAATCGTGATGCCGTGGGCTTCCGCGTGCCTGCCGTCGACTGGCGCCGTACCGGAAGACGAGTGGTCACCTTCGAATGGGTGGAAGGACTTCCGGTCGATGAGCGCGAGCGTCTGATCGAAGCCGGGCTCGATCCGGACGCAATTTTAGAGCGCGCTGCCGTGGTTTTCTTCAACCAGGTGTTCCGCGATGGTTTCTTCCATGCCGACATGCATCCCGGCAACATGCTCATCGATCCCAAGACCGGCGACATCGTCGCGCTTGACTTCGGGATCATGGGTCGGCTCGACCTCGCCGATCGGCGCAACCTCTGCGAGATTCTCTTGGGGTTCCTCGAGCGGGACTATGCTCGTGTCGCCGATGTCTTTTTCCGCGCCGGCTTTCTCCCCCCGGATCAGGACAAGGCCGCCTTCACCCAGGCCTGCCGCGCGCTCGGCGAGCCGATCTTGGGGCTTCCCTTGAGCGAGATCTCTTTCGGACGCCTCTTGGGCCAGCTCCTCGCTACCGCCGAAGAGTTCGAAATGCAGACCCAACCTCAGCTCCTGCTCCTTCAGAAGACCATGGTCGTCGCCGAGGGGGTGGGGCGCGCCCTCAACCCTTCCGTCAACATCTGGGCCCTCGCGCGGCCACTGGTCGAAGATTGGATGCGGGAAAATCTCGGTCCCGAAGCCCAGCTGCGCGAAGCGGTGGCCGAGGGCCTCGATGCCCTGCGCCGCCTGCCGGCCACGATCGGCCGGCTCGAGCGTCTGCTCGAACAGCCGCCCGCCCGCACCCCACCCGCACCCACCCGCCCGGATGTCATCGGCTGGGCGCTCGCACTTGCTTTAGGACTTCTCCTCGGCCTTGCCTTGGGCTGAGGGCGCGGCACACTCGCGGGCCTGAAGCATTTTGGGATCGAGGCGTTGTCGGGCAGGCGCGTCCTGTTGATCATCACCGGCGGAATTGCGGCCTATAAGGCGCAAGAGCTCGTCCGCCGTCTTAAGGAACGAGGCATCGCGGTGCGCTGCGTGCTAACCCGCGCTGCCAAAGAACTCGTAAGTCCACTCGCCCTCGCTGCTCTCTCGGGCGAAAAAGTCTATGATGATCTCTTCTCGCTCACCGACGAGGCGGAGATGGGCCATATTCGGCTGTCGCGTGAAGCCGATCTCGTCGTCGTCGCTCCGGCCACGGCCGATATTATCGCTAAGATGGCACACGGCCTGGCTGATGACCTCGCTTCCACTCTTCTACTCGCCACCGATAAGCCGGTCCTCGTCGCTCCCGCTATGAACCCCTTCATGTGGCGCCATCCGGCCACGCAGCGCAACGTCGCGCAACTCATCCACGATGGAGTAGAGTTCGTGGGGCCTGCGGAAGGCGATATGGCTTGCGGAGAGACCGGTCCTGGCCGACTGGTCGAGCCGGATGTGTTGGTTGAGCGCATCCTCGTCCGGCTCGAGCCGCAATCCCAACCGCTTCGAGGCGTGCGCGCGCTCGTCACGAGCGGGCCTACTTGTGAGGCGATCGATCCCGTGCGCTTTATTGCCAACCGCAGCTCCGGTCGTCAGGGTCACGCGATCGCTGCCGCTCTTGCCCGGGCAGGAGCCCAGGTAACCCTCGTCTCGGGGCCAGTGGCGATCCCCGATCCCCCGGGGGTGCACACCGTCCACGTTGAGAGTGCTCGCGACATGCTCGCCGCCTGCGAGGCGGCGCTGCCCGTCGACGTTGCCGTCTGCGCAGCAGCAGTCGCCGATTGGCGCCCTGAAATGTCAGCGCCGCAGAAGCTCAAAAAGGAGGAAGGCGCAGCGCCGCCCGTGCTGCGGCTCGTCGAGAACCCTGACATCCTCGCCACGCTTTCCCGTCATGAGCGCGCGCGGCCCCGTCTCGTCGTCGGGTTCGCTGCTGAGACCGGCGAGCTCGAAGCGGCGGCGCGGCGCAAGCGGGCCAAAAAGGGTTGCGATTGGATCCTTGCCAATGACGTTTCGCCGGGCTCGCAGGTCTTCGGCGGAGAACGGAACCAGGTCCTGCTCATCACCGGCGACGGGCCGGCCGAGGCCTGGCCCGAGCTTTGCAAAGAAGAGGTGGCGCGCCGGCTCGTCGCACGGATCGCGCTCGCCTTGGGTCGCACTGCGCCGTGAGCACCTCCGTCGTCGTCGCAGTCGAACGTCTGCCGCACGCCGGCGACTTGCCACTGCCAGCCTATGCGAGTGCCCAGGCCGCGGGGGTGGACCTCTTGGCGGCCATTCCTGCCGAACAGCCGCTCTCTCTTGCCCCGGGCGCGCGTGCCCTCGTCCCGACCGGTATCCGGATCGCTTTGCCCGAAGGGTTCGAGGCCCAGGTGCGCCCGCGCTCCGGTCTCGCTCTCCGTTTCGGACTGACCGTTCTCAACGCACCCGGCACCATCGATGCCGACTACCGGGGCGAGGTCGCGGTTATCCTCATCAACCTCGGGCAGGAACCCGTGACCATCCGACGCGGCGACCGCATCGCTCAGCTGGTCGTCGCCCCCGTGGCTCGGCTCGCGTGGGAGGAGAAACATGTTGACACACGCGCGACCGCGCGCGGGCAGGGCGGATTCGGCTCGACCGGAGTCTCCGCCGACGAGGTGTCACGGCCATGATCGGCTTGGGCGTCCCAGACCGGCGGCTCCAGCTCGCCCTCGAAGCGGTACTCGACATCGCGCTCTATGGCTCGAGCGCTCCGGTGCCGAGCAAGGAGACGGCGGCCCGCCTCGATCTACCGCGCCGACACCTCGAGCAGCTCATGCAGCAGCTCGTGCGCGCCGGGATCCTCAAGAGCCTACGCGGGCCCAAAGGCGGCTATCGGCTCGCGCGCGAGCGCCGGCGCATAAGCGTCGCCGACATCCTGCTCGCGCTTAAAGAAGAGCCCCGAGAACCCAAAGAGAGCGGCTCGCGCCTTGCCCGCGAGGTCTTAGCGCCGCTTTGGGCGGAACTCGAAGCGCTCTCGCTTGAACGGCTGGCGCAAGTCTCGCTCGAGTCCTTGTGCGACCGCGCCGCTGCCGCCGGTTGCGCACCGCGCGCCCCCGATCTGGATTTCGTGATCTAGCGCTCTTTGCCGAACGGCCCGCTCGGCGCGCAGCCCCTCTTCCTGCCGCTGCTCCCGCTACGATGACATAAGCCTACGTTATTTTCGCACAGCTGTCGGCTCCGACCCAACTCTATCTAGTCGGTCGTCGGATCGGCCTGCGTTCGGATTTGCCATGCGTGGATCTTCGGCCCTCGCTGCACCGGCGAAGACGTCGGTGCGCGCGGTGTTCGCGGCGGTTGTCAGTTACTTGTGCTTTTCAGCCGCAGATGCGCTCATCAAACTCGCAGCACAACGCTTCGCGGTCGAGCAGATCGCCCTCATCGCGAGCCTTTTCGCCCTTTTGCCGGTGTTCTTGCTCGCCCGCGGGCGCGGTGGCCTGCGCGCTCTTCTGCCCCGAAACCTCAAGCTCGTCGCGGCGCGCGGGATCCTGACTGCGCTGTGTGCGCTGTGCGCATGGCGATCCTTTGCGCTTCTCCCACTCGCCGACGCCTATGCCCTGCTCTTCCTCGCCCCCATCCTCTTTACCGCATTTTCCGCCTTCTTCTTGCGCGAACAGGTGGGCTGGCGACGTTGGAGTGCCTCTGCGGTCGGCTTTGCGGGCGTGCTCATCATGGTCCGTCCGGACTTCGCGACCCTGGGCCTTGGGCACGTCCTCGCGACGGCCGCGGCGGTGTTCGGAGCGGCGGCGATGACTGTGCTCAAGCGGATCGGCGATTCAGAGACGAGTTCTGCGATCCTCTTGTTGCTCTTCCTCGCCATCGGCCTCGTTGCCGCGCCTGGCGCGGTGTTTCTCTGGCAGCCGCTCGACCTCGAAGCGCTCTGGCCGACGGCTCTGGCCGGGCTCTTGCTCGGCAGTGCGCAGGCTGCGCTCGTGCTCGCCACCCGCGAAGCCCCGGCCTCGATCGTGGCGCCGTTTCAGTACACCCAGATGTTCTGGGCGGTGATCTTCGGCCTTTTCATCTTCGGCGATCGGCCCTCACCCATGCTCTTCCTCGGCATGGTGCTTGTGGCTGCAAGCGGCCTTTACATTCTCTGGCGGGAGACCTTGCGACTCGGCACCGCGAGCCCCGGTACCCGCGGCGAAATGCCGGCGGTGTGAACCGACACGGCGTCCGCCACCTTCGGGCGTGGCGACGCCCCGATCCGCTCTGAGTTGAGGAAAATGGTGTGCGACACGCGCGTCGAACTGATTTTCCGATCGTTCTTGTCTAATTCACCCCGACCTTGTTCTGCCGGGGAAGCCGCTGCGAGGGCGCCAGAAGTGGAGGAGCTCGCGGTTGCCTTCCCTGACCGATCGCACCATCGTCCCCGGTAACACTGCTCTGTCGCGATCGGCCGGTCGTTTTCTCGCTCTTGCCAGCGGGTCGGGCTTTGGCAACAGCTGTGGCAAGAGTGGGAGCTCGGCCGCGTGCACGCTGTAGGCACGCTATGGCCACCGCTTGGGACCTCGGGGCCGAAAGCCCGCGGGGATGGTACGATCGCCGGACCTCGCCACGTGCTCGCCGTCCTCGGCCGGTAACGTTCGGGCGACGACCTGCGCGAGGCTAGAGCCCTCGTGGAGGAGATCACGATGGAGCGCTTTGCGACTCGCCCGGTGATCACCGGCACCTTCGGCGTGGTAGCGAGCACCCATTGGATCGCGAGCGCCGCTGCCATGCGTATGCTCGAGCTGGGTGGCAACGCCTTCGATGCGGCAGTGGCGGGCGGCTTCGTGCTGCAGGTGGTGGAACCCCACCTCAACGGCCCCGGCGGCGACATGCCGGCTCTGTTCTGGGACGCCCGCGCGCGCCGCGTGCGCGTACTCTGCGGCCAGGGCCCTGCCCCGCAGAGCGCCACCATCGAAGCCTGCGAGGCGCTCGGCATCGAGGTGATTCCCGATGATGGGCTGTTGCCCGCTGTCGTCCCGGGTGCGGTCGACGCTTGGCTCTTGCTCTTGCTCGAGTACGGCACGCTCGATCTCGCCACCGTGCTCGAGCCCGCGATTGCCTATGCCGAGCGGGGCCATCCGCTCCTTCCGCGCTGTGCTGACACAATCGCTGCGCGCGCAGCCTGGTTCCGCGCTCACTGGCCGACCTCGGCCGCGCTGTGGCTGCCAAACGGCGAGCCGCCGGCTGCCGGAACCCTGTTTCGCAACCCGACCCTCGCCGCCACCTACCGGCGCTTGCTCAGCGAAGCGCAGGCAGTCGGCGGTGGACGCGAGGCGCAGATCGAGGCGGCGCGGCGAGCGTGGCGGGAAGGGTTCGTGGCCGAGGCGATCGACCGCTTTTGCTGCTCTACCGAAGTCATGGACGCGCTCGGCCGGCCGCACCGCGCGTTTCTGCGCGGCTCCGATCTTGCCGCCTGGTCGGCATGTTTCGAAGAACCGGTGAGTCTCGACTTCGGCCGCTGGCGGGTGTGCAAGACCGGCCCCTGGGGGCAGGGTCCGGTGCTCCTGCAGGCCCTTGCCATCCTGGAGGGCAGCGGCGTGGAAACCGCCGCCGACGAGGGGCCCGAGTTCGTGCACCTGGTCGTTGAGGCGCTCAAGCTCGCGATGGCCGATCGCGAGGCTTACTATGGCGATCCAGCCTTCGTCCCGGTTCCCCTCGACCGTTTGCTGTCGCCGGCTTATGCTGCCCAGCGCCGCACGCTTCTTGGCCTTGAGGCCTCGAGCGCGTTTCGACCCGGTGCCATCGCGGGCTACGAACGCCAGGTCGAGCTCGCGGTCGACGGCTGGCAGAAGGCCTGTGTTGAAGCAGACTTCGCCGGTTCGGAGCCGACGTTCGGGCCGCTCGGTGAAAACCGCGGCCGCCGCGACACTTGCCACATCGACGTCGCTGACCGTTTCGGCAACCTGATCTCGGCTACGCCCTCGGGCGGCTGGCTACAGTCGAGCCCCACCATTCCCGAACTCGGCTTTTGTCTCGGCACGCGCGGTCAGATGTTCCGCCTCGAACGCGAGCGGCCGGACGCGCTCGCTCCCGGCAAACGTCCGCGCACCACTCTCTCGCCCACTCTCGTACTCGAAGACGGCGAACCCTATCTCGCCTGTGGCACCCCCGGCGGCGACCAGCAGGACCAGTGGCAGCTGGTCTTTCTCCTGCGCCACCTCGTCCACGGCCTCGACCTCCAGGCGGCGATCGACGCGCCCCTGTTTTTCGCCGAACACTGGCCCTCCTCGTTCTATCCCCGCCGGGCGCGGCCGCGCGCGCTCGCGATCGAGGAGCGTTTCCCCTATACCACGCTCGAAGAGCTCGCGCGCCGCGGGCACCGAGTGGATATTCGCGACGGCTGGTCGATCGGGCGTCTCACCGCGGTCGCGCGCAAAGGCTCTTTTCTTCACGCTGCCGCTACGGCGCGACTGATGCAGGCCTACGCCATCGGGCGCTAGCGAGGCTCGTGCCATGACTTGGTCGATCATCGTCCGCGATCAGCGCACGGGTCTTTTCGGGATCGCTGTAGCCTCGCGCTTCTTCGCGGTCGGCGCCCTCGTCCCGTACGCCTCCCCGCACGGGGCGGTGGCCACCCAGGCGCTCGTCAACCCGACCTATGGACCTCGCGGATTGCGCCTTTTGGCTGAAGGCGTAGCCCCCGAGATGGCGGTAGCGACCCTCGTCGGCCTCGATCCCGGCCGCGAACACCGCCAGCTTCATCTTATGGATGCCGACGGTCGCGCGGCGCGCTGGACGGGGGCCGCGTGTATCGAGTGGTGCGGCCATCTCGCTGACCGCGACGTCTCGCTCGCCGGCAACCTGCTCGCCGGCCCGCAGGTGCTCGAAGCGACCTTGTCCACCTGGCTGGCTCGGCAGGATCTGCCGCTGGTTGCGCGGCTGATCGCCGCGATGCGAGCGGGAGAAGCAGCAGGAGGCGACCGGCGCGGTAAACAATCCGCTGCCATTCTCGTCCACGGGCGTGAGCCCTGGCCTCGGCTTTCGCTGCGCGTCGATGACCACCCCGAGCCTTTAGACGAGCTGGAGCGGCTCTACCGGGTCGCAAGAGAACGCTTTTTGGCCTTGGCGAGCATCTTCCCACAGCACGAGCGCGATCCGGGGATCTTCGATCGTGCCGAGATCGAACGGCGCATCGCGACCTGGCAGCCGGAAGGTTCAGAGCTGTGAGCGGTTTCCCGCGTCGAACGATCCTCAAGCTCACGGGCGGCCTCTGCGCGCTCCTCGCGGTAGCGACGAGGCGGTCCTCTGCCGCCCCACCTCTGGGCGAAGCGCGCCCTTACGCCTTCGAGCAACTTCGCGCGCAAGCGCGCGCCCGTGCCCGCGAAGCCTTTCAACCGCTGCCGCGGCCGGCACCCGAGACGGTCGCCGAGATCGACTATGAGCGCCACGGCGCCATCCGCTTTCGCCCCGAGCTCGCTCTGTGGGCTGAAGGTCCTGGTCGCTATCCCGTCACCTTTTTCCCCTTGGGCCGCTTCTTCCCGCATCCGGTGGCGATCCACCTCGTCGAGGGGGACCGCGCGCGCCCCGTGCTCTTCGATCCCGCGCACTATACGAGCCCACCTGACAGCCCCTGGCGCCGGCTCGGTAGCGAGGCCGGCCATGCCGGTTTCCGCATCCACGAATCGCGCGCGCGGCCCGATTGGCCGCGACAGGACTGGCTCGCATTCCTAGGCGCCTCCTATTTCCGCGCGATCGGCGAGCTCGGTTACTATGGTCTTTCAGCGCGCGGTGTGGCGGTCGATACAGCCGAGCCTGAAGGCGAGGAGTTTCCTGCGTTCACTGCCTTTTGGCTGCATCCGGCGATCGCGGTCGAGGACCCGGTCGTGATCGACGCCTTGCTCGACGGACCATCGCTTTCCGGAGCTTTCCGTTTCCGTGCCTGGCGCGGCGCTGGCGTGGAGATGGAGGTGGAAGCGCACCTGTTCTTTCGTCGTCGGGTGCGCCGACTCGGCATCGCGCCACTCACCTCGATGTTCTGGTATGCCGAATATGGCGAGAGCCGTTGGCTCGACTGGCGACCAGAGGTCCACGATTCGGATGGGCTTGCGATCTGGACCGGGGCCGGCGAGCGCATCTGGCGCCCCTTGAACAATCCCGAAACAGTGGTCGTTTCGAGCTTTCTCGATCGTGATCCCAAAGGTTTCGGACTCCTCCAGCGTGACCGCGACGTCGAGCACTATCTCGATGGTGTACGCTTCGACCGTCGGCCCTCGGCCTGGGTCGAGCCCCTGCACCCCTGGGGAGAGGGGGCCGTCCAGCTGGTGGAAATTCCGACCGACCACGAGATCCACGACAACATCGTCGCGATGTGGGTTCCGCGCGAGCCACCGCCCGCCGGTGGTGAAGGCAGCTGGCGCTATCGCCTGTTCTGGCTCGCCGAGGACCCCTATGCCCCGCGCGGCCTTGCGCAGGTTACCGCCACTCGGATCGGGCGCGGCAACGAACCGGGCAAGCCACGCGCGCGCGATATCTTCCGCATCGTCGTTGAGTTCGCGGGCCGGGCGCTGGACGCTCTGCCCGAGGGGACGCTTCCGGAGCCGGTAGTGAGCGCGAGCCGCGGCACGCTCTTGCAGGTGATGGTGGAACCGGTACCGGGAACCCGGCGCCTGCGGATCGTTTTCGACCTCAACGCCCCTGGCCCCGAGCCGGTCGAGCTGCGCAGCTATCTGCGGCTCGCCGATCGCGCGCTTTCGGAAACCTGGCTGTGGCAGCTGCGACCGGGAGCAGCCGGATGACACCAGAGGTACGCACGCGGGAGGATCGAGGCGGTCTTTTGCGTCGCGAATGGGATGCCGCACGCGGCCACTGGCGGGTGCTCGGTCTCTACGAGCGATTCGAGCACGCTATGGTCGTGGTGCTCACCGTCGTCATCGCGGTCATCGTCGTGGCGGCGGTCTGGAGCCTGATCCTCGAAGTGATGATCAGCCTCGTCCTCAAGGGTCAACTCGACGTGACCGAACATGCTGCTTTCCAGCGGGTGTTCGGCATGATCTTCACTGTAATCATCGCGCTCGAGTTTAAGCGGTCTTTGCTTGTGGCGGTGGAGCGCCGGCAGAGCATCGTGCAGGCACGCACCGTCGTTCTACTCGCCCTGCTCGCCATCTTGCGCAAATTGATCATCATGGACCTCGAGTCGACAGAAGCAGCGAAGATTCTCGGGCTCGCTGCTGCGCTCTTGGCTCTGGGGGCGGTATATTGGGCCTTGCGCGAACAGGATCGCCGCTTCGCGACGACGGAAGCAGCTCTCTCTGGCCTAGAAAAAACCGGATCGAGCCGCTAAGCAGCAAAGCCAGCGAGTAACGTCGAGGGAGGCAGCACATGCGGAGAGCCTGGCTCGTCCTGATGGGTCTCGTCTGCGCATCGGCAGGTGCGAACGCTCAAATCGAACTGAAGGCGAGCCATCAATTCCCTGGCGGGAAAGGCGACGTTCGCGACGAAATGGTTCAGATCATCGCGCGCGAGGTCGAAAAAGCCAACGTCGGTCTTACGATCAAAGTCTATCCTGGCGCCTCTCTCGTCAAGCCGACTGAGCAGTGGAACGCGATGCTCAAAGGCCAGATCGACATCTCGGCCTTTCCGCTCGACTATGCATCTGGTCGTCATCCCCAGTTCGGGGCCACCCTCATGCCCGGGCTGGTGTTGAGCCACGAGCGCGCACGGCGCCTCAACGATTCGCCCTTCATGAAGGAAATCAAGAAGATCATCGAAGACGCAGGCATCATCGTCCTGGCCGACGCCTGGCTCGCCGGCGCCTTCGGCGCGAAGGGCAAATGCATTCTCGAGCCCGCCGATGTCAAAGGGCTCAAGATCCGCTCAGCCGGCGCCACCTTCGCCGAGATGTGGGCGGGTGCTGGTGCCTCGATCGTGCAGATCCCCTCCAACGAGGTCTACAGCGCCCTGCAGACCGGCGTGGCCGATGCCACCGACACCTCAACGGCGAGCTTCGTGTCCTTCCGGCTCTACGAGCAGATCGACTGCATCACGGCTCCGGGCGACACGGCGCTCTGGTTCATGTACGAACCCGTTTTGATGTCCAAACGGAGCTTCGAGCGGCTTGACGCTAAGCAGAAAGATGCTCTCCTCGCTGCCGCCAAAAAGAGCGAAGATTACTTCTTCGCTGAGAGCAAAAAGCTCGACGAACAAATGGTTGAAGCGTTCCAGAAAGCAGGTAAAAAAGTCGTCACTCTTTCTCCTGAGCAAGTGCAGAAGTGGCGGGATATCGCTTGGCAGACCTCGTACAAGACCTTCTCTGAGCAGGTACCAGGCGGCAAAGCCTTAATCGAGAAAGCTCTCGCGGTGAACTGATACGCGTCCGAGCGCAGCGCTAAGTTCTCGCGCGCGATGGAGACTTACGTCCGTGTCGTGAGCGCGCTCTCGCGCGCCGCAGCCTTCATCGCTGCCGGGCTGGTCGTGGCGGCGATCGCGGTCATTTGCCAAATGCTCGTGATCCGCCACGGCCTCGGCCGCTCGGCGATCTGGCAGAACGAGTTCGTCACATTCGCGCTCGTCGCCGCAACCTTCCTGGCCGCCCCCTATGTCCTCATCGTGCGCGGCCATGTCGTGGTCGAACTCGTTCCGATCTGGCTAAGCGGCCGCGCCCGCCGCACTCTCGGGATGATCGCAGGCGGGCTCGGCTTTGTCTTCTGTTTGCTCGTTTTCGTGACCTCACTCGAATGGTGGTGGGAGGCCTTTAGTCTCGATTTGCGCACCAGCACCATGTGGCGCGCGCGACTTTGGATCCCCTATCTTTCCTTACCCGTGGGATCGCTCTTGTTGACCTTGCAGTACATTGCTGAGCTCTGGGAAATCGCGACCGAAAGAAAGCCGGCGTTCGGCAATCCGCATGAGGTCGGACCGTGAGCCCGCTCGCCTTGGGAGCCCTCATCGGCCTCGTCACCGTTCTCGTGCTCGCCACGGGAACACCCGTCGCCTTCGCCCTCGGACTCGTCGCGATCGCTTTTCTTTTAATCTTCGAGGGTCCCATCGCGCTCGCCAACCTTGCCGACACGCTCTTTGCTGGTCTGAACGATTTCACCCTCGTCTCCATCCCCATGTTCGTGCTCATGGGAGCGGCGGTGGCCGCCTCGCGCGCCGGCGCCGATCTCTATGAAGCGCTCGCCCGCTGGCTTTGGCGCATCCCCGGCAATCTCGTCGTCGCCAATATCGGCGCCTGTGCGCTCTTTGCTGCGCTGACCGGGTCCTCGCCGGCCACCTGCGCTGCGATCGGCAAGATGGGCATCCCCGAGATGCGCAAGCGCGGTTTCCCGGCCGATCTTGCGACCGGTGCGATCGCTGCGGGCGGTACACTTGGGATATTGATCCCGCCCTCGATCACGATGATCCTCTATGGCATCGCCTCCGAGACCTCGATTGGTCGGCTGTTCCTTGCCGGAATTGTCCCCGGGCTCCTCTTAACTGGCCTCTTTGCGCTTTGGGCCGTGGCTGTGAGCCTGTGGCGGGGCGAGAAGCGTTCCAGCGGGCCCGGCCCTTCGCTCCTTGAGCGGGTTTTGCTCTTGCCTCGCGTCCTGCCCTTCGTGGCAGTCATCGTGGGCGTGGTGTGGGCGCTTTACGGCGGCATCGCCACCCCGTCCGAAGCTGCCGGGGTCGGTGCAGTCCTTTGCTTGCTGCTGGTTGTGCTCGTCTATCGGATGTGGCGACCGCAGGAGCTGTGGCCGATCTTCGAAGCGACGATCCGCGAATCGACGATGATCCTCATGATCATCGCCACGTCAGTGCTCTTCGGCTATATGCTCTCGAGCCTCTACGTGACGCAGTCGATCGCGCAGTGGATCGCCAGCCTCGAAGTCAACCGCTGGGTCCTGCTCTTCTGGATCAATATTTTGCTTCTCGTCGCAGGCTGCTTTCTGCCGCCGGCTGCGATCATTCTCATGACTACACCGATCATCCTGCCGATCCTCGTCAATGCCGGCTTCGACCCGGTGTGGTTT
Source organism: Pseudomonadota bacterium (assembly GCA_030549795.1). Lineage (GTDB taxonomy): Bacteria > Pseudomonadota > Alphaproteobacteria > Geminicoccales > Geminicoccaceae > JANXAZ01. The sequence goes on along the minus strand of JAUQQO010000040.1, from coordinate 52,273 downwards.
GGCGTGATCTTGACCCTCAACATGGAGCTCGGGCTCATCACCCCGCCCGTCGGCCTGAACCTCTTCGTGATCAACGGCATCGCCCCCGACGTGCCGCTCACCACCGTGCTCAAGGGCGCCTTGCCCTTCATGCTGCTCATGGTGCTGGCGATGGTGATCCTGTGCATCTTTCCCGAGCTCGCCACCTGGCTCCCGGACCGTTTGATGGGCCCGCGGGTCGGATGAGCCGAGCTATCTGGTTGCCATTCCGCTCACGAGCAGAAAAGCCGACGATCGGCGGTCCGAAAAAAGCGTGGATCGGGGTGATCGAGCTGGTGGAGCCGAGGGGACTCGAACCCCCGACCCCCTGCTTGCAAAGCAGGTGCTCTCCCAACTGAGCTACGGCCCCCAAGCGCACAGATGTCAGTTCGCGCGGCTGTGCGCAATCCCCGAAGTGCGCGTCATGACGCCGAGGCGGCATTCGCGGCCTTACGCGCGCCGCGGTTGCTCTTCATCACGCACAAAACACCGGGCGAGCAACCTGCGCATCGCCTTCGCCCGATGCGAGAGCGCCTCTTTCTCGTACGCCAGCATCTCGCCGAAGGTACGGTTCTCGCCTTCGGGTATGAACAGTGGGTCATAGCCGAACCCGCCGCTGCCGCGCGGCTCTGGCGCGATCTCGCCCTCGACCCGGCCTTCCGCGCACTCCACATGCCCATCCGGCCAAGCGAGGCAGATGGCGGCCACGAAGGCGGCACGACGATCCACGCGCTCGATGCTGCCGAAGCGTGCTGCCAGGGCATCGCGTACCCTGCGCATGGCCTTGGCGAAGTCACGCTCGGGCCCTGCCCAATCGGCAGTAGCGAGCCCGGGCGCACCGTCCAAGGCGTAGACGACGAGCCCACTGTCGTCCGCAAGCGCCGGCAGACCGCTCGCGCGTGCCGCTGCGAGGGCCTTAAGCCGGGCATTGTCGAGGAAGGTCGTGCCGGTCTCCGCGGGTGCTGCAAGACCGAGTTCGCCCGCTCCCACCACACGGATGCCGAGCGGCTCGAGGAGCGCGCGGAACTCCGCGAGCTTGCCGGAATTGTGGGTGGCGACCAACAGCCGGTCGCCGACAAAGCGTCGGGGCGTCTCGCTCACAGTCTGGCGATCGCCTCGCGTTGTAACTCGATGAGCCGCGCGATACCGCGCTCGGCGAGCGCGCGCAGCTCGGCAACCTGCGGCTCAGAAAGCGGCAGATCCTCGGCCGTGAGCTGGATCTCGACCACGCCGCCGGATGCCGAGAGGACGAAGTTGCCGTCCGCCTTGGCGATGCTGTCTTCGGCATAGTCGAGGTCGAGCAAAGCTGTATCCTCAACGACGCCACAGGAAACCGCTGCCACCGGCTCGCGCAAGGGCAGTCGCGGCAGCTCGCCCCGCCGCACGAGCAGCGTAAGCGCCTGGTGCAAGGCGATGTAGCCGCCGGTGATCGCCGCACAGCGCGTGCCGCCATCCGCCTGCAGGACGTCGCAGTCGATGGTGATCTGCCGCTCGCCCAAGAGCTCGAGGTCGGTCACGGCGCGAAGACTGCGGCCGATCAGGCGCTGGATCTCGAGCGTCCGCCCCGACTGGCGACCGCGCGCCGCCTCGCGTTCGCTGCGGGTCGCGGTGGCGCGCGGCAGCATCCCATATTCGGCGGTCACCCAGCCTCTTCCGGTGTTGCGCAGGAATGATGGCACCTTTTCTTCAACGCTGGCCGTGCACAAGACTACCGTATGGCCCATGCGCACGAGGCACGAGCCTTCGGCATGACGGCTCCAGCCCGGCTCGAGGCTGACCGGGCGGAGCTCATCGACACGGCGACCGGAGGGGCGGACGAAGCTCACGCGGCTTTCGGTAACTCAGGGACGCGCTCGACCAGTTCGAGCGCGTCGTGGCGGATATGGTTGCGGGCCATGTGTTCTTTGAGAAGGGCTTCGTCGACGATGCCTTTCTCGAGACACTCGCGCAGAAGTCCGAAGAAATATTGCTCTTGCTTACTGTCCGGATGCGGCTTGTAGCGACCGAGGAAGGCGTACTCGCCGAAGAGCTTGCGACGAGCCCGCTTGAGAAACGCGAGACCCGGAATGTAGGAACGCTCCGCAGGCACGAAGTCGACCGGCAAGCCGGTCTTCCAAGGCTGGGTCATGCGACGGGTGTTGTGCAGCATTTTGGTCTTAGGCGTCAATTTGTCGAAGTCGTTCCACTCGGGCTCGAACAGACCAATCGTGGATTTGTTCTCGTACTCGAGATTCATCCAATCCTTGTAGTCGCGCTCCATACGGAAGAGTTTGTCGAAATCCTCTTCCATCTTCCAATGCGTAAGTTTCGCGCAGTCCAGGAGCATCACGCTCGACGCGAAGTGCGCGAACGGCCCCGAGCCGCGCATGCGGCACAAGATAGCCTTACCCTGCATGTCGCGCGACAGCAGCTCGAAGACATCCTGAACGGCGAAGACGTCGGGGTCGACCACCACCGCCCGCCCCTGGTAGCCCATGAGCTCCGGCGGCTTAAAGCGCAGCGGGGTAAAGGATTGCAGATCGTCGTTGAGCCAACGCCGGGTGGAGCCGTCCCGCCGGTACTCGCGCCCTTCATAACGGTCGAAGAACTCTTTGTAGGTGGCGTGTTCGATCAATCGCACGTCGAACGCTTCGGGCGAGCGCGAGTTGCGCTTCATCGAATAGGCCGAAACCAGCGCACCGATATACTGCTTGTGATTGGTATGGACGAAGACGCAGGGCTTCATCGCGTCCTTCCCCCGCGAGGACCGAACCGACCGCGGCTGTGGCTAGCACGATCGAAGGGAAGGCCACAACCACTCACCCTAGGGCGCGACGATGCGCCCGCTCGATGGCGCACCTAAAGGCCTCGCCTCAAGCGAGAGATCGCCCACGCCACCGGCGATCGCAGCCCACGCTAGCCTGTTGGCGATCACGCCCTTTGGCGCTGTTGGGCCTGCAGACGGGCTGCGGCCCGCTTGCCGTGGAGCTCGACGCTCTATCCTCGCCTTCGCAATCCTCGCCTTCGCACCGACCGATATCAAAGCTCCGAGGCGTCCGAGTTAAGCGCGCGGGTTCACGCCTTTCTGCGCCCCTGCTAAAGGCTTTGCCTTGCGCTGTCCCGGCATGCTTGGACGCTCGCCGGCTTTGGAGGATCTGTGCTTCCAGTCCGCGATACCGTCGCGAGGCGCTTTCCGCCTTTCCTCACCTGGGCGGTGATCGCGATCTGCGTGTTCGTGTACCTCTTCGAAGCCGCATTGCCGCCGCGCGTTTTCGAGCGCTTTCTCTTCGAGCATGGACTGGTGCCGGCTCGTTTCTTCGGACATCTCGCGATTCGTCGTCCGCCGGATCTTTGGGATTATCGGGTATTCGTAACCCATATGTTCTTACACGGTGGATTTTTACATTTGCTTATGAACATGTGGACACTCTTGGTATTCGGACCGGCGATCGAAGACCGTTTGGGAACTCGGCGCTACCTTCTGTTTTATTTCGCCTGTGGTCTCTTTGCAGGCCTTGCGCATGCGGTCGTGAACGCGAGCTCGACCGTACCGGCGGTCGGCGCTTCGGGGGCGATTGCCGGAGTGATCGGAGCCTACGCAAGGATGTTTCCGCGTGCTCGCCTCGTGATGGTGATCCCAGTCCTGTTCATACCGTTCTTCGTCGAAGTTCCGGCCTTGGTGTTTGCTGCCTTCTGGTTCTTCTCCCAGATCATTCCGGGACTTCTCACGCTCCAAGCGGCCCCGGACGTCGGTGGGGTCGCCTGGTGGGCCCACATCGGTGGCTTCGTTGCCGGTTGGGCCTTGGCTCCCATCTTGCGCCGTTCCCATCGCCACCATCGACGCTTTTATGCGGATGAGGGCGTTTACGGGTTCCTTCCGGATGGGCGGCGTTCGCGCGGCAATGTCGGGAGCGGACCATGGGGCTGATGGATCTGTTTTGGATCTTCTTCATCGTCTCGGCGCTGCAACCGGTGCTGCAACGCCGATGGCTGGAAGCGATGCGGGCGCGCAAGATCGCCCAGATCGAACAACAGCGCGGTTCGCGCGTGATCCTTCTCGTCCATCGCCAAGAGACGATGAGTCTCTTGGGTTTTCCTCTTATGCGCTACATCGACGTTAATGATTCGGAAGAAGTTCTACGTGCCATCCACTTGACCGATCCCGAGTTGCCGCTCGACATCGTGTTACACACGCCCGGCGGTCTCGTGCTCGCCGCTTTGCAGATCGCCCGTGCCATTCAAGCGCACAAAGGCAAGGTGACGGTGTTCGTGCCCCACTATGCCATGTCGGGCGGCACACTCATCGCCCTCGCGGCCGACGAGATCGTGATGTGCCGGCACTCCGTGCTGGGACCGATCGATCCCCAGCTCGGCGGCATGCCTGCTGCCTCGATTGTCAAAGTGGCGGAGAGCAAACCGATCGCGGAAGTCGACGACCAGACCCTCGTGCTCGCCGATGTCGGACGCAAGGCGATCGCCCAGGTGGAGGCGGCGGCGTGCGAGCTCTTGCGACGCCACATGGACGAGGAGCGTGCTCGCGCAGTCGCCGCCAAACTCGCAACCGGTACTTGGACCCACGATTATCCGATCTCGGCTGAAGAGGCGAAAGCGCTCGGTCTTCCGGTTTCCTTCGCGATGCCGAGCGAAGTTCTGGAGCTCATGACGCTCTACCCGCAACCGGTACGCCAGCAAGGGGGTGGGGTCGAATATCTGCCCTTTCCTCGCCATCGAGAGATCAAGGCGCGCTAGCTTGAGCCCCGGGTCGCGCTCTGCCCGACTCGCTCGCAAAGCGACCGCGCTACACTTTCTTGCTCGAGAAGGGCCCGTAAGCGAGCGATCACTTGATCGAGCTCGTCTGGAGGCGGATGCGTGGCGCTCGGAAACGCCTCACCGAGCCGCACTGCCCGCCCACTCTCGTACAAATAGCGGTGGATCCGCTCGATCTCGCGGGGAAAACCGAGCACGCCTGCGCGACGCGCGAGAGCACCCAGCCGCGACCAAGGGCCCTCGGGGCCTAAAGCACGCGCGAGAAGGCGCTTTGATCTCGTAAGCGGATCGCGCCGTACCGGCAGCTCCGCGATGGCGAGCGGTCGGCCGAGCCGCGCGACCTCCACGATCATCGACACGCTGTCCCCGGTGACGACGAAGCGATCGGCAAAGGCGAGCAGTGCGAGATAGGGGTTGGCTTCCGCCGGGTCCTCGGCCCGCCAGCGGTAGATGCGCGCCCCCGCCGGCAGGCTAGCCTCGAGCGCGTCGGCAACCTCGCGGCTCGTGCGCCGGCTCGTGCTCACATAGAGCGTTCCTCCGTCGCGCGCCGCGAGCGCCGCAAGACGCCCAGCGAGATCGCGGGCGACAGCAGCATCGAAGCGATAGGGTTTGGTCTCTCCGCCCACCAAGCAGGCGGTAAGCGGCCGCGGCAGGGTCGCGAACTGGGAGCGCCAGCGCTCGGCCGCTTGCGCGATCTTCCGAGGATCGGGACGCAGAAGCGGCAGCTGCAGGCGAATAACGTTGGGTGCTGGCGGAACATCGTAGTGCGCGGGCGCGATGATCAAGGCGAAGCGTTCGGGCCAGCGCTTGGGCCGGCCGAGGAGGGCGATGCGGGTGAAGCCGCGGCTCTGCTCTGCTACCCACAGCGCTGCCATCGACGGCCGCCGACCAATGGTGAGGATCAATTCGGGCCAGGGAGGTTCGAGCGGATCGGAGCGGGCGAGGTCCAGATGGTAGAGGCCCGGGGCGAACCGAGGCTTGCCCACGACCCATTGCGGGCGGGGAAGCAACCGCTTGACGATAAACGGCTCCCCTAGAGCGTGGGCGAGCTCGAGGACTTGCGCGTTGTCACCGGCCTTGTCGCCGAGCAACAGCCAAAGACGCGGTGGGCGGGCTAAGGTGTGCACGCCTAGTCGGGATCCGGTCATACCGGTCCCTTAGCAAGCTTGTGAGCACAAGTCTCGCCCTCGCCGCCACGCCGCATAATGCGCCTCAGGTCGTGCGACGCCCGAGCGGGCAGCGCAAAGGCAGCTTCGGATCGGGCAGCACGATCTGGCGCGCTGTACGCGACCGCACATCGACCACGAGCGGAGCGCGTAAGTTGACCAAAGCTTCGAGCCCATGCCCAGCGGGCACCAAGGTCACGACGAGCAAAACGCGCAGCGCCGCTTCCGGCAGACCACAGGCCATCAAAAGCGCGCCCATGGTTTCGGAAGAGAAGAGTTGCCCGGGATCGCGCAGCGGCGCCAGTATGAAGCGCGGTCCTTCAGGCTTTCGAGCGCGCAAGAGGAAAAAGTCTTCAGAAAATCCTCCCAAAGGCTCCAAGTGGCAATCGCGCAGATCGGCGAAGCCAGGTAGGCCGTAGGGCAGATGGATCGGCCCGCATTCCAGCCAAGCCGCGGCGACCGAGCTCCTTGGCTTGACTGGGGCCGAGGCGGACGAGAGCTCCGTTTGCATGGGGCGATCCTTAGCCTATTGAGACATTCGTCGTACGCGAGAGCCCAATCGCGCGCTGTGGAATGCGATCAGCGCAGGTAATCGGCGAGGGAGAGCTGATTGAGACGGGCGATAACGAGATAGCTCGCCTCGAGCGTGGCTTGGTCGCGCGCGAGCCGGCTCATCGTCTCGGCAACATCGGTATCGACGATCTCGGAGATGAGATTGTCGAGCTGTACCAGTGCTGCGCGCTGGCTTTCGGCGATCGCCTCGAGCCGATTGCCGACGGCCCCCACCTGCCCGCGCAACTCAGCGATCCCCGCGACCGCCCTTTGCACAAGCATAAGCGCGGCTTCGAGCCCCGCGCGATCGTTGGAAGCGTGCGCGGCCCGCGCTTGACCGAGCGCCGCGACCAGCTGGGCGAAGGGTTCAGCGGAGGCGCGCACCCCGTAAGCGATCGTGACATCGACATCGGCTCTAAAAGCCAGCACTACTTCGTCGCCTCGGTAGTAGAGCGACGCGTCGACGGTCGTGGGCAGAGGATCGGGGAGCGCCACGGGCGACCGATCGCTGCGGCTGCCCGCGAACAGATAGGCCCCATCGAGCTGCCGGTTGAGCAGACCCTCGACTTCAGCCGCCATGGCGTCCACCTCGGCATCGAGCGGCACAGACGGCCCGGTGGCGTCCGACAGGCGGGCGACGAGAAGGGTCCGCAGCCGTTCGGCGATTTCGCCGATCGCGCCGAGTGTCCCATCCATCACGCCCAAACGCGCGCGCAGCTCGTCGTTCTCGGCCAGAAAGCTGGCGGTGAGGCCGCGCTGCTCGCGGATCGTAGCGAGCATCCCGGCGCGGTCGCCGAGACGATCCCACCGCTCGGTACGATGCCCGCTCGCCACTGCGACTTGTGCCTCGCGCACGCGCATTTGTGTCTGGCGCAAGAGCGCGACGAGCCGATCGTTTTGGCCGAGGTCACCGATACGTTCGATCATCGCCGAATCTCCCTCAACGCGCGATCGCCAACAGCTCGTCGAACAACCGATCGGTGATCTGCACGATGCGCGCCGCGACGGTGTAGGCCTGTTGGTAGAGAACCAAGCGTGACAATTCCTCGTCGGCGTTTACTCCCGAGACCGCCGACCAGCGCGTCTCGAGCTCGCTAACCAGCGCCCGATCGGTTTCGACCGCGCGCTCCGCGTCGCGTGTGGTGGCTGCGTGTGTGGCGACCAAGTCGGCTGCGTAACCGCCGAGGGTAGCGCGCACGGTTGAAAGCCGGCCACGCGGTACGGTGTCGATCTCGCGTTGAAAGGCCGCGGCCAACGCCTGCACGCCACGGGGATCACCGGGCCCCCCGAGCACCGCCGAAGGCGGCGGGCCCGGTACGACGTCGAGCTTGGCGGTTGCAAGGCGCGCGGGATCGCTGCGCAGGGTTTGGTGCACCGAGAGGAGACTTGGCCGACCGGCCTCGCTCACGAAAAGATCGTTGAGGCCGAAGTAGTGCGAGAAGCCATAGGCCCAACTGTGCCCAAGAGCATCGGTGACGATAATCGCGCTATCGCCTTCCGAAAGTGCGAGCCCAAAGCCGGAAGAGAGGGAAAGCGCGAGCCGCCCTTGGGCGTCGACGGTGGCATTGCCGTAACCCGTAAGGGCCGTGTCGAGATCGGCGACGAGGGTCGCGAAATCGGCCGTCACGTCGATCGCGATCGTGTGCGCGACGGTGCCGGTGGCACGATCCACCACGGCGAGCCAGGCCGTGCCGGAACGGGTGGCAGCGTCGAAAGTCCCGTCCTCGCTGCGAGTACCGACAAGCGTCGACAGCGGCGGCCAGGCGACGGCTCCGTTGTGCGCCGCGTTCACGGCGAAGGCAGCGATGCGCGCGAGCTCGTCCAGTTGATCGGCGAGCTCGGGCAGCAGCCGGTCGCGTACTTCGAGCAGCCCTTGGAGCTCACCTGAGCGCAGCGGAGAGCGCACGATCAGCGCCTCGTCGGCCGGCGTGCCCGTCCGCAGCTCGGGCGGAAGCTCAGCGCGCAGTCCGCCTGTGACCACCACCTCCCCCTGCGCTCCGGCTAGCGGCTTACCGGTCGCCGGATCGATGTCAGAGGCGGCATAGAGTGAGATCGGACCGAAGATCGTACCGGCGTCGACAACCGGTGCCGGATCGTAGACGAGCACGCGCGGTCGCCCTTCAAAAAGCCCCTGACCGCCGCGAAGGAGAACTCCGAGCTGCCCGTCGTCGCGACGATAGGTCGAGATGTCGAGCTTGCGGGCGAGTTCGCGCAGGGTCCGATCGCGCTGATCAGCGAGTTCCGGGGTCTCACCCCGCTCACGGATGGTTCGATCGATCTCGCGCAATGTGGCGAGATCGGCGTTGATGCGCTCGACGAGCGCGCCAATTCTTCGGTCGGCCTCCTGCCGCAGGGCCTGGATGGCCTCAGCGCCGCGGCGCACCGCGCGCGCGAAGGCGTCGGCTGCGCCCACGACCGCAGCCCGAAGCCCCGGCTGATCGGGATCGTTGGCGAGCGATTCGAGCGCGCGCGCGAGCTCATTGAGTGGGCCCAACAGTCCCGACCGCTCGTCGCCAGGCACGCCAAAGAGGAGGCTTTGCGCCCGATCGGCGAACTCTTGGACCGTAGCGCTGCGGCCCAACTGCCCGTCCCTGGCCCTGAGCTCGGCAGTCAGAAAAGCGTCGACCACCCGCTGCTCGGCGAGCGCACGCGCTCCCCGTCCCTGCCCGTCCAGGACGAGCGCTTCCTGGGTGTGCAGCTTGCGGCTGTAGCCCGGGGAGGTGGCGTTGGCGAGGTTGTTCGCGGTCACCTGGAGCGCGCGCTGGGCCGTCTGCAACCCACTGACCGCGATCTGGAGCGTGTTTCCGAGGCTCATGGCCGATCCCTTAGATCCGTTGATCGCAGCTTATGGCCACGACCTTGCCGGTCCCGCTCGTCGCTCCGCGAGGCGAAGAAAGCGAGTGAGCGAAGGGATGCTCGGCAAGGCTCTCGGCGAGGTGCCGCAACAGCCGCTCGCTCACCGTCTTGGCCGCCCACAGTACTTCGCTGTTGCGGCGCGCTGCGGCGTGTAACCGTCGCATCGCCTCCTCGAGCTCAATGCGCGCGTGCACCGGCAACTCGGCGAGAAGAGTTGGCTCGCGGCGCAACTGTCCAAGCTCTCTCTCATAGGCTTCGGCTAAGCGCCGCTTCTCGAGGTGCAGTGCACGCACTGTCTCGACTTCCATGCGACGCAGGCAGTCGTTCTCCTGCGCCATCACCGCGCAAAGGCGTTCGATCACGGAGAGCAACAACGCGAGCCGCTCGAGTCCGCTCATCGGTGCGTCCCCTGAATGCGCAAGAGTTCGCGATAGGTCGCTTCGGCGATGCCCACCCCTCCGGTGCGCGCGAGCAGGCGCGCGTATTCGTCGGCGAGAAGGCTCCCAAAAGGCTCTTTGCCGAACAGACTGTCGGGGCCGAGACCAGCGCTCATTCCGCGTAAGACCTGAGATAGGAAAACAGCCTCGAATTCGATCGCTACTTCGCGCAGCCGGCGCTGTTCGCGTTCGACCGCGCTCAATGCTGGCGCCGATCCTGCGGTTGTGAGCGGCGCGCTCATCACATCACCTCGATCTCGGCTTGCAGCGCCCCAGCGGCTTTGATCGCCTGGATGATCGCGATCATGTCGCGCGGACCTACGCCTAAGGCGTTGAGACCATCGACCAGGGCATCGAGCGTCGCCCCTTCTTCGAGCACCACCATCCTGCGCTCGCGCTGATCGTCGATCTCGACGTTGGTACGCGGCACTACGACCGTTTCTCCGCCCGAGAGTGGCCCAGGCTGGCTCACTTGCGGGGTTTCGGTCACCCGAACCGTGAGGTTACCCTGCGCGACCGCGACCCGGCTGATCCGCACCTTGTCGCCCATCACGATGACGCCCGAGCTCTCATCGATGACGATGCGGGCGGGACTGTCGGGCTGCACCGGCAGCTGCTCGATCTCGCTGATGAGCCGAGCCACTTGACCGCGATAGCTGGCGGGGATCGGCACGCGCACGGTAGCGGGGTCGGTCGCGCGCGCACCGATCCCCGAAAGCCGACCGTTGATCGCGGCGACGATCCGCTGCGCGGTCGTGAAGTCGGGATTGCGCAGAGCGAGCCTGAGTTCGGGCAGGGAATCGAGGGCGAAGGGAACTTCTCGTTCGACGATCGCGCCAGCCGGAATGCGCGCGCTCGTGGGAACGTTGCGAATGACCGACTGGGCGGCTCCCTTCGCCTCGAACCCACCTACCGCGAGCGCGCCCTGGGCAACCGCGTAGACCTCGCCATCGGCACCTAAAAGCGGGGTCGCAAGGAGGGTCCCGCCTACGAGCGACTTGGCGTCGCCGAGGGCATTGACGGCAACATCGATCCTGCTTCCCTGGCGGGCAAAGGGTGGGAGCGACGCCGTCACCATCACGGCGGCGACGTTCTTCGTGTTCAAATTGGCCCCGCGCGTGCTCACGCCGAGCCGCTCGAGCATCGCAATCAGGCTCTCTTGCGTGAAGACGGCGTTGCGCAGCGTATCGCCGGTTCCGTTGAGCCCCACCACAAGCCCGTAGCCGATGAGCACGTTCTCGCGCACGCCTTCGAAATCGGCGATGTCCTTGATGCGTGAGGCCGGACGCGCAGGGCTGATCGACGCCCCCAAAAAGGCGAACCCGAGGGTGAGGGCGAGCAGCCCGCGGTAGCGCCGAGCCGGGCTTCGTGCTGCGATCACGCGAAGCGACACGATCCACTCCCATCGCGACAGCTCTCTCGCCTCCCTGAAAAGCGATCTTCGTGCCAGAGCACGGTGCGAGCGGATCTTCGGACGTCACTGCAATCGCTTGCGCGGCAAATCCTGCCGACTCGGGCAACAACTGCCGCTCTCTCCAAGACCTTTAAGAGTTCTTTAACTTTTCTTGGCCATCATCGCGGTGCTTCGCATGCGGGAGTCGGTCGGATGCGCATCGAGGCCTTCGCGATGGGAGTTTCGGCGGTCCCTCATCGCCCCCTCGCCCGCGGCGGACCGGAATGGGGGCGAGAACTCGAAGCCGCGCGCCGAGAGAGCGCAGCGGCGATGCGCGGCATTTCCCAACCGGCTGCCGGCGTCGGGTCGATCGACGCACTTCTGGCCCTTCAACGCGTGGATGAAGCGGGGGATCGACGGCGACGCGCCTTGCAGCGGGGAGCGTTGCTCCTCGATCTGCTCGAAGAGCTGCGCTTAGGCTTGCTCGCCGGTGAAATCCCCAAGAGTGTCGTCTCTGCGCTCGCCCGCGGCGCGGCCGAGTTCGAACACCAGCGCCAGGAACCTGGTCTTGAAGCGGTATTGGGCGAGATCGCGGTTCGAGTCGCTGTCGAGCTCGCCAAACTGGAGGTCATGGAAACCGCGTTTGGGGCTCAAAAGGCGCACTCAACCTAAGCTGCGAGTTGAAAGAACGCGGAGCGTTTCGATCGCCAAAACAATAATCCGCTTGTGAGCGCTAGCTTGGAGCCGGTCCATCAAGTGCGGCTGCGGGCGATTCCGTCGAACGCTCGAAGCGCTTCACTCAGCAGCCGGTCGAATTCTTCTTCGTCGTAGATGCGGTTGTGCGTACTCCCGGGGACCATGCCGACGAAGAGCGGTCGCGCGAGAGCGGCTACGAGCGCCGCGCTGCGCTCGCGCGGGATCACCTCATCGTGCTCGGCCAAGATCACCACGGCCGGTACCTCGACTCCGCGCAATTGCTCGGCAGCGCGGAACGGATGGCGCAGCAAGATCCCCACCGGTACCCAGGGAAACCGCGTGCGCGCGACCGCTTCGAGGGAATCGAAGGGCGTGACCAACACGATGCCGTCGAGCCGACGCTGTGCCGCCAGAAAAGCGACGACCGCCGTACCGAGACTGAAGCCGACGGCGTAGATGGGGCGGCCGTGCGCGCGCCCTTTGGCCCAGTCGTACACGACGAGCGCGTCGTCGTAGAGCGCCCGTTCGCTCGGCCGGCCGCTGCTCGGGCCATAGCCGCGATAGTGGAACACGACAAGATCATGGTGCGGGAGCCGCCGGGCGAGAAAACTCGCGAGATCATCAGCATTCCAGGCATTCCCGCCGAAGCCGAGGACGACCCCACAGCTCTCGCCGCGGGCGGGTACAAACCAGCCGACAATGCTGTTGCCATCTGAAGTGGGGAGTGCGATCCGCTGCGCTTGGGTGGGTGGACCGTAGACTGCCCCTTTCGCTGCGCTGCGCGGGAAGACGAGCGCATCTTGAAGCAAATAGAGAGCTCCCACCACCACGGCGTAACCGGCCACGCCAGCCAAGACGAAGTGGACCACGATCGCTATCCCTCGACCGCCTTAGGTTTAGGCCCGTTGCCTGCGAGCCCCACCGCCTTGCCCTTTGTCCATCACATAGGAGCAAAGCGCCCGGTGCGCTGCAGCAAGCCGCAACGCCGCGCCCACACGTTATCGGTTCGGGCAGGTTGTTCAGGCTTCCAGTGCGTTGTCCGAAGACATTGGGCCGTAACCGCCCTACCTGGGCGATGCGCCCTCGCCATGAAGCTGCCGAATTGAAGCTTTTTGCCCTCAACGCGCATTACGCGGCTTTGGCGCGGAGCCGAGCCTCACTCTTAAGCGCGCGGCCTCAGCGCCACCGAAACGGCTGCTCGACGATCGCCAAAGACGCTCTCTTCAGCCATGCGATCGGCTCGGCTCTTCGGACATCAGACGACACGCTCCGCACAGCCGGCTTATGTTCGCTTCAGGCGAGAAAGCGCCCGCCTCGACTGGAGTGCCGCAAAGTAGCTCTGTGAGCCGAATGAATGCGCGCTGCCGAGTGAGGCCCACCGATATTCGGCGCTGCCTTTTCATTTTGCACCGGATTGGTCGTTGTACGCTTATGCGTGTGTTGTGCGCGGAGCCGTGAACTCGCTAAAACGCGTGCCCCCAGAGGTCAACGGCGAGCCCGAATGATGGAACGCCTTGCGTTTCGCTTAAAGCGCGGGTTCAAAGGACAGCTGCGCGAACCGACCGTTCCCGCAGCCATGCGATACATTCTTCGGGCGAAAGCGAGGGGCCGAGCGTGTCCGATTGCGCGGCGTGGCAACCGATCTGTTCTAAAAAGGCGAGCTGGGCCTGACTCTCGACGCCTTCCACCACCACGCGCACACCGGCTTCGCGTGCTATCCCGACCACACAGCGAAGGAAAAAATTAGCATTGCCGTCTTCGGGCACGCCGCGGAGCAGTTCGCGTGCGATCTTGAGCGTGCGGAGGGGTGCGTCGCGCAGCACGCGCAGAGAGCCGATGCTCGCTCCAAAGCGGTCGACGGCGAGCCGCAACTCTTTTTGAGCCAAGGGCACAAGACCGCTACTCCCCGTCTCGATATCCTCGAAGATCGACCGCTCGTCGACTTCCAGTTCGAGTGCAGTGCGCGGTATTCCCGCGCGCTCGAGCCGCTCGGCTACGCGCGCAGCGAGGTCGCTCCAGGCGAGCTGTCGGCGCGAGAGAACCGGCACGCACAGGTGACACGACCCCAAGCCGAGCTCTTGCCACTCTTTGAGATGGCGGCATGCTTCCCCGATCAGCCACTCGCTGATCGGATCGACAATGCCGCACTCTTCGACCACCGCACGGAACCGATCCGCCTCGACCGTGCCTAGCTCCGGGTGATGCCACCTCGGGACTGCCACCACGCCGAGCTCGTTCGAGCGCAGCGGCAGCTGGGGCTGGAAGAAGAGCGCGAATTCGCCGCGAGCGAACGCGCGACGCAAGTCAAGCTCTAGCACCGAGCCGCGGCGCATGCGCTGGTCCAAAGCCGGATCGTGGAAACGACAGCATCGTCCACCACGTGCTTTGACCGCATACATGGCGGCATCCGCGAGCCGCACGAGGATCTGCGGATCCCGCGCATCGCTCGGATAGAGCGCTACGCCGAGGCTGCCGCCGATGCGCACCTCTTTGCCCTCCAACCCGATGGGCGGCTCGAGAGCCTCGAGAATCTTTCGCGCGACCACAGCGGCACGTTCCGGTCGCGCGAGATTGTCAAGGAGGATCGCGAATTCGTCGCCGCCGAGACGCGCCACCGTGTCGGTGGCGCGAACACAGCTACGCAAGCGATCGGCGACGATCCGAAGCAGCCGGTCGCCCGCGGCATGGCCAAAGGTGTCATTGACCGCCTTAAAGCCGTCGAGGTCGAGGATCATCACCGCCACATAGGTGCGGTGACGATGCGCGGCCGCTATCGCCTGCTGGAGCCGATCCTTGAACAGGGAGCGATTGGCAAGACCGGTCAGCTCGTCGTACTGAGCGAGATGATCGAGGCGATCGGTGAGCTTGCGGCGCGCGATCGCAAAGCGCAAGGAACGGACCAACCTTCCGACTTCGAGCTCTTCTTTTTCGAGCAGATCACCGATGCCGAGGTCGATCGCGGCTGCGGGATCGATCCGATCGACATCCTCGCTCATCAAGACGATCGGAACACGGATGCCGCGGCGCTCGAAGATGCCGACTAGTTCGATCCCATCTCGATCGGGCAGGTGCTCGTCGACGAGAACGACATCGTAGCGGCTCGCAGCGAGCCGGCGCAGCGCCGCATCCGCGCTCGGCGCTCCGTCCACCCGAAACGATGGTCGCTCGGCGCGCGCAAGGAGATCGCGCACGATCTCGAGCAGCTCCTCCTCGGCGCTGACCACGAGCACTCGGCAGTTGCCGCTGAGCGACCCGGACAAGGATACGAGGCTTGGAAGCACGGCTGCGCGGCGAAGCCCCTCAAGCGGTACCACGGATCCGCCCCCCGCCTCGCGCCATGAAGCGCGTTGCGCTGCGAACTCGACGTCGGAGCTGCCGTCGGACGGTTTCTCCGGGTGTTCGGCCATGTCACGCCTCGCCCGTGAGTTTCGTCGCCCTCGGGTAGTTTTAACCGTAAGGACGAGGCGCTGTAAACCGCCGGTCGACGGCCCTCTCGCATTTGTGCTCGAAAGTTCAGCTTCTTCAGCGAAGGGCGAAGGCTGCGGGAAACCGAGCAGGCGCCGGCTCGACCACGACCGCGCCTTCGGGGCCCGCCTCCAGGATCGCGAGCGCATGCTCGGCGATGCCTTCGGCCCGCAACCGAAACGGCCCCAAAGCCCCTTGAAACCCGCGCGGGTCGAGCAAGGCCTCAACCGTCAGCGGCCGGCCCGGCACCGCGACCGTTGCAGCAAGCCGCACCGCATCGAAGGCGAGCGAGGCAAGCGGTGTCGGTTCGCGCCCGAACGCCGAGCGAAAGCGCTCGCGGAAGGCGGCTTCAGCGGCGGGATCGGGTGCCGCGAAGCGACCGCCGCGCAAAGCCGGATCGCGCAGAACTGCGGGATCGTCGGCCCAAAGACGGGTGCCGAGGAGCCGGGTGCGCGTCGGATCGAGGTCGAAGAAGGCGAGCAGGGCCGCCACCTGCCGCAAGCGCAGCCCGCCATCGGCGATCAGGACCGCATCGAGATCCGGGGTCTGGCCGCCCACCCGACCGCCATAGCGTTCAAGAAAGCTGCGCACCGCCGCGGTCGGATCGCCGCTCGCCGGATAGACCCCGATCGCTGATGCCGCAGCATCACCGCGGGTGCTCAACTCGCGCCGCCAGGCGGCGATCGCCACGTTGCCGTAGCTGTCGGCGGGAGCGAGCAGACCGAGTTTGCGCCAGCCCTGCTCGCGCGCATGGGCGAGGATGCGAACGATCTGCTCTTCGGGCCGGTAGCCGAGCACGAACACACCGTTGCCGGCGATCGAGGCGTCGTTTGAAAACGAGAGCGTGACGACCCCCCGTTCGCGTGCAAGTGGTGCTACAGCGCTCGTCGAACCTGCGAAGAGCGGACCGAGCAAGAGCTCCGCTCCGGCCGCGAGCGCGTCTTGGGCGGCCTGTCGCGCGGTCGCAGGCTCGCCGCCCGTGTCGCGGGGTAAGAGTAAAAGCTCGCGGTTGTCGCTCTCGAACAGCGCGAGCTGGGCGGCGTCGAGCATATCCTGGCCGATCGGCGCTGCGTTTCCCGAAAGAGGCACGAGAAGCCCGATTTTGCGCGGGCCCTGGGGTGCAGGTGGCGGCGGTAGCGGCTCGACTTTCGGGCTCGGCGCGCGGGGTGGTTGCGGCGGTGCCACAGGCGTGGTCTGTTTCGCCGGCACGCAGGCAACGAGCAAAAAGAGGGTGAAGACCAGGAGGCCGGACAGGCGGGTGGCGAACATGAGCGGAGCCAAGCTGCGCAGCCGGACACCGGCCGCTGATCAAGGCTCTACCGGACCCGCCGCCCCCCGTAAACTCGCTCCTGGCCTCTATGTGGTCGCCACGCCGATCGGCAATCTCGGTGATTTGAGCCCGCGCGCGTTGGAGACGCTCGCCCACGCGGATGCGGTCGTGTGCGAGGACAGCCGCATCTCCGGAGCCTTGCTGCATCGCTTCGGGATCGAAAAGCCGCTCGTTGTCTATAACGATCATTCGGCACCGCGCGTGCGGCCACAGCTCATCAAGAAACTCCGCGAGGGCGCTGCGCTTGCGCTCGTGAGCGACGCCGGTACCCCTTCGATCAGCGACCCCGGCTACCGTCTGGTTAAAGAAGCGCACGAAGCGGGCATTCCCGTGCGCTGCGTCCCCGGCCCCTCGGCGCCGATCGCCGCCCTTTCGATTGCCGGTCTGCCCACCGATCGGTTCTTGTTCGCGGGTTTCCTCCCGCCTCGGCGGGATGCGCGCCGGCGCGAACTCGCGGCGCTCGGGGCGATCCCGGTCACGCTGGTTTTGCTCGAGCGCGGCAGTCGTCTCGCCGATCTGTTGGCCGACGCGGCAGAACTCTTAGGACCGCGGATGGCAGCGGTGGCCCGCGAACTGACCAAGCTCCACGAGGAGATCCGCCGCGGCAGCTTGAGCGAACTCGCCGCCGCCTATCGAGATACTGCGCCGCGCGGCGAGATCGTCGTCGTCATCGGACCGCCGGAAAAGCCGACGGCGGACATATCCGAAGCGGCCATCGATGCAGCACTGCTCGAGGCGGCGGCGCGCCTGCCGCCCGGCCGCGCTGCGCGCGAGGTAGCGGCCGCTACCGGGCGCAATCCGGAAGAGCTCTATAGAAGGCTTAAGCAGTTGCGCGAAGCGCACGCGCAGGAGTGATCCCGAGGTCACTGGCCGCGCGCTCAGCGCGCGGGAAGGACCACGCCGCACTGCACGAGCAGCTTGCGGGTCAAGGTCGGCAGCGGCACCTCGGCCAAATCCGCGGGTGTGAGCCAAAGGCCCGCAACATCGTTCTCTTCGAGCGTGCCGCACGCCAAAAGCACCCGAAGCTCGAGGTGGGTGAAGCGGTGCCGGACTTCACCGGGAAGCGGTCGCCACGCGATAGAGGCGGGCGCATGCGCGAGATGCTCTTCAAGCGATCGCTCGCTTCCCCAAGGCGAGCTCGGAAGCTCGATCATACCGCCGAGCAGCCCCTCCTCGGGGCGGCGCCGGAAGAGGATCGCTCCGTCAGGCCGCTGCAGGAAAAACGCCATGGTCGAGCGGACAGGCAGGGTTTTGCGCTGCGAGGGGAGAGGAAAGTCCTCGGGCCGGCCGCTCTCGGCGGCACAACAAAAGCGCTGCAGGGGGCAACGATCGCAAGCGGGCGCCCGCGGGCGGCAGATGAGCGCGCCCAGCTCGATGAGCGCCTGAGCGAGATCGCCCGGCCGCGGCCCCTCTGCGAGCATGGCCAACTCCCGCGCCACTGTCGCGCGCACCCGATGCGCCGGCATGCTGAGCCCGAGAAGCCGTGCGCCGACGCGCGCGACATTCCCGTCGACCGGCAGCACCGGTCGGTTGAAGGCGATCGCGGCAACCGCAAAGGCGCTATACGCCCCAAGGCCGGGCAGCGCGCGAAGCTGTTCGGGCGTATCGGGCACACGGCCGCCGTGCGCAGCGACGACCGCCCGCGCACAGGCATGTAAGAGGCGCGCGCGGCGATAATAGCCGAGGCCCTGCCAAGCCACGAGCACCTCCTCAAGCGAGCTCGAAGCGAGCGCAGCGGGGGTCGGAAACCGCGCCATGAAGGCGGGAAAACGCTGGGCCGCCGTGGCCACCGTCGTCTGCTGGAGCATGACCTCGCTCACCAGTACCGCCCAGGGGTTGGCCGATTCGCCCGCAGCTGCTCGCCACGGCAGCTCGCGTCGCTCGCGATCGAACCAACAAAGGAGCGCAGCGCGCATGGCTTGCGCGCGCTCGCGGTCAAGACCGCCGCATGGTCGGATCCTGCCGGTCATGTTAGGCTCTTCGAGCACGGTGGGGATCTCGCGCAGAGAGCTAGCGCTCGGTGGACCAGGTGGGAACGGCTTCGGATCTGACCGCCACCTCTAGGCAAGCCGGCGCGGCGCCGGTCGGCAGGCTCGTCCTCGCGCTCTTGCCGCCCGCGCTTCGTCGCCGCGGGCTTGCGGCGGTTGCCGCGCTCGCCGATTGGCCGGCGATCGTCGGGCCCGAACTCGCGGCGCGCTGCCGCCCTATCGATCTGCGCTTTCCGCGGGGTGAAAAGGGCGGCGTCCTGGAGCTGTGGGCGAGTGCAGCGACGGCGCTCGAACTGCAGCACAGTGCCCCTGTGCTCATCGAAAGGATCAACGGCTTTTTGGGCTTTCGTGCGGTAAGTCGCATCCTCATTCGCCAACGCCCCCTCGCCTCCACGGCCATCGCGGAGCCCGTGCCGCAGCCTGCGAGCAGTCCGGATGTGGAAGCTGCCATCGCTGCAGCCACCGCATCGCTCGCGCATGAGGAGCTTAGGGCTGCGCTCGCCGCACTTGGGCGACGGCTGCTCGCGCCCGCCTTCGGCAAACGGGAGCGACGATGAGAGCCGTTTCTGGCAGCCTCTGGCTCGCACGGTTGAGCCTCGCTTCGTTGCTCGCCTGCGCTGGCTGCACACCCGCGCCTCCTCCCGCCCCGGCACCCGTCGATCCGTTCGCTGATCGTCTCGGCGAGGTGCAGCGGCTGTTCGCCTCTGGCGACGTCCCTGCGGCGGTCGCGCTTTTGCAAAGACTCGCAGAGGAAGGATCGACGGCCGCCCAGCTGCAGCTTGCCAGTTTGCACCGACGCGGGCTCGGCGTGCCCCGCGATCCGGGCGAAGCCATCCGGTTTCTCGAACGCGCCGCTGCGGCCGGCTCACCGGCTGCGCTACGCGAGCTCGGCGAAGCCTATCGCGAGGGCTTGGGCGTTCCGCGCGATCCTGCGCGCGGGCTCGCGCTTCTTCGCCGTGCGGCGGAAGCAGGCGATCCGGGGGCACGCCTGCAGCTCGCGCTTATCGAAGCGGACGATCCGGAGCTTGATTTAAGCGCACGGGCACGAGCAGAGGCGACCATCGAGCGCATCGCGCGTGAGGGCTATGTGCACGCGCAACTCACGCTCGCCGATCGCCTCGCCGAAGGACGCGGGCGCCGGCGCGATCCGCTCGAGGCACAGCGATGGTATGCAGTCGCGCTAGAGCCCCTGCGCGCCGAAGCCGAGGCGGGGGACGCACGGGCGCAAGAACGGTTGGGTGATCTTTTCCGCGACGGCCGGGGGGTGCCGGCGGATGGAACGCGCGCGGTCGAATGGTACCGCCGAGCCGCGGAAGGCGGGCGTCCCAGCGCACTTGTGCGCCTCGCACGGATCTACGAGCGCGGCGCTGCTCGGCTGCCCCCAGACGAAGTGGAAGCCTCGCGCTGGCTTGCACGCGCGGCCGAGCTTGGTGACGCCGTGGCAGCCTATGACCTCGCGCGCAAGAAACTCGCCGGCAAAGCTGGACCGATCGACAAGCAAGCGGCCTTCGAGCTCTTTCAACGCGCTGCGGAACTCGGCGAGCATCGAGCCTGGCGCTGGCTTGCCGAGCTGCATGAAGACCCGCAAGGCCCCGTCTTCGACATCGCCAAAGCGCGCGCATACTATCTGCGGGCGGTGGAGACGGGCGATGGCAAGGCGATGTTCAAGCTGGGCGAACTCGAAGAACGGGGTGGCGCAGGCGAAACTGGCCTGCTCGCGGCCTACATCTGGTACCAGCTCGCCGCCGATCACGGCTACGCGCGCGGCCGTGAACGCGCATCACGCTTGGCAGCCAAACTCGATCCGGCAGCGCGCCGGCGCGCGGAAGCGGCGACCCAGGAGTGGCTACGGGCGCGAAACGCAGACGCGCAAAACCGAGCCGCAGCTCCTCCCCCTGGCGAAATCGCCCGAGCGCGCTAGGCTCCGTGCAGCGACGATCGCGACGAGGTGCGGCATGCGGGTAGCTCGACGGTGGTGCTTCGCAACGATGGCGGGGCTGGCTCTCGCGGCCTCGGTCCCGCCCCGGCCCGTGCACGCGGCTAAAGTCGAAGAACGCGCTCTTGGCGATCCTTCAGCCAAGATCACGGTAATCGAGTGGTTTTCACTCACCTGTCCACACTGCGCCGCCTTCCATTTGCGCAGCTTACCCGAGATCAAGCGGCGCTTCATCGACACGGGCCAGCTGCGCCTCATAGTCCGCGATTTTCCAACCGATGGTGTGTCGCTCAAGGCGCACGTACTTGCCCACTGCGCTGGCGGTGAGCGCTATTTCCAGTTCGTAGATGCGCTGCTTGGCAGTCAGGACCGCTGGGCGAATGCAAAGGACCCGATCGGCGCCCTCAAACAGATCGCAAAACTCGGAGGGCTCTCCGACGCCCAGATCGAAGCGTGTCTTGCCGATCGTACCTTGGAGGATGACATCTTGCGCTCGCGTCTTGAAGCACAACAGAAGTACGATGTACGCTCGACGCCGAGTTTTCTCATAAACGGACGCGTCCACGCCGGCAACCGCAGCGCTGAGGAGTTCGCCAAGCTCATCGAACCACTGTTGCGTTGATAGCAACAGAACAAAAACTACTCGGCTGTACCCAGCGCAGCCTATCGCTCTTACAACCGGCGACACGGTGAAGTTCACGCGGCTCCGCGTAAGCGGCTTTAAATCCTTTTGCGACCCGTTCGAGCTCGAGATTCGTCCCGGCCTTACCGGCATCGTCGGGCCGAACGGCTGCGGTAAGTCGAACCTGGTCGACGCACTGCGCTGGGTCTTAGGCGAAAGCTCTGCCAAAGGACTGCGCGGCACCGAGATGGATGATGTGATCTTCGGTGGCTCGGTTGCGCGCGCTCCTCGTGACGTCGCCGAGGTCGGGCTGCTCGTCGAGGGCCCCCTCGAGGGCTTCTTGGTTCTCGCCCCCGGCGAGCGCGCCGAGATCGTCCGCCGTATCGAGCGCGGAACTGGCTCGAGCTGGCGGATCGGCGGACGAGAGGTCCGCCAGCGCGACGTCGCCCTTTTGCTCGCCGATGCAGCCGCCGGAGCTCGCAGCGTCGCGATCGTGAGCCAGGGACAGATCGGTCTTCTGGTTGATGCGCGAGCCGACGAGCGGCGCCGGCTGCTCGAAGAAGCCGCCGGCATCTCCGGCCTGCGCCTGCGCCGGCGCGAGGCCGAGCAGCGGCTCGCGGAAACAGAAGCCAATCTCGCCCGGGTGCGCGAGCTCGCCGCGCGGGCAAGCGAGCAGCTCGAAAAACTGCGCGCTCAAGCAGCGGAAGCCGAACGGTACCGGCGGATCTCGGCCGAATTGCGCGCAACCGAAACGGCGCTTTTGTTGCGACGCTGCGCGCAGGCCGTTGACGCCTATGCAGCCGCGAAGGCGCAATTCGAGCAGGCGCGCGCGGCCGAAGAGGAGGTCCAAGCGGCGCTTGCGCGCGCCCGCAGCGAACGGGCAGAGCGCGCAGCCGAGCTTGCACGCCTGCGCGAGCGTCTCGAGCGCGCCACCACCGAGGCAGCGCGGCTTGCCGAACGGTTGCGCGCCGCCGAAGCGCAGCACGTGCGTGAACAAGAGGAGCGAGCGCGGCGCTGCGCGGAAATCGAACGCGATCTCGAAGCCGTGCGGCGGGAACGCGCGGCCTTGACAACCGAGCTCGCGGCCAAGAACGCCGAGCTCGAGGCACTCGTGCGCGCGCGCGAGGAGCTTGCCGCGCAGCTTGCCAAAACAGCGGCAGATCTCGCCGCGGCTGAGCAGCGTGAGGCCGAGGCGCTCGCCGCCCGTGAAGCCGCTCTTGCGGCGCGCCTCGCGCTCGCCGGCTTCGCGCGCCTGGAAGACGAGGTGCGGGAATGGGAAGCACGCGCAAGCGAAGCCGCTCGTCGGCTCGCAAGCGAAGACGCCGCGAGTGATGGCTGTGCGGCCGCACGGGAAGCTCTCGCTCGGGCGCAAGCGGATCTCGAGACAGCGCGTGCGCGCGAAGCCGAGCTTAGAGAAAAAATCGCCACCCTTGAGGCAACTGTGGCGCGTGCGCGCGACGAAGCAGCGGAGATCGCGAACCAGGAGGTCGCGACGCGGGCACAACTCGCAGCCCTTGAAGCAGAGGCCCGCGCTTTCGAGCGCAGCCGGCGCGCGCGCAGCGAGCGGCTGGCCGCGCTCGCGCGGTCGCGCGCGCGGCTCGACGAACAGCGCAAGGCGCTCAGGGCACGCCTTGCCGCACTCGAAAGGGAAGAGGCGGGCATCGATCTCGCCGCGCTCGCCCGCGCCCGCGCAGACGCTGAGCACACCCTCGATACCGCGCTCGAAGCCGAGCGTCGCGCTTTGGAGGAGCAGCGCTGCGCCGAGCTCGAGCTGGTTGAGAGCGCGAACGCGCTCGCCGCCGCGCGGGCGAACTACGCGCGCATCGAAGCCGAAGAGTGTCGACTGCAACGGTCTACGGCCGCGCACGCGGATGCTGCGGCAGCGCCAATTTTGGCTAAGATCAAAATGACGCGCGGCTTCGAGCGCGCGCTCGCCGCTGTTCTGGGTGAGGCTCTCTTCGCCGGAACCGATCCTTCAGCGCAACGCTTCTGGCGTCTGATCGAGAATTCGGAGGCTTTGCCCGCTTTGCCGGAGGGGGTCACAGCGCTCACTGCGTGCGTGCAAGCGCCCCCAGAACTTGCCCGGCATCTCGCGCTTGTTGGGCTTTGCACGCCGGAACAGGCCGAGCGGTTGCAGCCTCATCTGCGCCCCGGACAAAGCCTTGTCAGCCGCGACGGGGGGCTTTGGCGCTGGGACGGCTTCGTCTGCCGCCCCGGGGCCGATGAGATCGGGTTGCGCCTCGCTCGGCTCGAGGCGCTGGCGGCAGAGCGCGCCGAGGCGGAGCGGACACTCGCGCAGCTCACCGGCCGCATGGCGGAGGCCGAGCGCAGGCGGGATGCCGCCGTGGCTGCGGCCGAAGCCGCAGCGCGCGCGCTCGCCCAAAGCCGCGCGGAGAAAGAGCGGTGCGAGCGGCGTTACGCAGAAGCACGCGCGATTGTCGAACGGGCGCGCAGCGAGCGGGTGCGACTTGAGGAACTGGTGCAGCGCCTTGAGATCGAGGCAGCCGAACTCGAGCGCGAACAGGCCGAGTTGAGCGAACCGGCCGAAGATGGACCTGCTTGCGAGCTACTCGAAAGTCTTAAGGAACGCGCTCAGTCCCTCGCCTCGGCGTTGAAGACGGCCAAGTCACGTTCTGCGACGCTTGAGAGCGAATTGGCAGCGCTGCGCCGTGAGCTCGCGACGCTTACTCAGTTGATCCGCGCATTAACCGAAGAGGTGGAACGACAACGGGCGGCGCTTGCTCATGCTGAGAGCGCACGGCTACGGCGAGAGAGCGAACGGGAGCGGCTTGTGCGCGAGCGGGCTGAGGCCGAGCAGCGCGTATGCGCGCTGCGCGCAGAGCTCGCTCGGGTCGCACCCGAACAGGAACGTGCGACAAAACATCTGGCAGCGACCGAGACCGCACTCGCCGAGGCTCAACGCGCCCGAAGCGAACTCGAGCGAGCGCTCGCTTCCCTGCGCGTGCAACGAAGCGGGACCGAGGCGCGAATCGCCGCGCTTGAGGCCGAACTCCCGCCGCTCGCCGAGCGCGAGGCGGGCCAGCGACAGCGCGAGCGCGCGCTTGAGGAACGGCTGCGCGAGCTCGTGCAATCCGCGGAACACGAAAGCGAAACCCAAGCCGCGCTCGAAGCCTTGCGTCGCGATGAGGCGGACGCGCAGGCGGCGCGCACAATCGCAACGGCCGAGGTCGAACGCGCGGAACGAGCGATCGCCGAGCTCGATCAACGGATTGCAGAGCTCGAGGCAAGGCGCGCGAGTTCGATTGAATACTCAGCGCGCTGTCGCGCGGAAGAAGCACGCGCCCGCAACACAGTCGAGGCGACGCGGGCAGCTGTGCGCGAACGCCTTGGTCGGCCGCCGGAAGCCTTCACTTCTTGGAGCGAGCCCGCCGAACTCGCGCGTCTGTCCCTTGAGGAGCTCGAGCGGTTGACGCTTGGGCTGCGCGCGCGCCGCGACCGCATGGGCCCGGTCAACCTTCGCGCCGAAGAGGAAGTGGCCCAGCTCGAGCGCGAGCTCGCGCGCATGCGGGCAGAAGAAGCGGAGGTACGCGCCGCCACCGAACGGCTGTCGCGGGCGATCGCCACCATCGACCGCGAGGCGCGGAGCCGCCTGTTGCAGACTTTCACTTCCGTGGAAGACCATTTTCGACGCCTCTTCGCGCGCTTATTCGGAGGCGGACGAGCTGAGTTGCGCCTTTGCGATCTCGATGACCCGCTTTCAGCCGGACTCGAGATCGAAGCCCAGCCTCCGGGCAAGCGGCTTGCACACGTAGCGCTCCTCTCCGGAGGGGAAAAAGCGCTCACCGGCTTAGCGCTCGTCTTCGCGTTCTTCTTAGCCCGCCCGAGTCCCTTGTGCGTGCTCGACGAGGTCGATGCTCCCCTCGACGATGCCAATGTCGCGCGCTTTACTACGCTTATGGGCGAGATCGCGCGCGAGATCGGAACCCGCTTCTTGGTCGTCACCCACCATCCCTTGACCATGGCGAGAATGGACCGGCTCTACGGCGTGACGATGGTCGAGCGCGGCGTGTCGCGGCTGCTTTCCGTCGAGCTCGCCCAGGCCCTTGAGCTCCGCCTTACG
This sequence comes from Pseudomonadota bacterium, assembly GCA_030549795.1. GTDB lineage: Bacteria > Pseudomonadota > Alphaproteobacteria > Geminicoccales > Geminicoccaceae > JANXAZ01. Next base: position 26,987 of record JAUQQO010000040.1, on the reverse strand, counting down.
GCATGATGCCGCAAACCGCACTGCCGCGCGGCTCCCGGCTTGACGGCTCGGCGCACGCTTCCCTAGGTTCCGCGCGCCCGAGCCGGCTGCGGACGACGCGGTCGGCGGTGCGGGCCGAGGAGCGCATGGCGCGCAAGGAGAGCGGGCCCCCGTTCGACGAGTTCGATGCCCGCCTCGAACGCATGAAAGGTCGGGCGGACGCTCCGCAACGAAAGCACGGAGCGATCGAGGGTCGAACTCCTTGGGGCGGGGGGATCCAGGTCGGGATCGAGCTCGTCGCTGGCGTTGCAGGCGGCGTGCTGTTCGGCTGGGCATTGGATTCGTGGCTCGGCACCGCGCCGTGGCTCTTGATCGTGGGGTTCGTGCTCGGGGCCGCGGCCGGGACCCTCAATGCCTGGCGCTGGATGCAGCGGTTCGAGCAGCGAACGCGGGAAGGTCCCGACCGTCGCCAGTAAACGCGACGCTCGGGTGAACGCAAGCATGGGAGCGAAGAGCCGGTGGCGAGCCCGCTGCAGCAATTCGAGATCGAAACGATTGTGCCGATCCAGATCGGCGGCTTCGACCTCTCGTTCACCAATTCTTCGCTTTGGATGCTGATCGCGGTCGGTCTCACGTATTGGCTTCTGATCTACGGTACGCGCCAGCACGCGCTCGTCCCCAATCGTCTACAAGCATGCGTCGAACTCGCTTACGAATTCGTCGCGAACATCGTTCGCGATAATGCCGGCAAAGAAGGGCTACGTTATTTTCCCCTTATCTTCACGCTCTTCTTGTTCATATTCATGGGCAACATGCTCGGCATGCTGCCTCTTCCGTTCGGTTTCACTTTCACATCTCACATCATCGTGACCTTCACGCTCGCGATGGGCGTGTTCATCGGCGTCACGGTGCTCGGTTTCGCCCTTCACGGCGCCCACTTCCTGCACTTCTTTGTGCCCCAGGGGGCGCCGAAGGTGATGTTGCCGCTTCTCGTGCCGATCGAAATCCTTTCTTATTGCGTACGGCCGATCAGCCTCTCGGTGCGCTTGTTCGTCAACATGATGGCCGGGCACACCATGATGAAGGTGTTCGCCGGCTTCATCGTGTCCTTGTTCTCCTTTTATGCCATACCGGCGATCGCGCCGCTTGCCGTGAGCGTAGCGCTCACCGGTTTCGAGTTTGCGGTCGCTTTCTTGCAAGCCTACATCTTCACCGTGCTCACCTGCATCTATCTGCACGACGCGATCCACATGCACTGAGGCCGTAGGTTCGCCAGGCCCTTGGACCGCGTCGCGTAGTGGCCCCGGGCGAAGTCGCCCAACAACGGAAGTGAGGATCCCATGGAGCTCGCTGCTGCCAAAATGATCGGCGCCGGATTGGCGGCGATCGCACTCTTCGGTGTCGGTATCGGCATTGGTAATATCTTCGCTACACTGATTTCCACGGTCGGGCGCAATCCCTCCGTGCAGCAGCGCGTGTTTCCCTACGCGATCATCGGCTTCGCCCTGGTCGAGGCAGTAGGACTTTTCGCTCTCTTGATCGCCTTCTTGATTCTGTTCACGTAACTCAAGAGCAAAGGACGCGGACCGATCGCATGGGTCGGTTCGCGTCCTCGACGGCGGAGAATCCCGCGATGCCGCGGCTCTTCCTTTCCCTGCTCGCCACCACCTCGGCGGTCCTGCTCCCGATCCTGGTCATGGCTGCAGAGCCGGGGAGCAGTACCCTTCCGCAACTCGACAGCCGCACCTACCCGAGCCAAATCTTTTGGCTCATCGTCTCCTTCGGACTTCTCTATTACTTGCTGAAAACGAAAGCCATTCCGCGCATCGCCGACATCCTCGAAACACGGCAGGACCGGATCAACGCCGATCTTGATCGCGCTGCGCGACTGCGCGCCGAAGCCGAGGCGGCGCTTAAAGAACACGATCGGATCATCGCTCAAGCGCAAGCCGAAGCGCAGCGCCGCCTGCGCGAGGCGCAGGACCGCCTCGCCGCCGACCTCGCCCGCCATCAAGCTCAGCTCGACGCCGAACTTGCGCGCAAGTTGCACGACGCCGAGGCGCGCATCACAGCCGCCAAGCGCGCCGCCCTCGCCGAGATCACGGGCGCTGCTGTCGAGCTCGCGCAGGCCGCGACCAAGCGCCTTGCCGGCATCGAGGTCGGGGTCGAGGAAGCGCGCGCAGCAGTCTTGCGCGTCGCCGGCAAGGGAGGATCGTGATGGAATATTTCTGGCTGGCGGTTGCGCTTATCATCCTTGCCCTTTTGGTGCGTAAGCCGTTCCGTGAGCATGTGTTAGGGGCGCTGGATGCGCGCGCCGAACAGATCAGGCGCGAGCTCGACGAGGCTGAGCGTCTGCACGAAGAGGCCAAGGCTCTGCTCGCTAAGTACCAACGCCAGCTGCACGAAGGCGAGCATCTCGCGCGCGAGATCCTCGAACGCGCCGAGGCCGAGCAGCGCCGCCTCGAGGCTAAGGCGCGCGAGGAGTTCAAACTGTTGACCGAACGCCGCACTCAACAGGCGCTCGAACGGATCGCTCAGGAAGAAGCGCGGGCAGTGCAGGAAGTGCGGGCGCGCGTAGCCGAGCTCGCGGTCAAGGCCACGCGCGAGCTCTTGGCCGAACGGCTGCAGGGGCCGCTCGTCGAAGACCTCATGCGCAAAGCGGTGCGCGAAGTCGAAGCCAAACTCTCCTGATCCTGTGCGCGGGGAGGCGGACGGTGCTCGTTGAAGCGAAGGGAGCGATCGTCGCTGGCGGCGGCTCCGGGCTCGGTGCCGCCACGGCGGAAGCGCTCGCACGTGCGGGCGCCCGGGTCGCGATCGTCGACCGCGACGCGAAGGCAGCCGAGGCGGTGGCGAGCCGGCTGAGCGGCCGTGCCTTCACCCTCGACGTCGCCGATGCCGCGGCGGCGGAAGCGCTTTTTCCTGAGATTCTGGAATGGCTCGGGGAACTGCGGGTGCTCGTCAACTGCGCCGGCATCGCCCCCGCGGCGCGCATCGTCGGACGCGATGGGCCGATGGCGCTCTCCGCATTCGCAGACGTGATCCGCGTCAATCTCCTTGGCACCTTCAACATGCTCCGGCTCGCCGCCGCCGCCATGACCCGTCTTGAACCCGATGCCGAGGGCGAGCGCGGTGTGATCGTGAACACCGCGTCGGTAGCCGCCTTCGAGGGGCAGATCGGCCAAGCCGCCTACGCCGCTTCCAAAGGCGGGGTAGTCTCCTTGACCTTGCCGGCGGCGCGCGAGCTCGCCGCGCACGGCATCCGCGTCGTTGCCATCGCCCCCGGTCTGTTCGCGACGCCGCTTCTTCTAGGCATGCCCGAGAAGGTCCAAGAGAGCCTCGCGGCTTCTGTGCCCTTCCCTCAGCGCTTCGGCCGTCCCGAGGAATTCGCTTCGCTCGTGCTCGAGATCCTGCGCAACCGGATGCTCAACGGCTGTGTGCTCAGGCTCGATGGAGCGCTGCGCATGGCGCCGCGGTGATGGCTCGCTCCGAGCTCCCCCTCGACCAGCTCGCCGCGCTGCGAGCACCGAGTGCTGAGGATCTCGCCCGCTTAGGCGAGCGCATCCTCGCTGGTTTTCCCGCCGAGATCCGCGAACTCTTGGGCATGGTCCCGATCCGTGTCGAGGAGTGGCCGGATGAGGCTGCCCTCCTCGCCACGGAGTGCGAAGACCCGCTCGACCTCACGGGTCTTTACCGAGCGGTGCCGATCAGTGAGCGGCATGCGCAGGCGGTTCCGCCAGCCGAACCCGAGATGATCTTCCTCTACCGTTTGCCGATCCTGGTCGAATGGGCCGAGCGGGGTTGTGCGCTCGAGGAAGTGGTGTTCGACGTCCTCGCCCATGAGATCGCCCATCACCTCGGGATGGACGAAGAGGGCGCGCTAAGGGTGGAAGGGCGCGCGGAACGAGACTGAGGCTGCGTACCTCGCGCGGTCCTTTTTAAGAGCTCCTGTGCGCCTCGACGGATCCTCACGGGCGGCGTAAGGGATTGCTCGTAGGACCGGCTTTCGCCCCGTGCGGTACGGCAGATGTAGCCGTCGGGCGAGACCAGTGGGGTGACCCTTTCACCTAGGGGAGGACCGGTGCGGTGACAATCGGCGTCTTGTGCGCCATCCCGCAAGAGCTCGTGCACCTGCGGGCGCGGCTCGAACGCCATTCGGTTGAGGATCTCGCCCACGCCCGTTTCGAGCGTGGCCGTCTTGAGGGCCGAGAGATCGTGCTCGTCGGCGCCGGGATCGGGAAGGTCAACACAGCCATCACCGCCACGCTCCTCGCGCACCACTTCGGCTGCCGTCTGATCGTCTTCAGCGGCGTTGCCGGCGGGCTCGATCCCGCGCTCGCGATCGGCGACGTCGTCGTCGCCGACCGTGCGGTGCAGCATGATGCGGGCGTGATCGAGAACGGACGCCTGCTCACTTACCAAGCCGGTCACGTGCCCTTCTTCAATCCCACCGATCGGCTCGGCTGGACGGTTGAGCCCGAGCTTCTCGCGCGCGTGCGCGCGCGGCTCGAAGGCTTTTCCTTACCTCCCTTGGCGGCGCGCGCCGGGGGTCGCGACCGTCCGCCGGCAATCGTCTTCGGGACCATCCTCTCGGGCGACCAATATCTTCACTGCGAAGTGACGCGCGAGCGGTTGTTCCGAGAGCTCGGCGGTCGCGCGATCGAGATGGAAGGCGGCGCACTCGCTCAGGTGTGCGAAGCGTTCGGCATCGCTTGGCTCGACATTCGGGCGCTTTCGGATCTGGCGGGACGCGACTCGCGCTTCGATTTTGCCGCCTTCGTCGACGCGGTGGCAGAAAGCTCTGCTCGAATCCTGCTCCATCTCTTACCGGTTCTCTGACCGCCTGCCGGCGCTTCATACGCGGGCGGGTGCTCTCCGCTAAGGCCAACGCCGCCAGATCCCGAACGTCACGGCGCGCGAGATCTCGGCGTCCAAGAAATCGATTCGACGCTCGACCCTCTCGATACGCTCGTTGGTCTCCCGAATCATCAAGCAAAGTCGGAAGGGATCGGTGTTCTCGATAAAGCCCGCCGCCTTACAATCTTCGACGCGCGCTTGAGCTAATACCCGTTCGTATTCGGCCGGCGTTTGGCATCCGACGAGCATCAGCAGCGCGAGCAGCGCGGCGCGATGGACGTTTCTCACGGCGCACTTCCCGTCCACACCGAGACCCGATCCGCAGGCACGCTGCGGTCGATCGTTTGCGGTGTGCCCAGCGGTGTACCGAGATAGATGAAACCCAAGATCCGTTCGGTTTCGGCAAGGCCGAGGCCATGTCTAACAGCAGGGCTGTAGGCCGGCTTGCCGGTTGTCCATTTGGCAGCGAACCCGAGCGCGTGCGCGGCGAGCAAGAGATTCTGCACGGCTGCAGCCGCTGCGGCGAGCTGCTCGACTTCCGGGATCTTGGGGTGTGCAGGATCGATGCGCGCGACTGCGACGAGAACGAGCGGAGCGCGCAAGGGCGCACTGCGTAACTTCTCGCGCTCGCTCAGAGGAAGATCCGGTTGCTCGGCGGCAAGCGCGCAGGCGAAGAGTTCTCCTAACCGTTGGCGCGCCTCTGCGCGCACGATGAGAAAGCGCCAGGGGCGCAGCCGGCCGTGATCGGGTGCCGCCGCTGCAGCTGCGAACATCGTCTTGAGTGCCGCTTCATCGGGTGCCGGCTCGCCCAAAAGAGCGGGCGGCACCGTCCGCCGGGTCAGCAGCGCCTCGATCGCATCCATCGCTCCGCTCTCCTTTCCCTTGAGCCGTATCTTATTTCTCGGCCGCGGCAAGGAGGAGGGCGGTCGCAGCAGACTGGGATGCGCGCCCACGAGCTTCCTGCCCCCTTCCGGCGCGTCGCCCCTTGCTCCCGCGCCGCAGCAGAAGCATGCTGCGGTGCAGAGCTTAGCATGCGGAACTTCCGGATCGCACCATGGAACATGGGCTTTACCTCGAAGACCTGCGTCCTGGGATGAGCGCGGTCTTCGGCAAGACGATCACCGATGCCGACATCCTCATGTTCGCCGGCGTCTCCGGCGATACCAACCCCGTCCATCTCAACGAGGAGTTCGCAGGCGGGACCGTGTTCAAGGGGCGGATCGCACACGGACTGTTGACCGCCTCGCTCATTTCTACCGCCATTGGTACCAAGTTGCCCGGTCCTGGCGCCGTCTATGTGAGCCAGACGCTGCGCTTTTTGGCGCCGGTGCGGGCAGGTGATACGGTGCGCGCGATCGTCACCGTCAAAGCCATCGATTTCGAGAAGCGACGGGTGACGATGGACACGGTCTGCAAGGTCGGAACACGGGACGTCGTGGTCGGCGAGGCGGTCATCATGGTACCGCGGCGTCCGCAGCAGGAAGCCAAAGCGGCCGAGTGAAGCCGCGCGCGGCGCGCTTTACAGGCCGATCGCGGCGTGAAAAAAGCGGCGCATGCGCGTGGTCCGACGGTTCGCGGAGCTGCCGGCGGCGGCCCGCGGGGCCGCGGTCGCGATCGGCAATTTCGACGGCGTCCACCTCGGTCATCGCGCCGTGCTCGAAGCGGCGCGGCGTCTTGCGTGCGCGCACGCCTCTCCATTTGGGGTGGTCACCTTCGAGCCGCATCCGCGTGAAGTCCTCGACCCCTCGGGAGCGCCGGCGCGCCTTACTCCCTTTCGCGCCAAAGCGGAGCGGTTGCGCGCGCTCGGCGTCGAACTGCTTTGCGTGCTGCCGTTCAACCGGGCTCTCGCCCGCCTCGAACCGGAAGCTTTCGTGCGCGATCTCTTGGTCGGAAGGCTGGGTGTGCGCGCGGTTGCCACCGGTGTCGACTTCCGCTTCGGTCGCGAGCGGCGCGGTGATGTGTCTCTGCTCGCCGAGCTCGCCCGCTGCCTCGGCCTTAGCTTCGAGGCCGTCCCACCGGTCGCGGTGGATGGCGAGCGGTGCTCTTCGAGCGCCATCCGTGCCCATCTCGCTGCCGGTCGGGTCGAGCGCGCCGCGCGGCTCCTCGGTTACACCTACGAGATCGAAGGCCGAGTGTGTACAGGCGACCGACGCGGCCGCGCGCTCGGGTTCCCGACCGCCAATCTCGCGCCGCCGCCTGGCCAGCAGCTTCCCGCCGACGGTGTCTACGCGGTGATCGCGCACATTCGTGGCGAGGCGGCCGAATCGTCCCATCCCGGGGTCGCCAATCTTGGCTATCGCCCGACCTTCGCCGGCACGCGGCGGCTGCTCGAAGTGCATTTGCTCGATGGGAGCTTCGAGCTCTACGGTCGTCGGCTCCGGGTGGCTTTCGTAGCCCGTCTGCGCGAAGAGCGTCGCTTCACCGATCAAACCGCCCTTGTTGACCAGATCACGCGCGACTGCGAAGCCGCGCGTCAAATCCTCTGCCCACCGTCCGTTGAAGTCCAAGGCCTTGCTCGATGAGCCGCGACGTCCGCTCGACCGTCTTTTTGCCGACGACCAGTTTTCCCATGAAGGCCGATCTGCCGGCCCGCGAACCGCTCCTGCTCGAGCGCTGGAACCGGCTTGGGCTGTGGCGGCGGATGCGTGCCCAAGCCGCCGGCAGGCCCAAGTTCATCCTCCACGACGGCCCGCCCTATGCGAATGGCCATCTCCACATGGGGACGGCGCTCAACAAAATTCTTAAAGACGTGATCAACCGTAGCCGGCAAATGCTCGGCTTCGACGCCAATTATGTGCCGGGGTGGGACTGCCACGGTCTGCCGATCGAGTGGCAGGTCGAGCAAGAGTATCGCAAAAAGGGGCGCGACAAGGACGCTGTTCCGATCGTCGACTTCCGCGCCGAATGTCGTGCTTATGCCCAATACTGGATCGGCGTGCAGAGCGCCGAGTTCCAAAGACTGGGGGTCGCGGGCGACTGGGAGAATCCCTACACCACCATGACCTTCGCATCCGAGGCCGGTATTTATCGCGAGCTCGCCAAGTTCCTGCTTTCGGGCCAACTCTATCGTGGCAAGAAATCTGTTCTTTGGTCGGTCGTTGAGAAGACAGCGCTCGCGGATGCCGAAGTCGAATACCATGACCATACTTCGACTACCATTTGGGTGAAATTTCCCATTGAAAAGACTAAAGAGCCAGACCTCTCGGGAACGTCGATCGTCATTTGGACGACCACACCCTGGACGATCCCCGGCAACCGGGCGATCGCCTATGGTCCGACGATCGCCTATCGCGTGATCGAGGTGGGCGAGGTCGGCGAGGGAAGCCTCGCGCGGCCGGGCGAGCGGCTCGTGATCGCAAGCGAGCGACTGGCCGAGACGGCGGATCAGGCGCGTATCCTCACCTTCGCTACCCTCGCCGAAATCGACGGTACCGCCCTTGAAGGGACGGTGTGCCGTCATCCCCTTGAGGGGCTTGGCGGCGGTTATCGCTTTCCGGTGCCCCTCCTGCCGGCTTCCTTCGTGACCACCGATCAGGGCACGGGCTTCGTCCATATAGCGCCGAGCCACGGCGAGGAGGATTTCGAGCTCGGCCGCCGCTATGGTCTCGAGATCCCCGATACGGTAGCCGGCGACGGTCACTATACCGAGGCAGCGCCGGGGTTCGTCGGCATCCACGTGTTCAAAGCCGCCGAACCGGTGATCGCGGCGTTGCGCGAGCGCAATGCCCTGCTCGCGCGCGGCACGCTCGTGCACAGCTATCCCCACTCTTGGCGCTCGAAGGCGCCCTTGATCTTCCGCGCCACCGATCAGTGGTTCATCCCCATGGATGGGCCGCACGGCCTGCGCGCCAAGGCGCTTGCCGCGATCGAAGCCACCCGCTTCGTTCCGGCCAAGGGCAAGAACCGCCTGCGCGGGATGATCGAGACTCGCCCTGATTGGTGCATCTCGCGCCAGCGCGCCTGGGGCGTGCCCATCGCGGTGTTCGTTCACAAAACAACGGGCGAACCGCTGCGCGATCCCGAGGTGTGCGAGCGCATTGCGCAAGCCTTCGAAGTCGAGGGCGCAGACGCTTGGTGGACTCGCGATCCGCAAGAATTTCTAGGCGACCGCTACCGCAAGGAGGATTTCGAGAAGGTCGACGACATCCTCGACGTGTGGTTCGAGAGTGGTTCGACGCACGCGATCGTACTCGAGAAGCGTCCGGATCTCGGCTGGCCCGCCGACCTCTATCTCGAGGGGTCGGATCAGCACCGCGGCTGGTTCCACTCGAGTCTCCTCGAGTCCTGCGGAACACGAGGTCGCGCCCCCTACAACTGCGTTCTCACCCACGGCTTCGTCGTCGATGCCAAAGGCGAGAAGATGTCGAAATCCAAGGGTAACGTGATCTCGCCCTTGGACCTCATGAAGACCCACGGCGCCGATATCCTCCGTCTTTGGGTCGTCTCTGCGGATTATTCGGAAGACATCCGGATCGGGAAAGAGATCCTTGAAGGAATTGGTGAGAACTACCGTCGCTTGCGCAACACCCTGCGCTATCTTCTCGGTAACCTGGCGGGATTCAGCGCAAGCGAGCGCGTTCCCTTCGAGGCGATGCCGCCGCTCGAGCGTTGGGTGCTGCACCGCCTAGAAGAGATCGGTCGCCTGGTGCGCAGTTGCAACGAGGATTACGACTACGTCCGCCTGTACAACGCCATCCTCAATTTCTGTACGATCGATCTATCTGCCTTCTACTTCGATATCCGAAAAGATTCACTCTATTGCGACAGCCGGAACAGTCTGCGGCGGCGGGCGGCACGAACCGTGCTCGACATCCTCTTCGATTGTCTTACGGCTTGGCTCGCGCCGGTACTCGTCTTCACCGCGGAAGAGGCCTGGCTTGTCCGCCATCCCGGCGAGGAGGAGAGCGTTCACCTCCGTCTCTTTCCCGAACTCCCCGAGCGCTGGCGCGATGACGCGCTCGCCGCCCGCTTCGAGCGGCTGCGCGAGATCCGCCGCGTGATCACGGGCGCGCTCGAGATCGAACGGAAAGAAAAGCGGATCGGCGCCAGCCTCGAGGCGGCTCCCGTTCTCTATCTCGCCCGCTCCGAAGATCGCGCGCTCCTTGAACAGGTGGACATGGCCGAACTGGCGATCACAAGCGGCATCACGGTGGTGGAAGGACCAGGTCCGGCACACGCGTTCCGGCTCGAGGAGGTTGCCGAGGTTGCGGTCGTACCGGAGCGCGCGGAGGGCGCGAAATGTGTGCGCTGTTGGCGGATCTTGCCCGAGGTAGCGGCATCCCCCGAGCGACTGTGCGCGCGGTGCGCGGCCGTGGTCGCTGAACTCGAGAATGGATCGGCGTGATCCGGCGCTTTGAGGCCTTACTCTTTTTCGGCCTGCTCGCGTTGGATCAGGCGAGCAAACAGCTCGTCTTGTTTACGCTCGAGACAGGCGACACGGTAGCGGTAACCCCGTTTTTCAATATCGTCTTGATTTGGAACCCGGGAGTGAGCTTCGGCTTTTTGGCCGAATTTGGGGATGACCGTCCCATTTTGCTCATTGCCCTGACAATCTCGATTATGCTGTTCGTCGCAATTTGGCTGTGGCGAGAAGAGCGGGCGCCAGCGCGGCTTGCCCTGGTCGCGGTGCTCGCCGGCGCGCTCGGCAATCTGATCGACCGGGCGCGATTCGGAGCAGTGGTGGACTTCCTCGACTTCCACTGGGCGGGCTACCATTGGCCGGCCTTCAATTTGGCCGACAGCGCGATCGTTGTGGGTGCCGGGCTCTTGCTCCTCGAGAGCTTGTGGTCGGCTCGGGGCTCCGTCTCCGAGGCGGATGGGGAACGCCGATGAGCAAAACGCGCTACGGGTGGAGCACGCTTGTCCTGTTGACGAGCCTTCTTACGGCCTGTCAGGGAGCCGTTCAGGAAGCGTTCGGGCTCAAAAAACGCGCCCCCGACGAGTTCCAGGTGGTACGCGGCCGGCCTCTCGTGGTGCCGAAAGAGAAGACCCTGCCGCCGCCTAAGCCCGGTGTCACCGGTCCCGCCGAGGTCGCACCCGCTGTCGAGGCGCGGGCAGTGCTGCTCGGTCGATCGAGCGACCAACCTGCGAGCGCTCCGAGCCCAGGCGAAGCGGCACTTTTGCGCGCAGCGAAGGGCCCGGTCGATCCCGACATCCGCCGCCGGCTCGCGGAAGAAGACGGCCAACTCGCGGTGCTCGACGAACGCACCTTCCTTTTTATCTTCGATTGGCAGCGCCGGCAGATGCAGCAGCGGCAGCGCTCCGGTGAACCGCTCGACCCGGTCGCCGAGGCCCGGCGCTTGCAGGCGGAGGGTCGGGTGCAGACGATCCGCCGCGCGACGGAGGCGGGTGGATGAGCCAAGCCGGTCTGATCCCTCTTGCGCGCTCGGTGCCGAGCGCGGTGTTCCATCCCGAATGCTTTCGCCTCGCCAACGGGATGGAGGTTGTGGTGGTCACCAACCGGCGCGCACCGGCGGTAGCGCACTACGTCTGGTATCGCGTAGGCTGCGCCGACAGCCCGCCCGGAAAATCCGGCTTACCGCATTTTCTCGAACATCTCATGTTCAAGGGCACAAAAAACGTGCCACCTGGTGAGTTCTCGAAAATCGTCGCCCGCAACGGCGGCAATGACAACGCCTTCACCTCTTGGGACTTCACAGCGTACTTTCAGATGATCGCGAGCGATCGGCTCGAGCTCGTCATGCGCCTTGAGGCCGATCGCATGGTCAACCTCGATCTGTCGGACGAGCACGTCTATCCCGAACGCGACGTCATCCTCGAAGAACGCAAGCAGCGCGTCGACAACGAGCCGCAGGCACTCCTGGGCGAAGCGGTGCAGGCGGCGCAGTTCCTCCACCATCCCTACCGTTTGCCGATCATCGGCTGGTTGCACGAGATCGCGAGCTATACGCGTGAAGACGCGGTTGACTTCTACGAGCGCTGGTACGCACCCAATAACGCGATCTTGATCGTCGTGGGCGATGTCGACGCAGAGGGTCTGCGCCCGCTCGCCGAACGCTATTACGGCGTTATACCGCCGCGCGCGGTACCGCCGCGCCGGCGGGTGCAAGAGCCGCCGCAGCGCGCCGCGCGCCGCGTCGAGCTCGCCGATCCGCGCGTCCGTCAGCCCCAGCTCGTGCGCTCCTATCTGGCGCCGAGCCAACATGCCGACCCGCACGGCCACTCGGCAGGGCTCGAGGTGCTGTGCGAACTGTTGGGCGGCGGGACGACGAGCCGGCTCTACCGCTCGCTCGTGGTCGAACAAGCTCTCGCCGCCGCGGCGGGTGCCGGCTATCAGCCCTGGAGCCTCGATCCCACGAGCCTGCGGTTCTACGCGACGCCGCGGCCCGGCGTTGCGGTCGATCGCCTCGAGGCAGCACTCGATGCCGAGATCGCGAAGCTCCTCGATGGCGGGGTAAGCGAGGAGGAACTCGAGCGCACCAAGGGACGGATGCTCGCCGAAGCCGTCTATGCGCGCGATTCGCTCGGCGGGATCGCGCGCCTGTTCGGCATCGCGCTCACCACGGGGCTCGGCATCGAGGCGGTCGAGAAGTGGCCGCAACGGATCGCTGCTGTCGACCGGGCCGCGGTGGAAGCGGCAGCGCGCGCCGTCTTGGTGCCGGCGCACTCGGTGACCGGGCGTCTGTTGCCTTTGGAGACGAGCTCGGATGGCTGATCGGCCGCAGCCCTTCTTTCCCCGTGTCGAAGAAGTGGTAAGCCCAGGGGGCGTTCGGGCTTATCTCGTCACCGAACGCTCGGTGCCGTTTTTGACCCTCGCTCTGCATTTTCGCGCCGGCGCCGTCCACGATCCGCCCGATCGCGCCGGTCTTGCGACGATGGTGGCGGGATTGCTCGATGAAGGCGCTGGCCCCTATGACAGCCTCGCGTTCCGCCGCGAACTCGAAGACAATGCGATCCGGCTGTCCTTCGATGCCGACCTCGATGGGTTCACGGGCACACTCAAAACCCTGACCGCGACGCGTGACCACGCCTTTGAGCTATTGCGCCTTGCGCTTTTGGAACCGCGTTTCGATCCCGAGCCCATTGAGCGCATCCGCAGCCAGATCCAAGCCGAGCTCAAACGTCGGGAAAGCGATCCCGACTATGTCTCGGTGCGCGCCTGGTACGCACGGGCGTTCGACGGCCACGGCTACGGCCGCCCGGTGCGGGGCACGCTCGAGAGCATCGCCCGCATCCGCCGCGATGATCTTGTCAGTTTCGCCCGCGAGCACCTTTTGCGTGGGCATCTGGCGATCGGTGTCGCAGGCGATATCACCGCGGAGGAGCTCGCGCCGCTTTTGGATCGTACCTTCGGTGGCCTTCCGCTGCACGGGGCTGCGCTTGAGCCGCCGCCGACCGAACCGCAGCTCGGCGATACGGTGCTCGTGCCGATGCCGATCCCGCAGAGCGTGGTCACCTTCGGCCGCAAGGGCATTCCGCGGCGGGATCCCGATTACTACGCAGCAACGATCGCGAATTACATTCTCGGCGGGGGTGGTTTCGCCTCGCGCTTGATGCAAGAGGTGCGCGAAAAACGCGGCCTTGCTTATTCGGTTTACACCTATTTGGCCGATGTGCGGCTCGCTCCTCTCTGGTTGGGAGCGGTGGCCACGAGCAATGAACGGGTCGCCCAGTCGATCGCTCTCGTTCGCGAGGAAATCGCCCGCATGGCTGCCGGCGAGGTGAGCGAGCAGGAGCTCGCTGATGCCAAGACCTATCTTACGGGATCATTCCCGCTGCGCTTGGCGACCAACGATCAGCTCGCGCGCATGCTGCTCGGCATGATGGTGCACGAGCTCGGGCGCGATTATCTCGAGCGTCGCAACGACCTTATCCTCGCGGTCGGCATGGACGAACTCAAGCGCGTCTGCCATCGGCTCTATGCCGGATCGCTCCTGCTCACGGTTGCCGGCCGTCCGGAAGGCCTGGAGTAGCGACCTCCGTGCCGGCTATCCGGCTCTTGGACGCAGCCGTCATAAGCCGCATCGCAGCCGGGGAAGTAATCGAACGCCCGGCTTCGGTGGTCAAAGAACTGGTCGAGAACGCGCTCGATGCCGGCGCGCGCCGGGTCGATATCGAGCTCGTCGGCGGCGGGCGCGAGCTCGTGCTCGTAAGCGATGACGGTTGCGGGATCGCCGTTGAAGACCTCCCCCTCGCCGTTGCCCGCCACGCTACCTCCAAGCTTGAAAACGACGACCTTGCTCGCATTACCACCTTGGGCTTTCGCGGCGAAGCGCTCGCCGCCATCGCGGCCGTGGCGCGGTTGCGGATCACGAGCCGACCGCACGACGCCGATACCGCCTATACGCTCTTCGCCGAGGGCGAGCGCATCGAGGGGCCGCGGCCGGCGGCCGGGCCCTTCGGGACACGCGTGGAAGCGGCCGAGCTCTTTCGCAAGGTACCGGCGCGGCTCAAGTTCCTGCGCTCCGAGCGCGCCGAGCTGCAGTCGGCGCGGGAGGTCGTGGAGCGTCTGGCACTTGCCCGACCCACCGTAGGCTTTCGGCTGATGGCGGATGGACGCGTCCTGCTCGACTGCCCGGCCGAGACCGCGGGAGCGCGCGGGATCCTCGCGCGGGCGCTTTCGATCCTGGGTGCCGAGCTCGAAAGCGATCTTGTGAGCGTGGATGTGGAGCGCGACGGTATTCGCGTCTTCGGCTTGATCGGCTTACCGACGGCCGCGCGTTCGGATGCGCGCGCGCAGCACCTCGTGGTCAACGGGCGCGCCGTCCAGGACCGGCTCCTTAAAAGCGCGCTGCGCGCCGGCTACGGCGATCTGTTGGCACGCGAGCGCCATCCGGTGGCCGCTCTCTTCGTCGAACTCCCGCCCGAGCGCGTGGACGTCAACGTCCACCCGAACAAGGCTGAGGTCCGCTTCGCCGAGCCGCACACGGTGCGCGGTCTCATCGTCGCGGCGGTGCGCGCCGCGCTCGCCGAACACGGCAGCCGCACGGCTCGGATGCTGAGCCGCCAAGTGGAGACGGCGTTTCGAGTCCCGCAGAGCGTCGCATACGCGCTATCCGGGGGTGTCCCCGCCGGCCTGGCCGAAAGCGCCACACCGTTCCAACCCGCCCTCACCTCCCTGCCGCCTGCGCCTCCCCCTTCAGAAAGCGCGGAAAGCGAGCCGCAGGCAGCCGAGTCCTTCCCGCTCGGTTTCGCCCGTGCGCAGCTGTTCAACGCCTATGTGCTCGCCGAGAACGCCCACGGCCTTGTGATCGTCGACCAGCATGCGGCACATGAGCGCATCGTCTTCGAGCAGCTCAAGCAGGCCCTGCGCTCGGGCGGTGTGGCTCGCCAGACGCTCTTGTTGCCGGAAGTCGTAGCGCTGCCCGCGGGCGAACGCGAAGCTCTGCTCGCGCGCGCAAGTGATGTGGCACGACTTGGCCTTGTTGTGGAAGCGTTCGGTCCCGAGGCGGTGGTGGTACGCGAAGTCCCGGCGCTTTTGGGTGACACACCGGTCGCGCCGATCGTGCGCGCCCTCGCCGCTGAACTGTTCACCTTGGACAGCGCGCTTGCGCTCGAGGCGGCGCTCGGACGTCTTGCAGCGACGATCGCCTGCCACAGCAGCGTGCGTGCCGGCCGCCGGCTTTCGCTGGCCGAAATGAACGCGCTTTTGCGGGCGATCGAACGCACGCCCAACAGCGGGCAGTGCAACCACGGCCGCCCGACTTGGATCCAGCTCGACCGGACAGCGATCGAGCGCCTTTTCGGGCGCCGCTGAGCGGCGCGATGGGCATACGAGGTTTGCGCGCGTGGTCGCAGCCGAAGTGAGCCCCCTGGCCTGAGCTTCGGGCGGCGATTATCTTGCCGGCTGAGGCCGGTTGGGCTGTTCGCGAAGCGAACCGGAGTGAGCGATGACCTACGTGGTCACCGAGGCGTGCATCCGATGCAAGTACATGGATTGTGTCGAGGTGTGCCCCGTCGATTGTTTTTACGAAGGCGAGAATATGCTCGTCATCAACCCCGACGAGTGTATCGACTGCGGGGTGTGCGAACCTGAGTGTCCGGCTGAGGCCATCCTGCCTGACACCGAGCCGGAAGCCGAGAAGTGGCTCGAGCTCAACCGAAAGTATTCTCAGATTTGGCCCAACATAACCAGAAAGCGCGAACCCCCGCCCGACGCCGACAGCTACAAGGGCATGCCCGGGAAGTTCGAGAAGTTCTTCAGCGAGCGACCCGGTCGCGGCGACTGACCCGAGGTCGGCTGCGGTCGCAACGGGCCTATCACGACCGCGGGCATCCAGCCACGCGGCTCTAGAAATGCCGTTAAATTTGTGATAAATAGGTCACGTTCGTAGGCGGTACTGCGGTTCGTCCGTTTCCTCCTCGTTCGGCCGGGTCGAGGTCGCAGGTCGCGCAAGAGGGTGCGGCCGGGGACGAATTGCGCCGCTTCACCGCGGGTCGCGCGGGGGCTGGGGATGCGGCCCGCGGTAAAGGTACAATGCTGGGAGAGCATGCCTCATGGCCACCAAGAAGCTGACGTTCGCTCCCGGTGATTACATCGTCTACCCCTCGCATGGGGTTGGTCGGATCACCGGTATCGAGACGCAGACGATCGCGGGTATGCAGCTCGAGATGTACGTCGTCTCGTTTGAAAACGAGCGCCTGATTTTGCGCGTACCCATCGACAAAGTCCAGAAATCGGGCATGCGCAAGCTCTCCTCGCGCGAGAAGATCCAATCGGCTCTCGATGCACTTAAGGTCAAAGTGCGGCCGCGCCGCAACGTCATGTGGAGCCGGCGCGCCCAGGAATATGAGGCGAAGATCAATTCCGGCGACCCGGTGGCGATCGCCGAAGTGGTTCGCGAACTGCACCGCCCCGACGACGCCGAGCAGTCGTATAGCGAGCGGCAGATGTATCGCGCTGCTCTCGAGCGGCTCGCGCGCGAAATCGCTGCGATCGAAAAGATCGACGAGGCGGAAGCCAGCCGGCGTGTCGAGGCTGTTTTGCTCAAGGCGGCTTGAAGCGTTATTGCGCGCACAAGCAGCGGGCGCGGACTACCGCGCCCGTTTTTCTTTGGTTGAACTCACGTCGGGTGGCGGTGGTCGGCGCGACTCGCAATTTTGGCTTCGATCGCGTCCCACACCGTGCCGGCGAGATTGGTGCCCTCAAAGCGGTCGATCTCTTGGATTCCGGTGGGCGATGTGACGTTGATCTCAGTGAGATACCCGCCGATCACGTCGATGCCCACGAGCAACAGTCCACGCATCTGAAGTGCCGGTCCGATCGCCTCGCAGATCTCGAGATCGCGCTTGCTCAGGCGCGTCGGCTCGGGTCGTCCACCCACGTGCAAGTTCGCCCGCGTCTCGTCGGGAGCCGGCACGCGGTTAACTGCGCCCACGGGCTTGCCGTCGACGAGGATGATGCGTTTGTCGCCCTCCCGCACCGCCGGCAGATATTGCTGAACCATCAGCGGTTCGTCCAAGAAGCGCTGGAAGAGTTCGATCAGACTGTTGAGATTGGTGTCGTCTTTTTTGATGTGGAAAACACCAGAGCCACCATTTCCGTAGATCGGCTTGACGATGATGTCGCCGTGCTCCTTCCGAAATGCACGGATTTCCTCGATGTCGTACGTGATGATCGAAGGCGGCATGAGCTCGGCGAACTCGGTGACGAACAGTTTTTCTGGGGCGTTGCGCACTGAGTGCGGATCGTTGACGACCAGCGTGCGCGGGTGAACGCGGTCGAGCAGATGCGTTGCCGAGATATAGGCGAGATTGAAAGGCGGGTCCTGACGCATCAGCACGACATCGAGTGTCTCGAGATCGATCACTTCGGGAGCCCCGAGGCTCGCATGAGCGCCCTTCACTCGCTGAACGCGCACCGGATGCGCGCGCGCCACCACGCGTCCGTGCCGCCAGGTGAGATTGCGCGGGAGATAGTAGTACAAGAGATGGCCACGCCGCTGCGCTTCGAGCATGAGCGCAAAGGTCGTATCCGTATCGATGTTGATCGTCTCGATGGGGTCCATCTGGACGGCCACGGCGAGCGACATCCCTCCCTCCTCACGCTGCAAGCGCGAACCCGTCGGAACCGATACCCCGATCGCGGTTGTTTGGCATCCGCTGAGCGCACTTGACAAGCGCTCGCTCGCCTCCCCTTGCTCGCCGCGTGTAGCGGGAGCACGGACCGTGACGAGCTACGATCCGAACAACGTTTTCGCCCGCATTCTCCGTGGCGAACTGCCCTGCCGAAAGGTGTACGAAGACGAATGGGCCCTCGCCTTCCACGACATCAATCCGCAGGCCCCGGTTCACGTCCTCGTCATCCCCAAGGGCCCCTATGTCTCCATGGTCGATTTCGCCGCCCGCGCTTCTGAGGCCGAGATCGCCGGCTTCTTCCGCGCGGTCGGCAAGACCGCCTCGATCCTCGGGCTGGACGCTGACGGTTATCGCTTCCTTGCCAACTGCGGCGCCAACGCGCACCAGGAAGTCCCGCACTTCCATGTGCACATCTTCGGGGGCAAGCGGCTCGGCCGCATGCTGCCCAAGGCCGAGGGCTAAGCGCGTCTTAGCGTTGGCAGCCGGACCGCCAGAAAGGGAAAGGAAAAGGGAGGCATGGCGGGGATTTTCGATGTCTTTTTGCTCGAAGCCGTTCTCAACGGCCTTCTCTTCGGTGGGATCCTCGCTCTTCTCGCCCTTGGCCTCAATCTGATTTTCGGCGTCATCGACGTCGTTTGGATCTGTTACGCTGAGCTCGTCATGCTCGGCATGTACACAGTCTATTTCCTGTTCTCGGTTTACGGCTTCCCCTTGGTGGTGGCGTTTGCGGTCGCGATCGCGCTCGTTGCCGCTTTGGGGGCATTGTTGCACTGGCTCGTCATCCGCCCGGTGCTCGCCTCCGAACCGATCAACCAACTGCTGGTCACAGGCGGGGTGCTTTTCTTCCTGCAGGCGGCCGCCACGGTCGCCTTCGGTATTGATTTCCGCAACCTCGGTCTGTCGTTGCCCTCGCTTGTCGTCGGCGAGATCTACCTGCCCTGGTCTCGGATCTTCGCGGCCGCTACGGCGCTGCTTGCTATGCTCGGGGTATGGCTGTTCTTGCGCCGGACCTTCCTCGGCACCGCGATCCGCGCGATCAGCCAAGATCGCCAGATCATGCCGCTTATGGGGGTCGATCCGGATCGGCTCTATCTGTTGACCTCGGCGATCGGGGGCGGACTTGCCGGGCTTGGGGCCTGTCTTCTCGTCCTGCAATACGACGTACATCCGGCGATCGGCCTTTCCTTCGGCCCCATCACCTTCATGATCTGTGTGATGGGCGGGCTTGGCAATCTCGTCGGGGGCTTCTTTGCTGCCTTTCTCTTCGCCCAGTTCATCTCGGTGGGGGGCTTTTTCTTCCACGTCGAGTGGGGCTACGTCATGGCCTTCGTATTCTTCGTTGTGGTCATGTTTTGGCGGCCGCAGGGCCTGTTTGCGAGCAGCGGGCGGTAACTCCTGATGGATCTCTGGGCTCCGATCGGCATCGCACTCGTCCTGGCGATCGTGCCGCTCGCGACGACGATCGGCGAATATCATCTCCACCTGCTCATCCTCATGTTGCTGTGGGGGTTCGTCTACACCTCCTGGTCGGTGATGGGCCGGTTCGGGCTCGTGAGCCTGGGGCATGGCGCCTTTTTAGGAATAGGCGCATACGGGGTAACGCTTCTTTGGAACCATTTCGGTCTTTCCCCGTGGCTGGGTGCGCCCCTGTCGATTGCCGCCGCGGCCCTCTTTGCGCTCGTTATTGGCTGGCCCTGCTTTCGCTTTCGCATCACGGGGCATTATTTCGCTTTGGTTACCCTCGCTGCGACCGAGATCGTTCGGCTCGTGATCGTCGCTTTGCGCGATCTTACGGGTGGGTCGCTCGGGATGACGCCCAGAACAGCCCTCGCCGAAGGTCCCGTCTCGCTCTGGGCGCTCCAATTTGCCGCCAAGGAGGTCTGGTTCTACATCGCTCTTCTGGTTTGGCTGGGCGGTGTCTTCGTCTGGCGCGCGGTCGACCGGTCGATGCTGCGGTACGCGCTCGAGGCAGCCGGTCAAGACGAAGACGCTGCCGCCTCGATCGGGGTCGACGTGACCCGCGCTAAGCTCACGATCACGCTCCTCTCGGCGGTCATGACGGCAGCAGGTGGCGTCTTCTACGCCCAGTACCAGCTCTATATTGCCCCAGAGACGGTCTCCGGGATCGGCATCTCGCTGCAGATTGTGTTCGCTGTCATCGCCGGTGGGATGTTCGTGCAGTTGGGGCCGACCGTGGGCGCGGTGTTCACACTCGCCCTCTCCGAATCGCTGCGGGTCGCCATCGGCCACACGATCCCGAGCCTCGACGGCCTCATCTACGGCTTTTTGCTCGTGCTCTTCATCATCTACATGCCAAGGGGGATTCTCGGACAGGCGATCGCGCTCGCCCAGCGTCGGCGCCTCGTGCCCGCGACTGGCTGAGGTTGCGGGTGCGGTGCGGGAGCGGGCGAACGGGTTTCGCGCGCGCTTCCCATCGCCCTCCCCTTGCCCACTGCTCCTCGGCCACCACATGCAGGCGCGCGCGGGAGACGCCCGCGGGGGTCTCCCGCCGGTGGTCTGCTCGCACGAGGGACACGAACCATGGACTTTGAAAAGTACACCGACCGCGCTAAGGGCTTCCTGCAGGCGGCTCAAGGCCTGGCGCTGCGCGAAGGACACCAGCGCTTTCTGCCCGAGCACCTCCTCAAGGTCTTGCTCGATGACGAGGAGGGTCTGTGCGCCGGCTTGATCGCCTCGGCCGGCGGCGATCCGCGGGTGGTCAAGAGCACGGTCGAGGCCGCGCTCAAACGCATCCCCAGAGTCGAAGGTTCGGGCGCGGGTCAGCTCTATCTCTCACCGGAACTCGCGCGCGTCTTCGAGACCGCACAACAAGCAGCGAAGAAGGCAGGGGACGCTTTTGTTACCGTCGAGCGGCTGCTGCAGGCGCTTTCCATCGTCGACAGCGAGGCCAAAAAGGCGCTCGATGCCGGTCGGGTAACACCGCAAGGGCTCGAGCAGGCGATCCAAAAGCTGCGTAAGGGTCGCACGGCGCAATCGGCAGCGGCCGAGGAGGCCTATGGAGCGCTCGAGAAATATACCCGTGACCTTACCGCGATGGCGCGCAGCGGCAAACTCGATCCGGTCATCGGCCGCGACGACGAGATAAGGCGCGTCATCCAGGTCCTCTCGCGGCGCACCAAGAACAATCCCGTGCTCATCGGTGAACCCGGCGTCGGCAAGACGGCGATCGTGGAAGGGCTTGCCCAGCGGATCGTCGCTGGCGATGTGCCTGAGTCATTGAAAGATCGTCGGCTGCTCGCGCTCGATCTCGGAGCACTGGTCGCCGGCGCCAAATATCGCGGCGAATTCGAAGAGCGCTTGAAGGCTCTGTTGCAGGAGATCCAGGCAGCCGAGGGCGAGATCATCCTCTTTATTGACGAGTTGCACACGCTTGTGGGCGCTGGCAAGGCCGAAGGAGCGATGGACGCTTCCAACATGCTCAAGCCGGCCTTGGCCCGCGGCGAGCTGCACTGCATCGGCGCTACGACCCTCGATGAGTATCGAAAGCACATCGAGAAGGACGCAGCGCTCGCGCGGCGCTTCCAGCCCGTCTATGTGAGCGAACCTACGGTTGAGGATACGATTTCGATCCTGCGCGGGCTCAAAGAGAAATATGAGATGCACCACGGCGTGCGGATCACCGACGGCGCGATCGTCGCCGCCGCCACGCTCTCGCACCGCTACATCACCGACCGCTTCCTGCCCGACAAGGCGATCGACCTCGTCGATGAGGCGGCAGCGAGAAAGCGCATGGCGATCGACAGCAAGCCGGAGGAACTCGACGAGCTCGACCGTCGCATCGTGCAGCTCAAGATCGAGAAAGCGGCGCTTGCCAAAGAGACCGATCCGGCATCCAAAGAGCGTCTCGCTAAACTCGAAAAAGAACTCGCCCAGCTCGAGGAGCGCTCGGCCGAGCTCACCGCACGTTGGCAGGCCGAGAAGAGCAAGCTTGCCTCCGCCACCAAGCTCAAAGAGGAGCTCGAGCGGCTACGCCACGAGCTCGTGCAAGCCCAGCGCAAGGGCGACTTCGAGCGCGCTGGGCGGATCGCCTATGCTGAGATCCCGGCTCTCGAAAAGCAGCTCGCCGAGGCCGAGGCAAGCGGGCGCAAGCGCCTCGTCCACGAAGAGGTCACCGAAGAAGACATCGCGCATATCGTCTCGCGGTGGACGGGTGTGCCGGTCGACAAGATGCTCCAGGGCGAGCGCGAGAAGCTCCTGCGCATGGAGGAGCGCCTGAAGACGCGCGTGGTCGGGCAAGACGAGGCGGTGCACGCGGTCGCCAACGCAGTGCGGCGCGCGCGCGCCGGCCTGCAAGATCCCAACCGGCCGATCGGGAGCTTCCTTTTCCTCGGGCCTACTGGGGTGGGCAAGACCGAGCTGTGCAAGGCGCTCGCCGAGTTCCTGTTCGACGACGAGCAAGCGCTCTTGCGCATCGATATGTCGGAGTACATGGAAAAGCACAATGTCGCGCGCTTGATCGGTGCACCGCCCGGCTATGTCGGTTACGAGGAAGGTGGCACGCTCACCGAAGCAGTGCGGCGTCGGCCCTATCAGGTCATCCTCTTCGACGAGGTGGAGAAGGCGCATCCCGACGTCTTCAACGTCCTCTTGCAGGTGTTGGACGACGGGCGGCTCACGGACGGTCAGGGCCGCACGGTCGATTTTCGCAACACGCTCATCGTGCTGACCTCGAACTTGGGCGCCGAGTATCTCGCTGCTCTGCCTGATGGAGTTCCGGCGAGCGCAGCCCGCGAGCAGGTCATGGAGGTGGTGCGTCGCGCCTTTCGACCTGAGTTCTTGAACCGGTTGGACGAGATCATCCTCTTCAACCGCCTCGGGCGGGCGCAGATGGCGGAAGTGGTCGACATCCAGCTGCGGCGGCTGCAAAGGCTGTTGGAACCGCGCCGCATCTCGCTCGAGGTCGATTCGGCGGCGCGCGCCTGGCTGGCCGAGCGGGGCTATGATCCGGTCTACGGCGCACGGCCGCTCAAGCGGGTGATCCAGCGCCATGTGCAGGACCCGCTCGCTCTTTTGGTGCTCGAGGGTAAGGTCAAAGAGGGCGATCGCGTGCGGGTGATGGTCGAGGCGGGCGAGCTGCGCCTTATACCCGAGAGCGCGGCGATGGCAGAGGCTGCCTGAGGCGTCCGGGTGCCTCTGCCGGTCCCTGCCCGGCCTCGCGAAAAAGGGGCTTGAAAGGGGCGGTGGGCGTCGCTATATGGCCGGGCGTCGCGGCGGTGTCCGCACGGTTCCGCCGAGTGGGTTTGTCGCCCTCTCGGCATGCTCTTTGGACAGAGTGTGGTGGTAGGGATGTGCAGGCGGCGGCGCGGGGTGTCCGCGTTGGCAGGGCGCCTGGCTGTTGGGCTCTGATGGGGGTTTGGGGCTTCTGTTGGGGTCTGATGGTTGGGTGATCCTGTGGTTGGGGCGATGGTCTGTGGTCTTGGGGTCTTGGTGATCCTGAGGTCATGGGCTGTTGTTCCGAGGGTGAAGTTGAGAGTTTGATCCTGGCTCAGAACGAACGCTGGCGGCGCGCCTAACACATGCAAGTCGAGCGGTCGGGGGGAGACCTCCGGCAGCGGCGGACGGGTGAGTAACGCGTGGGAACCTGCCCTCAGGTTCGGGACAACCGTGGGAAACTGCGGCTAATACCGGATGATCCCTGTGGGGCAAAGGCCGTTTGGTCGCCTGGGGAGGGGCCCGCGTCCGATTAGGTAGTTGGTGGGGTAATGGCCTACCAAGCCTGTGATCGGTAGCCGGTCTGAGAGGATGGTCGGCCACACCGGGACTGAGACACGGCCCGGACTCCTACGGGAGGCAGCAGTGGGGAATCTTGGACAATGGGCGCAAGCCTGATCCAGCGACGCCGCGTGGGTGAGGAAGGCCTTCGGGTTGTAAAGCCCTTTTCCCGGGGACGATGATGACGGTACCCGGGGAATAAGCACCGGCCAACTCCGTGCCAGCAGCCGCGGTAAGACGGAGGGTGCGAGCGTTGTTCGGAATCACTGGGCGTAAAGGGCGCGTAGGCGGTTGCGCGTGTCGGGTGTGAAAGCCCGGGGCTCAACCCCGGAATTGCATCCGAGACTGCGTGGCTAGAGACCGGGAGAGGAGGGTGGAATACCCAGTGTAGAGGTGAAATTCGTAGATATTGGGTGGAACACCGGTGGCGAAAGCGGCTCTCTGGCCCGGTTCTGACGCTGAGGCGCGAAAGCGTGGGGAGCAAACAGGATTAGATACCCTGGTAGTCCACGCCCTAAACGATGCAGGCCAGACGTCGGGGGACTTGTCCTTCGGTGTCGCAACTAACGTGTTAAGCCTGCCGCCTGGGGAGTACGGCCGCAAGGTTGAAACTCAAAGGAA
The DNA here is from genome assembly GCA_030549795.1 of Pseudomonadota bacterium. GTDB lineage: Bacteria > Pseudomonadota > Alphaproteobacteria > Geminicoccales > Geminicoccaceae > JANXAZ01. Next base: position 2,762 of record JAUQQO010000040.1, on the reverse strand, counting down.
TTGACGGGGGCCCGCACAAGCGGTGGAGCATGTGGTTTAATTCGACGCAACGCGAAGAACCTTACCAACCCTTGACATGGCGGCCGCGGCCTGGGGAGACCTGGGCTTCCCGCAAGGGGGCCGTCACAGGTGCTGCATGGCTGTCGTCAGCTCGTGTCGTGAGATGTTGGGTTAAGTCCCGCAACGAGCGCAACCCCTGCCTCCAGTTGCCAGCGGGTTGGGCCGGGCACTCTGGAGGGACTGCCGGTGACAAGCCGGAGGAAGGTGGGGATGACGTCAAGTCCTCATGGCCCTTATGGGTTGGGCTACACACGTGCTACAATGGCGGTGACAATGGGCAGCGAAGGGGCGACCCGGAGCTAATCCCCAAAAGCCGTCTCAGTTCGGATCGCAGGCTGCAACTCGCCTGCGTGAAGGCGGAATCGCTAGTAATCGCGGATCAGCATGCCGCGGTGAATACGTTCCCGGGCCTTGTACACACCGCCCGTCACACCATGGGAGTCGGTTCGACCTTAAGCCGGTGCGCTAACCCGCAAGGGGGGCAGCCGTCCACGGTCGGGTCGGCGACTGGGGTGAAGTCGTAACAAGGTAGCCGTAGGGGAACCTGCGGCTGGATCACCTCCTTTCTAAGGGACGTTGAGCGGTGCTCTCGCCGCCGTCTGCACATCCCTACCGGTTGTCCGCCGGCAGGCGGGCTCCGGGCCCGTAGCTCAGCTGGTTAGAGCGCACCCCTGATAAGGGTGAGGTCGGCCGTTCGATTCGGCCCGGGCCCACCAGCTGGGCTGCTGGTGGTGGGTAGTTTGGACATCGTGAAGAGGGTCGAGGAGGCTGCCTTTTTGGGCAGCCGGGAAGAGGAAGGGTATGCTCGGGCTTCTGGCCCTGGGTGTTTGGGCTGGGGCGGGGCGAGCAGGAGAAGGGCATCTGGTGGATGCCTCGGCGCCGAGAGGCGATGAAGGACGTGGCACGCTGCGATAAGCCGCGGGGAGGGGCGAGCACCCGGTGATCCGCGGATCTCCGAATGGGGTAACCCACCGCGCATGCGGTACCGTCGGGCGTGAGCTCGGCGGGGCGAACCCGGGGAACTGAACCATCTCAGTACCCGGAGGAAAGGACATCAACCGAGACTCCCGAAGTAGCGGCGAGCGAACCGGGACCAGGCCCGTGGTCGTGCGGAGCAAACCGGAAGCGTCTGGAACGGCGCCCCATAGAGGGTGATAGGCCCGTACGGGTAAAGGCTCTGTGCGATCCGTGAGTAGGGCGGGACACGTGGAATCCTGTCCGAAGATGGGGGGACCACCCTCCAAGCCTAAGTACTCCTCGGCGACCGATAGTGCACGAGTACCGTGAGGGAAAGGTGAAAAGCACCCCGACGAGGGGGGTGAAAGAGATCCTGAAACCGGATGCCTACAAGCAGTCGGAGCCCGACCCGGAGGTTCGCCTTCGGGGGTGGGTGACGGCGTACCTTTTGCATAATGGGTCAGCGAGTTGCGGTCGGCGGCGAGCTTAAGCCGTTAGGCGTAGGCGCAGCGAAAGCGAGTCCGAAAGGGGCGCAAGTCGCCGGTCGCAGACCCGAAGCCGGGTGATCTAGCCATGGCCAGGTTGAAGGTGGGGTGACACCCACTGGAGGACCGAACCCGTGGCCGTTGAAAAGGTCTGGGATGAGCTGTGGCTAGGGGTGAAAGGCCAAGCAAACCCGGAGATAGCTGGTTCTCCGCGAAAGCTATTGAGGTAGCGCGTCGCGTAGGCCCTCGGGGGGTAGAGCACTGGATGGGCTAGGGGGGAGCGATCCCTACCAAACCCAACCAAACTCCGAATACCCGAGCTGCTCGCGCGGCAGACAGACGGCGGGTGCTAAGGTCCGTCGTCGAGAGGGAAACAGCCCAGACCGCCGGCTAAGGTCCCCAAGTCGTGGCTAAGTGGGAAAGGATGTGGGACGGCTTTGACAGCCAGGAGGTTGGCTTAGAAGCAGCCATCCTTTAAAGAAAGCGTAACAGCTCACTGGTCGATGCCGTCCTGCGCCGAAGATGTAACGGGGCTTAAGCCACGCACCGAAGCCGCGGGCTTCTCCATGGGAGGAGCGGTAGCGGAGCGTTCCGTAGGCCTGTGAAGCCGGCCCGTGAGGGTCGGTGGAGGTATCGGAAGTGCGAATGCTGACACGAGTAGCGATAAGGAGGGTGAGATTCCCTCCCGCCGAAAGTCCAAGGGTTCCTGCGCAAGGTTCGTCCGCGCAGGGTGAGCCGGCCCCTAAGGCGAGGGCGAGAGCCGTAGCCGATGGGAACCAGGTTAAGATTCCTGGGCCCGCTGGTGGTGACGGCGCCGACCCGTTGTTCGGCCTTATTGGATTGGTCGGGCAGCGCTAGGCGTCCAGGAAAGAGCCCCAGCATATGGACCGTACCCCAAACCGACACAGGTGGACTGGTCGAGCATACCCAGGCGAGCGAGCGAACGGCGTCGAAGGAACTCGGCAAATTGCCCGCGTAACTTCGGGAGAAGCGGGACCTCGTCCCGGGCAACCGGGGCGGGGTGGCACAGGCCAGGGGGTGGCGACTGTTTACTAAAAACACAGGGCTCTGCGAACTCGAAAGAGGACGTATAGGGTCTGACGCCTGCCCGGTGCCGGAAGGTCAAGGGGAGGGGTGCAAGCTCCGAACCGAAGCCCCGGTAAACGGCGGCCGTAACTATAACGGTCCTAAGGTAGCGAAATTCCTTGTCGGGTAAGTTCCGACCTGCACGAATGGCGTAACGACTTCCCCACTGTCTCC
>JAUQQO010000019.1 GCA_030549795.1 Pseudomonadota bacterium | reverse complement strand
GGCTCGCAGGGCCGAAAAGTCTTAATCCCTTCTTCGTCAGGGCGAGGCTTCAGAGGCACCCCCCGCAAAAAACCTCGGGCGATCAAAGGGTTGCGCTACACGATGACAAAATCCACAGCGGGCGAAAGAGTTGATAATCAACTCTACCTCCACGCGCGGATCTCCAACACCCTATGCTAGAGCGAAGGCCAAGAAGAGCAAGCCCATCCTCAGGAACCGCCCAGCTCGGCCAACGCACGCAACGCGTCGACATCCTCGATCCGCACCAGATGCCCTGTCGTTGTCACCCCGAGGCGGCGGAGACGGGCGAAGGCACGCGACAACGTCTCGGGCTGCATACCCAGCCGCGCCGCCACCAGCGTCTTGTCGAGCGGCAGGTGCACGATCACGGGGGCGCTGCGACCCTCGCAGAGCTTGGCGAGGAAGCCGGCGAGCCGCTCGGTGGCCGAGCGGCGCGAGAGCGATTCGATCTGGCGCACGAACGCGTGCAGCCGACGCGCGAGTGAAGCGAGGAGGTTGCGGCACAGCGCACGATCGGCCTCGAGCGCACCCAAAAAGGACGTTGCCGGCACGTGGAGGAGGCGCGCCGGCTCGGCCACCACGCCGCTCACCGGGTAGCGGCCGGGCCCGAGCATCGCCGCTTCGGCGAAGCTCTCGCCACGGGCGAAGAGCGCGATGGTGATCTCGGCTCCCTCGGCTGTCTCGCGATAGAGCCGCACCCAGCCGTCGAGGACGACGAAGAAGCGATCGGCCGGGTCGCCCTGCAAGAACAAGAGGGCACCGCGCTTATGCTCGCGCACCCGGGCCTCGACCAGAAGTGTCGCGAGCGAGGCCAGAGGCAGTCCGGCGAACAGGGGGACCGCGCGCACCAGCGCCACCTCTTCCGGCGTCATCCCCGTCCGGCGCGCCAGGGACTCGATCTGCGCGCGCGCAATCGCTGGCTCCACCATCCCCGCCCCCCTCTTCTCTTCGATGGTGGACGAGATGCGGGAAAAACGGAAGCCGATCAGTGCGCCCCCGGCTTCGCGGCGGCTTTTTGGGCCAGCGCCTCGCGGCGCTCCGCCCGCGCCCGCCGTTCGATCAAGGGCGGGCACAAGCGATCGTCCCAGAAGTTCACCTGGCAGCGCAGACAATAGATGCACTCGCCGGGGTGGATCTTGCCGTCCGGGTGGATCGCCTGCACGGGGCAAGTGACCTCGCAGATTCGGCATTTTTGGCCGCACTGCCAGCGCCGCTCGAGCCATTCGAACTGACGCAAGCGCGCAGGAAGAGCGAGTGCCGCTCCGAGCGGGCACAAGTAGCGACAGAACAGCCGTGGAACGAAAAGACCGGCGATGAGCAAAAGCGTCGCCCACAAGACATGCGCGGGCTCGTGGCGGAACAGGAGCACGATCGCGGTCTTAAACGGTTCGATCTGGGCGGCGATGAGCGCGCGTTCGAGCGAACCCAGGGAAAGGCCGAGGATAAGGAGGAGCAGGGCGAACTTGACCGCGCGCAACCGTTCGTGGAGCGCAAACGGCACCGCGAACTCGGGAAGGCGCAACCGCCGGGCGAGCTCGGCCAAGAGCTCCTGCAGCGCGCCGAAGGGACACAGCCAGCCGCAATAGACGCCGCGGCCCAGGAAGACGAGGGCCAAGGCGACATAGGTCCACAAAACGAAGATCAGCGGCTCGAGCAGGAACAGGTCCCAGCTGAAGCCGGTGAGCAGCGCCTGGGTGAACGTCAAGACATTGACGATCGAGAGCTGTGCCTTCTGCCAATAGCCGACGAAGATGAGGGTGAAGAGGAGGAACGCGAGGCGCAGCCGGCGCCAGAGAGCGCGGCGACGTACGATCCAGGGCTGGAAGGTGAGAATGGCGGTGAGCAGAACGAGCCCGAATGCGAGGCCTGCGAGATCGAAGCTGCGCGCGCGCCACACGCCGAGCCAGGCCGGCTCGGCTTCCGCCTCCCCAGGTGCGCGCAAGAGAAAAGCGGGTGGCACATAGGGCAGCTCGAAGAGGACAGTAGCGGCCGGTTCGGCCAGAGACGGCAAGAGGACCTGCAGGCGCCAGGGGGCCTCGGGGCGGAAACCCGAGGCGGCGGGCAGCACGAGCAGATAGCGCTCGCGCAGCTCGGGGGCGCCTTCGATCGCCAGGGTCTCGATCGGCTCGAGCATGGCGGGGGCGAGGACGAACGTCCGCTCTCCCTGGACGAGGGTCAGGCGTTGGAGACGTTCGCCGCGCCGCCAGCTCGGGCCGGTGATCGAGCCGAGCCCACGGGTGGCGAGGAAGAGCAGCTGATCGTCGGCGGCGAGGCGCCCGCGCAGGCGCGCTTCGGCGCGCGCTCCCAAGAGATTGCGCAGTACCGAAGGCGGGGTAGCGAGGCCTGCCCAGAGCTCGAGGAAGGGCGCGTTCGGCTCGGGGCGACCCATGGCCTCGGGGAAGAGGACGAAACCGCGGCGCGCGAAGGCGGCTTCGGCTTCGGCGTTCGACAGGCGCAGGCGGACGAGGCCGCCTTTGGCCTCGAGCGCGCTCCAGTTGAAGGGCTCGAAGCGCTCGAGGTCGAGCCTGCCGGTGGGGCCCAAAAGACCCTTGGCGCGCGCTACCGTGCGGGCGGCTTTCAACAGCGCCTCGTGGAGCACGAGCGAGGTCATGGTGGCGCCGCTCACCGCATCGATGCCGCCGCGCGCGGAAGCGCCGCGGCCGACCTCGATGGGTGCCCGCACCTCGCGGCCGACATAGGCGGCAAGGAAGGCTTCGAGGTCGCGCTGGTCGCGGCCGGTGACGAGGATCGGTTCTTTCTGCTCGAGGATGGCGGCACCGGTGATGCGGCCGGCGCGATCGAGGCCTACGAGGATGTCGAGCTTCGCTCCTGAATAGCCGGTCGAGCGGACGGTGAGCCAGGAGGAGAAGACCCAGCCCACCACTTCGCCAGCGCGAAAGGCAGCGGCCACCGGCGGATCGCCTTCCACGGGGCCGAAGGCGTCGGCGGCGGGAAAAGCGCGGCGCAGGGCGTCAAGCGGGAACTCTGCGCCGGCGAGGCGAGCGTGAAGGCCGAGGACCAACAACACCAAGAGCGCTAGGGCGGGCACGGGCGGAGCTGCACGCGGGGCCACAGGGGCCAATCGAGCCCAGCGCGTGCGCTGAGACCTTGACGGCGGTCAAGGACGGACGCGTCCGCGCATGCTCGCATGCTCGAGCCGAAACGAGGTCGTAAGGGGGTGGCGCGATGAAGACGACCGGTTCCGTTCGGGCGTGGGCGATGGCGGGGGCAGCGCTTGCGCTCTTGCTCTCCGCCGATCAAGGGCTGGCGCAGCAGGCCGGGCAACCGGCACCGGCCGAGCTCGAGAAGCACCGGCCCAAGATCCCGCCCTATGAGCCGGCCCTCGAGACGCTCGGGGAACGCGCGCCGGGCGAGCCCGCCGTCCGCCCCGGGATCCCCGCCCTTACCAAGGCGGAGATGGAGGAAGCCAACCGCATCTATTTCGAGCGCTGCGCTGGTTGTCACGGGGTGCTGCGCAAGGGGGCCACCGGCAAGCCGCTCACCCCCGACATCACCCGCCAAAAGGGAGCGGACTATCTTAAGACCTTCATCGAGTACGGCTCGCCGGCGGGGATGCCGAACTGGGGGGCCTCGGGCGATCTCTCGCCCGCTCAAGTCGAGCTCATGGTCAAATATCTCTTGAACGATCCCGTGGCGCCACCCGAATGGGGAATGAACGAGATGCGCGCCTCGTGGAAAGTCCTGGTTCCACCCGAGGCGCGGCCGAAAACCAAGCAAAACAAACTCGACATCGACAATTTGTTTTCGGTCACGCTGCGTGACACGGGCAAGGTAGCGCTCATCGACGGAGCGACGTACGAGGTACGTGCTGTCTTCGACACCGGCTACGCGGTGCACATCTCGCGGCTTTCGGCCTCCGGGCGCTATCTGTTCACCATCGGGCGCGATGGGCTGATCAACCTCATCGATCTGTTCATGGACCCACCGCAGACGGTGGCGATGATCAAGATCGGCTTTGAGGCGCGCTCGGTCGAAACCAGCAAGATGGCGGGCTGGGAAGACGTCTACGCCATTGCCGGCTCTTATTGGCCGCCGCAGTATGTCATCATGAAGGGCGATACACTCGAGCCCTTGAAGGTCGTGAGCACGCGTGGGATGACTTGGGATACTCAGGAATACCATCCCGAACCGCGCGTGGCCTCGATCGTCGCCTCGCACCATCGGCCGGAGTTCATCGTCAACATCAAGGAAATCGGGCGCATCGATCTGGTCGATTATACCGACATCAGAAATCTCAAGGTGACGATGATCGAGGCCGAGCGCTTCTTGCACGACGGCGGCTTCGATCTCTCCAAGCGCTATTTCCTCGTCGCCGCCAACGCGCGCGACAAGATCGCGGTCGTCGACACCAAAGAAGGCAGGCTCGCCGCGCTCATCGAGAGCGGCGGCAAGACCCCGCACCCGGGGCGCGGCGCCAATTTCGTGACCAAACAGTGGGGCCCGGTGTGGGCGACTTCGCACTTGGGCGACGAGACGATCTCCTTGATCGGCACCGATCCGGAGCGGTATCCGCAATATGCCTGGAAAGTGGTCAAGAAGCTTTACGGGCAAGGGGGTGGGTCACTGTTCGTCAAGACTCATCCCAACAGCCGCAACCTCTGGGTCGACACGCCTTTGAACCCGGATCCGGCGATCGCCTCTTCGGTCGCCGTGTTCGACCTCGACGATCTCGACAAGCCTTACGAGGTCGTCCCGATCGGCGACTGGTCGGGCATCGCCGAGGGCATGCGCCGCGTGGTTCAGGGGGAGTACAATAAGGACGGAACCGAGATCTGGTTCTCGGTGTGGAACGCGAAGAACCAGGAAAGCGCGATCGTCGTCGTCGACGACAAGACCCGCAAACTCAAGAAGGTCATCAAAGATCCGCTGATCGTTACACCGACCGGCAAGTTCAACGTCTACAACACTCGCAAGGACATCTATTGAGGCACGATCCCGGGCCCCGGGGTTCACCCCGGGGCCGGGAGCTGCGGAGCTCACCCATGCAACCGCCGACCGTCTATCTCGTAGGCGCCGGACCGGGCGATCCCGAACTCTTGACCCTCAAGGCGGCGCGGCTGCTCCAGCTCGCCGACGTGGTGGTGCACGATCGCTTGGTGGGCGATGGCGTGCTCGCCCTCGTCCAGCCCCGCGCTCGTTTGATCGACGTCGGCAAGGCACCCGGTCGGCACCCGCTCGCGCAAGAGGAGATCAACCGGCTGTTGCTGCGGCTCGCCGCCCCCGATCGGGTGGTGGTGCGCCTTAAGGGCGGCGACCCCTTCGTGTTCGGCCGCGGCGGCGAAGAGGCGGCCTTTCTGGTGCACCACGGGATCAGGGTCGAAGTGGTCCCGGGAATCACGGCGGCCGCGGGCTGCGCGGCAACCGCCCTCATCCCGCTCACCCACCGTGGCCTCGCCACCGGCGTGCGCTTCGTCGCCGGCCATTGCCAGAAAGACGCTCCCCTCGAGCTCGATTGGCGCGGCCTCGCCGATCCCGAAACCACGCTCGTGGTCTATATGGGGCTCGCGCGCATCGCGGAGATCGCGGCCAAGCTGATCGCGCACGGCCTTTCCCCCGCGACACCGGCCGCCGCGATCGCCCAGGGCACGACGGCGTACGAGCGCATCGTGCGGGCTCCTCTTGCCGGCATCGCTGCGGCTTCAGCGAGCGCGCGCTTGGCCTCGCCCGTTCTGTTCATGATCGGCCGCGTGGTGGACGCGCTCGCACCGCTAGGGGAAGCCGTGCGCGCGCAAGACGGGCTCGCCCGGCTCGGAGTGGCGGGTCATGCGTGAGCGGGCACGGGCGGCCGTGTCGGTCCTTGTCCTCGTCGGCCTCGGCGACGCGCGCGCGAGCGCGGTGGCGCAGGAGGCGGTCACGTCAGCGCGTCGGGCCGAACTCGTGCAGCTGTTGCGCCACGATTGCGGCGCCTGTCACGGCCTCTGGTTCAAGGGCGGTCTCGGTCCGCCTCTGTTGCCGGAAACGCTCGCCGAGAAGGATCCCGAGGCGCTCGTACTCACCGTGCTCGAGGGACGCCCCGGAACGCCCATGCCGCCGTGGAAAGCGTTTTTGAGCGAGGAAGAGGCGCGCTTCCTGGTCGCGCTGTTGCGCGCGGGGAGGGTCCCGTGAGGCGCCGCGCACTCTTGGCCGCCGGCTTTGCCGCGTCGGCCGCGCCCGCCGCTGGCGCCGCGGTTCCCTGTTTCGAGCCGCGCGGCACGGGCGATCTCATGGTGATCGTCGAGCGGGCGCGGGGCGCGCTCGTGGTTGCTGAGAGCACGCACTGCACAGTCGTGGGCAGGATCGAAGGGCTCGGCGACCTCTCGCACGCATCTATGGTCTTCTCGCGCGACGGTCGCTTCGCGTTCGTCTTCGGCCGCGACGGCGGGCTGAGCAAGGTCGACCTGCTCGAACAGCGCATCGTCGCGCGCATCGTCCAGGCGGGCAACGCCATTGGCGGAGCGATCTCCAACGACGGCCGCATCATCGCGGTTGCCAACTACGATCCCGGGGGGGTGCGCTTATTCGACGCTAACAGCCTCTCTCCGCTCTTCGAGGTGCCAGCCATCGGCGCCGACGGTACGCGCTCGAAGGTGGTGGGCCTCGTCGATACGGCCGACGGCGGCTTCGCATTCAGCCTCTACGAGGCGGGCGAGATCTGGCTGTTGGAGCGTCCGGACGGTACACGGGCGCAGCTCACGAAATTCGCGGGTGTCGGCAGCCTTCCCTACGACGGCAACGTCACCCCCGACGGCCGTTTCTACCTCGCGGGTCTGTTCGGGGAGGACGGGTTGGTGCTCGTCGACCTCTGGCACCCCGAGGCGGGGCCCAGGCGGATCCTGGACGGCTACGGGCGCGGTCAAGTCCCCCTGCCCGTCTACAAGATGCCCCATCTCGAGGGCTGGGCGGCGGCGGGCGCGAACCTCTTTTTGCCCGCCGTAGGCCGCCACGAAGTGTTGGTCGTCGATCGCAAGCACTGGCAAGAGGTGGCGCGGATCCCCCTGCTCGGGCAGCCCGTCTTCGTCGTCGTCCGTCCTGACGGGCGCGAAGCTTGGGTGAGTTTCGCCCCTCCCCACAACGGCACGGTCCAGGTGCTCGACCTCGAGCACCTCACGGTAGCGGAAACGCTCGCACCAGGGCGCGCGATCCTGCACCTCGAGTTCGCGCCGCGCGGTGACCAGCTGTGGCTCTCGGCGCGTGACGACGATCGGGTGCTGGTGATCGAGCCGCGCAGCCGCCGCCTGCTCGCGGCGCTGCCGGCCGACAAGCCGTCCGGGATCTTTTCCACCGCGCGCGCACATCGGATCGGGAGCTGAAGCATGGGCCCGCCCGCACCACGCCGATCCGCACCGCTTCCGCTCACGCAGTTGCAGCGGGCGCTGCTCGACCGCTTCCAGCGTGATTTTCCTCTCGTCGCCCGTCCCTTCGCGGCGATGGCGAAAGCAGTGGGTGCGAGCGAGGCGGAGGTCATCGTAGCGCTCGCGGAGCTGCGCGAAGCCGGCGCCCTCGCCCGGGTCGGTGCCACGCTCGCTCCCAACCGTGCCGGCGCGAGCACGCTCGCGGCGATGGCGGTTCCGAGCGAGCGTCTTGAGGAGGTAGCCGACTTGGTGAGCGCCTTCCCCGAGGTCAACCACAACTACGAGCGCGAACACCGCTTCAATCTCTGGTTCGTGGTAACAGCAGAGAGCCGGACGCGCATCGAAGAGGTGCTCGCCACCATCGAGGCGCGCAGCGGCCTTCCCGTCCTCGATCTACCGCTCGTGCGGCCTTTTAAGCTCGATCTCGGATTTCCCCTCCCATGGAGCTGAGCGCATCCGATCGCCTTTTACTCGCCGCCCTCGCAGATGGGCTACCGCTTCTGCCGCGCCCCTTCGCCGCCCTGGGCGAGAAAGTGGGTATCACGGAAGCCGAGGTGATCGAGCGGCTGCGCGCCCTGCGCGAAGCGGGGGTGATCAACCGGTTCGGGCTCATCGTCCGCCACGCCGAGCTCGGGTATGCCGCCAACGCCATGGTGGTACTCGACGTGGCAGATAGAGATCTCGAGCGCGCCGGGCAAAGCCTCGCCCGCGAAGCGGAGATCGCGCTCTGCTACGCTCGGCCGCGGCGGCTCCCGCTTTGGTCCTACAATCTTTTCTGCATGGTCTTCGGGCGCGAGCGCGCGCAGACGCTCGGCCGGATCGAAGCGATCCTCGCACGCTGCGGGCTCGTACAGGTCCCGCACGCGATCTTGTTCTCGCGCCGCCCCTTCGTCCAGCGCGCGGCCCGCTACGCCGCGCACGCGCGGCAGGTTCCGGAGGCCGAGCGATGAGGAACGGCCATCTCGACCCCATCGATCGCGCCATCGTCGCGAGTCTGCAGCGCGGCGTTCCGCTCGTGGAACGCCCGTTCGCCGAACTCGCAGCCACTCTCGAGACGACCGAGGCGACGGTGGTGGCACGGCTCGCGCGCTTGATCGCGGCCGGTGTCGTCGGTCGTTTCGCGCCGATGTTGGACGCCGAAAAGCTCGGGGGGGCCACGTGCCTGTGCGCGATGGCGGTTCCCTGCGATCGCTTCGAAGACGTAGCCCGCTTCTTCGAGCAGCTGCCCGAGGTCGCCCACAACTACGAGCGCGAGCATTGGTTCAACATGTGGTTCGTGCTCGCGGTCGAGCGGCGCGAGGGACTTTTGGACGCGATCGCCCGGATCGAGCGGGAAACCGGCCTCGAGGTGCTTGCTCTACCCAAGCTTGAGGAATATCGGCTTGAGCTTACGCTGCCGTTATGAAAAACGTCACGCTGGACCCGATCGATCGTCAGATCCTCCTCGCAAGCCAGGACGGCTTGCCACTGTCGATCACCCCCTTCGCCGTGCTCGCGCGCGCACTCGGCCTCGAGCAGGCGGAGCTGCTGGCGCGGCTGCGCCGGCTGCAGGAGCGTGGCATTGTGCGTCGCGTTGCTGCGGTGCCCAACCATTTCCGACTCGGCTTTGTGGCCAATGCGATGACGGTGTGGGACGTGGACGACGCCCATGCGCGCCGCCTCGGCCGCACCGTGGGCGCGCTCTCTTTTGTGAGCCACTGCTATTTGCGCCCAAGACGTCTGCCGGTGTGGCCTTACAACCTCTTCGCCATGGTGCATGGCAAGAGCCGCGAAGAAACAGAAGGGCAACGCGCGGCGATCGCTGCCCTGTTGGGCGACGCCTGTCGCGCTTCGGATGTTCTCTACAGTGTCCGCATCCTCAAGAAGACGGGGTTTCGCCTGCGCCCGCAGGACCCCGAAGCAAAGGACGAGCCATGTTCCGGCTGACCCGCTTTCTCGAGGAACTCGTTCGTCCCACCCCGCCGCGCCGGCGAGACCCGCCCGGACCCGTGGTGATCTGGAACCTGGTTCGTCGTTGCAATCTCAACTGCATCCACTGCTATTCGCTTTCGAGCGACGTCGATTTCCCGGGCGAGCTCTCTACCGAACAGGTCTTTCGGGTGATGGACGATCTGCGCACCTTCGGCGTGCCGGTACTGATTTTTTCCGGCGGTGAGCCGCTCTTGCGGCCCGACATCTTCGCGATCTCGAGGCGCGCCAAGCAGCTCGGCTTCTACCTCGGTCTTTCGAGCAACGGGACGTTGATCGACGAACCGATGGCCGATCGCATCGCCGAAGTCGGCTATGACTATGTGGGCGTGAGCCTCGATGGCGTCGGTCCGGTGCACGACCGCTTCCGTCGCCAAGCCGGCGCCTTTGAACGCTCCCTTGACGGTATCCGTCTGTTGCGCGCGCGCGGTATGAAAGTGGGCATTCGCTTCACGCTCACCGAGCGCAACGCGGAGAGCCTCGCCTCCCTTTTGGATCTCCTGGAAGCTGAGCACATCGATAAATTCTACTTGTCCCATCTCGTCTATTCAGGCCGGGGTTGGCGCTACCGCACGGCCGATGCGGCTCACGCCACCACGCGGGCCGCGATGGATCTGCTCATTGAGCGGGCCTGGCGGCACGTCTGCTCGGGGCGCGCCAGCGAATTCGTCACCGGCAACAACGACGCGGATGGGGTCTATCTCCTGCGTTGGGTCGAGCGCCGCTTTCCGGAAAAAGCTGCGCACGTCCGCGCACACCTCGAGGCCTGGGGCGGCAACGCCAGCGGAACGAACGTCGCGAACATCGATAATCTCGGCAACGTCCACCCCGATACCTTTTGGTGGCACTACAGCCTCGGCAACGTCAAAGAACGGCCTTTTTCAGAAATCTGGCGCGATCTCTCGGATCCGATATTAGCCGGACTGCGCCGAAGTCCTCGGGCGATCTCGGGGCGCTGCGGAGGTTGCCCCGAATTCGCGATCTGCAACGGCAATACGCGGATCCGCGCGCTGCGCACCTACGGCGACCCCTTCGCCGAAGACCCGGGATGTTACTTAAGCGATGCCGAGCTCGGCATCGTCGCGGAGCCCGCCCATGCGGTGGCGTGATCCCGCGATCGCCGCATTAGGGGTGCTCGGCTTTGCAGCTGCGCCACGCGCAGAGGAGGCGCAGGTACGGGCGCTGTTTGCGGCCCACTGTGCCGTCTGTCACGGCATGGACCGCCTCGGCGGTACGGGTCCGGCGCTGCTTCCTTCCAACCTCGGGCGTCTTACGAGGGAGCATGCGCGTACGATCATCGCGCAGGGGCGCGCGGCGACGCAAATGCCCGGGTTCGCGCATATGCTCGCACCGGAACAGATCGAGGCTCTGGTCGCCTTCATTTATCGTGAGCCTGAAACCCCGCCTGCCTGGACAACCGCCGATATTGAGGCGTCGCGGCGGCTCTTCCTTGCTCTGCACCAGCTGCCCGCGCGACCAGTCCACGAAGCGGATCCGCTCAATCTCTTCGTCCTCATCGAACAAGGAGACCATCACGCATCGATCATCGATGGCGATCGGCTGGTGCGCCTTGCGCGCTTTCCCACACCCATCGCCGTACACGGCGGCCCGAAGTTCAGCCCGGACGGCCGCTTCGTGCACATCTTAAGCCGCGACGGTTGGGTTCTGCGCTACGATCTTTGGTCACTGCAGCCCGTTGGCGAGGTCAGAGCCGGGATCAACGCGCGCAACCTCGCGATCTCGGCCGACGGCCGCGTGCTCGCGGTCGCCAATTCCTTGCCGCCCACTCTCGTCCTGTTGGAAGCCGAGACCTTGCGCCCTCTCCAGGTGATCGAGGTGCGCGATCGCAGAGACAAGAGAAGCTCGCGGCTGAGCGCGGTCTATGCCGCTCCGCCGCGCGAGAGCTTCGTTGTTGCCCTCAAGGATCTTCCCGAGATCTGGGAAATCGACTGGCGTCCGAATGCGCCACCGGTCTTCGACCGACTCGTCACCAGATACGAGCAGGGAAGGATCGAAGCGATTGCCTCTTCGCTGGGACCGTTTCCGGTTCGGCGGATCGAGGAACTGCCCGAGCCCATTGAGGATTTCGTGTTCGATCCTGCCTGGCGGCATGTCGTGGGATCCTCGCGCGACGGAACCAAGTTGCGCGTCATCGACCTCGACCTGGGGCGGGTGGTCACAGAAGTGCCCTCAGCCGGGCTCCCTCATCTTGCCGCCGGGATCAGTTGGGAACGTGAGGGGAGGCGCGTGCTCGCGTTTCCGAATCTGCGTGAGGCCACGCTCACCGTGCTCGATACCGAGAGTTGGCAGGTGATAAAGCGCATCGAGACCATAGGCCCCGGGTTCTTTTTGCGCTCGCACGAGAACAGCCCCTACGCCTGGCTCGATGCGAGTCTCGGTGGAAAGCGCGACACCGTGCAGGTGATCGACAAAGAGAGCCTCACAATCGCGAGGACCTTGACCCCCGTTCCGGGTACGCTCGCCGCGCACACCGAGTTCGACCGCCACGGACGCTCCGTCCTGCTCTCGGTCGGCGAGCGCGATGGCGCCGTCGTCGTCTACGACGCGCGCACGCTCGAAGAGATCAAACGCATCCCGGCCGCCAAGCCATCGGGCAAGTACAACGTCGGCAACAAGATCAGTCGATCCGAGGGGACCAGCCACTGAGAGCACCGGCTTCTCTGCTCGTCGCGACGCACGGGGTCGCAGGAGGACCCGGCACGGCGGCCGAACACGCGCTCGCGCTCGCTACGCTCGTGCCGGGTGTGACGATCGCCGTCGGGTGCCTGCGCGGCGAGCCCGAGATCCGCGCGGCAACCGAGCGCGCGCCCAAGCCGAGCGTGGTCGTGCCGCTCTTGATGAGCGAGGGATACATCTTCAAGCGCCTGCGCGAGCGCCTCGCGGGGCTTTTCGGCGCCCTCCTCACGGCGCCCGTCGGCACTCACCCCGGGCTCGCCGCGATCGTGGGCGCGGCGGCGGTTCGCGCTGCGCAGAGCCGGGGTTGGCAGCCGCGCATGACGACGCTGCTCTTGGTAGGACACGGCACGCCGCGGCATTCGGGAAACGGCCTCGCCGCTAAAAAGCTCGCGCGACGACTGCAGCAGGCGGGAGCCTTCGCTGCGGTTGATATCGCCTTCTTGGAACAGTTCCCGTTCCTGCCCGACCGGCTGGCGGCGCGCGGCAACGAACCCGTGGTCGCGCTCGGGCTCTTCGTCGACGCCGGTCCCCACGGCAAAGACGACGTCGAGGCGGCGATCGGGAACGCTCCCGGCCCGGTAGTCTACGCCGGGCCGGTCGGTCGGCTGGCGGGCATTCGACGGCTGATCGTGGAGCGCGCCGGCCTCGGCTCCTGATCCTTAACCGGCCGAAGCCAAGCGCGGCCGGTCGCGCCAGAGTCGCTCGGCTAGCTCTTGCGCTTCGCTCGGAGTGTCGGCACGGCCGCAGAGCTGCAAGGCGATCGCGGCAGTGCCGATCACCGCGGCTTCGGGTGCGGCGGCTTCGAGCTCTCCGGCCCAAAGCGCCCGGAGGCGGCCGACTTCGAGCAGCTCCTTCCGCCACGGATACCGATCGTCGGGCGAGAGCGCGGGCCAAAGCTCCTCGCGCACGCGGCCGGCCTCGATCCGCAGCACCCGGCAGGGCTTTTCGGGGGTGCGCTGGGCCTCGCCACCCGATCCTTTGAAGACCGCGCAAGCGGAGCCGTCGAGGAGCCGTGCCGCTTCCGCGTGCAGCTCGACGTAAGGCGGATGGAAGACCCCGATAAGTTGCGCGCGGGCCCGCGCCGGATCGAAGGCGCGCAGAAGACTGTTGACGACCGTGCGCACGCCCAGCCGGGGTTTGAGCGCGGCGAGCTCGGCAAGCCTGGGAGCCAAGAGCTCGAGCGGGAGATAGGCGAGACCGGTGCGGTCGAGCGCGTGTGCGACTTCGTCGAGGTGTCGCGCGACCGGCACGCCCAAAGCCGCGAGGCCGGCGCGCGTACTGGCCGGACCTTCCCCTTCCACACCGTGGAGGAGCACGCGCACGCCCGTTTGGGCAAGGAGCCGTGCGGCCAAAAGGAACCATGGGAGTTGTTTGTGGGCGTCAGCATAGGAAGGCCAGTCGAGGTCGACGCAGAGCAAGGAAAGGTCGGGCAAGCGAGCGCGCGCGGCGCGCACGAAGCCGGCGAGCTCGGGGGCGGTCTCGCCGCGCGCGCGCAATGTCAAGAGAAACGCGCCGAGCTGGAGCTCATCGACCGCGCCGTCGAGGACGGCGCCCATCGCCGCTTCGGCCTCCTCGATCGCAAGCGGCCGGGACAAGGTGGGACCGCGGCCAACGATGCGCAGCACCTGGGCGAAAGGCTCGCCCACACGGTAAACGAGTTCAGCCATGCTCCCGCTCCCGATCAGATGCCGAGCGTCTTGTGCAGCCGCGCGTCTTTGGTCTTGAAGTGGTCGATGAACCAATCCCGCACTGCGCTCGATAAGGCCTCACGATAGTCGAAATAGGCGTCGGCTGCGTGGGCATCCATAATGTCGCGCAGATCGTCCAACAGCTTCTCGTGATCCGCTTTGTGCTCGGCGTATTCGTCATAGCGGTGCTTGCGCATGATCGTCTCTTCGAGAGCGAAGTGCGCGGAGATCTTGGCGAAGACTTCGCCTAAGAAGCGCGCGACCTCCTCCTTGGTGGCCCCGGCCACGAGCGCCTCGTGCAGCCGATTGATCAGCTCCACGAGTTCTCTGTGCTCGTGGTCGACGTCGGGGATGCCGGTCTCGAACTCTTGGCGCCAGGCAATCAGCGTCACCTCGAGCCTCCTTCAGCGCATGACGAAACCGCCGCGGTCGGGCTGGAAATCAATCGCCAAGTTCTGCCCCGGCCGCAGATCGACTTCGAAGTACTGCTCGTAATCGAAGCCTTCTAAGCGGCCACTGTCGGCCATTTGAAGCGCGAGCTGGTGCCGTCCGGCCGCCACCATGAGCTTCTCGTAGAACCGCGAAGGTCCGTCGCCGAGGACGCCGCCGGGTGGCAGGGTGCGCGCCACGATCGGCCGCCCATCGAGCACGAGGGCAAAGCGCAAGGGTACGCGCTCGCGTCCGCAATCGGAAGGACGTCGCGCGCGCGGCGGCAGTTGAGCGATCTCTTCCGCCGAGAGCTTTCGGCATGCCTCCTTGCGCGCGCCGGCGTGGATGAAAGCGACGGTGATCTGCGCGGCGCCTTCCGGGAGCCGCGACCAGCTCGGCCAGCTCGCGAACGTTCCGGTGAGAAGGGCGGCAGCGGCATAGAAAAGCGCCTGGCCCGACCATCGCGCGATCTTAAGCATGTTCGACTTTCGTGCGGCCCAAGAGGCCGCGCTTCGGTTGGCGGGGCGCGAGCTGTGGTAGGGCTTCGAGTTCGTGAGCGAAGGAGGCGAGTTCGGCCGCGAGCACCGGGCGGCCGAGCCTTCCCGCCCAGCACGTCTTGAGCCGTTCGGCGGGCACACGCTTGCGCAGTTGCGGATCGCGGGTGCGCGCGAAACGGGCCTCGCTCCAGGCGATGCCGAAGCGCGCATGGCACGCATTCTCGGCACAACCGGTGACGAGCACGCCGTCGGCGAGGCCCTCGCTCAACACATAGTCGACGAAGGCGGGCGGCAGCTGGCCGGCGCAGGCGAGCCGCACGACGCCCACCCGCTCGCTCGCCAGGCCCTCGAGGGGAACACCATGCGCGCAGCCGAAGACCATAATCCGCCCCCGCCCCGCGAGCCGTGCGCCTTCCGCTTCGACGCGGTCGCGCAAGGAGGCGATCGACAGATCGGGCAGATCGATGCCCGGGGAGAGCTCGCGCGCGCGCCGAAACGGCATCGCGGTGGGACAAGCTCCAGCACAGATCCCGCAGCGCACGCACAAGGAGGGATTGACCCGGGCTTGCGCCGAGAAGGGCGCGCCGTCGCTGCGCGGGACCATGGTGATCGCATTGTACGGGCAATCGGCAAAGCAGCGGCCACAGCCATTGCAATTGGCGAGATCGACCCGGGCGGGACGAGGCAACCGCATAGGCGGAAGCCAGGGGATGGCAAGCGCGAGTGCCACGAGAAACAGCGCCGTACCCCAACTGAGGGGGCCGGGTAGAATTTCGAGCAGCGGAAAAGCGGCGAGATAGAACCAGTCGAGAGCGACGGGATCGGGGACGGTGGCGAGATCGGCCGGGGGCTGGCTGGTCGCGGGATGGATAAGGGACAAGATCAGAAGGGAGAGGAAGGCCCCCACCGCCAGTCCGCGTGGCGGATTGATCTTGGGCTTGCTGATTCGCTGCAGGTGCACCCACATCAAGATCAAGGCGAGGAGCGGGACGGCGATGTGGATGAAGACCATGAGCGTGAAGAAGCGATCGTCGAGGGCGGAGGGAGCCATGAAGTTGCGGGCGATCGGCTCACCGAAGATCCCGAGTGCATCGAGCCATTCGCTAATCACGATGGCGACGTATTGGGCAAGACGATCCCAGACCAGCCAATAGCCGGTGATCCCAGCCACGAAAACGAGGCCGAACACGAAGACGCCGGTCACCCAAGAGAACCATCGCACGCCGCGATAGCGATCCTGGCCGAACTCGCGCAACAGATGGAGCCCGGCCGCGATCACGAGCGCGTCGGAAGCGTAGCGGTGGAAGGAGCGCATGACACCCGCGACGTACCATTGCTCGCGAGTCATATATTCTACCGACTCGTAAGCCTGCGTCACCCCGGTGTCGAAGAAAATGTAGAGATAAATCCCGCTCGCGGTGACGATCCAAAAGAAGAAGAAGCCGAGGCCGCCGAGGTTGAGGAGCGGGTTCCACGCCGGCGGAAAGGCGAGGCCCAAGAGGGCTTCCGCGCGATCGAAGCCGGCGCGGACGATCGCCCGCATGCGGGTCATCGCGCTCTTGCCGTGCGCGAGCGGCGCAGCCACTCGCGCACCATCCACAGCGCGAAAGCCAAGAGCGTTCCTCCTCCCCCCATCAGGCCGGCAAAGAACGCGTACGAAAAGGCATAGCGATCGGCTCGCGGATCGTAGACGGTGCAGAACCAACGAATGCGGTCGATCAGCGCGGGCAACGAATACAACGGGCGGTCGCGGCCTAAGATAAGGTCTTTGAGTGGTTCGACGATTTGCGGAGTCGAGAAGAAACCGCCGTAGATTTGTCGATATACGACGCGCTCGCGATCGATCACCGAGACCAGCGCCAAGTGATCGAAGCCGCCGGCCGAAGGCCAATAGGCGAAGCCCAGGGTCTCGGCGAGCTGGTCGATGGTCTCTTGATCCGCGGTCGCGAACCGCCAGTTCGGCAGATCCACCCCTTGCACGCGGGCGAAGGCGCGTAGCCGCTCGGGTCGGTCGTTGCGGGCATCGAAGCCGATGGTGAGCGTGGCAAAGCTCTCCGGTCCGAACAGCCGCTGCGCCTCTCGTACCGCCGGATAGAGATTTTGGATGATCGCCGGGCAGACAGTGCTGCAAGCGGTGTAGACAAAGGAGAGGAGGATCGGCCGACCCTCGAGCTCGGCCAAGCGCAGCGCGCTACCGTTGCTGTCGACCAACGCGAGATCGGGAAGTGTGCGGCCGATCGCCGCTTCGCCTCTGGCCAGGGCTTGCTCGGGGGTGACCACGGAAGCAGCCAGGGCAGAGGCATAAGCTGCGACGAGGGCTGCGAGGAAGAGCAGAGGGCCCATCACCCTAAGGGCTCCCGGCGAGCCGGTCGGCCACCGCGCCCGCGAGCAGCAAGGAGAGCTGGACGAGCGAGGCCAAGAAGGCGCCGATCGCGTTCTTCTTCACCGGTTCGCGCAGCAGGATCCAACACTTCCATGCGAACCACAGCCCACCTGTGAGGGCGGCAGCGAGGTAGATCCGGCCCATCGAGAACGTCGCGGGCAAAAGAGCAAAGAGGGAAAGCAAGAGCGCGTGGGCGAAGATGATCTTGGCGCACAGACGATCGCCCACGATGACCGGCAACATCGGAATGCCGCAGCGCCCGTAATCGTCTTTGGTGGCCATCGCGAGCGCCCAAAAATGCGGCGGGGTCCACAAGAAGAGGACGACGGCGAGGAGGATCGGCTCGGGGGCGAGACGGGGGTCGACCGCCGCCGCACCCGCGAGCACGGCGAAGGAGCCGGCGAGGCCGCCCACCACGATGTTGAGCCAGGTTCGCGGTTTGAGCCAAACGGTGTAGACGAACGCGTAGGTGAGCGCGCCTGCGAGCGTATAGAGCGCTGGCCAGAAGGCGGTGGCGAGCAGGGCGAGCCCCACGCCGAAAAACGCGAGCAGAACCACCGCGACGTACCACCGAGGGCCCGCGCGCCAACGGCCGGTCACAAACGGACGCGCGGCGGTGCGCCGCATGCGTGCATCGAGCTCGCGTTCCCAGAGCTGGTTGAACGCCCCGGCGGCCGCCGCGGAGACGAAGACGCCAATCCCGAGCAACCCGATCCGCTCGGCATTCGGCAACGGTCCCGGGGTGATGGCCATGCCGCCGAGCGCGGCCACGGTGATGAACACCGCGATCCGCAGCTTGAACACCGAGATGAGATCAGCCACGAGCCGCGAGATTGAGCGCGCCTCAATAGCCAGCACGGGACGTTTCCTTGCCTGCGGTCACGCTCAGCCCATCGGCCAAAGTTCGGACAAATATCGCCAGTTAACAAAATAGTAGAGTACGAAGGAGACGAAGAAAACAGCGACAAGAACATAGGTTCCCGGTAGGTGGAGCGTTCCAGCGCTACCGTATCGACCCACCACTCCGGCCGCTGCGGGCGCCGCCGTGATTGGCGTCTTTGGGCCCTCGGGTCCAACCCGCGCGCCGAAGAGCACGGAGGCCCCCGTGATGACGATGTAAAGGGCGCCGCCCACGGCGGCGAGGATGGCGAAGATGCCGTTCAACCCCAGCATCAGAAAGGCGGTCGGCGGATATTCGAAGCCGAGCGGGGCATCCGCGAAGGTGATATCCCAATGCCGGCGGGAGACGCCGAGCGTGCCGGCACCCAGCATGAACAGCGAGGTGCCTGCGACCCCGATGCCGAACAGCCAGGGTTGCCAGCGCGCGAGCTTAGGAAACATGACCTCGCGCCGGAAGATCACGGGCAAGACGAGATAGGTCACTGCCATGAAGGCGAGGGTCGTGCCGGCGACTACGGTGCCGTGGAAATGCCCGGGCACATAGAGCGTGTTGTGCATCATGATGTTGAGCTGCTCGGCCCCGAGCACGACCCCGCTGATGCCGCCCAAAAAACCGAACAGCACAAGCGAGAGGAACATGCCGGAGAAGGCCGGGTTATCCCAAGGCGCTTTTCTCAGCCACTCGAAGACGCCGTTCGTGTAGCCGCGCGCCCGCTGTGCCGCTTCGATCGCCCCCGGCACTGCCATGCCGTGGATCATCGAGCCGAGCACAGCCAAGTACATCGCATAAGAAGTGTTAAAGACCTTCCACTCGGCGGAAAGACCGGGCTCCACCAACATGTGGTGGGCAGCTGCGATCGGCAGGAACACGAGGTAGAAGAGAAAAGCGATCCGGCCTACCTTTTCCGAGATCGGCTTGGCACCGAGGACGACCGCTGCGATAAGATACCAGACGGCGACGTGGGCGGCGACGTTGATCTGCTGGCTCGAGTGACCCATGCCCCACCAGACGAGCTTGTACATGATGCTGTCGATGTGGCGAACGTAGCCGAGCGACCACAAGAAAGTCGGAACGAGGATGATCGCGCCCGAAGCGATCGTGAACACCGCGATGACGGCGGCCGCGATTGCGCCGAAAGTGACGAGCGGGACCGAGCCCTCGAAGGTCTTTTCTTCGCGCGCGATCACGAGCGTGCCGAAGAAGATGAGAACGGCGATCAACGCTCCCACCGCGAACAGGATCAGTCCTAGATAGAAGAGCGGCGAGGCCTGCATCGGCACATATGAGGTGAACATGACCGAACTGTCGCCCTGCAGCACGGCCCAGTTCACCGTGAGCGAGCCGAGCACCATGAGCAGGAAGGCGACCCAGGCCAGTTGCGGGGTGGCCAACCGGCAATTCAAAACGACCGCCGAAGCGAAATAAAGGACGGCGACCTCGAAGAAGATCACCCACAGTAAGAGCGCATTGATCCCGTGCGCGGTGAGCACGAGGTAGAATGTGTCCGGTCCGAGCAGGTGTACCGCCTGCCAGCGGGTAAGGGCGACGAGAAGGCCCAAGGCGCCCCCGATGGCAAGGAAGACCACGGCGGCGACCGCATTGGCTTTGATCAACGTCTCGGCGGCGGCCTCGATCTTAAGGCCGGTGATCGGACATGTCCGAAAGCGCGCGGCGAGCGCCGCGAGCCCGCTCGCTCCGGTTGCAACAGCTGCCATGGTTCACCCTTTCCTGCCGGGCTCGACCACACGGATGCGGCCGATCATCTGGTGATGGCCCACGCCACAGAACTCGTTGCACACCACACTGAACACGCCGGCCTCGGTGGGCGTAATCGTGATTACGTGCTCGATGCCGGGATGAATCTGGATGTTCATGTTGACAGGCTGCAGCGAGAATCCGTGCTGCCAGTCGAGCGAGGAGAGATGGAGCCGATAGGTGCTGCCCTTCTCGAGCTCGAGCACCGGCCACCACTCCCAGAGCCGCCCCAGCATGTAGGCGTCGCCGCCGGGTGGCACGCGGACGATGGGGATCCCCGTTGTGCCCTCCTCGCCGACCTTGTGTTGTGCGACGAAGGCTTCGACGCGCGCGCGAAACACTTCGGGGTCGATACGATACACTTCAGTGGATAGGTTCTGGCGTCCCTCGAGGTGCCACCAGATCATCATCACGAACATAACGACGCCCCAAAGGAACGCCGCGGTGACCCAGACGAGCTCGCCTTTGGGGATCGGTTCGTTCCACCAGACTCGGCTTTCCGGAGGATGAACGGCCATAGCATTGCTCCGCTCAACGGGCGACGGGGATCTGGGAGAGCTCCATCACGCCCCAAAGCAGGTAGAGAACGGTGGGCACCGTCACGCCCAGGAAGAGGAGCAGGAACGGATTGTCGAGCAGCCGCTGCATGAAGGGGATCCGCTTCGGCGCTTCGCCTTCGCTCGTCTCGGCCATCGTCGGTTCGCTCCCTCATCACTCCGCGGTCGAACCGGGACGGGTTCGGCGACCACGATGCAGCCGAAAGCTAAGCGGCCGGTGCCGCCGGTTCCTTGATCGCCGTCAAGGCGCGCGTTCCCCTCACATGCAACTTTACGCGCATGGGGCCGAGCCGGGGGGAGGGATGCGGCGAAGGCGCGTGTTGCGACTGTTGGGTGTTGGCGCGGCGCTTCTGTGCGCTGGATCTTCGCCGACCAAACCTCGCGTCGTTCGTTGGCGGGGGGTGGCGCTCGGTGCACCTGCCGCAATAACGATCGCAGGTTTCGAACGGGATCGAGCGGGTCGCGCGATCGCAGCTGCGCTCGACGAGCTCGCGCGGCTCGAAGCCATCTTCTCGCTCTACGATCGACAAAGCGCGCTCGTGCGGCTCAATGCCGAGAGCGTGTTGCGCTCTCCCCCGATCGAGCTCATAGAGGTGCTGGCGCTCGCCTGCCGCTTGGCCGAGCTCACCGAGGGCGCCTTCGATCCGACCGTCCAGCCGCTGTGGCAAGCCATAGCCGCCGGCGCGCCGCGCGAAGAGCGCCGCGCCGCCCGCCGGCGCGTCAACTGGCGGGCGCTCGAGGTGAGCCCGCAAGCCGTTGTTCTCAAAGATCCGAAGATGGCGGTGACGCTCGACGGGATCGCGCAAGGCTATCTCACCGATCGGATCGCGAGCGTCTTGCGCCAACATGGTGTTCAGCGCATGCTGGTCGATTTGGGCGAGCTGCGGGCGTCGGGAGAAGGCGCAAGCGAGGGGCGGTGGCGGATCGCAATACCCGGCGGCATCCTCGAGCTCGAAGAGGGAGCACTCGCCACCTCGGCGACGATCGTCGCGGGCGTGCCGCGGATCGTCGATCCGCGCACGGGCGAACCCGCGCCCGCTCGCACCGTGACCGTCTTCGCCCCCGAAGCAGTGGTGGCAGACGGTCTTGCAACGGCGCTCGCGGTGCTCGGGTCCGAGGGCGCAGCACCTCCTCTTGCTGCTTTTCCACAAGCGCGGGTGATTGCGACAGGCTAGCCCGTGCCGTTCCCACTGGCGGCGAGAGGCGCGCGCAGGCGCTTTGAACCGTCATCCCCTCGCGTCGGCTATCACGCCGCGCGCGTGGGCAGTTTGAGGCCAGCGGAAGGAGACCGATCGGGGGCAGAAAAACGCTTTCGGGACGCTCCCGGCTGGGAAGCGGCGCGCGCATCGCAAGGGCCGTCGCCTTTGCGCGCGACGATGGCTTCTCGGCCATGCGCGGTTCGATCGCAGCTCGGTACGAAGACGCAAGCGCGCAATTGGCAACGCTGCTCGAACGCCAAGCGCTCCGGGCTAGGGCACGCGTGGCGCGGGAACGAACAAAAGGCTCTGTTGGAAGGGAGCTGCGGCCGTGTCGCGAGCGGATGAGCGGGTGTGCTTTATTCGCCCGCGCTTTTTTGGGCGCGCCGCAGCTGGGTGAGTCGGGCGAGGATCGCAAGCGCGATCTCTTCCGGCTCGACTGCCCCGATCGCCTCCCCGGCCGGGCATTCGATTTTTTCGAGGAGATCGGGGCGCTCGAGGGCACGCGCAAGAGCAGCGAGCTTGGCCCGACTGCCAACGAGGCCGTGCCAGCGGGCTTCAAGCGTGAGGGCCCGCTCGAGTGCTTCGCGATCGCCTTGGCCCTGCGTCGCTACGAGCACAAAGCGCAGCGCAGGAGGCGACGCGCTCGGCGCTTCGAGGTCTTTGACCTCAGCAGGAAAGCCGCGGGCAGCGGGATCGGCCGCCGCGACGCACACGCGAAACCCCAAGCGCAGGGCCAGTTCCGCAGTGGCGACCGCAACCGGGCTCTCTCCGAAGATGACGAGCTCGGGCGGGGGCAACACCGGTTCGATGAAGACGTCGAGGGTGCCACGGCTGGGGCAGAAGTTGGCGGCAAAAAACACGCCGTCGCGCTCCTCTCCCGCCCCGGCGCCGGCGCGCAGGAGCTCTTCTTCCGGCTGCACCGAAACGAGGCGCGCACGACCGTCTGCAAGGGCGGCACGGGCGGCGCGCAGACCCAACCGGCGTTCGAGTTCGGCTAAGCGACCGCGGCTTACCGGCACCTCGCGCGCCGGCTCGCAGGCAAGGACCACCGTAGCGCCCTTGCCGGCGCGGCGCAGAGCGCGAATGCGGTCGAGGCGCACGAGGTGGCAGCGGTGGCAGCGATAAAAGCCGAGGGCGGCCAACTTGCGCTCGGCTTCCGAAATCGACCAATCGCACAAGCCCTCGCGCCGACCATCGAAGACGCGCGTGTAATGGGCCTCGGCGCGCAGGCAGACGATCTCTTCGGCAGCGAGCAGGCGCACGCCCTCAAAACCCTGAACGGGAACGCGAGCCGGCGGTGGAAGAGGCGGTGGGGGTGGGGGCTCCGCGGTGGTGGCGATCGCCGGGGCCGAGCTTCCCGCCGCAGCGGCATCCACGTGCGGCGCAAGCCGCGGCAGCACAGACGCAGCGCTCGGCGGCGCCTCGGGCAACAGGTACAGAAGAAAGCTGCCGGCGACGAGGAAGCCCGAGAGGGCCACCGCGATCGCGAGCTCTTGTTCGCCGATCACGAGCTCGCCGGGGTAGGCAGTGCAGAGAACCTCGAAGTCGAAGCGGACCCCGGCCATCGCGGTATAGTGCAGCCCTGCGACCGAGATTCCAAAGAGAAGCGCGCTCGGCAGGAGAGCCAGACGCCGACGCGGACGGCTGAAGGGAAGGAGTGCGCCCGCCGAGACGAGAACGCCCACACCCACGGAAGCGGCGACAAAGAGGGGATCGTGGTCGACGCAGAAGACGCCGCGCAACGCGCTCATGCCCAAATAGTGCATGGTCGCGATACCGAGGCCCATGGTGAGCGCAGCCAGCGCGCGATGCATCGGGCGGGGCGGCATGCCAGCGGTGAAGAACACCGAAACGCCGACCACCAACACGCACAAAAGAAAGGAGAGCAGTGTCGGCAACACCGCATAGCCGACCGCAACCGGCAACTCGGCGGCGAGCATGCCCACGAAATGCATGGTCCAGATGCCGAGCGCGAGCGCTACCGAAGCGGCGGCGAGCAGCAACCGACGGCGAAAACCGGCCGCATCGCGGAACGAATCGGCGAGCGCGAAGCCGAGATAGCCTCCAAGCGCGGCCAAAAGGACGGAAAGCAGAACGAGCCCTGGATCGTAGCGCATGCCTCCCCCTTGGTGTCGTCTGGCGACGCGGTCGCAACGAAGAGCCCACCGGGCAGCTTAGGCCACGCGCGCAGCGGCGTCCAAGACCGGTCGAACGCGCGCCTTAAACGTGCATCGGCCTCCCCTGCCCAGCCGAGCCGAGCGCGTTTGCACGGGCGCGGCTTGCTCCGCTCACCGGCGAAGGCTATCGGGCGAGCGGTCGGAGCAAGAGGGTTGAGAAGGGGAGGCGCGAGATGGCGCAGGCGCGCAAAGTCATCGTCACCTGTGCGGTGACGGGGTCGATCCACACCCCTTCGATGTCGCCCTATCTGCCGGTAACGCCCGAGCAGATCGCCGACGCCGCAGTGGCGGCCGCGGAAGCGGGGGCGGCGATCGTACACCTGCACGCCCGCGATCCCGAAACTGGACGGCCGGTGCAAACCCCGGAAGCCTTTGCGCGCTTTTTACCGCTGATCAAACAACGCTCGGATGTGATCGTGAACATCACCACGGGCGGCGGGCTGGGGATGACCGTGCAAGAGCGCGTGGCACCGGCTGCCGTCTTCAAGCCCGAGATCGCCAGCTTGAACATGGGCTCGATGAACTTCGGCATCTTCCCGATGCTCGAGCGCTACAAGGAATTCAAGTACGATTGGGAGCGTCCTTATCTCGAAAATAGCAAGGACTATGTTTTTAAGAATACTTTCAAGGACATCGAGTATATCCTCAAAACCTGTGCGGGGAACGGCACCCGCTTCGAGTTCGAATGTTACGACACCGCCCATCTCTACAACTTGGCCTATTTCCTCGATAAAAAGCTCGTCGAGCCTCCTCTTTTCGTGCAGACCGTGTTCGGGATCCTAGGCGGTATCGGGACGCATCCCGAAGACGTCCTGCATATGAAACGCACCGCCGACCGCCTGTTCGGCGACGCCTATCGCTGGTCGGTCCTCGGTGCCGGCCGCGCGCAAATGCCGATCGCGGCGATGGCGGCGGCGATGGGCGGCAACGTCCGCGTCGGGCTCGAGGACTCGCTGTGGATCGGCCCCGGCAAACTCGCGACCAGCAATGCCGAACAGGTGCGCAAGGTACGCCAGATCATCGAGGGGCTGGGGCTCGAAGTCGCAACACCAGCGGAAGCCCGCGCCATCCTCGCGCTCAAAGGTGGCGACCAAGTAGCGTTCTAAAGAGCCGCAAGCGCTTCGCTCCGGTGGAAAACGAGAAGCGCACGCACACACCCGATGATCCTCGAGCCCCTCGGCTCGAAGTTCACCGAGCTAAAGGCAGCCGGCCGAGCAGCGCTTTGCCTTCTTTCCTAGCCGATTCGACGACCCGGCTGCGTGGGGCGCCGCGAGATCGCGACCCTCGCGTGCTGGTTGCGCGAAAGCGCGTGCCTGGACATCAAAAGCGACGGGGAAAGCCGCAGCTGATCCGCCTTCTCGCCCGAATCCGCGCCCCCCTCGCACGCGCACGCCTGGAATCGGGGCGGAGCCACGAAGGGCGCGCCTCTTGTCGCCTTGCCGAGGGTCGGCGGCACCCCCTTTTGGCAAGGCTCA
>JAUQQO010000008.1 GCA_030549795.1 Pseudomonadota bacterium | reverse complement strand
AGGAGCGTTGCGTTGCACGGAGGCGGAAGAGAGCGGCCGCCGCGTCGGGCTCGAAGGCCTAGACGCGGCGGCCGCCGGGCGGGGGAGGGCGGAGAGCGATGACCGAGGACCTATCATTAGGCCTCGCCTAGGAGTCTATAGGTATTTAGCCCTATGTCAAGGCTGAAGTTCTTCGAGAAGCCAGGAGGGGAGCTCGACGGCGATCTCGGTGCCGTCGACCTCAAGGTGCGCACGCCCCAAGGCCTCGCTGCGCAAGAGGGCGAGCCCGCGCGCGCCCAACACCGAGCGGATCTCGCCGACTTCCCGCCCTTCCAATGCAACCGTTGCACCCGCCGGTGGCGGCGATCCCAGAAAGCGCACCGGCACGAGCCGCTTGCGCACGAGACCGCGATGCTCCATGCGCGCCGTCACCTCTTGGCCCACGAAGCAGCCCTTGGTGAAGGAGATGACATCGAGGGCATCGAAATTGGCCTCGAGCGGCAACGCCTTGCCGGGCGGTAGGTCGGCTGAGCCCTCTGCGACCCCCAGAGCGATTCGATGCTCCGCGTAGCGCTCGGCCGAGACCGGCTCGAGCCCGTGTTCGGACATCCAGGAGGCGACCATGGCCGCGGGCACGAGGGCGCGCACCCCGAGCTCGACCAGCCGCGGATCGACAAAGACGATGGCCGCACCGATACGCCGCACCCTTCCGCGCTCGGGCTCGAGTGCAAAGTGCGCGACGGCATCCGCTTCGGGCAGGGCGAGCACGGTCCAGGTCGCGCTTTGATCCGTGAACGCCACCTGCGCGCGCAGCCGGTAGAGGGAGAGCCGACGAACGAGCTCGGCGAGCGCCTGATGCTCGACGTCCAAAAGGATGGTATTCTCGGCCTCGATGAGACCGAAATCGAACAGTACGCGGCCCTGGGGTGAAAGGAGCGCTGCCCACAGCGCTCGATCGGCTGTAAGTCGGTTGAGATCGTTGGTGAGCAAGCCCTGCAGGAAGGTGCGCGCGTCTTGGCCCGCAACCGCGAGCACGCCGCGGTGGTCGAGCCGTGCTGCCGCCAATCGCTTCATGCTTCCTCGCTCCGGCGCCTGGGGTCCAGCCGAGAGAGGTAGGCGGTGGTGTGACGCTGCCAAGCGCCGCTTTAGCTCGCATAAGGTTTGTTATGACAAATACGTACCGGCATGAGTGGTGCGCCGCGCACTGCTTCGATCGGTTCGTGGAACACGAGCGAGGACAGATCACCGCCTCGAGCCCACATCCGATGAGCGCACATCCGACGCCGGCACGCGCTCATACCCACCCGTTCGCTCGGCTTCAGCCTCGCGCGCAGGCCGAGAATGGGAGCACCGACTCCAACATGCCTTCTGGGCGCAAGAGGCATTCGCGCTAAGAGCACGAGGGCGCGGTGCGTCCTCGATGCGTGAGGCGGCCCAAGGGGCGTGTCGCGACCTCCGCAGCCGGCTGCCGAAGGTGGAGCCCCCCGCAACGCGCACCGTTGCGGGCCCCGACCCGGACTTCCTTTTCCCCCAAACCTGAAGCGCACCCGTCGAGTTCTGGCAGCTCCCGCAAGCGATGCCCCACGAGCTCCGCGCGCCGAGCCCAGCCCCTACCGACACGCCGGAGCGGATCACCGTGCGGAGCACATCGCGGTGCCAGGTGCCTGATGCGCTGCCGAGATCTTGCGCATCGGGGTGCGCACAGCGAGCGACCGGCTGCGCCGACGGCGGGGTGCCCGAGCCGATCCTGGACCGCGCGAGGAGCTCACGGGTGATCGCGTTTGGATGCAGGCTTGCGTCCTTTTGGCGGCCTTACCGGCCCGAGCTCTTGGCTCGGCTGGACCGCCCGGAGGCGGGAAAACCCAGCCGCCATCTCGGCGAGGTCGCCCCTCGCCGCCTGAAAGCGCCCGCTGGCTCGCAGCGTCCTCGACACAGCCGCGCCGTTCATCCTCCCAAAAAAGCTCCACGCGCCGCGCGGTGCGCAGCGCCCGATTCGTCCGCGCCGCGCTGTGTCCTTCCGGGCTGCGCGCAAGGCTTCGCCGGCGCGCAGGAAACGAGCGCAGCTCGCGGTCGGCGGCAGATTGCCTTTGCCCGGATGCCCCGCGACCCGGCGCGCGCACAAGCCCGAGCGGCGGGAGCACGGGTGGCTGAGGTGCGAACCCCGCTCTTCCCGTCGCGCCGGCAATCGCCCAAGGGCGCCGTCACGCCGGGTTTGTCCAGCCGGCTCGGCGCTCCCCGAGCGCGAGCTTGTTCGTCTCTTGCGCTCAGTGCGAGAGAATTTGGCTCAAGAAGAGGCGCGTGCGCTCGGATTTCGGATTGGCGAAGAACTCTTCCGGCGGGGCCACCTCGACGATCTCGCCTTTGTCCATAAAGACCACGAAATCGGCGACCGATTTGGCAAAGCCCATCTCGTGGGTGACCACGATCATGGTCATCCCCTCATTCGCGAGTTCGATCATGACGTCGAGGACTTCTTTGACCATCTCGGGGTCGAGCGCCGAGGTCGGCTCATCGAACAGCATGATCTTGGGTTTCATACACAAAGCGCGGGCGATCGCTACCCGCTGTTGCTGCCCGCCCGAGAGTTGGCCCGGGTATTTGTGTGCCTGTTCGGGGATCTTGACCCGCTCGAGAAAGAACATGGCGAGTTCCTCGGCCTCCTTGCGCGGCATGCGCCGCACCCAGATCGGTGCCAAGGTGAGGTTCTCGAGCACGGTGAGGTGCGGGAAGAGGTTGAACTGTTGGAAGACCATACCGACTTCGCGGCGGATGGCGTCGATGTTGCGCACATCCGAGGTGAGCTCGATGCCGTCGACGATGATGCGTCCCCGCTGGTGTTCCTCGAGACGGTTGATGCAGCGGATCATCGTCGATTTGCCTGAGCCCGAGGGGCCACAGACGACGACTTTCTGTCCTTTCTTCACCTCGAGGTTGATAGCTTTGAGAACGTGAAAATCACCGAACCATTTGTGGACGTCGATCATCTCGATGATCGGCCGCTCGCCGTCGCCGCGCTCACGCATCTCGGATCCTTTCCCCCGCCGCCAGGCGTCTAGCGCCGCTCCCCGAGGCCGAGGCGGCGCTCGAGCGCCATGCTGTAGCGGGACATACCGAAACAGAAGATCCAAAAGCCCGTCCCCGCGATCAGATAGGTCTCCGGCGCGAGACCCAACCAGGCCGGATCCTTGATGATGATCTGCGCCATACCGAGGAGATCGTAAAGACCAATGATCAGCACCAACGCGGTGTCCTTGAACAATCCAATGAAGGTGTTGACGATCCCGGGGATCACGAGCCGCAGCGCTTGTGGCAAGATCACGAGCCCCATCATCTTCCAATAACCGAGCCCGAGCGCTGCCGCTGCCTCGTATTGACCGCGCGGGATGGCCTGCAGACCGCCGCGTACCACCTCCGCCATGTACGCCGCCGAGAACAACGACACGCCCACGAGCGCCCGCAAGAGCTTATCGAAGGTAACACCCTCGGGAAGGAACAGCGGCAGCATCACCGAGGCCATGAACAACACGGTAACCAGCGGCACACCGCGCACGAGCTCGATGAAGGCCACCGCAAGCGCTTTGATCACCGGCATCTGCGAGCGCCGGCCGAGCGCCAAGAGCACACCTAAGGGCAACGAGGCGGTGATGCCTACGCCCGCGATCACGAGCGTCAAGAACAGCCCACCCCAAAGATGCGTCTCAACCACCGGCAGGCCGAAGCGCCCGCCCAGAAAGAGCGTATAGGCGACAGGAGGATAGACGACGATCAAGATCGCTACATAGAGCAATTTGTTCAAGCGAATGTTCAAAAAGAGCGGCACCATGGCGAGTGCCAAGAGTGCGAAGCCGAGATTGACCCGCCAGCGCTCTTCTGCGGGATAGAGGCCGTAGAGATATTGCCCGAGGCGGGCCTTAAGTATTGCCCAGCACGCACCGCGTACCGGTTCCTCGCCCCCGGCGGCGCGGAAAGCGGCCTCGCATTCCTGCTTGCTGTTGGCGTTCCAGACCGCGTTGAGCACCGCCCACTCGAACAGGGGCAAAAGTGTTACCCAGAGAAGGTAGAGGATGAGGACGGTGAGCAGACTGTTTAAGGGGGAGTTGAAGAGATTGCGCTTGAGCCAACCCAATACCCCCAAGCGCGCCTGCGCGGGCGGGCGCAAGGGCTCGAGGGCCGGAGCCGTGGTGGTCGCCACGGCTCAACGCTCCACGAGCGCCATCTTGGCGTTGTACCAGTTCATGAACGCCGAGATGGCAAGGCTAAACGAAAGGTAGACCGCCATGGTGATCGCGATCACCTCCACCGCTTGGCCGGTCTGGTTGTTGATCGTGCCGGCGACGTTGAAGAAGTCGGGATAGCCGATCGCCACCCCGAGCGAGCTGTTCTTGGTCAAATTCAGATATTGACTGGTTTGGGGTGGGATGATCACGCGCAGTGCTTGCGGGATCACGATCAGACGCAGCGTCTGTTTGGGCTTAAGACCGAGCGCCGCCGCCGCCTCAAGTTGTCCTTTGGATACCGAGAGGATCCCAGAGCGCACGATCTCGGCCAGAAATGCTCCCGTATAGACGGAAAGCCCGAGCACGATTGCCAAAAACTCGGGCAAGAGCACGATCCCACCTTCCAGACGAAAGCGGGTCAAGCGCGGATATTCGAAGCTGATGGGCCCACCGAGCGCGACGTGGGTGGCGAGCGGAAGCGCAATCAGGATGCCGAGGCCGACCCAGAAGGTCGGGAAGGGCTTGCCCGTTGCTTCCCTTCGTCGGCGCGCCCAGCGGGCGAGCACCATCACCGCCAGGATGGCGAGGACAAGCGCGGCGAGTTCGAACAGCGCTCCCGCTTCGAAGATCGGCTTGGGCAAAAACAGCCCGCGGACGTTCAAATAGGCGATATCGAAAACCACCACACTTTCGCGTGGGCCGGGTAAGGCTCCCAGCACCACCACGTACCAGAAAATGAGCTGCAACAAGAGCGGAACGTTGCGAATGACTTCGATGTACACGAGCGCGAGCTTGGCCACCAGCCAATTCGAGGACAGCCGCGCGATGCCCATGACAAAGCCGATGATCGTGGTGAGCACGATGCCTACGGCTGCGACGTAGAGGGTGTTGAGAAGTCCCACGAGAAAGGCGCGGCCGTACGATGAGCGTTCGGCACCGAAGTCGATGAGCGCCTGCGAGACGTCGAAGCCGGCAGTGCGCCAGAGAAAATCGAAGCCCGAAGCGACGCCGAGGCGTTCGCGGTTGACGATCGTATTGTGGACGAGATAGCCGACCCCGGCGATGACGAGCCCGAGTACGAGCACCTGCGCAAGAAGGGCGCGCACCCGGCGATCCCGCCAAAGGGGTACCCGTGTGGGCGGAGCCGCGGCCACCTCCCTCGCCATCCCTCGCCTCCCCGATCACGCGGGCAGAGGGTCGCCCGACCGCGCAGATCGGGCGCCCGGTGCCACGATCAACGGAACGGCGGCGCGTACATAAGACCGCCCTTGGACCACAGCGCGTTCAAGCCGCGCTCGATCTTCAAGGGCGTGTTCATGCCGAGGTTGCGCTCGAAGCTCTCACCATAGTTGCCGACTTGGGCGATGATCTTGGCGGCGAAGTCGTTGGGGAGGCCGAGTCCCTTGCCGAGCTCGCCCTCGACACCGAGCAGCCGGCGCACGTTGGGATTGGTGCTCTTTTTCATTTCCTCGACGTTCTTGCTGGTAACCCCCAGCTCCTCCGCCTCGACCATGGCGTAGAACGACCAGCGCACCACATCCGCCCACTCATTGTCGCCGTGGCGCACCGCCGGCCCGAGCGGCTCTTTCGAAATGACCTCGGGCAGCACGATGTAGTTGTCAGGCTTCTCGAACTTGGTGCGGCTCGAGTAGAGACCCGACTGGTCAGTCGTGAACACATCGCAGCGACCAGCCTGGAAGGCGGTGATGAGCTCGTCGTTGGTCTCGAACACCACCGGCTCGTACTTCATGTTGTTGGCACGGAAAAAGTCCGCCAGGTTGAGCTCGGTGGTCGTCCCGGTTTGCACGCACACCGATGCCCCGTCGAGCTCCTTGGCGCTTTTTACGCCGAGGCTCTTGGGAACCATGAAGCCCTGGCCGTCGTAATAATTGACAGCCACGAAGTCGAGGCCGAGCGCGGTATCGCGCGCGAGCGTCCAGGTCGAATTGCGCGAGAGAACGTCGATCTCTTTCGATTGCAGCGCCGTAAAGCGCTCTTTGGCGGAGAGCGGAACGTATTTGACCTTACTCGCATCACCGAAGACGGCTGCCGCCACCGCCCGGCAGACGTCGATATCGAGACCCGTCCAATTGCCCTTGTCGTCAACCTGGGCGAACCCGGGCAGGCCGCTGTTGTTCACCCCGCACAAGAGAAAACCGCGCTTTTTGACCGCCTCAAAGGTCTCCCCCGCCTCGGCAGCTCCGACCGCGAGGAGCACTCCCACAGCCGCCCCCGCGACCAGCATGCGGTTGATCATCCTGCTCCCTCCTCTCGCTTGCGGATGAGATCCAGCCTTCCGGCTGCGGATCGCCGTTTCCCCGCTCGTTTTGCAGTTCTTGCACGGTCTCGCATCCCTGCCAATCGTCAATCGCATGGCTCGCCCGCCGCTGCCTCCGTCTCCGCCCCGCTTTCGACCCGACAGCCGTGCGTGCTAAGCCCTGCGCCGCTTCAACGAGGGCCTGGATCATGAAAGACGCCACGCTCGTGACCACGCTCGGCCGCGACCCCGAGGCCCAGCACGGCATCGTCAATCCGCCCACCTGGCGTGCGTCGACGGTCCTCTCTCCCGACGTCGAGTCCTTCCTTTCGCGCCGCTACGGCGAACCCGGCTCTTATGGCCGCTACGGCACGCCCACCACCGCCGCTTTGCAGGACGCGATCGCCCGCCTCGAGGGCGGCTACCGGTCGATCGCCGTGGGCTCGGGCAAGACCGCGATCGCCGCCACCTTGCTCGCGCTCTTGCGCACTGGCGACCATTTGCTCGTGGTCGATTGCGTCTACGGGCCCACCCGCCGGCTGGCCGAGGGACTTCTTAAGAAGTTCGGCATCGAGAGCAGTTTTTTCCCGCCCGACATCGGCTCCGGCATCGCTGCCCTCATGCGCCCCAACACCCGAGTCGTCTTCCTCGAAGCGCCGGGCTCGCTCACCTTCGAGATGCAAGACATCCGCGCGATCTGTGAAGTGGCGCACAGGTCCGGTGCGGTCGTCGTCATGGACAACACCTGGGCTTCGCCGCTTTTCTGTAAGCCCTTCGCTTTGGGCGTGGACGTGAGCATCCAAGCGGCAACCAAATACATCGGTGGCCACTCGGATCTCATGATGGGGGTGATCACGACCACCGAAGAACTCTTCGAGCGCGTGCGCTATGGCGTCTTCGAAGTGGCGACGGCTGCCGGCCCCGATGAGTGTACGCTCGCGCTGCGCGGGCTGCGCACGCTCGCTGTGCGGCTCGAGCGGCACATGCAAAGCGGCCTTCAGATCGCCGAGTGGCTGCGCCAACAGCCGGAAGTGCGCCGCGTCATGCACCCCGCTCTTCCAGACGATCCCGGTCACCATCTCTGGCGGCGCGACTTTCTGGGTGCTTCCGGGCTCTTCGGGTTCGTTCTCGAGCCCTGTTCGCGGGCGCAGCTCTCGGCCTTGCTCGACCATCTCGAGCTCTTCGGCATGGGTGCGTCCTGGGGCGGCTACGAGAGCCTGTTGATCCCGACCGATCCGCGGCCCTTGCGCAGTGCTGTGCCCTGGACCGAGCCCGGCCAGCCCATGCGCATCCACGTCGGCCTCGAAGACCCCGAAGATCTCATCCGCGATCTCGAAGCCGGATTCCGCCGCTTCAGACGCGCCGGATGAGCCGCGTCTATTGCGGCTCGCGCCCTCACGCTTCGCGCCGCCCGGCGATCCAGAACTCTCGGTTGCCCGCTGGACCCAAAATCGGCGAGGGCACGATGCCGAGCACCCGCCAACCCGGCCGCTGCGAAAGCCAGGCTTCGATCTCCGCACAGACGCGCGCGTGAACGGCCGGATCGCGCACCACTCCCCCTTTGCCCACCGCTTCGCGGCCCGCTTCGAACTGCGGCTTGATGAGCGCTAAGAGGATTGCCCCGGGGGCGGTAAGCGTCAGCGCCGGGGGGAGAACGAGCTTGAGCGAAATGAAGCTCGCATCGCAGGTGAGGAGCTCTATGGGCTCGGGCACGTGGTCGGAACTGAGATAGCGGGCATTGACGCCCTCGAGCACGACGACACGGGGATCGGTGCGCAGCCGCCACAACAGCTGGCCCTTGCCGACGTCGACCGCATAGACGCGCTTAGCGCCGCGGCGCAGCAAGACATCGACAAAGCCGCCGGTCGAAGAACCGATGTCGAGTGCCACCTTGCCGCTCGGATCGACGCTGAAGGCATCGAGGGCAGCCAGTAGCTTGAGCGCTCCCCGCGAGGCCCACTCCTCCCCTTCCCCGCCCTCCACCGCGAGCACGAGGTCGGCGGGGACGAGCTGGCCCGGCTTGTCGAGACGGCGCTCGCCCGAGCGCACGCGGCCGGCGAGCACGAGCGCTTGGGCACGGCTGCGGTTGGGCGCGAGACCGCGTTCGACGAGCAGCTGGTCGAGGCGGATCTTTTTCTTCTCAGACGCGCTCACGCCCGCGCCGAGACGCCGAGCGAAGACGCGGCCTTGGGGGTGCGGCGAGCCTTGCGCGCGGGATCGAGCAGGCTGAGCGCCTTGGCGACGATCGCCTCGGCGTTCAAGCCGGCTTCGGCATATTGGCCTGCGGGCGTTCCATGGTCGATGAAGCGATCGGGCAGGACCATGCTCCTGAGCTTGAGCCGGCCGCGGTCGAGTACGCCCTCCTCCAAGAGCAGCTGCTGCACATGGCTTCCGAACCCGCCGATCGAGCCTTCTTCGATCGTGATCAGGATCGGATGTTCGCGGGCAAGCCGCAGGATCAGCTCGCGGTCCAAGGGTTTGGCGAAACGTGCGTCAGCAAGGGTGGGCGCAAAGCCGCGGGCTGTGAGCTCCTCAGCCGCTTTGATGCACTCGACGAGGCGGGCACCGAGGTTGAGAATGGCCAGGTGTTTGCCTTCACGCAGGATCCTGCCCTTGCCGATCGGCAGCACCTGACCGCGCTCCGGCACCGGCACTCCCGGCCCCTCGCCGCGCGGGTAGCGGAAGGCGATCGGGCCCTCATCATAAGCGGCTGCGGTGGCGACCATATGGGCGAGCTCGGCCTCGTCCGCCGCTGCCATGATCACCATGCCGGGAAGGCAACCCAAGAAGGCGAGGTCAAAAGAGCCGGCATGGGTGGGGCCATCCGCGCCCACGAGCCCCGCACGGTCGATGGCAAAGCGCACCGGCAGCTTTTGAATGGCGACATCATGCACCACCTGGTCGTAGGCGCGCTGCAAGAAGGTCGAGTAGATGGCGCAGAACGGCTTCATGCCCTCAGCGGCGAGCCCAGCGGCGAAGGTTACCGCATGCTGTTCGGCAATGCCGACATCAAAGAAACGCTCCGGAAAGCGCTCGGCGAACTTATCGAGCCCGGTGCCCGAGGGCATCGCGGCGGTGATCGCCACGATGCGCTCATCGCGCTCGGCTTCCGCGATCAGGGCCTTGGCGAAGACCGATGTGAAGGTGGGCGCAGCCGGCCGCTTCTTGAGCTGCACGCCTGTGGCGGGGTCGAACTTGTCGACCCCGTGATACTTGTCGGCCGCCGCTTCCGCTGGCGGATAGCCCTTGCCCTTTTGGGTGACCACGTGCACGAGGACGGGGCCCAAGGTGGGATCGTCGCGCACGTTCTCGAGCACCGGCACGAGCGCGTCGAGATCGTGACCGTCGAGCGGGCCGACGTAATAAAAGCCGAGTTCTTCGAACAGCGTGCCACCGGTGGCCAGTCCGCGCGCGAATTCTTCGGCGCGTGCGGCCACTTGTGCGAGCGGGCGCGGCAGCGCCTGGCTGATCTTCTTGGCGACATGGCGCACGCCCCGATAGGCGTGCGAGCTCACCACGCGCGAGAGATAATTGGAAATCGCACCCACCGGCGGGGCGATCGACATGTCGTTGTCATTCAAGATGACGATGATGCGCTCTTTGAGGGCGCCGGCATTGTTCATCGCCTCGAAGGCCATGCCGGCGCTCATCGCCCCATCGCCAATCACGCAGATCACGCGGCGGTCGATGCCGATCAGCCGCGACGCCACCGCCATGCCGAGGCCGGCCGAGATCGAAGTCGAGCTGTGCGCCGCACCGAAGGGGTCGTAAACGCTCTCCGAACGGCGGGTGAAGCCGGAGAGCCCGCCGGGCTGGCGCAGGGTGCGGATGCGGTCGCGCCGCCCGGTCAGGATCTTGTGCGGGTAGGACTGGTGGCCGACGTCCCAGATCAGCCGGTCGTGCGGTGTGTCGAAGACATAGTGGATGGCGATGGTGAGCTCGACCACCCCAAGACCGGCTCCGAGATGTCCGCCGGTCACCGACACCGCATCGATGGTCTCGGCGCGCAGCTCAGCAGCCAGCTCTTTGAGGCGCTCGCGCGGCAACTGCCGCAGATCACGCGGATCCCGGATGCGATCGAGGAGCGGGGTGAGCACCATGGAATGACGGCTTTCCTCGGCGCGTTCAGTGGCTTCGCTCGATCACGAGCTCGAGCGTAGCCCGCAGCAGGAGCGCCTCCGCCCCCACGCTGTCAAGCGCCGCAAGCGCCCGCGCGCGCACTGCATCGAGCCGCGCCCGCGCGCCCTCCGTCCCCAACAAGCGCACGAGCGTCGCCTTGCCGCGTGCGGCATCGGCCCCCGCGGGTTTGCCGAGCCGCTCGGCGCTCGCCGTCACGTCCAAAAGATCGTCGGTGATCTGAAAGGCGAGCCCGAGCTCGCGCGCAAAGCTGCGCACCGCCTCCAGCCGTTGGCCGGCGAGTCCCGCGAGCCGCGCCCCCGCCTCGCAAGCGAAGGCCATGAGCGCTCCCGTCTTGAGCGCTTGCAGGCGCACAATCGCCGCTTCCTCGAGCGCGCGTCCTTCACCCGCAAGATCGAGGGCCTGGCCACCGCACATGCCGAGCGCGCCGGCAGCGCGCGCAAGGCCAGCTGCGAGTTCGCTGCGCAGCTCAGCCGACGCCGGCCAATCGTCGCGCGCGAGCACTTCGAACGCGAACGCCTGCAAGGCATCGCCGGCAAGAATCGCCGTCGCCTCGTCGAACGCGACATGGCACGACGGCTGCCCGCGGCGCATGGGCGCATCATCCATTGCCGGCAAATCGTCGTGAACGAGAGAATAGCAGTGAAGGAACTCGATCGCGGCGCCCACCCGCAGGACCGCAGCCGGGTGCGCGGTGCCGAGCTCGGCTGCGGCCTTGACGAGAAACGGCCGCAGCCGCTTGCCGCCTAAGAGCGTGGCATGGCGCATAGCGGCGATCAGCCGCTTCTCTGCCGGCTCCTGCGCGGCGCGGTTCAGCTCATCGAAGAGCCGTTCGAGCTCCGCTTGGACGAGCCGTGCGTGCTCGGCGAGCGCCGCCCTGGCGAGCTCGGCCGTCATGGACGCTCAACAAAAGGTTCAAGACGCAGCGAACCGTCGCGCTCGACGCTCAGTTTCTCGACGCGGAGCTCGGCCTCGCGCAGCTTCGCCGCGCAATGCCGCCTTAAGGCCGTACCCCGTTCATAGGCCTTGATGGACGCCTCGAGATCGAGCTGACCGCGCTCGAGCTTCTGCACCAAGGCTTCGAGCTCGGCCATCGCCTCTTCGAAGCTCAAGCTCTCGATCGGCCGCTCCAGCTCGCTCGGCGGTTCCTCTGCCATTCTCGACCTCAGTTCGTCTCGGCGAGCGCGTGCAGATGCGCCACCACGCTTGCCGCAAGCGCGGTGAGATCGTAGCCGCCCTCGAGCACCGAGACCACCCGCCCGCCGGCGTGGCGGATGGCAAGGCGCACGAGCTCGCGCGTGATCCAGGCGAAGTCCTCCTCGAGGAGTTCGAAGTTGGCGAGCGGATCACGGCGATGCGCATCGAAGCCCGCCGAGATCAACAACAATTCCGGAGCAAAGGCGTCGATGCGCGGCAGGACTTTGGCCTCCACCGCGGCGCGGTAGGCCTTGCCGTCGGTGCCGGGCGGCAGCGGTACGTTGACGACGGTCCCGTGCGCGCCGGTTTCGGTCTCGCGGCCGGTGCCCGGATAAAGGGGCCATTGGTGGGTCGACACATACAGCGTGTCGGGATCGTTCCAGAAGATCGCCTGGGTACCGTTGCCGTGGTGGACATCGAAATCGACGATCGCGATCCGCTTGATGCCGAATACATGGCGGGCGTGCAATGCGGCGATGGCGACATTGTCGAAAAGACAAAAGCCCATCGCGCGCTGCGGCTCGGCGTGGTGTCCAGGGGGTCTAAGGCAGCAGAAAGCGCGCTCGTCCTCGCCTTTTAACACTGCCTCGACGGCTGCGATCGCTCCGCCTGCGGCGGTGAGCGCAGCGCGCCAAGAGCCCGGTGAGACGACCGTGTCGGGGTCGAGATAGGCGAGCCCGGATGTTGGGATCGCGGCACGGATCCGGGTCGGATAGGGCTCGGGATGGGCGCGACGGACCGCCTCAAGATCGGCCTCTTCCGCTTCGCGGCGGCGAAGTCCCGCTATCTTGGCGTCATCGAGGGCACGCAGGATCGCTCGGATGCGCTCCGGCCGTTCGGGATGGCCGGGTCCGGTGTCATGTTCGAGGCTCGCTGAATGGGTGAAGACGAGCATGCCTGCCCTCCCCGCCTCAGGCCGCGAGCTTGGCCAGCTCGGCTACGAGGCGTTTGGCCTTGATGAGCCGCTCTTTGGGGCTCTTCGTCTCTTCGCTCAACACGAGCTTGTGATCGGGGCGGATGCGGATGCGGCCGCCGTTCCTGCCGATCCAGGCCACCAGCCGTTCGGGACGTGGGAACTGGTTGTCGTGGAAGCTCACCACCATGCCCTTGGGGCCAGCATCGAGCTTGGCCACATTGGCCTTGCGGCAGAGCTGCTTGATGGCCACGATCTCCAAGAGGTTGTGCGCTTCCTCGGGCATGGGACCGAAGCGGTCGACGAGCTCGGCGGCAAAGGCGTCGAGCTCCTCGGGCTCGGTCAGATTCGCGAGCCGGCGGTAAAGCGAGAGCCGCAAATCGAGATCGCCCACCCACCCCTCGGGCATCAGCGCAGGAGCATCGATGGTGATCTGCGGCGTCCAGTCTCCCGCCCCGGCTTGCAGCGCCTGGCCTTGCTGATTCGCGAGCTCGCGCACCGCCTCCTCGAGCATGGCGTTGTAGAGCTCGAAGCCCACCTCCTTGATGTGCCCGGACTGTTCTTCGCCCAAGAGATTGCCGGCGCCGCGGATATCCAAATCATAGCTCGCGAGCTGGAAGCCGGCACCCAAGCCCTCCAGAGACTGGATCACCTCGAGCCGCTTTTCTGCTGTCTCGGCGAGCTTGCGATCGGCCGGCACGGTGAAGTAGGCATAGCCCCTCACCTTCGCGCGACCGATGCGGCCCCGCAACTGATAGAGCTGGGAAAGCCCGAAGAGATCGGCACGGTGGACGATGAGCGTGTTGGCGCGCGGGATGTCGAGGCCGCTTTCGATGATGTTGGTTGACAAAAGAACATCGATACGCCCCTCGTAAAACGCACCCATGACTTCTTCGAGCTCGCTTGCCGCCATGCGTCCGTGGGCGACACCGACCTTGAGCTCGGGGACGAGTGCATCGAGCATCTCTTTGAGTTTGGGCTGGTCGGCGATCTTGGGGCAGACGTAGAAGCTCTGCCCACCGCGATGGTGCTCGCGCAACAGCGCCTCGCGGATGACCACCGGATCGACCGGCAATACGAAGGTGCGCACCGCCAGACGATCGACCGGCGGCGTCGCGATCACCGAGAGATCCTTGATCCCGCCCAAGGCCATCTGCAGCGTGCGCGGGATGGGCGTGGCGGTCATCGTGAGCACGTGCACTTCGGCTTTGAGCTGCTTGAGCTTTTCTTTGTGAACGACGCCGAAGTGTTGCTCCTCGTCGATCACCACAAGGCCGAGGTCCTTAAAGCTCACACCCTTGCCTAAAAGCGCGTGGGTGCCGATGACGATATCGATCTCACCCGAGGCGAGGCCTTTTTTCACGCTCTCGGCCGTTTTCGCGCTCACAAGACGCGAGAGCTGAGCGACTCGTACCGGTAGGCCGGCGAAGCGTTCGCAGAACACCTTGTAGTGCTGGCGCACGAGCAAGGTGGTCGGGGCCAGCACGGCCACCTGTTTGCCGCTCATCGCGGCGACGAAGGCGGCGCGAAGCGCTACTTCCGTCTTGCCGAAGCCGACGTCGCCGCAGATCAAGCGGTCCATTGGCCGTCCCGAGGCCATATCCTCGAGCACCGCCTCGATCGCGCGCAGCTGGTCCTCCGTCTCCTCGTAAGGGAACCGAGCGACGAACTCGTCGTAGACCCCGACCGGCAGCTCGAGTACCGGGGCCTTGCGGGTGGCGCGTTCGGCAGCGATCTTGACCAGCTCGTGGGCGAGCTCGCGGATCCGCTCCTTGACCTTGGCCTTGCGCTGCTGCCAGGCAGCGCCGCCCAGCCGATCGAGCGGCACCGCATCGTCGGCATGGCCGTAGCGCGAGAGGATCTCGAGATTTTCAACCGGCACGAAGAGCTTATCGCCGCCGGCATAGACCAGCTTCAAACAGTCGTGGGGTGCACCGGCGATCTCGAGCGTGACGAGCCCTTCGAAGCGGCCGATCCCGTGCTCGGCGTGGACCAGAAGATCGCCTTCCGAAATCGCTGAAAGATCGGGGATGAGGCGATCCGAGCGGCGCGTCCGTCGCCGCGGCCGCGCCAGCCGCTCGCCCAACAAGTCTTGATCGGTGAGGATGTGCAGTCCCGGTGCCACCACCCCGTGCTCGAGCGGTAGCACCGCGAGCGCCACTCCGGTGCACTCGGCATACTCGCGCGCATCGCGCACGCGCACAAACGGCAAGGGTCCGTGATCGTCGAGCACCTGCTTGAGCCGCTCGAGCGCCCCTTCGCTCGCCGCAGTCAGAAGCGGGCGCTCCTTGTGGGCCAAGAGCGCGCGCAGATGGGCGACGATCGCATCGAAGAGGTTGATCTCGCGGTTCGCCCGCTCGGGGGCGAAGTCGCGCGCCGGTTTGCCCCCGAGATCAACGCAGCGCTCTACCCCGGTGGGTAGCGCGGGCGGCGCCCCAAAGCGCGAGAAGAAGAACCGCCGGTGCCGCTCGATCAGACGCAAAAAGCTCTGCTCATCGAGATAGAGCCGCTCCGGCGGCAAAGGCCGATAGGGAGCGATCCCGAAACCGCCCGGAGCCGGTGGCGGGTTGCGGCGTGCTTCATAGTGTTCGCCCACGAGCGCGGCGCGCTCGCGCACAGCCTCCAGACCGAGATGGTCGAGGGCGACCTCGGCGTCCTCGCCCAGATAGTCGAAGACGGTAGCGAGCCGCTCGTAGAACAGCGGCAGCCAGTGCTCGAGACCGGGATGGCGCCGCCCGGCGGTCACCGCTTCGAACAGCGGATCGTCGGTGACCGCTCCGAACTCCTGCAGATAGCCGACGCGAAAGCGTTCGATCGCCTGCGCATCGAGCACGGCTTCGCTTGCCGGGGTGAGCTCGAGCCGCTCGAGCTTGCCGGTCGAGCGCTGGCTCACGGGATCAAAGCCGCGGATGGATTCGACCACATCGCCGAAGAAATCGAGCCGCACCGGGCGTTCGCCGCCGCTCGGGAAGAGGTCGAGGAGACCACCGCGCACGGCATATTCGCCGGGATCGACGACCGTGCCGACGCGCCGGTAGCCCTCGCGCTCGAGCCAAGCGATCAGCGCATCGCGTGAAAAGCGCCGGCCGCGCTCGATGCGCAGATGCGATGCGCGCACGATCTCCGGTGGTGGGACGCGTTGGAGGACGGCATTGACGGTGGTGATCAAAAGCCGCGGCGCGCTTGCGGGTTCGGTCAATCGGGCCAGGGTAGCAAGGCGCTCGGCCATCACTTGAGGGGTGGGTGAGATGCGATCATAAGGCAAACAATCCCAGCCGGGCAGCACGAGCACCTCGAGCTCGGGGGCAAAGAAGCGCACGAGCTCGGCCAAGACCCGCGCCCGCTCGGCATCGTGGGCGATGTGCAGGATGGCACGCGCCCGCCTGCGCGCGAGGCGCTCAGCGAGAAAACGCGCCTCGAGCCCTTCCCGCGCGTTGACGAGCAATGTCGCGCGAGCCGCGGCCGCAAGCCGCGGCCCTTGTAGGACTTCTGCCGTTTCTGTCATTCCGTTGTGCGATCCACAACCGCGCCGCCGGAGCGGACGAACGCGCGCAAACGCTCAAGGACCGGCCCCTCGTGGCGAGCCGGTGCCGGTCGGCGCTCGGTCACCCAGTCCCAAAGATCGGCGTCCGACTCCTCCAACAAAGCCTCGAGCCGGGCGAGCTCCTCCCCGTCGAGCCGATCGAGCCAGGCTTCCGCAAAGCGCTGCAAGACGAGATCGGCCTCGAGGAAACCCCGATAGCGGCAGCGGTGGCGAAGCCGCCGCCGGCGAAGCGTAATGTCGGTGTCGTCCATGCGATCGCGTCCGAAGCGGGTGGCGCCCGCGCGCCGAGCGCTCTAGGAGATGTAGCCCCGATGAGCGCGCTGGCCAAGCGATCGCAACCGCCCTCCCCCCTCGCGTCCCCGGGCATCGACCGCCTGTGCGCCCCAATCGCGCAGCTGCCCGGGGTGGGCCCGATCACGGCCGCGGCGCTCACGCGGCTGTTGGGACGCAAGGCGCCGCGCCTGATCGATCTTCTCTTCTTCGCCCCGCGGGAGTGGCTCGATCCGCGCCCGCTCGCCGATCCGGCGCAGGCCCGAGAAGGTGCCACGGTGGCGCTCTTGGTTGAGGTGGTTGGCCCACCCGTTCACGGTCAAGCCGGGCGGCCGACCCGAATTCCGGTCATTGCCGGCGGTCAGGCGGGCGAGCTCGTCTGGTTCCATCTGCGCGGGGAGTGGCTTGTGCGCCGTTTTCCTCTCGGCGCTCGGTGCCTGG
This sequence comes from Pseudomonadota bacterium, assembly GCA_030549795.1. Taxonomy (GTDB): domain Bacteria; phylum Pseudomonadota; class Alphaproteobacteria; order Geminicoccales; family Geminicoccaceae; genus JANXAZ01. The sequence goes on along the minus strand of JAUQQO010000008.1, from coordinate 8,464 downwards.
TCATGGGGCGGTTCAGCCGCCGCGACGGCCGCTTCGCGATCGCCCATCCCACTCTCTTGCCCGAATCGCTCGCCCGCGCGGGAAGGCCGTTAGCGGTCTATCCGCTCGTGTCCGGGCTTTCGCTTGCGCGGTTGCGCCGGCTTATGGCGGCGGCTGCTGCGCAGCTACCCGAGCTTCCCGATTGGCTCGGCCCCGCCGCTCTCGGCCGGCCGCCCTTTAACGAGGCGCTGCGGCGCCTGCATGGGCTTGTACGCGCGGATGTGGCGGCGCGCGAAGCGGCGCGGCGTCGGCTCGCCCTCGACGAGCTTTTATCCGCCCAGCTCGCCCTCGCACTCGAGCGCCGGCGCCGAGAAGAGCGCCCCGCCCGGCCGACGCGCAGCGCGGGGTGCCTTGCGCGCGCCCTGTTGCGCTCGCTGCCGTTTTCCCCGACCGCCGACCAGCTCGCCGCGTTCGATGCCATCAGAGCCGACCTCGCGCGACCACAGCCGACCACGCGCCTGCTCATGGGCGATGTAGGCTCGGGGAAGACTCTGGTCGCTGCGCTCGCGCTCGCGGAAGTCGCCGAGGCCGGACGGCAGGGCGCGCTGCTTGCCCCGACCGAACTCCTGGCTCGCCAACACCATGCGACCCTCACGCGCTGGTTCGCGCCGCTCGGTGTTGCGCCCGTCCTTCTAACTGGTGCCGAGAGCGCGCGGGCGCGCCGCGAAGCCCTCGCCCGCCTCGCCGAGGGCAGCGCCGCGATCGTGGTGGGCACCCACGCCCTGCTCGAGCCTGGGGTTCGCTTCGCCGATCTCGCGCTCGCGGTCATCGACGAGCAGCACCGCTTCGGCGTGCGCCAGCGGCTGGCGTTGGTCGAAAAGGGAGCGGGCGTCGATCTCCTGCTCCTCTCGGCAACGCCCATCCCGCGCTCGCTGCAGCTGGCGACGCTCGGCGAGGTCGCGGTGAGCGCGCTGCGCAGCAAGCCGGCCGGGCGCCAGCCGGTGGACACGCGCATCATCTCCGCCCGCCGCATCGAGGAGGTGATCGCCGCCTGCGGCCGGGCGCTCGCCGCCGATGCCCGCATCTATTGGATCTGCCCGGCGATCGCTTCCGAAGCCGGTGGCGCGCGCGCCGCTGCGCAGGCCCGCTTTGAAGAGCTCGCCCGCCGGTTCGGCGACTGCGTGGGTCTCCTTCATGGCCGGCAGAGCACCCGCGAGCGGCAGGCTGTGATGGCTGCCTTCGCACGCGGTGCTTTGCGCCTTCTCGTCGCCACGACGGTGGTGGAGGTCGGGGTCGATGTGCCGGATGCGAATGTGATCGTCATCGAAGACGCGCATCGCTTTGGGCTTGCGCAACTGCACCAGCTGCGCGGTCGCGTGGGACGCGGCGCGCGGGCGTCGACTTGTCTTCTCATCTACGACGAAGCAGCGGGCCCGCAGGCGCGCGCACGGCTCGCAGTGCTCAAGCGCACCGACGACGGCTTCGCGATCGCGGAAGCCGATCTCGCGCTAAGAGGGCCCGGCGAGCTTTTGGGCGCCCGCCAATCGGGTCCGCTTCTCTTCCGCTTCGCTGATCTTTGCCGCGACGGCGATCTCCTCGAGAAAGCGCAGGCCCTGGTGACTGAAATACTCGCTGCCGATCCCGCTCTTCAAGGAGCGCGGGGTCGGGCTCTGCGGGATCTCTTGCGTCTGTTCGATCGCGAGGCAGCACTCGGGCTCCTCGCAGCGGGTTGAACGCCGGGCGCGAAGGGAGGACGCGGGTGTTCGTTGGTGTCCTGCCCGGCGGCGCGCCGCAGTGCCCAAAAAAGATCGCTTCGGATCGCCTGGTTCGCAGCCCTAAGGGGCGGGCGGAGGTGCGGTGGGACTGTGGGCTGCGGCGACTGGCATTCGTCTAAAATTTTTCCAAACTTCCAATAAAACTTCCGTAACATCCAAATATCTGGCATTTTAGACAAGTCGCTCTTAAATTGCGTACACTAAAAAGTGAAAATATCGTTGACATCGGCCGGCAGACTGTCCAAGCTGCGCGCGACAAGCCGGGCGATCGACGGAGGAGGGACGGAGATGGCAGTCATCACCAACACCATACTGCTCGTGCGGCGCTTGAACGAGCTGCAGCGCCGCCGTGACGCCCTCGTCGAGCGGCAGGACCGGATCCGTCGCAGCTTGCCCGAATGGACGTTCGTGCCACTCCAGCTGGTCGGCATGTCGGCGGAAGAAATCCGCTCGATGATGACTGATCTCTCCAAAGCCGAAAAGGAAGTCGGCCTCGATGAGATCGAGCGCGAGATCGAACTGCTCGATCGTCAGATCGAAGAACTCGAGAACATCCTGCTCACCACCCCCTCGCGCACCCTCGAGAGTGTCATGGCCGTGCTGGATCTGGCGGTGAACCGCTTCAAGGCGACCACGGTCACCGATCCCAACGATGTGTTCTACGATTATGGCGATGCGCGCGTGCTCATGTTCCTAGAGCGCGCTGCTGAGGATCTGCGCGCGATGCTGCTCGCCGAGCAGCGCACAGCGAGCTAGCGAGCGCTCGCGCGCGCCTTATACGGGAATACGCCCCTCCTCGAGGCCGTGGCAGGCGACATAAGCCCCCTCGGCCGCGCGGAGCTCGGGGCGTTCACTTCGACAGCGCGCAAACGCCCACGGACAACGCGGGTGAAAGGCACAGCCCGGAGGCGGATCGATGGGGCTTGGGACTTCCCCCGCCAAGGGTGAGCGGCTGCGGTGACGCCGGTCGATGTCCGGTACCGTGTCGAGGAGCAGGCGCGTGTAGGGATGCAACGGGCGCGCGAAGAGAAGCGAACTCGGCGCGCATTCGAGGATCCGCCCCGCGTACATCACCGCGACCTCGTCGGCAATCAGACGGACCACGGCGAGATTGTGGCTGATGAAAAGATAGGTAAGCCGGAACTTTTCTTGTAGATCCATCATCAAGTTCAAGATTTGAGCTTGGACGGAAACATCGAGCGCCGAAGTCGGCTCGTCGCACACAAGGAAATCGGGGCGGCTGGCAAGCGCACGCGCAATGCTGATGCGCTGGCGCTGGCCTCCCGAGAACTGGTGGGGGTATTTTTCAGCGTCAGCTGGTGTGAGCCCGACCTGGAGCAACAGCTCGGCCACCCGCTCCATCCGTTCGCGGCGCGAGCGGGTCAGTGCGAACGCGTCGAGGGGTTCGGCGATGATGTCGCGCACGCGCCAGCGCGGGTTCAAGCTCGCATAAGGGTCCTGGAAGATCATCTGCATACGGCGGCGCAAGGGCGCGAGCGCGCGCCTTCCGGCCCGCGCATCGAAGTCCCGACCGTCGAAGCGGATAAGACCGGCACTCGGCGCAAGTAACCCCACGAGAAGCCGGCCAACAGTCGATTTGCCGCAGCCCGATTCGCCGACGAGCGCCAGCGTGCGCCCGCGCGCGATCGAAAGATCGACCCCGGCGACCGCGTGCACGAAGCGCCGCGGCCGATGGGCCAAGATCCGGTCGAGCCAGGGAGTCGCGAGCGCGAAGCGCTTTTCTAGCCCGCGGGCTTCGACGAGCGGAAGAGCGCTCACGGGCAGGCTCCGGCCGTGGCCTCGAGGCGAAAACAGGCGGCGTCGTGGCCTTCGCCCACCGCGTGAAGCGGCGGCGGCGCCGCACGGCACGGCGCAAGCGCCAGCGGACAGCGGGGATGGAAGGCGCAGCCCGGGGGAACCGCGCCGGGGCGCGGCATCGCCCCCTCGATCGCGGCGAGACGCCGGCGCTCGGCGTGCAACCGCGGGACCGCGGCCAAAAGACCGCGCGTGTAGGGATGGCGCGGATCGCTGAGCACCGCCTCAACCGGCCCGATCTCGACCAGCCGTCCGGCGTAGAGGACCGCCACCCGATCGGCGATCTCGCCAACGACCGCGAGATCGTGGGTGATCAAAAGGACCGCGGCGCCATGCTCGCGGCAACTCTTCTTCAACAGCCCCAGGATCTGGGCTTGGATCGAGACATCGAGGGCAGAGGTGGGTTCATCGGCCACAACCAAAAGCGGCTCAGCGCAAAGGGCCAGCGCGATCACCACCCGCTGGCGCATGCCGCCCGAGAGTTCGTGCGGGTAGGCATCGATGCGGCGTTCGGGATCGGGGATGCCGACCTCGCGCAAAAGGGCAAGCGCGCGCGCCCGTGCCGCCCTTCGGTCGAGAGGCAGATGGACGCGGATCGTCTCTTCAAGTTGTCGACCAATCGTCAACAGGGGATTCAAGGCGGTCATCGGGTCTTGGAAGATGGCCGCGATTTTGCGCCCGCGGATCGCGCGCAGCGCGCGCTCGGGCAAATTGTCGATCCGATGTCCCTCTAGTCGGATCGCTCCGCCCGCGATCCGTGCTGGAGGCTCGAGAAGTCCTAAAATGGCAAGACCGGTGAGCGATTTGCCGGCACCTGATTCGCCGACCAAGCCGAGGACTTCGCCGCGCGCGATGGCGAAGCTGACCCGATCGACGGCCAAAAGCGGTCCGTTGCGACTGTCGAAGAGGATGCTCAAATCCTCAACTTCAAGGAGCGCCACGACCTGCTCAGCGCAGCTTAGGGTTAAGGGTGTCTCGCAGCCAGTCGCCCAAGAGATTGACCGCGAGCACGAGCGTCACGAGCGCAAGCGAAGGAAAGAAGGCAATCCACCACTCCCCAGAGAAGAGATAATCGTTACCATTGCGAATGAGCGTTCCGAGAGACGGGGATGTCGGCGGAGCGCCAACACCTAAGAACGAAAGCGTCGACTCCGCGATGATCGCAACCGCAAGTCCGATGGTTGCGAGAACCAAAACGGGCCCAATCACGTTCGGCAACAAATGTTTGAACATGATCCTGAGAGGATGGACGCCAATGACACGAGCCGCGGCCACATAGTCTTTGCTCTTCTCGACCAGAGCGACGCCGCGGGTGACGCGCGCATAGTGCGGCCAACCCGAAATACCGATCGCGAGGATCAACACCCAGATTGCCGCCGCCTCCACAAGCTCACGCGGGAGTGCCGTGCGAGCGATACCGCTCAACGTGAGCGCAACAAGGATACCGGGAATGGTGAGCTGGACGTCAGCAGCGCGCATCACCAGCGTCTCGTAGATGCCGCCGATGTAGCCGGCGGAGACGCCGAGCACCGTACCGATCACCGCCGAAACCAGCACGGACGCGATACCGACCAGAAGCGAGATGCGCATCCCCAAAAGGATGCTCGAGAGCAGGCAGCGACCCTGATCATCGGTACCGAGAAGAAAGCGCGCATCACCGCCTTCCGCCCACCGCGGAGGCAAAAACGCGTCCGCTAAGAACAGGGTCGCGGGATCGAAGGGATCGTGGGGGGCAAGCCACGGCGCCAACAGAGCCGCGAGCAAAAACAGAAGAGTGATCGCGGCAGCGGCCATCGGCGCCGGCGCGCGCGTGAGACCCCCGACGCGATCATGGCCGAAAAGAGCGCGGATCGCGGCACGCACCCCCATTTCCTCGAGCACCTCTTCGCGCCTTGCGATTGTTACACGCAAACTACCAAACCATAAAGATGGGCGCGCGGCCCCTTCCCGAGCCCCACGGCGACGGGCAAGAAGGGGGCATGGATGACGATCGCGCGCCCAAGCTTCGCCCGAGCGCGTACCGCGACCCCCTCTCGCTTCTGGGGGCCGGCGATCCCGGTGCGCTCGAGAGCCTCCTTGCGCAGCTGTGCGCCGCGCCGGATCGCGGCGCCTGGCAGGCACTCGAAGAGACCTTCTGCCGCCTCGGGCACAGGCGTGCTCGGCTTGACCCGCTCGGCCTCGAGCCGCTCGAGGATCCACCTGAACTCAGGCCCGAGCATTGGGGCCTCGATCCGGACTCGGCAAGCCGCCGGCTCAAGGAGCTCGAGCGGATTTGGTGCGGGCCCATTGGCTTTGAGCTCGACCCCGAGCGCGATGCGCGGGCCCGCGCCTTCTTGATCGAGGCGGCGATGCGGCCAGAAGAGCCGGATCCGGCCACGCGCCTTGCGATCCTCGAGCAGCTCGCGCGCACGCGCCGGCTCGAGGAGACGCTGTTGCGCCGACTTCCCGGCGCACGCCTGTTCTTGTGCGCCGGTTGCGAGACCTTCGTGTTGCTGGTCGACACGGTGCTTGCGACGGCCGCGCAAGAAGGCGTCGCGGAGGCGGTGATCGGCGGCATGCATCGCGGCCGCCTGACCCTCCTTTCGCTGGTGGCCGGCAAGCCACTTGCCCTTTTGCTCGCCGAAGTTGCCGGCACCGCATCGGTTCCGCCGCACGGCACGGGGGCCGGCGATGTGCCCTACCACCTCGGTTGGGAGAGCGAGCGCACGTTTCTCGAGCGTCGGCTGCGCCTGATCGTACTGCCCCATCCCTCGCATCTCGAGCTCGTGCAACCGGTGGCGCTCGGCGAGGCACGCGCCCGTCAGCGTCGCTTCGGCCGCGAGGGATGCAAACGAGTCCTGCCGCTTCTTATGCACAGTGAGGCCAGCTTCGCCGGTCAGGGCATCGTCGCCGAAAGCCTGCAGCTCGCCCGGCTGCCCGCGTTCACTGTCGGCGGTGCTATCCGCCTCGTCCTCGACAACCGCATCGGCTTTACAACCGAGCCCGAACGCGGCCGCTCGACGCCCCGCCCGACCGATGCAGCTGCCGGCTTCGGCGTGCCGATCATCCATGTCAACGGCGATGAGCCGGAAGCGGTCTGGAAAGCGGGTAGGATCGCCGCCCGATTCCGTGCCCGCTTCGGCCGCGACATCATCGTGCGGCTCGTGGGCTACCGCCGGTTCGGGCACAACGAGCTCGACGAACCGCGCACCACCCGCCCGCTCATCCAGGCCCGCATCGACGCACAGCCGCCAGTTGACGAACGCTATCGCACCCAGCTCGAAGCCGATGGTCTCGATCTCGAGCCGGTCGAGCGCGCGCTCACCGACTTCGCCAGCGCCCTCGATGAGGCTTTCGCACAGGCGCGCAGCCAGCCGCAGATTGCGCCCGATTTCGGTTACCGCGGTCTTTGGGCTGGACTTCGACCGGCCCAGGAACGCGATCTCCTTCTCCCTGTCGCGACCGGTGTCGACCTGGATGTCCTGCGCGAACTCGGCCGCACCATCACGAGCGTTCCTTCGGGCTTCGCGCTCCATCCCAAACTGGCGCGTTTTCTCGCCGAACGCCGCGCGGCGATCGAGGCGGGCGAGGCCATTGATTGGGCAACGGCGGAAGCACTCGCCCTCGCTTCGCTTTTGGCAGAAGGGCGATCGGTGCGCCTTTGCGGCCAAGACAGCGTGCGCGGTGCCTTCGCCCAGCGCCATTTGCGCCTGGTCGATGCGCGCACGGGGGCAGAACATTCCGTCCTCGCCCCCATAGCCCAACGCTCCGGGGCCGAGCTCGAACTCGTCGATTCGCCGCTCATTGAACATGCGGTGCTCGCTTTCGAATACGGCCAGAGCCGGGTGGATCCGCACCGCCTCGTCATTTGGGAAGCGCAGTTTGGCGACTTTCTGAACCTGGCGCAGGCCACCTTCGATCAGATGATTGTCTGCGGCGAGGACCGTTGGCGATTGCCTTCGGGCCTTGTGCTCCTCTTGCCGCACGGACTCGATGGCGGCGGGCCGGATCACGCCACGGCGCGCCCGCAGCGGTTGCTCGCCGCCTGTGCCGGCGCCAACCTCGCAGTTCTGCAGCCAAGCGTGCCGGCCAACTTGTTCCATGCGCTCAGACGGACCCTGGCGCTTCCCGCTCGGCTGCCGACCGCGATCCTGGTTCCCAAAGCGCTCCTACGCCATCCCCGCGCCCGCAGCCGGCTCAGCGCCTTGGGACCGGGTACGGGCTTTGAGCCAGTGCTCGCTTCGCCTGGGGTCAATCGGCCCGAGCGCGTCCTGCTCGCATCCGGTAAGCTCGCGGTGCTCTTGGAAGCGAGTCTTGTCGAGCGCGGTGTTGCCGAACGCATCGGGCTCGTGCGGCTCGAGCAGCTCCACCCCTTCCCCAAAGCGCAACTTGCCGAGGCCCTCGCGCCCTTCGCCGGCGCCGAGCTCGTCGCGGTGGAAGAAGAACCCGAGAATATGGGCTGGATCCGCCCGCTCCTTGCGCCGTTGAGCGAAGTCGCCGGGCGAACGCCGCGGCGCATCGGCAGAGCCCCCGCGCCTACGCCCGCCGAAGGCCCGAAACCGATCCAAGAAGCGCAACTGCAGGCGATCCTGGATGCGGCGCTCACCCTCTAAGACGTCCGCGCGTCTGCTCGACCCGAGGTGGCTCGGCGCGCGGACTGCGCTTAGGATCGAGAAGCGAAGGGGAGAACGCGCGCGCTTTTTAAGACAGCGCGCGCAAGTTCGTGCCGAACATCGCCCACCGCTGCGGCGAGGCCGGCCGCTTCGTTGGTCGCGATGCGCCGCGGTGCGGCCCTAGCGCGGCGAAAATGGCGCAAGCTTCTTCTCTGATTCCCTTAGTTAGCAAGGCCTTAGAACTCGAAGCTTGACCGTGAGTTGAACAATAAGGTGCACTTCGGACAGCCAAGGCCCGCGCGC
>JAUQQO010000034.1 GCA_030549795.1 Pseudomonadota bacterium | reverse complement strand
CGCCTACGCGCTCGACGGGACGCGGGCGGCAACCAGTCCCTACGTCGCTCGGGCCTTGGCCGAGCTTCTGCGCCCGAAAGCGATCCGTGTGCTCGCGACGGAGGAAGCCGAGGCACAGCACGGCTCCGGATTACGGGACGCGCTCACCGATCTCGGCGGCCCGCAACCCGAGTTCGTGCGCATACCCTCGGGCAAGGAGCGATCAGAACAGCTCGCGTTGTTCGAGACCTTGAAAGACGAGCTGCGCGGTGCCGGGGGGCCGGTGGTCCTCGACATCACCCACGGCTTTCGCGCCCAGCCCTTTTTCGCCGCGGCCGTGGTGGCGTTTGTGCGCGCGCTCAACGAGCCGCCGCCCGAGATCCGCGTCTTCTATGGCGCCTTCGAGGCGAAATCGGCCGAGGGTGTGGCGCCGATCTGGGATCTCACCTACCTCGTAGAACTGCACGATTGGACTTTCGCCCTGCGCATGCTCTTAAAGACGGGGCGGGCCGAGGAGGCGGCCGCGCAGGCCGAACGGCTCGGCCGGTCTCTGTCCAGGGCCTGGGCCGAAAGCGGGCGCGAGGGGCCGCGGCCCGAGCTCGACCGGCTGGGCAAGGCGCTGCGCGCCTTTGGCGCCGACCTCGAGACCCTGCGCACAGGCGATCTGCTCCTCGGACCACCCGGCAAGAAGCCGTCGGCGGTCCTGCTCCAGGAGGCCCTCGAGCAAGCGCGCGAGGACGTGCAAGCGCACCTTCCGCCGCTTGCCGACGTACTCGATCGCGTGCGCGCGATGGTGGCTCCGCTCGCCGGCCGGCTCGATCATCTCGCGAGTCCCGAGGGGCTGCGCGCGGTCGCGGCGCTCGCGCGGCTCTATCTCGCGCTCGGTCGCTGGCTCGAAGCTGCGGCGAGCTTGCGGGAGGGTTGGGTGAACCTCTACGCGCCGCCGGAGGCGGCCCGGCCCGGCTGCGAGAGGTTCGACGAAGCCGCTCGAGAGGCTGCCGAAAGGGAGGCCTCGGCAGGTGATGTCGCCTCGGACCCCTTCCGAGCGTTCGCCGATGTACGCAACGACCTGTTGCATGCCCAATATTCGCGCCGATCGAGCACGCGCTCGCCCGATACGATTCGTGCGCAGCTGCGCGAGTGGCTGGGCCGGTTCGAGGAGCGGATCCGGGAACGAGACGGCGCGCCCTCGCGTTGACAGCGGCGGCGACCGCCCCCCATATAGCGGGCGCCGCGGAGGGGTGGCCGAGTGGCTGAAGGCGGCGGTTTGCTAAACCGTTGTACGGGTGAAAGCCCGTACCGTGGGTTCGAATCCCATCCCCTCCGCCACTTCTCGGACGCCGGCCACCGCTTTGGGCGCGCCGGGCGGCAAACGATCCCAAAAAGGAAGAGAAAAGCGTCGCGAACGCTCCGCCTCGATGCGCGCATGGGCCACGTCCGAGCCCGGGCGTCACCGAAACCAGCCCAAAACATGGGACCACGACCCGCCGGGCACCGAATCGAGAGCATAACCGCGCGCAGCGCGCTGCCGCTTGCGGGATGAGCGTGCGGCGAAGCGAACAGCGCGGCTCAGAATTTGCTCGTACGGCGGCCGAGCAGGGGAGAGGTCCAGTCCCGTGCAGCAAGGCACGCGCAAGACCGCAAACACGTACCGCGAGATCGCCTACGCGTTCGCCGCGATCGCCTTGGGCCTCGCGCTCGGAAGCGTCGTTTCGGCTGCCCGCGCTGTCTTCGAGGCCCTCTTGTGGCCGGCGCTCGCCTTTCTTCTTTACGCCACTTTTTTGCAGATCCCGCTCCGTCGCCTGCTGGACGGGCTGCGCGACCTTCGTTTTCTTTCCGCGCTTCTCTTTGGCAATTTCGTCGTTATACCGCCGATTGTGGCGTTGATGCTCGCACTTCTTCCCGCCGATCCCGCCATCCGGCTCGGCGTTCTCCTCGTCTTGCTCGTCCCCTGCACCGATTGGTTTTTGACCTTCACCCATCTGGGTGGGGGCGATCTCGGGCGCGCGCTTGTCGCCACACCCTTGTTGTTGATCGTCCAACTCCTCTTGTTGCCCGTCTTTCTCGCGCTTTTTGCCGCCGGAAGCGAGATCGGCGGCCCCGCTCTCGACCAGGTGGCACTCGCCTTCGCCACGATCGTCCTCGTCCCGCTCGCACTCGCCTTCTGGAGCGAACGGCATAAACGGGCGCGCGCCTTGCTCGGCCGCGCAGGTGCCAGCTTCGCCCGTCTGCCGGAGGCGCTGCTCGCGCTCGTGCTGTTTTTGATCGCGGCTTCGCAGGCCGAAGCCGCTGCGGCAGCGCTTTTCCTTTCGTTGCCGGCGCTTGTGCTCTTCCTCGCCTATCTCGCGGTCGCCCTTGCCCTCGGCGTGGTGCTCACGCGGCTGTGGCGGCTTCCGGCACGCTCGGGACGCGCGCTCGTCTTTTCCTTCGGCACCCGCAACTCGTTCGTCGTTCTGCCGCTCGCACTTGCGCTTCCCGAGCCGCTCTTAGAGGCGGCCGTGGTCATCGTCTTGCAGTCCTTCGTCGAGCTCATCGGTATGCTCGTCTATATCCGCATTGTTCCGCGCCTTTTGCCCGACGAGGAAGGCGTGAAGCAATTTTGAGAGCGCCGCGTTCCCTTAGTGCCTGGCCAGGACCACATCGCGCAGGACGTTGGCCTCGAGTTCCATCTCCTCGAGGCGGTTCTTGACCACGTCGCCGATCGAGACGATGCCGACCAACCTTCCCTGCTCGACCACCGGGAGATGGCGGACCCGGTAGCGGGTCATGCGGTCCATGAGCTCTTTGACCGTATCCTCGGGTGAACAGGTGTACGGCGCGGCAGTCATGATCTCTGCCACCTTGCGGCCGGGGCCGAGTATGGCTGGGCCTTCTTCGGCGAGCGCGCGGATGATGTCGCGCTCGGAGATGATACCCTCGAGGCGTTGGCCGTCTTCGCTCACCACAAGCGCCCCGATGCGCTCGAGGGCCAAGCGGTGGATCGCCGTCTCGATGCTCGCATCGCGGCTGATCGTCACCACCCGATGTCCCTTCTTGGTCAGGATTTCCCGCGCCTTCATCCTCGCCTCCCCAACCCTCTAAGAGATCGGTGAGCCTATGTTTGTCGTTCTCTTCGCAAGCCGCGTCAACCGAAAGCGTAAGGCAAGCGGTGCTCGCACCGCAGCCTCAGCGCGCGTTGCGGGACCATTTGCCCGCTCCCCGGAAAACGCGCTAGGCAAGAGAGAGCTCAAGTGGGCTTGGAGCTGGTGCTTTTGAGGAGGGAAGCGCGGGTGGCAGGCGATGCGATCCTCGCTGCCACGGTTGCGGAGGTCCGCCGCACGCTCGGCGACGAGCTCGCGTCCGTGCGGGTGGCGCGCGCGGTGGTGGGGCTGTTCTATACCGGGGTGAAGCTCGAGAGCGGGCCGAGCGGTCTCTGCGCCACGCCGCGCCAGGCGATCCGCGATGCGGTGTGTTGCCCGAACGCGGGTGGGGCGGTGCCCTTCGCGGGCCGGCTCGCCGGCACACCAGCGGCCGAGTTGCTCGCGGAAGCCCTACACCCGAGCCCGCTGCGCCGCGCGCTCGGCATCGCGACGCTGAATGCGCTCGCCGAGCTCGCGCTTGCGCGTTTTGAGAACCCGCCCTGGTCGACGCGCGCCGACACCGATGCCTTCGATGCGGTCGCGATCGCACAAGACGACCGCGTCGTTCTCGTCGGAGCGTTCGGCCCCTTCATCAAGGCGCTCAAGGAGCGCGGCCAACCGTTCATCGTGGTGGAGAAGGATCCGAAAACGCTGCGGCCCGAGGAGATGCGCTTCTTCCGGCCGGCCGCGGAGGCGCCCTGGGTGATCCGCGAGGCGGATGTGGTGCTGGTTACCGGTACGACGCTGCTCGATGGGGCGATCGATGCGATCGCCGCGGCGCTTCGCCCGGGTGTGCGGGCAGCACTCGTGGGACCCTCCGTGCCGCGTTGGCCGGGCCCCTTCTTCGCTGCCGGTTTCTCGGTCGTGGGAACGCTCACGGTGAGCGATCCCGACCCGCTTCTCGATCTTCTCGCCGAAGGCGGCGGCGCGCCGCAGTTCCTCGGCCGCTTCGCCCGCAAGTTGTGCTTGATCCGGCCCGAGCTCGCTTCCTCGCGCCGCGCCGCCTAGAGCGCGTTGCCAAGGGGTGCTTTCACGTTCCCGCCTGAGGGGCGTGCGCTCTGCGGGACCAGGGCTCAGCTTTGCGCTGCCGAAAAAGAATCGGCTGTGGCGCGCAGATCGACCACATAGCCGCGGAACTCGGCGGCGTTGTAGGCGCAATCGCGGCAGATGCCGTGGCGCTTGCGATAGCCGTCGAGGCGAGCCCGGATCGCTTCAGGCGACAGCCACGCGGCCATAAAACCGCGCTCGAGGATCGAGGGCAGCACCACCTTCTGATCATAGTCGATGCAGCAAAGCCCGAGGCGCCCGTCCCAGAACACCACCGGCGAATGCAAGGGTTCCCCGCAGGTGGGTGGGGGCGGGCCGTCATCGTGGCGGCGGCGCAAGGCCGGATCGCGCGGCAGGAAGCGCTCGGCCGCCGCCTTTTCTTCTGGGCTCGTGTAGGTG
>JAUQQO010000026.1 GCA_030549795.1 Pseudomonadota bacterium | reverse complement strand
CGAGGCCCAGGGCACGGAAGAAGCGTTCGATGCACCCCGGTTCGAGGCCTTTCTCGAGCGGATGCACGAAGCGGGGGTGGTGGCCGATGCCGCGGTCGCCCAGAGCCGGGCGGACGTGCGCGCGTTTTGGGCGGTCCGCGATGCGGTCGCGGAGTGGAACCGGATCATCGGGCCGCATTTCGGCTATGATCTGGGCCTGCCGATCGGGCGGACCGAGCGTTTCGCACAAGAGGCCGAGGCGGCACTCGCGGCACGTTTTCCCGGCGTGGTCGCGGTCTTCTTCGGCCATCTGGGGGATTCCAACCTGCACGTCGTGGTCCACGTTCCAGGCGTTGCCGAACAGCCTTATGAGGAGGTGACATCGATCCTCTACCGTCTCCTGCGCGCGCACGGCGGCACCATTTCGGCCGAGCACGGGATCGGTACGCTTAAAAAATCCTGGCTCGGCTATGCCCGAAGCGAGGCCGAAATCGCCTTGATGCGAACCCTCAAAGCCGCCCTCGATCCACGGAACATCCTCAATCCCGGCAAAGTGGTGGAGCCGGCGCGGGGCGAGGCTTTTACCTGAGGCGCCATCAGCAACAACCAACGGTCGGGCCATAAGCGGGCGATCGCTTCAGCACGATGGGTTTGCCCGAGGGCAAATCCGTCGCCCACGACACTACCGTTAGTTGTTTGAAAACGCCAACCAATGCGTTCGACCTCGCCAAGGGGTGGGGTCGGCTCGCGCTCACTTTCCTACGCCCTGGTTAAACAAGCTTCGGTGTGGCGACGGCTGTCATTGCGAGCAGGAAGAGCGGACCAAGCCACTTGGACATGAACGAAAATTGGCGAGTTCATTTGATCAGCAAGGAAACACAAATCATTGCTGCGATAGTCTAGAGGCGTGCTCAGGATAAGGAGGACTATTCATACGACATAAGCAAAATAGGCTATTATCGCAACTGGTGCCGCGAGGCGGGTATCGCGGAAGATACTCAAGGTTGCAACGCAGTTCAGTTCAACGAAGGCGGTAGATATGCAATGTACTCGATGAACGCGCGGCAACCGAGCCGGGGGTTCAACGTCACTCCCACATCGTGGAGAGGGCAGCGCGCAGGTCGATCCGGGAACCAATAAAAACACCGGCCGCATCGCTTGACATCGGGCGTCCGGGCGCCACCCGCTCGAAGCGGTCGAGGATCCGATCCGGGAGAAAGCGCGAGCGGGCGGCGCGGACATAACGATCACCGAGGCGCGGTTGAGCCGACACGTAAAAGCGCTCGGGCACCAAAAGCTCTAGGCGGTCTTTAGCGCGCGTCATGGCGACGTAGAGCACGCGACGCTCCTCCTCGATCTCCTCAGGCGTACTAGTCGCCATGTCGGAAGGAATGCAGCCGTCTACGCAGTTGAGAATCCACACGATTTTCCATTCGAGTCCCTTGGCCGAGTGAATGGTCGATAAGGTGAGGCGTTCCTGATCCAAAAGCGGGCTCAAAGCTTCGTCAGAGGTCACCGTTGGCGGATCGAGGGCGAACTCGGTTAAGAAACGTCGGCGGTCGGTAAACCGTGCCGCAATCGCTTCAAGCGCGTCGAGATCGCGAAGGCGTGCTCGCGCGTTGTCGTAGAGATCGTCGAGAAGGGGATCGTAAAAACGGCGCACGCGCGCGATCTGTCCGCTCCAAGGCGCAGTTTGCGCGAGCTCAAGGAGAAGCGTGCACAGTCCTGGCCAAAACGCGCGCGCAGCAGGGGGCGGCGCGAGAGCGGCAAGCCCGCCGAGGCCATGGCCCGAAGCAAGAGCTGCATCAATGAGCCGACGCGCAGTTCCGGGCCCAATGCCGGGCAAGAGCTGGAGGACTCGCAATCCCGCCACGCGATCGGCTGGGTTCTCGACGAACCTCAAAAACGCCAGAATGTCTTTGACGTGCGCGGCTTCCACAAAGCGCAGCCCGCCATATTTGACGAATGGGATCTTTCTGCGCGCGAGCTCGATCTCAAGCGCGGCCGAGTGATGAGCGGTGCGAAATAGCACCGCCATATCTTCTAGCGCCACACCCTCTTCGCGCGCTGCCAGCACAGCTTTGGCCACATAGTCCGCCTGGTCGGCGTCATCCCCGAGCTGCACGAGGCGCGGCTTAAGGTTCGAAACACGAGTGGACCACAGGCGCTTCGCATATCCCTCGCGAGCCAAACTCATGACTGCGTTGGCGGCATCCAAGATCGGTTGCGCCGAGCGATAGTTCCGCTCGAGCCGAAGGATCGTGCAGCCGGGGAATTTTTCTGGAAATGCCAAGATGTTGCGAACAGTGGCGCCACGGAAGCTGTAGATCGCCTGCGCGTCGTCGCCGACCACAGTAAGCCCACGACCGTCGGGGACGAGAGCTTCGAGAATGCGGTTTTGGAGGTGGTTGGTGTCCTGATACTCGTCGACCAAGACAAAATCGAACCGCGCGCGGATCTCCGGCCCGATCATTGGATCGCGCACCATGCGCTCGGTGGCAAGCAAAAGATCGTCATAGTCGAGCAAGTTCTGGGCTGCTTTGGCACGCGCGTAGGCGCGGAAGAGCCGCTTGAGCTCTTCTTCCCACTCGGCGCACCAAGGGAAATGGCGCTCAAGAACGTTGGAGAGCTCGGCGCCCGTGTTGATGGTGAGGCTTGCAATCGCAAGGCAAGTGTCCTTGCGCGGAAAACGACGATCGGTTCGCGAAAGTCCTTCCTCTTCGCGCACAAGATCCAATAAATCGGCAGCATCTGCGCGATCGAGGATGGTGAACGTCGGATCAAGCCCGACGCGTTCGGCGTAAAGACGCAGAAGCCGCGCCCCTATGGCATGGAACGTGCCGGCCCAGCTCAGCGCAACGTCGAGATGTCCGTTGGGGGCGGTCGTGCGCGCGCACAACAAACGCGCGCGGCGAACCATTTCGTCCGCAGCGCGCCGAGAGAAGGTGAGAAGGAGGATTCGTTCAGGATCCGCGCCGCGCCGCACGAGCTCAGCGACGCGGTGAACGAGGGTGCGCGTCTTCCCGGTTCCCGCACCAGCGAGGATGAGCACGGGTGGTCCTGGTTTCGGAGGCTTTCCCTCGACACCGAAGGTGGCTGCCAGGCGCTGCTGAGGATCGAGCTCCTCGTCCTCGCCGCCAATTCCGCGCGTTGCTGTCATCCCCGTCATCGCATCGCTGATAGCCGGCGCGCGCGGCACAAGGAAGTACTGGGTCGGGTCTTACACCAGCATTCCGCGAGTGCTGGGACAAAGAGATGAGAGGACGACCGGTCGACGCGCGTATCGCGCGGCTGCCTGTGCCACGGAAGCGCCCCTTCACGCGATCAGCCTTCCACGGGTCCATCTGTAATGACGCGGTCTGTAAAGGCCTGATGCGGGGGAGTTCGGCACGTGCTCTCGCCGCATTGAGGGCGAAGCGCAGTGTTTTTTTTTTAAGAAATCAAAAGACGCTGAAGGAACTCCACATCGGTCGCCGAAAACAAAGGCGTGCTCGCGGTCGGCTGAATGCTATCGAAGAATGATACGCTTAGGTCCGAGTTGGTGCCATGCGTCGTCTGCCCGGACGATTGTCGTGCCAACGTGTGGGGCGAGAAGCAATGCACGCCCGATACGAAATACAACTCCGCTCTCACGGGCCGGATAAGCAAATGAACTACAGTAACGAACGCGTTTTCATCCTCATTTCGGCCGCGCCGGAGCCAGAGCGGCAAAGGGTAGGCCTTTCGTTTCTGCTAGATCTCGAGCAAAAGACGCTCAGGCGCTTCGATGCACTCTTTAACGCGCACAAGAAAAGACACTGCTTCCCTTCCGTCAATGATGCGATGATCATAGGTCAACGCCACGTACATCATCGGCCGCGCCTGGATGGAGCCATCGTCCATGACCATCGGACGCTTCTGGATCTTGTGCATGCCCAGAATGCCGACCTGCGGTGGGTTGAGGATGGGGGTGGAGAGTAGCGAGCCGAAGATGCCGCCATTGGTGATGGTGAAAGTCCCGCCCTGGAGCTCCTCGATCGCGAGCTTGCCTTCGCGCGCTCTTCGGCCGAGATCCGCGATCGCTTTTTCGATCTCGGCCATCGAGAGACGGTCGGCATCGCGCACCACGGGCACGACCAGACCCTGGTCGGTGGCTACTGCCACCCCGATGTCATAATAGTATTTGTAGACAATATCCTCGCCGTCGATCTCGGCATTCACCGCCGGAAATGCTTTCAGAGCTTCGATCGAAGCTTTGACGAAGAAGCTCATGAATCCGAGACGGACGCCGTGTTTTTTCGTAAAGGCGTCCTGGTAGCGCTCGCGCAGCTGGATTACCGCCGTCATGTCGATCTCGTTGAAGGTGGTGAGCATGGCGGCGGTGTTTTGGGCCTCTTTGAGGCGTTCGGCGATGCGCTTTCGCAGCCGCGTCATACGCACCCGTTCCTCGCGCCCGGTCACGAGACGGGGTACCGGCGCTGGTGCCGCAACGGTCGGGCGGCTCGGCTCTGCAGCCACGACGCTGCGAGGCGGCTCGGAAGGCGCAGGAGCCTCGGTTCCGAGGCGGGTCCCTGCGGTCGCCAGGGCGGCGCGCACGTCCTCCTTGGTGACCGTGCCACGTGGACCGGTGGGGATGACATCGGCGAGGTCGACGCCGCGTTCTGCGGCTTCCTTGCGCGCTGCCGGTCCGGCCCGCACCGAGCCGGTCGCCTGCGCGGCCGCAGCGAGGGGGGCTCCCTCCGCAGACGGAGCGGCGGTTGGTTCTCCGATGCCGGCTGGGCGAAGCGGTTGTTCCGCGATCTCGCCGGCCGCAGCCGCCGCGATCCGGCCGATGACCGTGCCAACGGCGACGTCCTTGCCGGCTTCGACCAAGATCGCCTCGAGCACGCCCGAGGCCGGTGCCGGGACCTCGAGATTGACCTTGTCGGTCTCGAGTTCGACGAGCGGCTCGTCCACCGTGACCCGATCACCCGGTTGCTTGAGCCAGCGGGCGATCGTGGCTTCCTGGACCGATTCGCCGAGGGTCGGAACCCGGATCTCGACGCTCATGCGCGCTTCTCCTCGCCTGCTCGTGCCGGCCTTGCTTTCGGCTTAGCCCGCAAGCCCGAGCGCCTCGGCAATGAGCTCGCGCTGCTCGCGCTCGTGCTCGACGTGATAGCCGGTGGCGGGTGCCGCCGACGGCCGCCTACCAGCATACAAAGGTTTGCGCTGCCGTTTACCTTGAGCCTCGAAGATATTCTTAAGTCGCGGTGCCACAAAGAACCAAGCACCCATGTTCCGGGGTTCCTCTTGACACCACACATAGGTCGCTTCCGGTCGGTAGCGCGCGAGTTCAGCCGTAAGCGCATCTTCTGGAAAAGGCGCCAGTTGTTCGAGCCGGATCAAGGCGATCTTCCCTTCAAGACCGGCCTCTTCGCGCGCAGCCACGAGGTCATAGTAGACTTTGCCGGTGCACAGGATGACTCGCTCGACCGCGCGATCGGCCTCTGAGGGCGGGTTTTCCCACATCACGCGGTGGAAGCTCGTGCCCGGCCCCATCTCGGCGAGCGAGCTCACACAGCGCTTGTGCCGCAAGAGCGACTTCGGCGTGAAGCAGATCAAGGGCTTACGGAAATCACGGTGCAGCTGCCGCCGCAGGACATGGAAATAATTGGCGGGTGTGGAGGGATAACAGATCTGCATGTTGTTCTCGGCGTAGAGCTGCAGGAAGCGCTCGATGCGTGCCGAGCTGTGCTCGGGGCCCTGGCCCTCGTAGCCGTGCGGCAAGAGACACACGAGTCCCGACATCCGCAGCCACTTCACTTCGCCGGAGCTGATGAACTGATCGAAGTAGACTTGAGCGCCATTGGCGAAGTCGCCAAACTGTGCTTCCCAAATCGTAAGGCAATTGGGATCAGCGAGGCTGTGGCCGTATTCGTAACCGAGAACCGCCTCTTCTGAGAGATGACTATCGAAGCACTCGAAATCGTGCGGATCCTTGGGGATGGTCTGCAGCGGAACGTAACGTTCTTCAGTTTCCTGGTCGTAGATGATTGCGTGACGCTGGCTGAAGGTCCCGCGTCCTACGTCTTCGCCTGAGAGGCGCACCGCAAAGCCCTCGGCGAGCAGGGTCGCAAACGCGAGCTGTTCAGCTGTCGCCCAGTCGATGTTCTCTCCCGAGCGAATGGCTTCGCGGCGTTGTTGGATGATCCGGCGCAAGCGGGGGTGGATGTTGAACCCGGGCGGGATTTCGGTGATCTTCTCCCCAAGTTCCCGCAGAGTCTCGAGCGGTACCGCAGTAGAACCGCGCTCGTAAGTCTCGGGAGCGCGCTTGAGGCCCTTCCACGCCCCTTCGAGCCAATCCGCTTTATTCGGTCGATAGGACTTTGACGCTTCATGCGCCAACTCGAGCTCGCGCATGGCCTTAGCGTAGAGTTCCTCCGCTTCGCCTGGCCGAATGACGCCTTCGCGCTCGAGCTTTGTGGCGAACAGCTTCCGCACCGGCGGATGCTGGGCGATCTTCTTGTACATGATCGGCTGGGTGAACGACGGTTCGTCCGCCTCGTTATGCCCGTGCCGCCGGTAGCACCAGAGATCGATGACGACGTCTTTCTTAAAGCGCTGCCGAAATTCCGTGGCGAGCCGCGCCACTCGGGTCACCGCCACCGGATCGTCACCGTTGACGTGGAAGATCGGACATTGCACCCCGCGCGCCACGTCCGAGGGGTAAGGCGAGCTACGCGAGGCGTGGGGACTGGTGGTGAACCCGATCTGGTTGTTGATGATGAGATGCACGACCCCGCCGATGCGGTAGCCCTTGAGCTGCATCATCTCGAGGCACTCGTGCACCACACCTTGGCCGATGAAGGCGGCATCGCCGTGCACGAGCAGGCCCATGACCCGCGAGCGTTCGACAGTGTCGCCGCGCTGCCGCTGCTTGGCGCGCACCTTGCCCATCACCACCGGGTTGACCGCCTCGAGATGCGAGGGGTTGGCCGTGAGCGAGAGATGCACAATGCGGCCGTCGGGAAGCACGCGATCGGTCGAAGTTCCGAGGTGATACTTGACGTCGCCTGAACCCAAGAAGCGGTCATACACAGCGGCGCCCTGGAACTCGGACATGATCGCCGCATAGGGCTTGCCCATGACATTGGCGAGCACGTTGAGCCGCCCGCGGTGCGCCATGCCGAGCACGATCTCTTCTACGCCCAAGGACGCAGCGGTGCGGATGATCGTCTCGAGTGCCGGGATCGTGCTCTCCCCGCCGTCGAGGCCGAAGCGCTTGGTTCCCGGGAACTTGACATGCAGGAACTGCTCGAAAGCCTCGGTGACCGTAAGCTGTTCGAGGATCTCGCGCTTTTGCTCGGCTGGCGCATCTGCGAAAAAGGCAGGACTTTCTACCCGCTCCTGGATCCAGGCTTTCTGCTCCGGATCCTGGATGTGCATGAACTCGATACCGATCGTCCCCGAATAAGTGCGCTGCAGAACTTCGATGATCTGCCGCAGTGTCGCCTTTTCGAGGCCGAGGACGAAATCGAGGTAAAACTCGCGATCGAGATCGGCCTCGGTAAAGCCGTAGGTGCGCCAGTCGAGCTCGGGGTGGTAGTCGTTGCCGGTAAGACCGAGCGGGTCGAGCTTGGCGATCAAATGACCGCGCACGCGGTAGGCGCGGATGAGCATGATGACCCGCAGATGGTCGCGCACGAGCGCCTTGATCGCAGGCGAATCGAGGCTCGGCGCAATGGCCGCGGCAGGAGCGCCGGGGCCGCGATCGACGATAAGGCGCAGCTCGCGCGGGCGCGGGGCCGATGCGGCTCGGGCACGCTCGACCATCTCGCGGTTCTCGGGACCGAGCGCGTCGAAATAGGCCCGCCACGACGGATCCACAGACTGTGGATCGGCGAGATAAGCCGCATAGAGCTCTTCGAGGAAAGAGGCGTTGCCGCCGTAGAGAAAGGAGGTCTGCTCGAGCTCCCGTCGCCTCGCCATCGCGGAAGACTCCTCTTCGCGCCGATCAGCTGCGGTCTGGCACAGATCCCTCAGCCGCGCAGCGCCCGCAGCATGGCTTCGCCGATTTCCGCCGGGTTGTCCGCTACCACGATCCCGGCCCGCCGCATCGCCTCGATCTTCTCTTCCGCTCCGCCTTTACCGCCCGAGATGATCGCCCCGGCATGCCCCATGCGCCGCCCCGGCGGGGCGGTACGGCCGGCGATGAACCCCGCCACCGGTTTCTTCACCTTCGCGCGCATCAAAAACTCGGCAGCCTCTTCTTCTGCTGTGCCGCCGATCTCACCAATCAGGATAATACCCTCGGTCTGCGGGTCGGCAAGGAACAGCTCGAGGATCTCAACAAACTCGGTCCCCTTGACCGGATCGCCCCCAATGCCGACGCAGGTCGACTGCCCGAGACCGAGCCGAGTCGTCTGCGCCACAGCTTCATAGGTCAAGGTGCCTGAGCGCGAGACGATGCCGATCCGCCCCGGCATGTGGATGTGGCCGGGCATGATCCCGATCTTGCACTGTCCGGGTGTGATCACGCCCGGGCAATTGGGCCCGATAAGGCGCGTCTTCGAGCCCTGCAGCGCGCGCTTGACCTTGACCATATCGAGCACCGGGATGCCCTCGGTGATGCACACAACGAGCGGGATCTCGGCATCGATCGCTTCCAAGATCGCATCCGCGGCGAACGCAGCGGGCACGTAAATGACCGAGGCGTCGCAACCCGTTTTCTCTTTCGCTTCCGCGACCGTGTTGAAGACCGGTAAGCCCAGATGGGTCTCACCGCCTTTGCCCGGGGTCACCCCGCCGACCATGCGGGTTCCGTAGGCGATCGCCTGCTCGGAATGGAAGGTTCCCTGGGCTCCGGTGAACCCCTGACAGATGACCTTGGTCGAAGCGTCGACGAGGATCGACATCAGGCAGCCTTCCGCACGGCGGCGACGACCTTGCGGGCGGCATCCGCGAGATCGTCGGCAGGAATGATGGAGAGCCCCGACTGGGCAAGAATGCGCTTGCCGAGCTCGACGTTGGTACCTTCGAGCCGCACGACCAGCGGCACGTTCAAATTGACCTCCCGCGCGGCGGCCACCACGCCCTCAGCGATCACGTCGCAGCGCATGATGCCGCCGAAAATATTGACCAACACCGCCTCGACGTTCGGATCGGACAAGAGGAGCTTGAACGCAGCGGTCACCCGCTCTTTACTGGCTCCTCCGCCCACATCCAAGAAATTGGCTGGCTCGCCACCGAAGAGTTTGATGATGTCCATCGTGGCCATGGCGAGACCAGCGCCATTGACCATGCAACCGATGTTGCCATCGAGCTTTATGTAGTTGAGCTCGTGGCGACTCGCTTCCACTTCGTGAGGATCTTCTTCATCGAGATCGCGCAGTTCGGCGATTCGCGGCTGGCGGAAAAGCGCATTATCATCGAAGTTCATCTTCGCATCGAGCGCGACGAGATCACCTTCCGCCGTGACCACAAGCGGGTTGATCTCGACCAGACTCGCATCGCGCTCAACGAAACAAGTATAGAGACCTTTCATGAAGGCGACCGCCTTTTGGACCTCTTTGCCCTTAAGACCGAGCGCGAAGGCGAGCCGACGCCCGTGGAAGGGTTGAAAGCCGGTGAGCGGATCAATCGCTACCTTGATGATCTTCTCCGGATGGTCGCGCGCCACCTCCTCGATCTCGACCCCGCCTTCGGTCGAGGCGATCAACGTAACGCGCCCGGTGCCGCGGTCGACTACCGCGCCGAGGTAGAGCTCGCGCGCGATCCTGCAGCCCTGCTCAATATAGACCCGCTTGACCACCCGCCCCTTGGGACCGGTCTGAGGGGTGACGAGCGTCATCCCGAGCATGCGGTCGGCGAGCTGGCGCACTTCCTCAACTGAGCGGGCGAGCTTGATACCACCAGCTTTACCGCGTCCGCCCGCGTGGATCTGGGCCTTGACCACCCACGGTGGACCGGGAAGCTCGCGCGCCGCCTGTTCCGCTTCCTCCGGTGTATATGCGACGCGCCCTTCGAGGGTCGCCACTCCATAGTCCCGAAGCAGCGCCTTCGCCTGATATTCGTGGATGTTCATCGCCGTCTTCCGAAAGCGCGCCGCGTGCGATTACAACTTGACTGCGGCGCAGAGGTTGCGCACCGCCGTCACCGAGCGCTCGAACATCGCTCGCTCCTCGCTGTCGAGCGCGATCTCGACGATCCGTTCCACTCCCCTTGCACCGATAATCACCGGCACACCGACGTAGAGATCGCGGACGCCATACTCACCGTTCAACCAGGCCGCGCAGGGCAGCAGACGTTTTTGATCCAAAAGGTAGCTCTCCGCCATCGCGATCGCCGAGGCAGCGGGAGCATAGAAGGCCGAGCCAGTCTTCAAGAGGTTCACGATCTCCGCACCGCCGTCACGCGTGCGCTGCACGAGTTCCGCGACCCGCTCGCGGGTGATCCACCCCATCGCGATGAGATCCGGTAGCGGAATGCCGCCGACCGTAGTGTAGCGCACAAGCGGCACCATGGTGTCACCGTGCCCGCCCAGGACGAAGGCGGTGACGTCCTCCACCGACACCCCGACTTCTTGCGCTACGAAATAGCGGAAGCGGGCGGAATCGAGCACCCCTGCCATGCCCACCACCATACGATGCGGCAGGCCCGACACTTTCTGCATCACCCACACCATCGCATCGAGCGGGTTGGTCACGACGATTACGAAGGCGTGGGGGCAATGGACTTTGATCGCCTCCGCAACTCCCTTGATCACGCCGGCATTGACGTTCAACAGATCATCGCGGCTCATTCCCGGCTTTCTCGGCACGCCGGCGGTGACGATCACCACATCGGCACCCTCGATCGCCGCGAGATCGTTGGAGCCGGAGAGGCCGGCGTTGAACCCCATGACCGGTCCCGTCTCGGCAAGATCGAGCGCCTTGCCCTGCGGGACGCCTTCGACCACGTCGATGAGGACGATATCCCCAAGCTCGCGCTGCGCGGCGAGAAGGGCAAGCGTGCCGCCGATCTGTCCGGCGCCCACGAGCGCGATCTTCCTGCGAGCCATCGATCGACTCCAACGAGCCTGCCGCGCGAGCGCGGCGCGCCGATCTTCTAGCCCCCGGGCACGGGAGCGACAAGGCGAGCCGCTTCGCCTCTGTGCTCCCTGCGCTGCGACAATCGGCGCCCTAAGGGGCGCCGCGGACACGCACGCGTGGGCTCAGGCCGAGCCGTATGTCGTTGCCTGCTCGATGTTCACAAAGGACGGGACGAGCTGATTGAGGACGATAAAGGCGGTCGAAAAGCCATAGGCCGATCCAGGGCCGTCGCGATCGACTTCCACGCGTACGTCGTTGAGCCCGCCCGAACCATCGAAGTCGATCGTGGTAAAGCGCAGCCACTGCGACGCGTCCGGGGCGCGCGGATCGAAACCGGTGCCGGCAAAGAACTTGGTGAAATCGAGCCGATCGCCCTCGGCGCTATTGAAGTCGGTAATGATGTCGAAGCCGTCGGAAAGCGCGGTGTAGACGAAGCGGTCGGCACCGCGACCGCCGGTCAAGATGTCATTGCCACCAAGGCCGATCAATACGTCGTCTCCGTCGCCTCCATTCAAGCGGTCGTTACCCGGCCCGCCGATCAGCAGGTCGTTGCCACCGGCACCGAAGATCTGATCGTCTCCGCGGCCGCCGAACACCGCCTCGGGCGCGTCCGTGCCGACGAAAACGTCGTCGCCGTCCCCGAGCACGATCCGGTCCTCATTGACGTTGAGTATGGTGGTCGCAGGTGCACTCGTGGCTCCCCGCTCATCCGTCACCGTGAGCTCGAAGGTCCGCGCCCCGGCGAGGATGGTGCCAGTGCTGCTCGTGAGCGTTACGGCACCCAAGGCGAGCTCGTAATTGTCCGCTGTGTCCAGGCCGCTCAACAGGAGCTCGGTGTCCGAGACGCGCAGGACGCGAATGTTCGTGCCGTCGACGAAGCCATCACCGTCCGCATCCGCCCCGGCCTTGAGAGCGAGGAGATCGCCCGACTGCGCACCGGCCGCGATCCGCAGCCTGGCGGCGCCGATGCGGTCACCTTGGGGATCGGTGATCGTCGCCTCGATGATGCCGCGGCGATCGCCCAAGAAGAGCGTGTCGCCGAGCGAGATCTCCCCGAAGCGAATCGCGAAGACGGCATCGTTGAAATCACGGTCGGCCCGGCCCTGCCAAGGATTCGGTGGGTTGGCCGGATCGACGGTGAAAGGCACGGGTACGCGCGTTCCCAGCCGACCGACAAGATCTTCGAAGGACACGAGCACGTCGCCCGAGGCGTTATCGTAACCGGAGATCACATGGCCCAACCCATCGGGGTTGAGGGGATTGACGTTGGGCGTCGCAGGGGTGGGATCGATCGTGTGAAAGACGACCGGTAGGACCGTCTGTGTTCCATCCGGAGCAATGTGAATGACGCGTGGCGGTCCTGAAAGCGTGTCGAGATCGGCGGGGCCGCCAGTGGTCGGATCACGGATCTCGATCCGTCCAGAGCTGAGGTCCACCCCGGGAATCTTGCCGCCTTGCTGGATCAAGAACAGGGCAAGCGTGGTGCCCGCCGGGATCTCACCGAGATCGAAGCGGTCTCCAGGCCGTAGAGGGCCGGTTCCGTCCTGGAACGAATAAGAGGTATCGAAGCTGTTGACCTTGGGGAAGACGATACGTGGGTTGGTGAACCTCCCATCGGCACCGATCTCGGCTACTCCAAGCGCGTTCACTAGTCCTGCAATCTCGCTTACGAACAGGATCTCAACTGAACGCGCCTCATCAGTGGTGACGAAGCCGGGCGGTAAACCATTGACCGCTGCTTCGTCGATCGGCTGCCCTTCCACCACCCTCGGCATCGGCGCGTTGCCGGGGTAATTAAAGCCCGCGAGAACGGGCACAACTGTGGCGTCGACCCGCGCCGAGAGGACAACCGACGGCGGATCATTTCCAGGCGCTGCCTCGGCGCCGCCGAGATCGGGTGTCGCCCGGCGAAGTTCGAACGCGACCGAGCGGGTGAGGTCGGTCGGTCCCAATGGACCCGTGGCAGGGAAACCAATCCCGATGTCGCCTGGTTCGTAGGGTGAGAAGCTGGCGTTGCCCTGTGTGGCGGGTTGCGGTCCAGTCGGCGGAGCGGTGGGGATCACCGTTTGACCCGCGGGGTCGACGACCGCCGCTTCGAACAAGAAGGCATTGGTGACCGGCGGTCGGCCGGCGACCGAAAGGGTAACATTCGCAACAGCGAAGAAGTCCTGTAGGACAAGGATCCCGCCTTGCGCCGTCTCGACGACGAGGTCGTCACCCTGCACGAGATACTTCGCCGCGGGGGGAAGGAACGCAGGGTCGGGCAACTGGACCCGCATGCCCGGCACCACCTTGAGCTCGCTGCGCTGACCGGCAGGGGGCGGCGGTAGGTCGATGCGCCCTCCAAGCGGCGTGGCGGTGGCCGGCCCGCTAGGCGGTGGGGCGACGCCGGTCTGCGCATAGGGGGCCGCCTGAGCGATCTGGATTGCGGAGCCCCCTGCTCCCGCGGGTGTCGCAGGCGAAACGTTGGCGGAGGAGGCGGCGGTCGGGGTCATCCTTCACCTCGCGCGCGGCGTGGTCGGAAACGGGCGTAGCGCGAACGCACCACATTGTTAACGGATAATTAGGCTACCGGCCTTCATCCTTCCTCTCAATCGCAAGGTGGCGCGGCGTGGTGTATCCGGGTGCGCGCTAGGCCTCCCGCGCAGGAAGGGCTCGAGGGATGATTCGCAAGACCATGCGTATCGGCGAGGTTCGCACCTCGATCAAGCTCGAGAGCGAATTCTGGAGCTATCTCAAGGAGATCGCGGACAGCCGAGGCATCCGCTTATCGGCCCTCGTCAATGAGGTGGCGGCCGCTTCCCCGGAGCGGACCAATCTCGCCTCGACGCTGCGAACCTTCTCGCTGATCCACGCCCGCTTGCGCGCCCACTCTCTGCAAAACGAACTCGAGCGCCTGTCGCTTGCCGGCAACAGCAACGATCTCGTCCGGGTTCTCGAGGCTTGCCCGCTGCCCTGTCTGATCCTCGACGCCGAACGTTACATCCGCCAGCTCAACCGAGCCTTCGCCCTATGGCTCAACCTCGATACCAAGGCCACGCTCGGCAAACGACTCGACAACATCATGATCTTGCGCGGACCGAACATGAAGGAGATGTGGGCCAGCCTGCTCGATGGGCGGCTGGGCCGCGCCGGCTTCAACGCGACCTACGTATCCCCCGGTAAAGTCCGCACCTCTCAAGCCCTCGCCGTCGGGATCGGCGGCAACGCCAGCGATCCCTCTCGGCGCGGCTGTGTCGTCATGTTCGAAACCCTTGCCGGGCGCGGCTGAGGCCAGGCGTGCCAAGAGGAGAAAGGCGATGGCCGTTTCCTGCCCCATCACGTAAAAGGTCTCGAAATGTTGCTTGGTTGCGAAGCTTGCGCGCAGGCAGCGGCGAGACAGCAGATGGATGGCAACATGCTGCAAGTACTTAAGATGTACGCGTCATTGGAGCGCCGTGCGCCACCCAATCTGGGCTTCGCGTGCAAATCGAGGGGCGTGCGATTATTCCAAAGCCACTCCTCAATTGCCACCGCACGTTTCAACGCGGGGCGCGCTTGGCGAGAATACGCTGCAGCGTTCGTCTGTGCATGTTGAGCCTGCGGGCGGTTTCCGAGACGTTGCGGTTGCATTGCTCGAAGATGCGCTGGATGTACTCCCAGCGCACTCGATCCGCTGACATCGGCTGCTCCGCTACGGTAGCGGTTTCCTCGAGCTCTCCTTTGAGCGCGGCGACAACGGTTTCGGGGGGAACTGGTTTGGCGAGATAGTGGGCCACGCCGGCTTTGAGCGCGACGATCGACGAGGCGATACTGTCGTAGCCGGTAAGCACTACGATCCGACATCCGGGTCGAATGTCCCTCAAGCTCTCGAGCAGCTGCAGGCCGTAGCCGTCCTCGAGGTTGAGATCGAGCACGGCACAGTCGGGCGGATTATCCGCGGCGACGCGAAAAGCCTCGTTCAAGCTAGCGGCTGTTGTCACCGCGAAGCCTTCCCGCTCGAGTACGCGCGCGAGATTGCGCCGCAGCGCGGCATCGTCATCGACGACGAGTACGCGCTGCGGCGCCCCCCGCATCCAACCAGACGGTGCATCGCTCGCCATGGTCGACAATCCTCCCTGCTCCGCGGCACCGTCGCTTATGCGCGCAGTGGTCTTTTTTAGCCCTCGCGCTCGCGCGGCGCCTTTTTGTTGAGGATACGCTGCAGCGTTCGTCTGTGCATGTTGAGCCTGCGGGCAGTTTCTGAGACGTTGCGGTTGCACTGCTCGAAGACGCGCTGGATGTGCTCCCAGCGTACCCGATCCGCCGACATCGGGTTAGCCGGAGGCGGCGGCAGACTGTTCCCCGTCGACAGAAGTGCCGCGATCACGTCGTCGGCGTCCACCGGCTTGGCAAGATAGTCGATCGCTCCGGCCTTCACCGCCGCAACCGCGGTCGCGATGTTGCCGTAACCGGTCAAGATCACCACCCGCGCTTGTGGGTGCAGCTCGCGGAGCTTCTTGACGAGTTCGAGGCCGCTACCGTCCTCGAGCCTAAGGTCGATCACCGCATAGTCGGGCTTAATCGTGTGGGCTAGGGCGATGCCGGATTTGAGGCTCTCCGCCTGGAACACGCGAAAACCGCGCCGCTCCATCGCCCGTTGCAGGCTGCGCCGCAACGGCGCGTCGTCGTCGACCAGCATCAAAATGGGGCCTTCTCCGGGCGACGGCGCCCCGTTTCCCGGCGCCGTGCCGACATTCGCCCCCGTCGGATCCGGGCTCATTCGTCACGCTCCTCCAGCGCGCGCTCGAGTTCGGCCAGCGGCCAGATCACGGTGACGCGCGCTCCTTTCTCTTGATTGTCAAAATGGACGATGGCTCCGCTTCGGGCAAGCAAGGTGTTGGCGATGAAAATCCCAAGCCCCAATCCACCTTCGCTCTGCCGCGTGGTCAGGTAGGGTTCCCCGAGCCACTCGAGCAGGTCCGGAGGGAAACCCGGTCCGTCATCGGTGATCTCGAGCACCAACCGGTCAACCCCGGGACGAACAGTGATCGTGACCCGGCTCTCGGCATGGCGCAGCGCATTGTCGATGTAATTGGCGAGAGCGTGGCGAAGAGCAGGTGGCAACACGAGTTCCGGCTCGACGCCTCCTGGCTCCGGCTCGACTTTGACCTCGATGGTCTTACCTGGACGCGCCAGTTCTTCTCCGATGGTTTGCAGCAACGCACTGAAAGGCGCACGAGCATAGCGTGCATCTGAAGCGTCTTGTGGTCGTCGCCCCAGCGTCTGCAGGATCTCGCGACACCGTTGTGCTTGGGCCAAAAGTTCACGTGCCTCTTCCGCAAATGGGCTGTCCTCCGGCAACTCGCGTACGAGCTCTTTAGCGATGACCGTGATCGTGCCCAACGGACTGCCGAGCAAATGCGCTGCCGCTGCCGCTTGGCTGCCGAGAGCCGACATCTTCTGTTCGCGCGCGAGCGCGAGCTGGGTTGCCGCGAGCGCCGCGGCATGGCGACGCGCCTCTTCGGCAATGCTCCAGGTGAACATCGCAACCAAGATCGCCGCCAGCCCGAGACCGGTCCAAGCGCCGAGCAAATAGAGACCTGGCAGCACGAGAAGCCCGTCGCGAAACGGAAGGCCGGCGGGCAAAAGAGCCAGCAATGCTGCTCCGATCACCGCGAGCAGGGTGATCATCACCGTTGGGACGACGCCGAGCGTCGCTGCGGCCATCGCAACCGGCAAAAGCAACAGTACCGAGAAGGGATTGTGCAGCCCACCGGTAAGCAAGAGCAGATAGCAGAGCTGGATCACATCATAAGCGAACAGCGCTGTTGCTGGCCATTCTCCGAGCCGTGCGGCGGCACGGAAGGACACGACAAGCGCCAAGTTCAAGAGAGCAGAGAGCAGGATGGCGGGGAGAATCGGGCCAAGCGGCAGCGTAATACCAAGCGAAAAGTGAACAAAGAGCACGGTAAAAAGCTGGCCGATCACGGCGATCCAGCGCATGGTCGCAACCGTGTGCAGCCGCACCCCGCCGGGTCCGCTCGTGGGACCGAGGGCCCGGGTAAGCAGCCGCGCGAGCCGGTGCGCGAGATCCCAACGATTGGACGCGGTCGTCGCGACGGAGCTTGGGCGTTCACGTGTTCCCGCCATCCCCTCCCTCCTCTTGCTCGCGAAAAGCAATCTCGACCTCGGCGGCGCGGGTGTCGTCGGCGTGGCTGGATCGATCGACCGGCTCCAACGGCCAAACCGTGCTGCACGTTAACAGCGAGGTAGTGGCACGCAGCCGGCAAGAGAAGAAGCGCAACGGCGCTATTATGATCGTCGTGCCGCAGTGCTGATTGGCCCTAGGTGTTCACAGAAGTGTAGGCGCAGTGCAGCCATGCGCCGCTCAGGGCCGGGCTTTGCGCGGCTTTGCGCTCACAGCGGAGTTAGCTCGCCGCCGGCTCGGACCGGGGGCGTCTGCTCGTTTCGCAGTGGCTCGGCTCAGCACGCGTGCATTGTCGTCTTTTAGTCTCGTTCAGCTAGACACAGGTATAGTCCTTCGCTGCTGCGTGCGGTGGACGCGCCCCAAGCTAAGGGGCCCGGGCCGACGAAGTGCGGCGCGTGGCGCTACTCGACGGTTCTGCGCGGCTAAGAACCGGACATGTGGCGCGATTTCCCAGCTGGCAGCGCACAATGTGCCCTCTACGCGCCGCGCTCGGCCTGTGCGTCGCCTGCGCGCCCGACTCGATCAGGGGCGCCTTTGGGTGCGCCATCTTGCGATCACTTCTGCGCGCACAGTCGGCAACGCATCGGCTGCTCGTAGGCAAAAAAGCGCGGATCGGGGTACGAGAGATCGCTCTTTAAGCAGAGAGCGAGACGATCTGCCCACCACGCGCGGAGTTGGGGATGGCGCGCGTGGCAGCCTTAGGAGGAGTCGCGCAAGCGATGCTGACGGAGGAGATCGTAGAGGGTCGGGCGGCTGATGCCGAGGAGAGCGGCTGCTTGTGAGACATTGCCGCCGGTACGTGCGAGCGCCCGTGCGAGGGCCTCGCGCTCGGCGCGCTCGCGCACGGTGCGGAGATCGAGCAGGCGGTCGTCGCCGGCAACGGATGCGAGATCGAGATCGGCAGCGGTGATCTTGGGGCCTTCGGCTAACAGCACGGCGCGTTTGACGCGGTTTTGCAGCTCGCGGACGTTGCCAGGCCAGCTGTAGTGGTCGATCGCGCGCAGCGCCGCAACCGTGAACTCGAGGGCAGGGCGAGCGTACGCGCGCGTGAAGCGTTCGAGGAAATAGCGGGCCAGGAGCACAGCGTCGCCCGGGCGCTCGCGCAGAGGTGGCAACGCCACTTCGATTTCCGCAATTCGATAGTAGAGATCATCGCGGAAACGCCCTTCGAGCATGAGCTGTTTGAGATCGCGATGGGTCGCGCAGACGATCCGCACATCCAGCTGGATTTCTTCGCGGCCACCCAAGCGCGCAAGCGTGCGGTCCTGCAGGAAGCGCAAGAGTTTCGCCTGCAGCTCGGGGCTGAGATCGCCGATTTCGTCAAGAAAGAGCGTACCGCGGTGGGCGAGCTCAAGGCGCCCCCGCGTCTGCTTCAGCGCGCCCGTGAAGGCACCGCGTTCGAACCCGAACAGTTCTGCCTCGAGAAGAGTGGAGGGAATGGCGGCACAGTTGATGGCGACGAAGCGGGCGGAACGCCGCGGTGAGAGCTCATGCAGGGCGCGCGCGAGGACCTCTTTGCCGGTGCCGGTCTCGCCAAGGAGCAACACACTCGCGTCAGAAGGGGCGACTTTCTCGATCAGCCTACAGGCGGCACGGAAGGCGGGGCTGCGGCCGATCACGCCTGGAAGGGCGGGGTGGGCCGGCTGGGCGAGTGAGCGGCGCACCTCCTCTTCGAGTTCGCTTACGAAGAAGGCGCGCTCCAGGACCCGCACGAGTGTGTCGAGGTCAACCGGCTTCGTATAGTAGTCGGCAGCTCCAAGGGCGATCGCGCGCAGCGCGTGTTCCCGTCCCTCGCGGCCGGTCATCACGACCACCCGTGTGTGCGGGCGTATCTGCAAGATCTCTTCAAGCGCACGAAAACCCTCTGCGACCTGTGAGGGATCGGGCGGTAGGCCAAGATCGAGAAGGGCGACTTGCGGGGCACGGGCGCGGAGAAGCGCGAGTGCTTGCGCGCGGTCGAAGGCCTGCAGGAGTTCGAAAGAGGAGAGTTGCCAGCGGAGCTGGCGTTGCAGCCCTTCATCGTCCTCGATGACGAGCAGGCGGCGCGAAGCATTCATGCTATGGGCTCCGTCACCGGCAGAAGAATTCGTGCAATGGTCCCACGGCCGGGGAGGCTCTCGAGCTCGAGCCGGCCGCCCAAGCTTTCAACATGCTCGCGTGCCGCCACCAACCCGATCCCGAGGCCTTTGGGCTTGGTCGTTGCGAACGGGCGGAAGAGTGCGCCGCGCGAAGCCTCGGCCGCAAGACCCGGTCCGCGGTCGATCACTTCGATGATAGCAAGGTCACCGCGCCGCCGCAGGCGGAGGTCCACAGGTCCTTCCTCATTGGTCGCTTCGAAAGCGTTGTCGAGGAGATAGCGCAGAGCGGCCAACAACCGCTCGGGGTCGATACGTGCGGGCAAGCTCGCCACATCCGCAACCACGCGCGGTCTGCGCTGAGGGCGAGAACCTCGAGCTTGAGTGACGAGCAGCCGAAGGTCGACCGGCTCGCGCGAACTCGTAAAGCCGTTTACCCGCAGGCGCTCGAGCAAGCGCTGCAGTCGGGCCACCGAGCCGTCCAGGGTCTGCAACAGATCGCGACGGAAAGCGGGTTCCTCCAAATGGCGACGCGCGTTGTCGGCAGCGAGTGCGAGCTCGGCGAGCAGATTTTTGAGGTCGTGTACGAGGAATGCAAAGCGGCGAGCGAACGCGCTGAACTGCTGCGCCTCGGCGAGGGCGCGCGTTGCGCGGTCCTCAGCGAGATAGGAGGCGGCTTCGCGTGCGAGGATCCGCAACAACTGCTTCTCGCTCAGATCTAAGGCACGCCGGACGCGCGTCGCTGAGAGGATGATGAAACCAAAGGCCCGGCCGCGGTGGACGAGCGGCAGGAACAGCCAACTCTGCGGCAGTCGTGGCAAGCGGTCAATCCATGGTGGCAAATCACGGCCTGCGTCTCTTCCGTCGAGTTCAATCGGCCCTTCGACTTCGCGTAATGTGGCGGACAGACCGGGGATGTCGACGAGCGACGATACGGGTTGGGCAAGCCCGCGCAGGGCGAGGAGCTCGAAGCGGTCTTGCCCACGATGCAACCAGATCGCTCCGCCGGCCGCTCCGGCAGCCTCAGTGATTGCTCTGATTACGCGCAGCGGCAAATCCTCGTCGTCTTGTGAGCCTTTGGCGGCGACCGCGTCGAGAAAGCGTAACCATTCGCGCTCGAAGTCGACGGCTGGCGCGAGCGCTGGACCGACGTGTTTGCCAAGAATGGCGCCGACCGCACGCGATGCAGTGAGTAGGCCCAGAGCGAGGATCGCGACTAGCCCGATTGCGTGTACGAACCCCGGCTGCAATCCCGGCAACAGGCGAAGGGCTTCGAAGGCGAGCCAGCCTATCAGGGCGCCGTAGAGCGTTACGAGCCCGGCGAAGAGCGCGTAGGCGGCGAACGTGCCACGACGCGCATTGGGCACACGCCCACGGCGAAGCCGCCCGAGCGAGACGAGGACGAGCGGTGCTGCGAAGAGTGTCGCCAGCGCCTCGGGCAAGTCGGCTGGCGTTGCGCGCTGATCGGTGCCGAAAAGCTCGCTGAGCGCGGCGAAGAGGTCGAAGACGAGGATCGTCACCGCTGCAGCGAACAAATGTTTAAGGCGCCAGAACTGATCTTCGTCGAGTTGGCGCAGCGCGGGAGTAAGGGCCGCGAGCCCTGTGACGGCGAAACCGGTCTCGAAAGACTGACGGACGGTGCTGGCGCGAGGTACGGCCTCGAACGCAAGCCCAAAGAGCCCGCAGGCCGCTACGAGCCCCAACAGACGCCGAATAGGCGGGCTCAGCGACGACCACAGACCGCTGCTCCCTTTGACCCAGGCAATGAACAGGAGCGTCCACGCCAACGGCTCGAGTACCCGTGTCGTGCGTGCAAAGACCAGGATGCTCGGGTCGAGATCGGCGAAGGCGCGGGTTGCGGCATTGAGGGCGGTGAGTAAAAGCGCGGCATTCAGACCGACAATCACCG
Organism: Pseudomonadota bacterium; assembly: GCA_030549795.1. Classification (GTDB taxonomy): domain Bacteria; phylum Pseudomonadota; class Alphaproteobacteria; order Geminicoccales; family Geminicoccaceae; genus JANXAZ01. The sequence continues at coordinate 5,047 of JAUQQO010000026.1, read as the reverse complement.
TTCTGCTCAATGCATCTGATAGTCGTGAAGCATCGAGCCAAAGCGCTGCGAATGCTAGGCAGACCGCTAGCCAAATCCAACTCGCCACGGGTAGCGATGCGGCCATGACGGCTCAACGGGAACTCGTGCTCTTTGCTATCCCAGCACAACTTTAAAGAGAGAAACGCAAGCGCATGGACCACGTTTCAGTTCTTTACATCATTCGAATTTATCCCAGTTCCACGCGCCATCTTCAAGGCTCTTGGCGCTGGATCAGCTCGGGGCATAGCGGCTTGAGCGTGTGAACCGCACATCTGGGTATGACAACCGTCCGCAGCATGGTCTGGGTATGGCACGGCGAGCGGGCTGCGCTGCGATCCGGCTCGGCGCCACACCTAGGCGACACGCTCAATGGCGAATGCTGTGTTATCGGATTACGCATCGTGTCCGACATGATGTCGTTGCGAATAGAGCGCACAGCTATTGTCTGAGCGATAAACCTATCGCCTGCGAGATACGGATATCTACCGCGTCTGAGCGTGGAAGCGGACGGCGAGGACGATTCATCGACTACTATCGTCGCGGTGTTCGACGCGTGCGACTGGATTAACGGCCGCGCGGCATAAACGATGATCGCAAAGTCCGTAGATCAAGGCAGAAACGGTTAGCTGTTCGATGTTCCGTGTTATTGCGTCGTACGATTGGCATCGGACCAATTAAGGTCGATGGCCGCAATAGAGCGTTAATGAATGCTCGATAATCCACGCGAGAGCCCATCACGCTGCAGAGCTGCGAATGCTAGTAGATCCGTTGCAGTATGGGTATTTAATGGGTGTGGTGATCTCGCCCGCCACTTGCTGGGGCGGGGACGTGGGCCAGTTCCCATAGGGGTAGCGCCAGCTGGAAGTAACGGCACCAGAAGCGCATCGCTTCGCCCGGCCCACCCCGAGCTGACGCCTCTGCCGCGCGCCGGAAAGCCGCGTTAACGGTGCGGGCCGAACAACCAGGGGCAGCGTTTGGGGGCGTGCGCGACGATGATCAGGTCGCAAGCGTTGACGTTCACAGAGTTACAGTTACCGCTATTCGGAGGACAATCACCTTATAAGGCCGTGCATCGACCATGCGAAGAGGTTAAGGATGAGCTGGCGTACAAAGTTATCGCGATTTGCATGTCATGCCACGATTATGTTAAACATGATAACTTATCGATCCGCAAATTTGGGACCTGGAGAGCTGCTCGAACTGAAGAGATCGAAGTGGGGACCCTAAGAGCGTGGCCGAGGTGCATTCGAACTAAGCGAACCGACAATCCTCTAATCAGCGGTGCACGGGAACGTTTCACGGTTTAGTGACGATACTCAGATATCCGTGTGAGCCGTGCAGTGTGCCTCTCGATCAGCAGTTCGAAGACGGCTGAGCTCGTTTGTGGGGATCAAGGGCCGCGAGCTCGAGCTCAACACGGGATGGCATCCAAGACAGTAAGCGCCGCGGTCCCTAAAAGATGGCCGTGGGCGCGTCTTACGGCTGGGGGCCAAGTGTCGCCCGCAACGCCGCGAGCTCCTGTTGCAGCGCCACCGGCAGAGTCTCGACCCCGTTTTTGGTCTGTGAAACGAGGAGACGGAAAAAACGCCCTTCCGATGAATTGCCGAACTCGGCGGCGAAGCTGTCAGCAGCCGCGCGCAGCCGCTCCCGTTCGCCGAGAGCGGCTAAGGCGGCAACGAGCTCGAGGGCAAAGGCTCGTCGCTCGGTCGAAACAAGAGGCAGGCCAAGAGCCTGTTCCGCCACGCGAGCGACGGTACGCCAATCCCCTGTGCTGCGGGCTTGCATAAGTTGCGCCCGTAAGATCGCCGCCTGGAGGCTGTTGGAACCCTGCAACGAGGCCCGCAGCTGCTCTGCGCGCGTGGCCAAATCCGCTCGGCTCGCAAGGCTCGTCTGTTCGCGCTCGAGGAGCGCGAGCGCCGATTCGCCTTGCCCAGCGGCCTGCAGCCCGAGCGCTGCCTCGAGGATCAGTTCGCCGCGCGCGTTGCCCTCGGGCACGCGCGCGGCGAGCTCGATGAGAAGATCTGCAGCAACCCGTCTTAGACCGATCGCCGCGAGGCGCTCAGCGAGGGCTTTGCCCGCTCGCACTCCGAGCGGATCGGCGCCGGTGAGTTGGGGGCAATCGCGAACGATGGCGAGCGCCGCGACGGGATCGAGACGGGGCTCGGCTCGCAAACCCGACGCCAACAGTTCGCGGGCGTTTGTGAGCAGAGCCTCTGCTCCATGCGCATGGGCATGGCGCATCAAGCGGGCGCAAGCAGAGGCCAGCGCTCCCTCGAGGTGGCCGGCCTCTTTTTGAAGAGCGAATAGCCGATCGAGCATCTCTGCTTCGGCAGGATGCTCGCGCCACATCAAGCGTTCCTGTTCGAGTACGCGCAGCGTTTGCGAGAGATCCGCTGCACCTCGCTCAAAGCGCGTAACGGTTGCGCGAAAACGCGCTTCAGCCGCGAGCAGCCGGTCGGGGCCCGCCGCAGCATCGGCAAAGGCCTGCTCCGCTGCCGTAAGAGCACCGTCGCGTTGGTGGGCGAAGGCTTGCAAAAGGCGCAGCCGCTGCCGCTCCCGAGGCTCCGGATCGAGCTTGAGCAGGCGGTCGACCACCGCGAGCACAGCGCTCGTACGTCCAGCTTCGAGGTGGATGCGTGCCACCGGTTCGGCCAAACGCCGAAGGAGCGCGTGCGGAAGATGAGCGAGAGTCTGGTTGCTCGCGGCGAGCAGCTCGCTCGCGCGCGACCACTCGCGGCGCATCGCTGCCGCGACGGCCAGAAAGAGCGCCACTTCGGGATCGTCCTTCAAGCCCGGCTCAGAGAGCAAGCGCTCCGCCGGCTCGATCCGGCTCGCAAGCACCGCAGCAGCTCCGGCGAGCGCGCGCGTTGCAGGATGCGTCGGAGGATCAGCATCCACCTTGGCCGCAGCCGGGGGATCGTCGAGGAACGAGAGCGCTTCCAAAGCCTGGCCACGAGCGAGCGCAATGCGCGCGAGCTCGCGGCCCAGCGCTTCCCGGGCGTCAACGCTCGCTCGGGCGCGCTGTTCGAGAAGCCTGGTGCGGCGCGCGGCGAGTTCGGCATCGGACAGCGGGGTGAGAGCGAGAAGGCCGAGGAGCGGCTCACTTCCCTGCACCACGCCCATCCCCGGCGCACTCGAACGCTCATTTCCGGAAGCGGCCACCATCTGGGCCGTACCTCGCGGCACCGTCGCACTCTCGAGCGCTTTGTCTACTGGCACCGCTCCTTGAGCAAAAACCGGCCCCCGCTCCTGGTTCAGAACACCGCTCGCGAGCGCCTCCACCATTCCCCTATCGAGAGGCTCCGGCACGCTCGATGCTGGCGCCTTAGCGTTCGCTCCAGACCCAGCTGCAGCTAAGGAGTCTGCACCAAAGGCGATCTCCGAGCCCTTGCCTCCCGACGTTGCGCTAGGGGGCGCAGGCAAGGCCTCGCGCGCGGGATCGGGTGCTCCGGCCTCGCCTAAAGGTTTCTTTACGCTTGCAACCTCCAACGGCGCCGCGGGTTTTGAATGGGAGAGTCGCTCAGGAGCTGGGAGCGAAGCCGAGACGAGCGCTGCACCAAGGCTGGGCTCCGCTTGCGGGGACACCGTCGCTTCAGAATTGGAGGTAGTCCCGTTCGGCGACACAGTTCCGAGCTCGGGCTTTTCTCCCTTTCCCTCGCTTAAGCGGGGTCCGTGTTGCGGGATCGGATCATGGTCCAAGAGCCTGCGGTCACGGAACACGCTGCCAGCGAGTCGAAGGCCGCTTGCTCTGCCGATACGGACGCCGCCGTCCTCGCTGCGCAGCCAAAGGTCGCCGGTCTTCGGCCGCAAGAGGTAACCTTGATGGCTCGCAAGGAACTCCAGGTCAGGAGCGCGCAACGGTGCGCTAAGCCCGGATACCTCGCGGGTCGGCAGTGCCCAAAGATCGCTGCCGACGAGCTGCGCCGGTAGGAGAACTGGGCGCCCATCGACCGGCAGGAAGAGGCTCCTCCCGTCCTGCGCGCGTTTTGGCAAGAGGCGCTCGGATGGCGCCTCGGTCTGTTGCGTCAAAAACAGCTGCCAGCCCTCCTCGATCGGCTCTAGGCGTGCGGTAAGGGCGCGCGGCAACGTCACGGCGAGGATGAAGGCATCGGGGAGCCGTTCCGTACGCACCACGCTCCCGAGCAACGCGCGCACCGAAGCAGACTCAGCCCCGATGAGCGCAAACGGTCGATCGAGTACGATCCAAAGAGTATCGCCGAGCGAGAACGCGGCGGCGCGCGGTCGCGGCGAGCTAAGAAGCATGACGCGGGTGGTCGTACCATCGCCTTCAGCGAGAAGACAAAGCTGCCCTTCGCGCACAAGCGGGCACGGCCGGCGGTCGGTTTCACCCGCTAAGGGTGCGGACGACCGAGGTTCTTGAGGCGAACGCGAGCTCGTCTGTGCCCCATGGTTCCTTTGGACAGAGGAGCGACCCGATGCCTGCGCCGATGCGGCTGTCGGAGAAGAGCGGGCTCCCGCGACATCCGGCGAAGTTTGAAGGTCGAACACAAACTGATCAGGTCTTCCGATCCGCTGCACGGCTTTAGCGCTCGGCTCAAGCTCGATCATAAGGCCAGTCTCTGTAAGTCGCGCCGCGGCTATCGGGGAGCCGATCTCTTCCAAATAGCGAGCGATCCTTTTCAGTTCCGCGGGTGGTCCTGTTATCAATAGACCGCGATCACGGGGCTGTACGGCGAGCTCGGCAATGGCTGGCCCTTCGACGACGATCCGCAAGAAGCTGGGGTGCCGCCCCGATCTCACCCGCAACGACGGCGCGGCCACGACATCAGATCCAGACGGAGCAGCGCCGGCAGTCCGAGACCGGTCAAGAGGAGCGGGAGGGGCGTCATTCTCTTCGAGGTCAACGACGATTCGGGGCGGGCCGGAGGCAGTGAGCCGTGCCCGCGTTCGCGCCTCAAGCGCGAGCACGAGCAATGCGCCCTCTTGCCGGCTTTCGATTGCGATCAAGCGCGTTCGGGCAGCCGCTGGCACAGGGGGCACAGCCACCGCAACGGGCGGATCGAGG
>JAUQQO010000038.1 GCA_030549795.1 Pseudomonadota bacterium | reverse complement strand
CTCGTCCTCGGAGACGAGCGCGACCCCGGGCCAACGGCCGGTGGCGATGAGACCCGGCAGAGCGGCGACCGCCTCCACGGCGCTGCCGAAGCGCGCGATCAAGCGACGGTGGCGCTTGGGTCCGATGCCGGGAGAGCGGGCAAGACGCAGCCAAGCGAAGCGTTCTTCGGGCGCAAGGGCGCGCACTTCGGGGAAAACACAACCATCCATAAAACTAATGGTTGCACGGGCCGGTACAGCCGACAAGCGTCCCGTTAGGTCGGTTCGGTGTCCGCAGAAGCGTCCGGCACGAGCGCCCGGGCCGCCGCCAAGTCCAAGCGCACCGTCTGCTCGCCGCGCGCATAGACCAAGGCGAGCGAACGGCGGCGGGAGACCAACCGCGCCGGCAGCGGATCGTAGCGAAAGCCGGCACCGCCCACGAGCGGGGCGATGGCCCCCACATCCACTTTTTCCTCGAGCTCGACTCGCAACAGGCACAAAGGGTGCCCCTGCTCGTCGCGCGCACGAAACGGCACGCCGGCAAGCCGCAGAAAACTCGTAGGATCGGATGCAGCCGCAAAGCCCTCGATAAAGGCCGCTTCGACGAGGTCGAAATCGGGTTCGGGCGAACCCGGTTGCACCGCGGCTTCACCGCGCCTGGGCTGCGGCAGCTGCCAGGCGACGACCGTGCGCGGCGGCGCGTTGTGGCCGAGGGTCGGCGCTCGGAGGTCGGGCCTCGTGGATCGTTCAGGCGCCGAACCGTGCTCGTGCGGATGGTGGTGCGGCCCGTGGTGGTGGTCGCCGTGCATCGCCCGCCTCAATAGTGGACCGGCCGATCGATGATCGCCTTGTGCTTGCCCAAGGTGCCGTGGGCGACCATGGCGCCCAGAGCTTCGACCACCACCCGCACCGCGAGCAAGGCGGTGATGTCGGAGGTGTCGTAAGGAGGGCTCACCTCGACCACTTCAAGACCGCAAATCCCCTCGCGCGCGACCAGGCCCAAGAGCTTCAAGGCCTCACGCGGCAGAAAACCGCCCGGCTCGGGCCAGCCGGTGCCGGGGACGAAGCCGCAATCCACACTGTCGACATCGAAGCTCACATAGACCGCATCGGTGCCGGCATGGGCGAGTTCGAGCGCGATTTCGGCGGTCTTCTCGAGACCGAGCCGCTCGACGTCCTCGATCGTCAGGATGTTGGTGCCGCGCTCGCGCGCCACCTTGACCCCCTCGCGCGGCACCTGCCAGCCGCCGATGCCGATCTGGACGAGATTTTTCGGGGACACGTTGGGCAACTCGGTCGCCCAGTACCAAGGTGTGGTGTGCATCCGCTCATCGAGATCCTTGGCCTGGATATCGATGTGGCGGTCGAAGTGAATGATGCCGATCTTCTTGCTCGTGCACTGGGCAATCCCACGCACGCAGGGAAAGCCGATCGAGTGATCACCGCCCAAGATCAAGGGCAGAGCGCCACTCGAGAAGATGTGGGCTACCGCGCGGCTGATCTGATCGAAGCTCTTTTCGATGTTGGCCGGGATGACGAAGACATCGCCCACATCGCAGAGCGTCATTTGCTCGCGCAAGTCCACCCCGAGCTCGTAATTGTAGGGCGTGTAGAGAGCGGAGATGCGGCGAATACCCTGCGGTCCGAAGCGGGCACCGGGGCGGTAAGTGGTGCCGGCATCGAGCGGCACGCCCACCACCGCCGCATCGTATTTGCCGACCTCGCGCACATTTTCGACGTAAGGCGCCTTAAGAAAGGTGTTGATGCCAGCGAAATGCGGGAGCTCGCCGCGGGCGAAGGTCGGGATGGTCTTGTCCTCGAGGCTCTCGGCACCGGGCAGCCCCATCTCGATCGCCCAGCGCTGCTCTTTCCGCCAGCCTTCGCCCGGAAGCCGCCCCTCTGCCTCGGCCATCTTCCATCCGTGGCTTTTGAGTTTCTCGTAGGACGGGTGATGGGCGCGGCGGAAGTGGCGCTCCGGAGCGAGGCCGGCCTTGCGCTCCTTGTGGCGACGAGAACGATCGAACATGCTCAAAAGCCTCCTGTCGCAGGCAGGGACGCGTGCGGAAGCGGTCGCTCAAGACGCGGCCGAAAACGGTTGTAGCCAGGAAGATCGTAAGTCACGGTCGCACCATAGCGCTCGGGCACCTGCGGATCGCGGCGGACCTTGTCGAAGACCAGCACCCGGGTGCCGAGCTGGAACGCTTCGGCCAGATCATGGGTGACCATGACCACCGTCATTTCCCGCTCGGCCCAAAGTTCCAGCAAAAGCGCCCGCGCTTCAGCGCGAATGCCGGGATCCAAGGCGCCGAACGGCTCATCGAGCAAAAGGATGCGCGGCTCGACAATGAGCGCCTGGGCAAGGGCCAGGCGCTGCTGCATGCCGCCCGAGAGCTGGTGCGGCCAGGCATCGAGCACGTGGCCGAGGCCGACACGCGCCAAAATCGCCGCCGCTTTTTCGCGCGCCTGCTGGCGGCGAGCGCCGAACAGCCGCCCTAAAAGACGGCTCTTGCCGAACTCGAGGCCCAAGACGACGTTGTCGAGAACCGAAAGGTGCGGGAAGACGGTGTAGCGTTGGAAGACGATGCCGCGGTCCGGGCCCGGCTCGGCCGGCAACGGCGCACCATCGAGCAAGACGCGGCCGCGGCTCGGCCGCTCGCTTCCCAAAAGGATGCGCAAAAAGGTGCTCTTGCCGCAGCCCGAGGCCCCGACGATCGCCACCAGACTGCCCGGCTCGATCACGAGGCTCACCCGCTCGAGCACGACGCGATCGCCGTAGCTCTTCCACAGACCCTGGACCTCGATTCGGCTCATGCTCGCGGCTGTGCCCACGGAAACAACCGACGCGACAAAAGCGCCAGCAGGCGATCGCTCGCGAACGCCAGAAGCGTGATCCAGGCGACATACGGGAGGATGATGTCCATAGCGAGGTAGCGCCGGACGAGAAAGATCCTGTAGCCGAGCCCCTCGGTGGCGGCGATCGCTTCCGCTGCGATCAAGAACAGCCAGGCCGGCCCAAGCTGGAGGCGAAGCGCGTCGACGAGACGCGGCGCCGCCATGGGCCAGACGATGCGCAACGCCAACTGCCAGGACGAAGCGCCGAGCGTTTGCGCCTTGATGATGAGCTCTTCGGGTAACGCGCGCACCCGCAGCGCCAGATCGCGGATCATCACCGGCGCCGTGCCGAGGGCGACAAGGCCGACCTTGGAAGCCTCGCCCGTGCCGAGCAGGATCAAGAGAATGGGCAGAATGGCGAGCGGCGGGATCATGGCGAGTGCTGCTACGAAGTAACTCAAAAGCGCACCCACAAGCGGCACGAGGCCGATCGCGATCCCGACCAAGGCGGCAACCACGGTCGCAAGCGCGAGCCCCAACGCCAGGCGGGCGAGACTCGCTGCCGTATCGCTCCACAGCAGCACATCACCGGTGCGCCGATCAGGCTCGAGCGCGAGCACGCGCACCTGCTCGATGATCGCCGAGGGCCACGGCAGAAGCTTGTCGGCCGGATTGTCCGCCAAGCGCGCGGCCGAGGCCCAAAGGTAGAGCAGGAGAAGGAGCACGAAGGGAACCACCGCGAGGAGAAGCGCCGCCTCACGGCTCGGTCGGCGGTTGATCAGGCGCACGGGTGGACCGTCTGGACCTGCGCAGAGCTCACAGCCGACCCTCTGCCGCGCGGCGCATCCAGCGCGGATCGAAGCGGAGTTTCACGTTCGCGGGATTGCCCAAGACGGTGCCGTCGGCGAAGGCAATGCCCACGGCATCGAGCGCTCCGCCCAAAAGGCCCTTTTCATGGGCGAAGCGGCGCACCCGATCCATGGTGCGCACGAGCTCCGGGCTCGTTGTGAAGGCTACCGCCTCAGCCGGTTCCCAAAACATGCGGGTGGTCGCGAGCTGGGCGTCGAAGCCGGCAAGATCGGTGCCGGCGGCTGCCGCCATCGCGCGACGGGCGGCGCGTCCGATCTCGTCGTCGCGGCGCATAATCGCCATGGTCTCGTACCAGGCGCCGACAAGCGCGTCGCCGAGGGCGGGGTTAGCGGCGAGCGCTTCGCTGCGGACCACCATAAGATCGATGATCTCGCCCGGGATCTGCGCGGAATCGAACAGCTTGCGGGCCCCGGGCAGCGCCGCTGCCTCGGCGAGAAGCGGGTTCCAGGTGACGATGTGGCGAACCTCCCGGCTGGCCTGGAACAGGCCCACGATGTCGGCATCGGAGGTGTTGACGATGGTGACGTCGCGCTCTTTTAGCCCCACGCTCTCCAGCGCGCGGGCAAGCAAATAGTGAGAGACGCTGAGCTCGACCAAATTGATCCGCTCTCCCTTCAAGGCTCGCAGATCCGAAGCGGTCTTGCTCACGATCCCATCGTTGCCGTTGGAGAAGTCGCCGACGATGAGAGCCGTCGAATCCACACCACCCACGGCCGGGATGGTGAGGGCGTCCATGTTCGTCATTGCGCAGCCATCAAAAGCCCCGGCCGTGTATTGGTTGATCGATTCGATATAGTCGTTGATCTGGACGACCTCGATTTTGAGCCCGTAGCGGTCGGCCCACTTCTTGATGATCCCCTGATCGGCGGCAAAGCCCCAGGGCATCCAACCGACATAGATCGACCAGGCGATCTTGAACTCGCTGCGTGCCGCAGCGGGAGCGGCCGCGACCACAGCTCCAACGAGCGCCATCAGTGCGAACAGCAACCGACGCAGCATCCCTTTCTCCTGCCAGAGGCGTCGATCCACCCGGCGCGCACCCACCTTCCGCCCTCGTGCCGGTACCGCCCATCCGCCCTTGGACCCGCGCCGAGCGGTGCAGCGCCCGCCCGCGCTCCATCAGCGCGAGGTCCGGGCGGCGGCCGAAGCCTTCGACGCCTGCGGCCGTTGAGAGCAAAGCTGATGCCAGCAGTTTTTCGCGGCCGCGCGCTGCAGCGGCTGCTCACAAGACGCGCAGGATTGAGCGTTTGTTGATGTTCCTGCCTAAAAAACGGGCAAAATGCACATCGCTTCGGGTCAGCCGCCGCGCTTGCCGCTGAGTTGAGTCTTGGGCTCACGGCCCTGCAGCAGTCGCACGATGTTCGCGCGGTGCTGAACGATCACGATCAAAGCCAACACCGCGTAGAGCCGAGCCGGCTGCACCTCGCCCAACAACCAGGCAGCGATCGGCACTACGACCGCAGCTAAGATCGAGCCCAAGGAGACGAAGTGGGTCAGCGCGAAGGCGAAAGCGAACACGAGCAACGCCGGGAGCACGACGAGCGGGGTCAAGGCCAAAATCACCCCGGTCGCCGTAGCGACACCCTTGCCGCCCTTAAAGCCCAGCCAGATCGGAAAACAATGGCCCACCACCGCGCCCGCCCCAGCCGCTGCCGCCGTATCCGGCCCGGTCCAGGTCCACGCCGCCCACACCGGAAGAAAACCCTTGGCGAGATCGAGCAGGAGGGTGGCGGCGGCCAGGCCGCGTCGGCCGGTCCTCAGCACGTTGGTGGCACCGATATTACCCGAGCCGATGGCGCGGATATCGCCCACGCCGGCCAAGCGCGCGAGCAACAGCCCCCATGGCACCGAGCCCGCGAGATAGCCGACGCCGAATGCGATCAGGATCGGCAGCCAGAACCAGTGGCCGCCCAAAAAAACGCCCATGACCTCCTCCCCTCCCGATGCGCCGACTCTAGCAGGGTGGGGCGGCGGGCGGCGACGGGGCAGACGGGGGTTGCGGTTCGTCGAGCCAGTCCAAGAGCAAGCGGTGCGCGACGGCGATCACCACCGCTCCGAAGAAGAGCCCGATGGCGCCGAAGGCGATAACACCCCCCACCACGCCGAGAATGATGAGCAGCACCGGCAGGCGCACGCCCTGGCGGATGAGATAGGGGCGTAAGAGATTGTCGAGCAGGCTTACCGAGAGGATCCACACAGCAAGGCCGATCGCAGGAGCGCTCGCACCCTTCTGGTAGAAGAGCCAGGCAATTGCAGGAATGCCCGAGATCACCACCGGCAGGTGAAAGACACTGAAAAGAAAGGCCAACAGCGAAAGCAGACCGGCTGCCGGCACTTCAGCGAGAAGATAGCCCGCAAGAACGAGCAGCGCTTGGATGAGCGCGGTCCCGACCACGCCGAGTGCTACCGCGCGCACCGTTCCGCCCGCCACGTCGACGAGATGCTCTGAGCGCGCGCCCGCAACGCGGGTGACGAACTTGCGCAAGTAAAGGGCACAGAGTTCGCCATAGAAGAGGAACAGACCGGTCAAGAGAACCGAGAGCAAGAGTTCGAGCGCCACCCTGCCCAAACCGGCACCGAGCCCCAACAGCCAAGGAGCGAGCTCGCGCAGATAGGGCAAAAGCGCCTCGAGCGCCGCTTCGCGGTCGAGGTCGAGCTTCGCCCACAAGGCCTCGGCCCAAGGGCCCAAAAACGGAAGACCGGCGAGCCAACCGGGCGGCTCGGCGCTGCGGGCGCGCAACAGCGCATCGCCCAGCCGGACCAGTTCCTCCACTTGGCCGCCGACGTCGAGCGCGAGCCGCACGATCGGCGCCACCATGGTGGCAAGAAGGGCGAGCGCGACGATGAGCGCGGCGAGGCCGGAACGTCCCCCCAAAGCCGCGCGCAGGCGCACGAAGATCGGCCACAACGCCACCGCGAGCACGATCGCCCAGATGAGCGCGCCCGCAAACGGGCGCAGGATCAAGAGCACGAGCCAGACGAGCAGCGCCAGGAGCGCAAGGCCGATCGCGCGCTCCACGAGGCTCTGGCGCATCGGTGGTTCCCACAAGGATCGTTGTGAGCTTACCGAGCGCGCGATCACCGGTCGACAGCAGGAACGGGCGCCGCGATGGCGGATGCCGCCGCCGATGACACAAAACTAATCCGCGCACGCGTCAACTTTTCATCTCGCCCATTCAGATCTGCTTGCGAGCATGCCTGGCAACGTGCCGCGCATGATCAAGTCCAAATCCGTTTCGTGAGCGGAGGAGTAAGGCGAGATGAAGAAAACGCTAGCAACTGCGAGTGCGTTCGGCCTGCTCTTTGCCCTCGGTGTCGCGTCCGCTTCCGCCAAGACGGTGGTCGAGACGGCGATGGAGGCCGGCAAATTCGGCACGCTCATCAAAGCTATCCAGGCCGCCGAGCTCACCGATGCGCTCAAAGGCGAAGGGCCGATCACCGTGTTCGCGCCCACCGACGAGGCCTTCGCCAAATTGCCGGCGGGCACGCTCGACGAACTCCTCAAGCCGGAAAATCGTGAGCGGCTGCAGGCGATCCTCAAACTCCACGTCGTTCCGAGCAAGCTCACCGCCGAGAGCCTCAAGGGGCAGAAAAACGAGTTCGAGACTCTCGCGGGAGCGCGTCTTGCGATCGATGCCACCGGGGATGCCGTCAAAGTGGGTGAGGCTCGGGTGATCGAGGCCGATCTGAGCGCAGCCAACGGCGTCATCCATGTCATCGACAGGGTGATCCTGCCGCAGGGCTGAGAGGCGCGTTGGGGTCGCGGCGCGCCGCGCCGCGACCTCTTAGCCCTCGGCTTCAAAGACGGTGCGACCGTCGACCAGAGTGCGCACCACTTTGCCGCGGAAGATACGGCCCTCGAAGGGCGTGTTCTTGGCGAGCGAATAGAGGCTTTTTTCGAGCGAATAGAGGCTTTTTTCGGTTACCGTCCACTGCGCGTCGGGGTCGAACAGGACGAGATCGGCGGGCGCCCCCTTGGCCAACCGCCCGGCCTCGATCCCGAGGATCGAGGCCGGGGCGACGGTTAGGCGCCGGAGCAAGTCGAGTAAGCCGATTCGGCCTTCGTGGACGAGCGCAAGCGATGCGGCCAGAAGCGTTTGCAGGCCGATGACGCCGAAGGCGGCCTGACCGAAAGGTAAGCGCTTGCTGTCCTGGTCCTGGGGGTAGTGATCGGATGCGATGGCGTCGATGGTGCCATCGACCAGACCTTCGATCACCGCCTGCCGGTCGGCTTCGGTCCGCAGGGGCGGCGAGACCTTGGCGAAGGTGCGGTAGCCCTCGACCTCGGCCTCGGTGAGCAGGAGGTGGTGGGGGGTGGTATCGCAGGTCACCGGGAGGCCGCGCGCTTTCGCGGCGCGGATCACCGCCACCGCCGCGGCGGTCGAGACATGGGCGAAGTGCAGCCGACCGCCCGCGAGCTCGAGCAGCCGCAGATCGCGCTCGATCATGATCACTTCGGCGGCAGATGGGATGCCGGAAAGTCCGAGCCGGCTCGCCACCGCGCCCTCGTTCATCACCCCGCCCTCGGCAAGGCGCGGCTCTTCGGGATGCTGGACGAGGAGCCCATCGAACATGCTGGCATAAGCGAGGGCGCGGCGCATCACGCGCGCATCCGCGACCGCTTTAAAGCCATCGGTAAAGGCGACTGCTCCTGCCGCTTTGAGCAAGCCGAGCTCGGCCAACTCACGGCCTTCGAGGCCGCGGGTGACAGCGGCTTGAGGATAGACCTTGGCCAGCTTCACCTGGCGGGCGCGGCGGGCGACGAACTCGACCATCGCCGGATCGTCGATGGGCGGAACCGTATCGGGCAAGAGCGCAAGGGAGGTCACACCTCCAGCGACGGCGGCAAGACAGCCGCTCTCGAAGCGCTCCTTGTGCTCGGCTCCCGGCTCGCCGAAGCCTGCGCGCAAGTCGACCAGCCCGGGTGCCAGGCAAAGACCGCGCGCATCCACCACCTCGGTTCCGGGCGGGGCGAGCGCGACCGTCACTTGCGGCCCGATCTCGGCGATGCGGCCGCCGACGACCAAGACACCACCGCGCCGATCGAGGCCGGTTGCCGGATCGAGAAGACGTGCGTTGACGATCAGGACGGGGCGGCTCATCGCGCTCGCTCATGCCGCGCCGGCGCCGCCCCGGCAAGCGCCGAGCGAACAGATCCGATCGGCGCTGCGCGCTCTTAGGCCGCGGCGCGGCGTTCGCGGGCGGTCGGCTTGGCCTCGCTTGCGCTCTCAGCCGCACTCGCGGCTTCGACCGCCTCCTCCCGCATCGCCTTGAAGCCGTTCCAAAGTTCCTCGGCGGTGGCCTGGAACTCGCGCCGGTAATGTTCCAACGCTTCCTGCAGCCACTCGCCTTGGAGCTTGGTCACAGCCGCCATGTCGCGGCATTCGGCGAGCCGGCGCCCGAAGCGCAGATCGGCTTCCATCCGCTCGCCCATAAACGTGATCAAGCGCGCACTGCAACGGCCCATGAGCTCGATCATCTGGCGGCTCGCGCGGAACCAGCTGTCCATGATGGCGGCAGCGGGAAAGGCCGTCGCGGGGTCGGCTGCGGATTTGTGCTCACTCATCGCGTGCTCTCCCCTGTGGTTCGGGAAGACCCCCGGTCCCCCGATCCTGCTTACGCACGAGCGCAGGCGAGCGCAACCGCGAAGATCGTCCTTAAAGCGCGACTGTGCGCCACAGTCGAGAGCACGCCCCTCACGCCGGGGCGCGCAGGCGTCGCGTCAGTGCATCGAGCACCGCCATGCGCACCGCCACCCCCATCTCGACCTGATCGAGGATGGCGCTGCGGTTGATATCATCGGCCACCACCCCGTCGATCTCGACCCCCCGGTTCATAGGCCCGGGATGCATGATCATCGCATCCGGCTTGGCGGCGCGCAGCTTTTCGTGCGTGAGCCCAAAGAAGTGGAAGTATTCGCGCACCGAGGGGACGAAACTGCCGTGCATGCGCTCGCTCTGCAGGCGCAGCATCATGACGATGTCGGCATCCTCGAGACCGCGCTGCATGTCGGTCACCGCTTCGACCCCGAGGCTCTCGACCGCTGCGGGAAGAAGTGTCGGCGGTGCCACCACGCGCACCTTGGCACCCATGGTGCGCAACAACAGGATGTTCGAGCGGGCAACGCGCGAGTGCAGAATATCGCCGCAGATCGCGACCACGAGCCCGGCGATGCGCCCCTTGCGGCGGCGAATGGTGAGCGCATCCAACAGCGCCTGTGTGGGGTGCTCGTGCGCGCCGTCGCCGGCGTTGACCACCGAACAGCGCACGTGCCGGGCGAGCAGTGCCACGGCGCCGCTCTCATGGTGGCGGACGACCAGCACATCGGGGTGCATGGCGTTCAAGGTCATCGCCGTGTCGATCAAGGTCTCGCCCTTGGCCACGGAGGAGCGGGCGACGTTCATGTTGACGACATCGGCGCCCAAGCGCTTGCCGGCGAGCTCGAAGCTGGTCTGGGTGCGGGTCGAGGGTTCAAAGAAAAGGTTGATTTGGGTGAGACCGCGCAAGAGCTGGAGTTTTTTCTCGCTCTGACGGTTGAGTTCGACGAAACCGTCGGCGAGATCGAGGAGATATTCGATTTCCGCAGCCGAGAGCCCCTCGATGCCCAACAGATGCTGGCGCGCGAAGGGTGGCTCGTTGGTACGTTCCATGGCGGCGCTGATCTTGCCTATCGTGGGCGGCCTCGGCAAGCGCGCCCGCTGCTTAGGCTTCAGCGGGTGGGAACGGGTTTCTCGCCGCGGTAGTCGTAGAAGCCGCGCTTGACTTTGCGGCCGAGCCAGCCGGCTTCGACATATTTCACGAGCAAAGGACAGGGTCGGTACTTGGTATCGGCGAGCCCGTCGTGCAGCACCTGCATGATGGCGAGGCAGGTATCAAGGCCGATGAAGTCGGCGAGTTCCAACGGCCCCATGGGATGGTTGGCGCCGAGCTTCATCGCCGTATCGATGCTCTCGACCGTACCCACGCCCTCATAGAGCGTATAGCAGGCCTCGTTGATCATCGGCAACAAAATGCGGTTGACGATGAAGGCCGGGAAGTCTTCGGCGGTGACCGAGGTCTTGCCGATCCTCTCGACGAACTTGCGCGCCGCTTGGTAGGTGTCCTCTTCGGTGGCGATGCCGCGGATGAGTTCCACGAGCTTCATCACCGGCACCGGGTTCATGAAGTGCATGCCGATGAAGCGCTCGGGACGGTCGGTGGTGGCGGCAAGACGCGTGATCGAGATCGAGGAGGTGTTGGTGGCGATCACCGCATCCGGCCGCAGATGCGGAACCAGCGATTTGAAGATCTCGCGCTTGATCTTCTCGTCTTCGGTCGCGGATTCGATGACCAGCTCGGCTTCGGCGAACGCGGAATAATCGGTGACCGGACGGATGCGGGCGAGCGCCGCCTGTTTGTCCGCTTCTGTTAGCGTACCTTTGGCGACTTGGCGCGCGAGCCGCGCCTCGATCTGCTCGAGCGCACGGGTGATCGCCGCGGGATCGATGTCGAGCAGCCGGACCTCGAAGCCGGAGGTCGCGAGCACTTGGGCGATGCCGCTTCCCATCTGCCCGGCCCCGATTACGCCCACCGTGTGGAATTCGGG
Source organism: Pseudomonadota bacterium (assembly GCA_030549795.1). GTDB lineage: Bacteria > Pseudomonadota > Alphaproteobacteria > Geminicoccales > Geminicoccaceae > JANXAZ01. Next base: position 16,411 of record JAUQQO010000038.1, on the reverse strand, counting down.
GATCGGGGGATAGCTGCGCTGTTGATACGCGGCGGGCACCTTCGACCTCCCTTCGCCTGAGCCTTACGAGCCGCGCAAGCGACGCAGCTCGGCGGTGAGCTCGGGGACGATCTTGAACAGATCGCCGACGAGCCCGTAGTCGGCGACTTGGAAGATCGGCGCTTCTTCGTCCTTGTTGATGGCGACGATGACTTTGCTGTCCTTCATGCCCGCGAGGTGCTGAATGGCACCGGAAATGCCGATAGCGATGTAGAGATCGGGCGCGACCACCTTGCCGGTCTGACCGACTTGATAGTCGTTGGGGACGAAGCCGGCATCCACAGCCGCACGCGAGGCGCCTACGGCCGCCCCCAGCACATCCGCCAGCTCTTCGATGAGCTTGAAGTTCTCAGCCGAACCCACCCCGCGGCCACCCGCGACGACGATGCGCGCAGAAGCGAGATCGGGGCGCTCGCGCTTGGCGACCTCGCGGCCGACGAAAACCGCAAGACCAGATGGTTCCACAGCCGGCACCGAGACCACCGAAGCCGCACCGCCATCGCCCGCCGCCGGGAAGGCGGTCGTGCGGATCGTCAGCACGCGCTTGGTATCGAGGCTCTGCACGGTGGCGAGCGCATTGCCGGCATACACATAGCGCTTGAAGGTGTCGGGGCTTAGGATCTCGACCACATCGCTTACCTGCGCGACATCGAGAAGCGCTGCTGCGCGCGGCATCACGTTCTTGCCGAAGGTGGTAGCCGGCGCGAGCAGATAGTCATAATCGGACGCGCATGCGACGAGGAGCGCTGCGAGATCCTCGGCCAAGGGATGGGCGTAAGCGGGATGCTCGGCCACGAGCACCCGCTCCACCCCCGCTATGCGCGCCGCCGCTTCCGCCACGGCGCGGCAGTCGTGCCCGGCTATGAGCACATGCACCGGCCCGGGCAGCCGGCTGGCGGCCGCAACCGTGTGCCGGGTGGCTTTCTCGACCGTCTGGCCGTCGTGTTGTGCGAGGACGAGCACGCTCATGAGAGCACCCCCGCCTCATTCTTGAGGCGATCGACCAATTCTTTAACCGAGCCCAGCTTGATGCCCGCTTTGCGCTTGGGCGGCTCTTCGAAGCGCAGATAGCGCAGCCGCGGCGTGGGATCGACGCCGAGCGCTTCGGGGGTGAGCACGTCGAGCGGCTTCTTCTTGGCTTTCATGATGTTCGGAAGCGACGCATAGCGCGGCTCATTGAGCCGCAAATCGACGCTGATGACCGCGGGAAGCCGCACCCGAACGGTCTCGAGCCCCTCATCGATCTCGCGCTGCACGGTAGCCCAGCCGTCGGCGATCTCGATGCGGGAGGCGAACGTCGCCTGCGGCCAGCCCAAGAGCCCAGCTAACATCTGGGCGGTTTGGTTGGAATCGTCGTCGATCGCCTGCTTGCCCATGATCACAAGTGTGGGCTGTTCGCGCGCGACGATCGCCTTCAACAGCTTGGCGACAGCCAAGGGTTGCAGTTCGACGTTCGTCTCGACGAGAACAGCGCGATCCGCACCCATGGCGAGTGCCGTGCGCAGCGTTTCCTGGCAGCGGCTCTCTCCGAGCGAGACGGCGACGACCTCGCTCGCCACACCGCGCTCCTTCATGCGGATCGCCTCTTCGGTGGCGATCTCATCAAAGGGGTTCATGGACATCTTGACGTTGGCGATGTCGAGGCCGCTGCCGTCGGCCTTCACGCGCACCTTGACGTTGTAGTCGACTACCCGTTTGACGGGGACGAGTATCCGCATCGCCGCTTCCTCGTCGGCACGCCGCGCAGGGCGCGACCCGAACTGTTGGCCGCAATTTTATTGCGGCGCACAACAAAGGCTTAGGAGCCGGTCACCCGCTTGTCAACGCAACCCAACACTTACGGTGCACCGCCCGACCACCGTGCTCAGCGGTTGGCGCCCGGAACCCAGAGCACGTCCCGACCGCCCTTGTCGTTGAGCCAGCGGGCCAACACGAAGAGATGGTCGGAGAGCCGGTTGAGATAGCGAATGACGGCGGGGTTGACCGCTTCGGTTTCCGCGAGTGCGACCACAAGGCGCTCGGCGCGGCGGACGACCGTACGGGCGAGGTGCAGAAACGCCGACGCCGGTGATCCGCCGGGCAAGACGAATGAGCGCAAGGGCGCGAGCTCGGCGTTCATAGCATCGATCTCGCGCTCGAGCCGCGCCACTTGCGCGTCGATCACCCGCAGCCGCCCATCGTCGGGGCCACCGGGCCGGCACAGATCGGCGCCGAGATCGAAGAGATCGTTTTGAATGCGGGCGAGCATCGCATCCGCCTCGCCTGTGGTGTGCAGGCGCGCAAGACCGATCGTAGCGTTGGCCTCGTCGACCGTGCCGTAAGCCTCCACGCGCGGGCTGTGTTTGGCGACCCGGGTGCCGTCACCCAAAGACGTGCGGCCTTCATCGCCGCCGCGGGTGTAGATGCGCGAGAGTGTGACCATGAGCGACCCGTTGTTCAACCGCGGGCGAGCAACAACAGACCCAACAGCACGACGGCGACCAACTGCAGGCCGACCCGCGCCTGCATGAGCTTGTTGCCATAGCGGTCGTTGAAGCGGCCGCCGTGCACGAAACCCAGAATGCCGACGAGCAGCACGAGCGCCGTAGCGGTCATAAAGAGCAGGAGGAGGGCGGAGAGGAGCTGCATGGACACCGATTTAGCGGAGCTTCATGGGCACCCATTTAGAAAGGTGACGGGGAAAAACCAGACCCGCCGAACCACACGGCCGGATCGCCGCTAAAGGAGTTCCGCGCGGCCGCCGTGCGACCGCAGTGCGCGCGGCAGCGGCAGGGGAAGGCGGGGAAGTCCGTCATTAGCTAAGCCCACGATCCCTTCGAAGTGGGGATGGGCGAGCGCCTCGCGCAATGAGAGCACGACCGCACAGCACACATCGCGGCCGGCAAAGCGCTCTTCCCACTCGCGCGCGCTGCGCTGGGCGATGCGTTCGGCCACCGCCTGCCGCGTCGCTTGGGGATCGAGGCTGTCGTCCCGCAGCGGTATGGGCAAGTCGATGGCCTCGCAGAACTGCTGCCAAAACCGTTCCTCGAGCGGTGCCACCGCCAACAGACGGTCATCAGCCGTGCGATAGACAGCGTAGCGTGGCGAGGCCCCGCTCGTGAGCGTGCCCCCTGCCCCCGGCCAGCCCGGCCCCACGATCCCCTCGGCGATGTGGGCGAAGAGAAGCGGGAAGAGATTGGCGCTCATCGAAAGATCGAGATGGCATCCGCGACCGCTGCGCCGCCGCTCGAGCAGCGCCAAGAGGATGGCGATCACCGCCGGATAGCTGCCACCGGCGATGTCGGCCAAAAGCACGGGCGGAAGGGCGGGCAGACCGTCCGCTGTGCGCTGCGCCAGCGAGAGAAGTCCCGAGACAGCGAGGTAATTGAGATCGTGGCCGGCCATCTCGGCGAGCGGGCCGTTCTGCCCGAAGCCGGTGATCGAGCAAATGATCAGCCCCGGATAACGCGCGAGCAGCGCCTTGGGCGCATAGCCGAGCCGCGCGAGCACACCGGGACGGAACTGCTCGACGAGAACATCGGCGCGCGCCAGCAGTTCTTCGAAGCGCTCGCGGTCGATGGGATCCTTAAGGTCGAGCTCGAGCACCTCCTTGCCGCGGTTGAGCATGGTGTAGAGCACCGAGCGACCGTTTTTGACCGGCGGCATGCGGCGCATGTCCTCACCGCCCGGGCGCTCGATCTTGATCACCCGCGCACCCGCGGCAGCCAAGATCGCGGTGGCGAAGGGACCGGGAAGGAGCGTGGAGAGATCGACGATCAGGACATCCTCAAGCGGTCCGGTCACAATCGCGCTCCCATCTGCCTTGCAATCAAGAGCTTTTGAATATCGGAAGTTCCTTCGTAGATCTGGCACACGCGCACATCGCGCCAGATGCGTGCCACCGGATAATCTTCGAGATAACCGTAACCACCCAGGGTCTGGATCGCCGCCGAACATACCCGCTCGGCGGTCTCGGAGGCCACGAGCTTGGCCATACAGGCGGCTTCGAGAGCCGGCTCCCCGGCATCCAACAGCCGCGCCGCATGGAGCGTGAGCTGGCGCGCTGCCTCAAGCGCCGCTTTGGCTTCCGCGAGCCGGAAGGCCACCGCTTGATGGTCGAGGATCGGCTTGCCGAAGGCCTGCCGCTCGCGGGCATAAGTGAGCGCATGCTCGAGTGCCGCCTCGGCCATGCCCACACTTTGCGCCGCGACCCCGATGCGCCCGCTCTCGAGCGCCGAAAGCGCGATGCGATAGCCCTCCCCCTCGCGGCCCAAAAGCGCCTCCTCGCCGAGCTCGACCCCATCGAGCGCGAGCGCACAAGTATCGGAGGCCTTTTGACCGAGCTTCTCTTCGACGCGGACGACCCGGTAGCCGGGCGAGTCGGTCGGCACCAGAAACGCCGAGATGCCCTTTTTGCCGGCGCCCGGATCGGTTACCGCGAAGACAACGCACAGACTCGCAATCGACCCGCTCGTGATGAACTGCTTGCTCCCTTCGATCACCCAACGATCGCCTCTGCGCACCGCACGGGTGCGCAAATTCGACGCATCCGAGCCCGCCTGCGGCTCGGTGAGCGCGAAGGCACCGATGATTTCGCCCCGTGCGAGGGGCACAAGCCAGCGCCTTTTTTGCGCCTCAGTGCCGTAGCGCAGCAACAGCGCGTTTACCGGAGCATTCTGGACGCTCATGATGGTCGAAGTGGCGCCATCGCCACCCGCGATCGCCATGAGCGCGAGCGCATAAGAGACGTAATCCGCGCCGGCACCGCCCCATTGCGGCGGCACCGTCATGCCAAGAAAGCCAAGCCGACCGAGTTCGCGCAGCACCTCGCGCGGAACGCGGCCTGCCTTCTCCCAATCGGCCGCGAAGGGGGCCAAGCGTTCGCGGGCGAACGCCCGCGCGGTCTCGAGGATGAGCCTCTGTTCGTCGCTGATCACCGCCGACCTCCCGGCTGCACTCATCTGACACGAGCGCTTGCCTCTCACAAGCGCACCCTGCTTTCGAGGTGGCACGAAAGACTGCTACAAGCGCAAGCGCGTTCGAGCCTTGAGGAGGAAACGTTGCGGCTGCACACCAGTCCGGCCTCGCCCTTTGGCCGCAAAGTGGCGGTGGTCCTGCACGAAACCGGTCTTGTAAGCCGCGTCGAGCGGCGCGATGCCACCTTGAGCCCGATCAGCCCCGATCCCGAAGTCTGCGCTGCCAATCCGTTGGGCAAGATTCCCTGTCTTGAGCTCGACGACGGCACGACCCTCTATGATTCCCGGGTGATCTGCGAATATCTCGACCTGCTGCACGACGGCCCCAAGCTTTTCCCCGTCGAACCCAAAGCCCGCTTTGAGGCGCTGCGGCTGCAAGCCCTCGCCGACGGCATCTTGGATACCGCGGTGGGGCTCCGCTACGAGACGTTTTTGCGCCCACAAGCCCTGCGCTGGCCGGAGTGGATCGCGGCGCAAAAGGCCAAGATCACCCGTTCGGCCGGAGTGGATCGCGGCGCAAAAGGCCAAGATCACCCGTTCTCTCGACCGGCTCGAAGGCGAATGCGCGGGCTTCGGCGAGCGGATCGACATCGGAACACTCGCCCTTGCCTGTGCGCTCGGCTATCTCGACTTCCGCTTCGCCGAGGACCGCTGGCGCGACGGTCGCCCCAATCTCACCGCTTGGTACGCGCGCATGGCGGCGCGGCCCTCGATGATCGCGACCGTGCCGCACTAAGACGCGATGGCGAGCCCTTCGCCCCGCGCCTATCCGGCGGCCGAACTCATCCGCGAGGCCTGGAGCCAGAGCTTTGCCGATCGCGCTGCGATCGTGCGCGCGGCCGGGCTTTGGGTGGGCATAAGCTTGCTGCTCGAGGGGCTCGCCCGCTTCACCAAGGGCCCCGAGGCGCATGCGAGCAACCTTTTCGATCTTTTGACCCTCGTGGTCAGTTGGCTGGGGTTGAGCGCGGTGACGGTGTGGCGAATCCGGGCTCTGCTTTTGGGCGCTCCCGCACCCGCTGTGATGGCACCATTCGACCGCTTCGTGTTGCGCTATGCCGCAGCCGAACTGTTGCTCGGGGCGCTCGCGCTCATGCCGGGCTTTCTCGCGATCGCGCTTGTGGGGCCATTGGCCGGGCTGGCCCTGGCCGGGCTGCTCGGCTTCGTCGTCGCGCTTGCGCTCTTCGCCCGCCTGCACCTCGTGCTCGTTTCGGCGGCGCTCGGTGAGGCCGGGCTCGGTTTCGACCGCTCCTGGCGGGCGACCGCCGGGGTGTGGCCGTCCGCGGCGCTCGCCATCCTCGCCTGCGCGGCCCCTCTGGCTCTTCTAAGCGGGCAGCTCGGGGCGATGATCGCCGCGATGGGGGCGCCCTTGGTCGGCAATGCAGTGGCGACGAGCGGAGCGTATGCGCAAGCCGCCGTGCTCGGCACCTTCCTCGCCCGCAGCCGCACCCGGCTCGCCGGCCCCGTTGTGCGCGCGTAATGCGCCGCTTTGGCCCTAAAGGCCTTCGAAGAGCGCGGTTGTGATGTAGCGCTCGGCGAAGGAGGGGGCGATCACCACCATGAGCTTGTCGCGCATCTCGGGCCGTTTGCCGACCTCGATGGCGGCAGCGAGATTGGCACCGGTCGAAATACCGCCGGGAATCCCCTCAAGACGGGCCAACAGGCGCGCGGTGGCGAAAGCGGTCTCCGAGCCCACCTTGACGATCTCGTCGATCTCGCGGGTGTCGAGTACGGCGGGAATAAAGCCGGCACCGATGCCCTGGATCGGGTGCGGACCGGGTTGACCGCCTGAGAGCACCGGGCTCGCCTCGGGCTCTACCGCCACCATTTTGAGCTGTGGGCGACGGGGGCGGATCACTTGTGCGCATCCCGTAAGCGTGCCGCCCGTGCCCACGCCGGCTACGATCACGTCCACCTTGCCGTCCGTGTCGCGCCAGATCTCCTCGGCGGTGGTGCGACGGTGAATGGCGGGGTTGGCGGGATTGTCGAACTGACTGGGCATCACCGCGAGCTGTGGGCGACGGGGGCGGATCACTTGTGCGCATCCCGTGAGCGTGCCGCCCGTGCCCACGCCGGCTACGATCACGTCCACCTTGCCGTCCGTGTCGCGCCAGATCTCCTCGGCGGTGGTGCGGCGGTGAATGGCGGGGTTGGCGGGATTGTCGAACTGACTGGGCATCACCGCGCCCGGGATGGTACGCAAGAGCTCTTCGGCGCGAGCGATCGCCCCCCGCATCCCCTGCTCGCGCGGGGTGAGCTCGATCTCGGCGCCCAACAGCCGCAGCATCTTGCGCCGCTCGATCGACATCGATTCGGGCATGGTGAGAATGCAGCGATAGCCGCGCGCGGCGCACACGAAGGCCAAGGCGATGCCGGTGTTGCCGGAGGTGGGCTCGATCACCGTGCCGCCCGGCTTCAAGCGGCCTTCGGCTTCGAGCGCCTCGATCATCGCCACGCCGATGCGATCCTTGACCGAGGCGAGCGGGTTGAAGAACTCGAGCTTCAAGCAGAGATCCGCCAACACTCCGGTCTCGCGCGCGAAACGGCGGATGCGCACGAGCGGCGTGTTGCCGATCGTCTCCATGACACTTTCATAGATGCGCCCCCGCCCGGGCGGATCGAGACGCACGGGCGCGAACGTCGGCTCGACGCGGTCGGCCATGTCCTTCCTCCCTCGCTCGGCGGCGGGCTTAGCGCAGAAATCCCAGCTCGCAAACTGGGATTATCTGCTTTCCCACACGTTTTTTGGAAAAATCCGCACGGGTGTTCCCTGGCGCCGCGCCGCGCGCAACGCGCAGGCGCACAACCGCCGCACGGGCGCACATACCTGCGGCGCCTGCCCGCGGCGAGAAAAGTGCTTCCTGCCAGTTCGTGCGCCGCGCGCAGCGCTCGCGGTGAGGGCGAAGCGGCTTTTGCGCGCGACGCGGCGTCAGTTGCCGCCTTGGCTCTTCTTGATCTGGTCGTAGACGAAGCCGCCTGCCGCACCCGCGGCCGCACCGGTGAGCGTCTTGCTCACGAAGCCGCCGGTAATCAGCCCCACCGCCGCACCGCCCGCGGCACCGACAGCGGCACCGGTGAGGGTTCGTTCGCCCGTCTTTTGGTTGACCTGACATCCTGCCAAAAGCGCGAGCAAAGGCAGGGCGAGGAGCAGGGGAGCGAAGGACTTACGGTTCGACATCATCCGTTCCTTCTCAAGGCTTGCGCCGGGTCGCTGCCGGTTTCTTCGGCTCCTCGGGGCAGGGCCAGGTGGCGGCCATCGCCCGCCAGAAGCCGTCGACCGGCGGCTCGTCCAGATAACGTGGGTTGGCGCGCGCCCATTTCACGAACGCAAAGCGGATCTCTTCGGCAGTGGGGGCGGAAGGCGCGCAGGCCCAGGGCTTGATCGCACCGGCCTCGACCAGCTTCTCGTAAAGAAGTCCGGTTCCGGCGATGAACCCCTCGCAATAGCTGAGCCTTGCCCCATAGCGCGGCGATCCGGGCTCGGCTGCGCACAGCTCTAAAAGCGCGCGCGTGGTCTCGAGTTTGGGTTCGATGGGCTGCGCCCATGCGTCCGCCGCCAGCGCCGCGACGACCGCTCCGAACAGGATCGCCCGCATCCTCACCCCCTATCGCTTTTCCGCGAATTTCCTTCTCGCCCAGATAGAGCCGGCTGTCAAAGGCTGAGGGTCAAAAGGTACGGCCCCAGCGCAACCACCGATCGCGGTCCATCGATGCCACCACCACCCGACGGATCCCGCGCTCGCCGTGAAGATCCAAGGGCACTTCCACACCCGCCGCTCCCATCGCCCACACCCGGCGGTAGAGCTCGGCGAGCGAGCCCACCCGTTCGCCGGCCACGGCAATGATGAGATCGCCGGCCCGCACGCCGGCGCGCTCCGCTGGTCCCTCTTCGGCGACGCGCACGACGCGCACAAGTGCCCCCTCCTCGCGCAGCGTAAGGCCGAGCCAGGGCCGCGGCGGGCTCTGTCTTCGTCCGAAGGCCAAGAGATCGCCCAAAACCGCGCGCAAGGGGTCGACCGGGACGAACATGTTGCCGGGCGATTCGACGCCTTTGGAAGCGGCGTCGATGACGAAGAGAGAACCGATACCGACCACCGCCCCACTCGGCTCGATGAGCGCAGCGCCGGCGAATTCGGGATGGGGAGGACGGGTGAACAGCGCGTCTTCCAAAAGATATTCCCAATAGCCGGCGAACTCGCGGCGATCGACGAGCGTGACTTGGCGCGCATCCGGGCGCGTTGCTCGGCTTATCACGAGAAGCGGGCTGCCAAGCGCGAGCGCACTCGCCTGACCAAGTGGCGCCGGCTGTACGTCGAGCGCTCCTTTGGCGCGCACAAGGCCGAGCCCCGATTCACCGTCGTAGGCCACGACTTCGCCGGCTACCGCGCGCCCCTCGAGCCGGATCTCGACACCGCTCGCCTCGAGCAGGAGATAGCCGATGGTGAGCACGAGCCCGCCCGCATCGATCACCACCCCGCTGCCGATCCGCTCCGCACCCAGCGTTGCAAGGCTGCGCGCCTCGGGGTGGATTTCGGCGCGCACGCCTACCACCGCGCGCGCCGTCTCGCGCGGACCGCCGCGCGCCGCGCGCCCGAAGAGCGCCGTTCCTGCGAGCGTGGATCCGGCGACCGCGGTGAGGGCGGCCAAAAGCTCCCTGCGTCCGCCGCGCGCGATCATGGCGCACCTCCTTGAGCGACCCGCTCCTGCGGCTTTCTTTCGCTACTGGATCACTTTAGCACGCTTTAGCACGGTCTTACCGTCGCGTCGCGCGCTGGAGGCAAAAAAGCTGCGTCTTGCTCTTGCGAGCTGGCTTCTCGATCTCGTGATGGCGCATCCCCGATTGGCGGCGCTGCGGGCGCGCACCCTTGCCGCCGCGCGGGGAACGGTGCTCGAGATCGGCGCCGGCACCGGCCGCAATCTTCCCTTTTTCGGCCCGCCGGCCGCTCTTGTGATCGCAAGCGAGCCGGATTGCCGCCATCTCGCCCTCGCCCGCCGCCGCCTCGAGCGCGCACGTGTTCCGGTCCTCTTCCTCGCTGCCTCAGCTGAGGCGCTGCCTTTGCCCGATGGTTGCGTGGATACCGTGGTCTCGACGCTCTGCCTGTGTTCGATCCCGGATGTTCCGCGCGCGCTCGCGCAAATCCGGCGCGTGCTCGCCCCCGGCGGAATCTACCTCTTTCTCGAACACGGCCTTTGTTCGGATCCGCGCGTGGCGGCCTGGCAAAAGCGGCTTACGCCTTTTTGGCGGCGCATTGCCGGTGGCTGCCATCTCGACCGCCCCATCGCCGATCTCCTCATTGCGGCCGGTTTCATCGTCGAGCGCCTGAAGACCGGACCGCTGCTTCCCGCCCCCCGGCTTCTCGGGTGGACCTATCTCGGCTGCGCGCGCGTGCCAGGCTTGACCGAAGCGGATGCGTCCTCTTGAGAGAGCGGAGCCAGAGAAGGCGCGCGTACCGGCGTGGAGGGTTGTGCCCATGCGGCGAATCACGGTCGCCACCGTGCAGATGGCCATGGGGCCCGACCGCGACACGAACGTCGCCCGCGCCGAAAGTCTCGTGCGGGAAGCAGCGGCGCGCGGTGCCGATCTCGTGCTTTTGCCCGAGCTGTTCTCCCTTCCCTATTTCTGCAAGGACCAGGACCCGCAGCACTTTGCGCTCGCCGCGCCGGTCGAGGGGCATCCTTTGCTCGCCCGCATGAGCCGGCTCGCGGCGGAGCTCGGGGTGGTGTTGCCGGTCAGCTTCTTCGAGCGGGCGAACACCGCCTACTTCAATTCGCTCGCGGTCATCGACGCCGATGGCCAGGTGCTCGGCATTTACCGCAAGAGCCATATCCCGGACGGGCCCGGCTACCAGGAGAAATATTACTTCAACCCCGGTGATACGGGTTTTCGCAGCTGGTCGACCCGGGTGGGACGGATCGGGGTCGGCATCTGTTGGGACCAGTGGTTCCCCGAAGCCGCCCGCGCCATGGTGCTCACCGGCGCCGAGATCCTCCTCTACCCCTCAGCGATCGGGAGCGAACCCCAGGACCCGACCCTGGACAGCCGCGAGCACTGGCAGCGGGTGATGCAGGGGCACGCGGCGGCGAACATGGTGCCGGTCGTCGCCGCCAACCGCATCGGCACCGAGGTCGGCCGCAGCTGCACGGTGACGTTTTACGGCAGCTCGTTCCTCACCGATGCGCGCGGCGCGATGCTCGCCGTCGCCGGAACCGAGGAGGAGGCGGTGTTGGTGGCGAGCTATGATCTCGACCGCATCGCCCGCGAGCGCGCCGCCTGGGGCCTGTTCCGCGACCGCCGCCCCGACCTCTATTTGCCGCTTCTCACCCTCGATGGACGCGACAGCCCCTGTTGATCCGAGCTCAGGTGACGGCGTCGATCTCTTCGGGGGTGAGCTCGCCGGGAACGAGCGTTACGGGAATGCGCAGGCGGCGAAGATTGGCGAGCAGATAAGAGACCACCGGGCCGGGATTGCTCGAGCCCGAAGCGGTAGCCAGCACGAGCAGCGAGATCGAGGGTTCTTCCGCGATCAGCTTGAGCAGTTCCTCCGCCCGCGAACCCTCGCGGATGTAGATCGCGGGCATGGTTCCCGTTTGTTCGAATACGCGGGCAGCGAGGGTTTGCAGCCGCTGCTCGGCTGCGGCGCGCGCATCCTCCTCCATCAGGCGCCCAACGCCGAGCCAATGCTGGAACTCCACCGGCTCGATGACGTAAAGGAGCGCGACGCGACCTCGGGTGTGGCGCGCGCGGCGACAGGCGAAGCGCAGCGCGTTCGCCATCTCCTCGCTCTCGTCGACGAGGACCAGAAACACCCGTTCTTTCTGCGGCGGTCGCGGAGCTCGTCCGCTCGTCCGTTCCTCCTCCACCGCGTGTGCCTCCACGGCTCCTTCGCCCTCTCAGCTGCGCTCGAAGAGCGCGCTCGCCCCCCAGCCGGCGCCGACGGCGATCAAAATCGCAGCTAGGCCATAAAGAGCGGGTTGATTGCGGGCGAAGTAGGAGAGCTCGGCTTCGAGGCCGACCTTCGAGATCGACAGCGCACTGGATTGGGCGCTCGCCACCACGCCGTCGCGCACTTCGAAAGCCGTGATCTGGTAACTTCCGGGCGGAACATTGCCCGGAAAGACGAGCGTGGTGCGAAAGAGACGGTCGCCTACGAAGGTGACCTTGCCGACCTCCACACCCCAAAGCCCTGCGCGCTGCTTGTTGCGGATCAGCGCAGCGCGGAACTCGGCGATCTCTTGCTCGCTCTTGGCACGCCCCAAGACCGGCTCGAGTGCAAGATAGTCGACCCCGAGCTGCAGGCGGGCGCGTTCGGCGGGAGCCACCAGCCGCTCGAGCGGCTGGCTCGCGGCGAGCGCGAAATAGCCCGGCACGGCGCGAAAGCGCAGCTCGTCCGTATTGAGCCAGATTCCCGCCACGCGCCGCTTGCGCCGCACCGTCTGCTCGGCGGCGGGGCCGCGCACCACAACGACCACATCCGAGCCGGGGCGCTCGAGCGCGCCGAACAAGAGGACCTCGGTGCCGGCAAAGCCGGTGGTGATGGCAACCAGGCGGTGCGAGAGGTCGGCGACGAGCCCAGCTGCAACGGCCGGCGCCGGCGCACTCGCGCTCATCGCGCACGCCAGCACCGCAGCTCGCAGGACACGAAGGCCGGCGCTGCGGCTTATTTTCTGCCGGCGCGCCCTCAGCCGCACACTTCCGGCTCCGCCGGCACGCTCTTGCGCCGCGCGGTGGAAAGGCCCGCCTCCGAGCTCCTTGCGCCGCGCGGTGGAAAGGCCCGCCTCCGAGCTCTTGATCGGCGCGCAATAGATCTCATAGAGACGCTCGAGCACCGCGTTGACCTCCGGCGCGGCGATCGAATACCAGATCGTTTGGGCCTCGCGCCGCGTCCGCACGAGCCCATCGCGGCGCAGCCGCGCCAAATGCTGCGACAGGGCCGATTGGCTGAGCCCGACCGCGCGCACCAGTTCGCCCACCGAGCGCTCGCCGCCGACGAGCTGACACAAGATCATCAAGCGATGCTCATTGGCGAGCGCTTTTAAGAGGCGGCTCGCCTCGCGCGCGCTCGCTTCCACCTTAGCCGGATCGAAATCCCCCATTCTCTCCCCCTCAACGCACGGACAGCCGATGCGCGCTGCCACTCGATGTGACGAGGATAGACCTCGTACGCCCGGCTCGCCAGAGCACCTCTAGGGCTGGGCTGCGCCGATCTTCGCGCGACGGTGCAGCGCGAGCCCGAACAGGAGAGAGCCGGTCTCAAGCCAGCGCAGCGCCCACACCGCGCCCAAGACGATCGCGAGCGTCGCAAGCAGCGCATTGACCCCGAGCGTCGAGACGCCGCTTAGACCCTGGCCGATCGTGCATCCCATCGCCATGGCTCCGCCCGCTCCCATCAAGAGCGCCCCGAAGAGTGCGCGACCGAGGCCATCGCGCGCACCAGCGCTGCGCAGGCGGAACCCGCCGCGCGCGACGGCAACCGCAGCGGCACCGGCAACCGTTCCCGCGACGAGCGCGATGCCAAACGGGTCCCGCGTGTCACTGGTCATGAAAAAGAACAGGCTCTCAGCGACCGGTCCCACATAGCTCAGCGAGTGCACGCGCACAGATTCGAGCGGATCGTACGTGAGCCAGCCCGTCCACAACCACCCTAAGACGATCACGAGACCGAGCCCGACCGCGCTCGTGAGCTCAACACGGTGAGCACGGAAGTGAGCTCAACACGGTGAGCACGGAAGCGCGCATCGACAAAGCAGAATAGGACGAGAGCGGAGCCGATGAGAAGCGCGAGCGCGAGCCGAGCCGAATCCGCATCCAGCCCGAAAAGGAGCCCAAGCGGAGCGGACAGTGCTGCCGCTTCGGTGAGTTCGAGAGTGGTCGCTTCGCGCAGAAGACGATGGAGGGGGGCCAAGGGGCCGAGCTGAACGGCCCAGCTCGCCACGGCCATGAACAGGAGCACGACCAAAGCGTCGAGATCGCCCGCGGCAAGTCGCACGAGGGATCGGCTCGCGCATCCGCCCGCAAGCACCATTCCGAAGCCGAAGGCCAGCCCGCCCAGGATTACGGGACCGAGCACGAGCTCGGGAGCGAGATGGCGGCTCTCGGCGAGCGGAACGAGCCCGAACCAAGCCGATAGCTGCGTGCCAAGGAGCGCCACGGCGATCGCGAGCAACCATCCGCGCAGCCGACGCGCGCTGCCGAAGAGAACGCGATCGGCGAGCGCGCCCATGATGCAGAAGTGGCTGAGCTGAGCGAGGGCACCGAAGGCGAGCCCGAGCCCGAGCCCGCCCACAACGAGCCGCTTTGTGCGGCGATCGCGGGAAGCGCCGCGATCAAGCTCTCGGCCCCCCCAATGGCGGCGAGCAACAACCCGGCCTCGAGCCAACGGGCGGGGTCTTGAGGCCTCCCCGCGAGCCGTACCTCGAAGTGCAGATGTGGCCCCGTGCTGCGCCCGCTTATGCCGACCCGACCGATCGGCTGGCCGGCTGTAACGCGCATACCGCTGCGCACGAGAATCCGCTCGAGATGCGCGTAGAGGCTCACAAGCCCATCGCCGTGGTCGATTTCGACCACGCGGCCAAACGCACCGTCCCAGCCCGTGCGGCGCACGATCCCTTCGCCCGCGGCTCGCACGAGGGTTCCCCGAGGTGCCGTGAGATCGAGCCCCCAGTGGGGGACCAGGCGTCCGCTAAAAGGGCTCGTGCGCCGACCGAAACCGCTCGAGACGACGAGCGGCTCGATCGGCGGTCGCAGCGGCAGGGCCCCGAACTGCCGAGCCCGCGCGCGCTCCTCGGAGGCTTCGAGCCAATCCGGATACCCCAGGCTTGAAGGCCCCGTGCGGCCGCGCGATGCGCGGGTAAGGCCAAGGAGCAGGCTGCGCCGCGCGAGTGCGGCGAGCTTCGGGCGGGGCTCGGAACCGCGCCCGAGCGCGACCACCGCCGAGCGCGACCACCGCCGCATCGGGCTCCGGCGGCGGCGCGCTACGCCCTGAGGGCGCGGCGCTGCCGACCAACAGGGCGAGCAGGAGCGCAGCAGGCCCTGCTTTCGACTTGGCTTTCGACGCTGCAACCACCTGCCCTCGTTCCTCCCGACACGCGGCCTTCCTTTTAGCTCCTTAAGCTTGAAGGAGCGTTAACGGCTCGGGCAAGGCCCTCGCCCGCGTGGCACACCGCAGCCGCGGCTAACGCTCGGCCTCAAGCAGACCGTTGACGAACCAGCGCTGCATGAGGAGGACGACTGCGACCGGGGGCAGCATGGCGAGCATCGCCACCGCCGCCACCAGGTGGAACTCGGGCGCAGCATCGGTGGCTTCGACCAGTCGTTGGATCGCCATCACGATCGTGTAATAGCGCTCGTCAGTCGTGATCAAGAGCGGCCACAGATATTGATTCCACCCATAGATGAATAGAATGACAAAGAGAGCAGCGATGTTCGTTTTCGACAAGGGTAGAAGGATCCACCAGAAAAAGCGCAGAGGCCCTGCTCCATCGACGCGCGCCGCCTCGGCGAACTCCTCTGGAACGGTCAAGAAGAATTGCCGAAACAGAAAGGTCGCCGTGGCCGATGCGATCAGCGGTAGGGTCAGCCCGACGTACGAATTCAAGAGGCCGAGGTTGGCGACGACCTCGAAGGTGGGCAGAATGCGCACTTCTACCGGTAACATAAGGGTAACAAATATCGTGCAAAAGGCCAGCATCCGCCCCGGGAAGCGAAAATAGACGATCGCGAATGCCGACAGGATCGAAATGGCGATCTTCCCGCAGGCGATGACGAGGGCTATTATGAGCGAGTTCAGTATCATCCGCCCGACCGGGCCGGTGTGCGAACCCTGCACGCCTACGCCCAGAACAGCAGCGTAGTTTTCCAGGGCGCGATCGCCGAACCACATCGGGATCGGCGCCGAGAGCACGTCCTCCATGCGCTGGGTCGAAGTCACGAGCACGATCCAGATCGGCAGCGCGACCACCGCCACGCCGAGAAGGAGCGTGAGATGCGCGAGCGCATCGAAGATCGGCCGCCGTTCAACCATCAGGCGTACTGTACCCGTCGTTCGATGAAGCGGAACTGCAGCACCGTCAACGCGATCACCACGACCAGCAAGAGGATCGATTGCGCTGACGAGCCACCGAGATCGAGGCCGATGAACCCGTCCTTGAACACTTTATAGACGAGAATGGTGGTGTCCTGCCCCGGCCCACCTCCGGTCACCGCATGGATGATGCCGAAGGTGTCAAAGAACACGTAGACGAAATTGACGACCACTAAAAAGAATGTGGTCGGCGAGAGCAGCGGAAACACGATCTTCCAGAAGCGTTGCGCCGGCGAGGCACCATCAATCGCCGCTGCCTCGATCAACGAACGCGGGATCGCTTGCAAACCGGCGAGGAAGAAAATGAAGCTGTAGGAGATCTGCTTCCAAGTCGCCGCG
>JAUQQO010000044.1 GCA_030549795.1 Pseudomonadota bacterium | reverse complement strand
GAAGCTGAGCTCGGCGACCTGCCACCACAAATAGGAATCGTTGCGGAACGCCATGTAGCTATCGTGAATTTTCTTGAAGTCGGCGTTCTTAGCGGCGATCTCGGCGTAGAGTTCCTTCGCCGCATTATAACAGGCTTGCAAAACCTCGGCTGGGAAGGGACGCAGCTGTGCTCCGGCCGCCACCAGGCGCTTTAAAGCCAGTGGGTTGAGGACATCGTATTTGGCCATCATCCAGCTGTTCGCATAGGCGCATGCGTTAACGAGCGCAGCCTGATAGCTCTTGGGCAAAGCGTTCCATTTCTCGAGATTGACGAAGAGATGGGCCATCGCCCCGCCCTCCCACCAGCCCGGATAGTGGTAGAAGGGCGCTACTTTATGGAAGCCGAGCTTTTCGTCGTCGTAAGGCCCGACCCATTCCGCTGCGTCGATCGTTCCCTTCTCGAGCGCCGGGTAGATGTCACCGCCCGCGATCTGCTGCGGTACAGCCCCCAAGCGCGCGAACACCTGGCCCCCTAAGCCGGCGATCCGGATCTTGAGTCCTTTGACGTCGTCGACCGACTTGATCTCCTTGCGGAACCATCCCCCCATCTGGGCGCCGGTGTTGCCACAGGGGATCGCATAGAGATTGAACTTCTTGTAGAACTCGTTCATGAGTTCCATACCGCCGCCCACATAGTGCCAAGCGTTCATCTGGCGGCAGTTAAGACCGAACGGGACAGTGGTTCCGAAGGCGAAGGTGGGATCTTTACCGATATAATAGTAGGATGCGGTATGGCAGCACTCGACCGTGGCGTTCGATACCGCATCGGCGGCTTGCAGACCCGGCACGATTTCGCCCGGGGCGAAGACCTGGATCTGGAACCGACCGTCGGTGAGCTCGGCGACGTACTTCGCCACCGTCTCCGCGGTGCCGAACAGCGTGTCGAGGGATTTTGGGAAGCTCGACGTCAGGCGCCATTTGATCTCCGGTGCCTGAGCGATCGCCGGTGCCGGAAAGCTCGCCGCGACGCCGGCCGCCGCACCGGCTGCGCCCGCGATCATCGCTCTGCGCTTGACCATCTCCGGATCCTCCATGCTGGCGGACACGGTTCGCCCGTGCAAGCGATCCCGGTAGCCCGCTGCCCGGTCCTCGGCAACGGGTTTGACTGTTCGTACCACAGCCGAGCCGTTCGGATGGGATCGTACGCTGGGATGGTTTGTACGCGCACACGGTTGCCAAAGCGTTAAGGATCCTCAAAAAGCCAGCCCAGCGTGCCGCAACGCGCGCACCCAAGCTTTCGACACAGAGGTTCAGGAGCCAATCGATGGGGGCGTTCCGCTACCGGGCCGGATCCGTCTTCGACGAGCCCTGGCGGCTAACTGCGCGAGAATCTGATATGGTTGTGCGCGCATTTGCCTCGCGCGCGCGGCGCATCTTCGGCACGAACGCCAATGATGAGCTGTGGGGAACGAGCCTCGATGAGCTGATCGACGGACGCGCTGGCAACGACCTGTTGGTTGGAGGCGGCGGCAACGATACCCTGCGCGGGGGTAAAGGTCACGACCTACTCGCCGGTGACGGTCTCGTCGATCCCGAGCTGCGCGCGAAAGCGATCGAGTGGAACGGCGGTAACGACTTCATCGACGGGGGTGCGGGGAACGACATCATCGACGGCGGCAACGGCGACGACACCCTGCGCGGGGGCTCTGGCGACGATTATTTGTTTGGCGGCTATGGTGGCCGTGATCTGATCGATGGCGGCCCCGGACATGACCGCATCATCGGTGGCTTCCGTGGGCCCGGAGCCCCTGCAGCGAGCGACGCCGATCTGCTCATAGGCGGTCCGGGGCGCGACATTTTCGAAGCTCGTTTTTGGATCCAAGATCGACATACCAGCTATTACGGTCGACCCGGGCTCGGTCCCAATCACGATCTCATCCTCGATTTCACCCGCGGAGAGGATCGGCTCGATATCGTGATCTATCGTTTTAACGACACGATAAGCTTCTTTCGTGGCGGCTTCGAGCTGTTAGACAGCAACGGCGATGGCATCCTCGATGCCCGCGACCTCTTTGTCGACGTGCAAACGGTCACCGCCAACGGTAAGACCGCACCGTCGCTCGTCCTCGATGTTGGCGCCGCGGTGCTCGCGGGCGGTCTCGTGAGCCCGGGCGAGATCGACCCCGGACCGCACCGGTTGACCCTGCACGGCATCACGAACCTTTCCGCCTCCGACTTCGTTCCGACGAAGTCTTATGTGTACGGATCAGGCTCCGGCTCGATTACCGGAACCGCCAACAACGACTGGCTGTGGGGCCAGAGCGGCGCGGATCGGCTCGATGGCGGGCTCGGCGACGATCTCCTGTGGGGTCGGGGCGGGCGCGACACCTTCGTAGTGGGGCGCGGCCGCGACGAGATCATGGATTTTACGCGCGGCGAAGATCTCCTCGAGATCATCCTCGGCAATGGCCGCAAAATCACCTTCGCCGATCTCGACAGCAACCGCAACGGCAGGCTGGACTCCGGCGATCTCGCGGTGACGATCAGACCCGCCGAACAGCTCTTGGCACCAGGTGAGATCCCCACCGTCGGGCCTGCGACCTATATCGATCTCTCGGTTTTCCCCGGCGGCGCGGGAAGCTCCATCCTCCTTTACCACACAGTTGGCCTTACGGCTTCCGACTTCGCATGACGCACCGCTGCTGACGCCTTTCCGACTCGCCGTTGCACCGCCGCCACAGCTCCGCACCGCGTCTCCAACCCGCGTGACGCGACAGCATCCGAACCCACTCCGCCTGCGCTCGCCCTAGCGCGCGATCGAGGTCGGGTCGCGCCCTCAACACCTTCCGCGATGCTCGAACGACAGCGTTGGCTTGTGAAGCACTCTTCTTCCGTTCGCCGCCAGGCTGCGCGCGCGGCCGAGCGATCACCTGGCCCGAGGTCGTCCCTTGGACGCCTACAGCCGCCGACTCGCTGGATGCGCCCACTTCGAAGCTGCACGTCAGCGCGTCACGTCAACCAATAATTAACTAAGCGTGCTGTACTCGCCAGGAAGTAGCGCCGAGGCTATCTTGGAGCCCGACCGGCAGGGCGTCGGTCGTGGGCGGTGGAGCAACGCCATGGGCGTGCTGATCGCGATCGGAAACCTCAAGGGCGGCGTCGGCAAGAGCACGCTCGCTGTCAATCTCGCATCGGCCTTTGCGGCGACGGGCTGGTCGACGGTGCTCGTCGACACCGATCCGCAACAGACGGCCACCCGCTGGAGCGCGCACCGGCTCTTGCCGTGCCGTGTCGCCACCCAACCCATACGCGACCTCGCCGATGCGGGTGCCTGGGCGGCCCGCGCCCAGCAGCTGCGGCTGGAAGCGGAGGTGGTGGTGGTCGATCTCCCTTCGGTCGCCGCCCCGGCGCTCGGTGCCGCGTGCTTGATGGCGAGTGCGATCCTCATACCCTCGGGCGCGACCCAGACCGATGCCACGACCCTGCAGCGAACCATCCACTACGTCCGCAGCGCCCGGCGCGAACGCATAGACAGAGGGCCGCTCGCCTGGATCGTCCCCACCCGCATCGTCCGCCCCGGCCTTTTCCATCGCCGGCTCGAGCTGGGTCCCCTTCCCGAGTTGGGGGAGCCTTTAACCCCTCCGCTTACCATCGATCCGGCGTGGGATGCGGCGTTCGCAAGCGGCCGCTGGATCGGCGATGCGGCCCCCAACAGCCGTGCCCACAAAGAGCTCATGGCGATCTTTCGGGTCGTCGTCGATGGCCTCAAGGCGCGCGGGCTGCTGCGCGAACCGGCCCCGCGTCCCACTGCTCAACCACCGCCGAGCCCCGCCGAGCTCTATCTCGAGCGGGCAGGGCGCCGGCGCACCTTCGGCATCGCGGGTCTTGGTCGGGTCGCCACGGTGGATTAGCTTTGTGCTCGGCACCGAGCTCACGGACGGGATGTCGCGCCTATGACCGCTTGCATCGTCGGCTGGCACCATTTGCCCTTCGGCAAGCACGAGGGCAGAAGCGTGGAGAGCATGATCGTCGAAGCCGCACGCGGCGCCCTCGCCGATGCCGGGGTCGAACCTCAGGAGATGGACGAGATTTGGCTCGGCCATTTCAACGGCGGCTTCGTCGAGCAGGACTTCACCGCCTCGCTTGTCCTGCAGGCCGATCCTGCGCTGCGCTTTAAGCGCGCAACGCGCGTGGAGAACGCTTGCGCCACCGGCTCCGCCGCGGTGCACGCCGGTCTGCGCTCGATCCTCGCCAAAGAAGCGCGCCTGGTGCTCGTAGTCGGTGTCGAGAAGATGAGCGAGCTCGACGGACCGGGCATTGCGCGAACGCTTCTGCGCGCGAGCTACCTCGAGGAAGAACGCGGTATCGAAGGCGGGTTCGCCGGTGTGTTCGCCCAGATCGCCCAGCGCTACTTCCAGCGTTGGGGCGATCAATCGGATGCCCTCGCGATGATCGCCGCCAAGAACCACAAGAACGGCTGCGCCAACCCGTGGGCGCAAATGCGCAAGGATTTAGGTTTCGAATTCTGTCGCACAGTGTCGGAGAAGAATCCGATCGTCGCTGGCCCCTTAAAGCGCACCGACTGTTCGCTGGTTTCCGACGGAGCAGCGGCACTCGTGTTGGCTGACATGGAAACCGCACTGGCGATGAAAAAAGCGGTCGCGTTCCGCGGCTGGGCACAGGTCTCCGATTTCCTGCCGATGAGCAAGCGCGACATCCTCCTCTTCGAGGGCTGTGAACAGGCCTGGCGGAAGGCTCTTGCCCGCGCACGGCTCACCCTCGACGACCTCGACCTGGTCGAGACCCACGACTGCTTCACCATTGCCGAACTGATCGAATATGAGGCGATGGGTCTCACCCCGCGCGGGCAAGGGGCTAAGGCGATCCTCGAGGGCTGGACGCAGAAAGACGGCAAGCTGCCCGTCAATCCCTCGGGCGGTCTTAAGGCCAAGGGGCATCCGATCGGGGCCACCGGGGTCTCCATGCACGTGCTCACCGCCATGCAGGTGCGCGGCGAGGCGGGCGAGATGCAGGTGAAGGACGCCGAGATCGGCGGAATCTACAACATGGGTGGCGCCTGCGTGGCCTCCTACGTGAGCATCCTCGAAGCCATCCGCTGAGGCCCCTTTCGAAAACCGCCCGCGCCCCCAACTGATCGATCGCGTGATCCGCTCCTTTTCGGACCTGCGACCATGCTGGCTGCGCTCGAGCGCGCGAGTCCCTTCGCGCCCTGGATCGTTCCCATCGCCTTTCTCTTGCTCTCCAACGTTTTTATGACGATGGCCTGGTACGGCCATCTTCGCTTCAAGTCTCTCCCCTTGTGGCAAGCGGTGACTTTCAGCTGGCTCATCGCTTATATCGAATATTGGCTCGCTGTCCCTGCCAATCGAATCGGTCATTCCGTCTACAGTGCTGCACAGCTCAAAACGATCCAGGAAGTCATAACTCTCGTCGTTTTTGCTGGCTTTTCGGTCTGGGTCCTCAAAGAACCGCTCACGCTCAATCACGCGCTCGGATTCGCGTGCATCGCCCTCGGTGCCTGGTTCATCTTTGCTGGCCCCTTCGGCCGGTGAGCCCTGCCGCGTTGCGCTTCGCACGGGCCCGTGCGAAATTTGATAAGAAATTAATCCGCACGGGAGGCGCGCGTAAAAGCGATCATGTTGTTCACGGGAAGCGGGCCCTTGGTGTTCCTCACCTCCTATGACGAGGTCTTGGCACCGGGCCTTTTGAGCAAGCTCGAAGCCAAGGGTGTCGACAAGTTCATCGCCTACGAGATCCCTCTCGAGCTCGCGCGCCAGCGCTACGGCGGCCACTTCCAAGTGGTGGCAGGAGAGCTGCGGGAAAGCGATGATCTGCGCGTTCTCGACTAGGACGGTCAGCGCGCCTTCCGGCTCTCCCGGTTCGCCGAACTCGGTCCGGCCGTCTTCCGCGAGCCGCCCGAGCACCGAACGGCTGGCGGCGAAACCTCGTGAACCTGCTCGAGGCAGCATCTCTCGCACGCCGCGCCTTTGGTCCCAGCTCCGCGCGCAACCGGCCCTCGCGCGCTGCCGCTTGCGGCCGCAATCGGCCCGGCGGGCGAAAAGCGCCGAGGTGTGATGCCGCTTGCACCCGCCGATGAACCATGGCTCGCAACGGAGGAAGCGAGCCGCGCGAAGCCGGGCGGCAGACGGCGGATCACGGGCGCGAGCCCCGCCGGTCCGGGCCCGCTGCGCGCACTCAGCCTAGGGCATGAGCCCTTCCCGTCTCTCGCGCGGGGAGCTGGCCTGGGCTCGTGCTCGTCTTGCGCACTCGGTCTTTGAGCCGCCCGGCGAACAGACAGCCGTGAGAACACTATTTTTACGCAAAAGCGAAGCGCCGAACCACAGCCGGCCTCTTAGAAGGTCGCGTCGAACTGCCGAACCTGGTGTTCCTCGGAGCGTCGTGGCACCGCGCACGGCTCACACAAAAGCCATGCCGCGCTCGAAACGAGCGGAAAACCAAAGCCGAAGACGTAAGAGCGCTCAGCGAGCCGACCGGCGCTTCGGCAAGAGGAAACTCTCGACCTGAGGCTCGGGCGCGTCGCGCCGCTTCTGAGGCCGGGAAATGATGAGGATGAGACCGCGCGTAAGGCCGGTGTGCGCCCTCGCTTACGCCCGCCCGGGCTTTTCCCGCAGCGGTGGCACGCGCCGTTCCCGCGCCACGGCGCGTCGTTCACTCTCACCCTAACGCTCGGCTCGCGCAGCGCTTGTCGCGATCGTTTCTGCGCTCGGCGCGAAGCGGGTTTAAGGGAACCGAGGGCGACTGCGCGAGGGCCGCGCGCGTTTGCGCAGCGCGTGCGCCCACTCTCAAGCGTACGATCCGGATAGCAGCCGGATCACGCCCGCTTAGCTTTCCTTGGGGCTTCCAAGCCCCGCGCTCGCGCTCGCCCACTTGTCTCGGTGCGTGCCAGTGCTCGGCTCGTTTGGAAGAGCCACCCATGCCATCGCGTAAGCGAAGCGATCGTTTTTGCGTCAGAGGCGCTTCGGGTGCGCTTTGTGCGTCCGCGCCCTCACCAAAAAAGGTCAGGCGGCTTGGGGCCTTCAGTGACCCTCTTTTCTCGGATGCCCATGCGTGCCGGGCGGTGCTGCGGCGAGCGCGCGGTTCTTTTTTTCAAGCGCCGCCACGGCCGGCTTCGGCGGCTCGTCTCAAGCGGCTGCGGCCGCATTGAGGTCCCAATCTCTGCGCAACAGCGCGCGGATGGCGACCGCGAGGACCTTGGTTGCGGCCACGAGGTCGTCAATTGCCACGAATTCGTCCGGCTGATGGGCGAGATCGAGGATGCCGGGCCCATAGGCGACACAGTCTTCGAGGCCGCCGATGCGCGCGATATGTTTTTGATCGTAGGTGCCGGGCGAGCAGACGAACTGCGGTGTGCGTCCGAGCACGGCTTTGATCGCCGCCGCTACCGTGCGCGGTACGGGAAGTGCCGGATCGGTGAGCACGGGTTGGACCTCCATCAGCTCGCGCACGGTAAAGCGGAACCCGGGGCGCGTGCGGGCGAGCTCGTTGAGAATGCCCACGACTTCGCCCTTTACCTCTTCTAAAGACTCTTCGATGGGAAATCGGCGGTCGAGCACCACCCGGCAGCTGTCGGGAACGCAAGGGCTTGGAAGGCCCGCATGTCCTTCGGGCTGACCGCCGTGGATGGCGTTGATGTTGAGGGTCGAGGCGCGGGCCCCCTCGGGGACTACCGGCATGACCGTGCGCCGACGGGCGAGCTCCGGCCACAGCCGGGTTTCAAGCGCGTGCAGGAAAGCTGCCATGTGGCGTACCGCGCAGTCGCCCAAAAACGGCATCGAACCGTGGGCGATGCGCCCGTAGGTCGTCACTTCTGCCCACCACACGCCACGATGACCGATGCACACGCGATCCACGTTCAAGGGCTCGGGAATGATGACGTGATCGACGCGCGGCTTCGAGAAAAAGCCGTGGCGGGCGAGCCAGGCGACACCGCCAAAGCCCCCGGATTCCTCGTCGGCCGTGCCCGAGATCTCGATCGCTCCGGGCAGATCCGGCTCTGCTTCGAGCAGCGTTTCGACCGCCACTATGGCGGCGGCGATGCCGCCTTTCATATCGCAGCTGCCACGACCGAAGAGCTTGCCCTCGCGCACGACACCGGCGAAAGGATCGACGCTCCACCCCGCGCCCGCGTCGACCACGTCGATGTGCCCGTTGAGGTGCACGCAAGGCCCCGGACGGGAGCTCTCGAAGCGGGCCAAAAGGTTCATGCGCGGGTAGCGATCACTGTCACCGGGGCTTCCCTCGGCGCGCAGATAGCGTACGGAGAAGCCGCGCGCCCGTAAGCGCTCGCCCAAGAGGCGACAGCACTCGGTGTAGCCCTCTCCGGGCGGGTTGACGGTCGGGATCTGCACGAGCGCGCGGGTGAGCGCGACGAGTTCGTCCCGTTTACCTTCGATTCGTGACAGGAGAGTTTCCATTCTGCCCCTTTCGCCCTCGCGCTGCCAGGCTAGAACCGAAGTGGTCGCGCTTTCAACACGGCCGATGCGCACCAAGGGAGGCAACCGCGATGGACGGTGATGCGCTCAAACATGCGGCGAGCAAGATCGTCGCACACCGGCTCTCGGCGACCCCGATCACGCGGATGGCCGAACTCGCTACGCTCGAGGCCGGTTACGCCTGCCAGCAGCTCGCCAATCGCGCCCTCGCCAAGGCGCTCGGGCCCGTCGTGGGGCTCAAGATCGGCGGCACGGCGGAAAGCGCGCGGCGGTTAATCGGGATCGACGAACCGATCCTAGGCGAGGTGTTCGCTTCCACCGTCCATCGCAGCGGCGTCGGCCTGCCCTTGGCAGCCTACCGACGGGCGGGCATCGAAACCGAGATCGCGGTGCGCTTGGGCCGCGATCTGCCGGTGCGGCCAACGCCGTACACGCGCGCGGAGGTCGCCGATGCGGTGGCCACGATCATGGCTGCGATCGAGCTCGTCGACGATCGCTACGAGGGGTTGGCGAGTGTTGGCGGCCCCACCCTTGCCGCCGACAACGCCTGCAATGCGGCTGCGATTTTGGGGCCGGAGCACCCCTTCGACCCTGCTCTTCCCCTCGACCGTCTCGTCGCCTGCACGCTGATCGACGGCCGAGAAGTGGAGCGCGGCACGGGCGCCGCTCTTTTGGGCCATCCCTTAGAGGCGCTCTTATTCGCGGTCGAAAAGCGGCGGCAGCTGGGATTAGGGCTTGAAGCAGGGACGTTCGTTTCGTTGGGCACGATGACCTTGCCGCAGTGGGCAAAAGGGCCCGCGCGCTATCGCATCGAGGTCGAAGCACTGGGCGCGGTCGAGCTCACGCTCGCTTAAAAGTTGAGTTAAAGTTGGCGCCTCGTTTCGATGGAGCATATTGTTGCTACGCAGCGAGGAGCCCGTCCTTGACGCCGAACCCGCCGTGATCGCTTACGCGCAGCACACTTGGGGCTCCGATCGTGCTCTTTGTGGATTGGTCCCCTTCGCTCTCTGAACCTCGCGCGCTCAGCGTCGATCACGCGTCAGAGAGCATTATGTCGGCAGGGCAAGATGAAAACGGTGTCGCGTTGCACGGCAAATCCGAGCTCGCTCTGCAAACTATTCATCCCTTGCAACGACCGTGCACATGAACTCATTTCATCTAAGCAGAGCTGATTTGTATGCGCGCTCATGATCCGAACTGAGGTACTAAGGCTAAGGTGTTCGAAGAGGCGGGTGCAGCTCTTTTGCCCGAACGCGGTTCGGCTGAGCTGCGCTCAGGGAAATCGACCGCATCCCCAAACCGCTACGATCCACCCGCGTCGGCGGTGTCCCGACGATCAGCGCTCATTGCAACGCTTATCGTCAGACCCATTCGGTGTTGGAGCAGAACACCAACGCGCGATCGATGTGGGCGCGGCGGGGAACGGCAAATGCTACCAGACCCGAGAGGTTCTCTTAAGTCGTCTTTGGGCTCGTCGAACCGAGTTCTAAGAAGCTGAACCGGACGCGACCGAAAGTGCGGGAGCACGAATTATTCGCACCCTTGGGCATGCATGAGCGCCATCGTACCCGCTCTCTCGATCGGCCCTTCTGTTTATCGAGACCCCCCAAACCGTGGCGGGCTCGCGTGAGAGAAGGACCAAGTCTTCACGGTCGAGTCGTATCACGCTGGCCTTTCGAAGCGAGGCCGAGACGCTCTCGCCCTCCTCCATCGCATCCGACAAGTGGCGTGATCTGGACGCTCACCCAGAAAGGCTGAGCGAACCGCCGTCTGCGGGGAGCGGGCCTGGGCTTGCTTCCCGCGCAGGCACGAGCGCGTTCGAATCGATACGATAGATCCTGCACGCATTTTCGAAGAAGAGCGCGACGCGCTCGGCCGTTGTCAGATCGCTCGTGATCTCGAAGAAACCATCGAAAATCGTCCGGAAATCGGCGCAAAGCGTGTCGACCGGCCAATTGGATGCGAACATACAGCGCTCAACGCCGAAGATTTCGAGCGCAGTACACACGATTGGACGATTGTCGGCAACCGTCCAGGGCTTTCCGGGTATGCCGATGCCGCTGATCTTGAGTGCGACCTGTGGCAGCTCGGCCAAGCGCGCGAGCGCGCGCTTCCAGCCGGCGAGGCCTTCAAAGCTGCGATCGGCGGGAAGCCCCGTGTGGTTCACGATCACCGAGACTTCGGGATGCCGCGCGAAGAGCGCGAACGCTTCCTCGAAATGCCACCAGGGAACTTGTAAATCGAAGGAAAGACCATAGCGGGCAAGAAGCGCAAAGCCGCGCGCGAAACGCGGACATGAAAGCGAGCCCGGAACACCGTACGCGACGCGATCGGGAGAGGGCGCAGCTTTGGGTTTGTGGCGAATGCCGCGCACGCGCGGGAAGGCTGCTTGCGCTGCGAGGATCTCTTCCACATCCTCGCGGTCGAGCCAGGCCTGCGCCACCATGACCGTGGGCAGCCCCTCCTGAGCGGCGAGGGTGTGCACCCAGCGCGTCTCGCCGAGCGGATCTGAGGGATCCCACTCGGCTTCGACATAGACGGTCCCCAACACCTCAAAGCCAGCGCTCGCCCCTCGATAGTCGGCGGGAAGAAAAGTACGGCGGATCGCCGAGTAATCGCCGTATCGAAAGGGGATTACATTTCTGCACAGCCAGGGATGTTTGGCAAGAGCGAGATCCCAGACGTGCATATGAGCGTCGAGAATGGGGACATCAGCGCTCACGACCAGTCTCCGCCGGCAAATCCCACAAGTGCAACAGTGCGGACGGCCATCGAGCCCTCACTTGTTCGGCTGTTATGCGCGGTTCGGTTTCGCGCAGCCGCATTAACGATGCGTTAAGCGCGTTCGGCCAAAAAAGCGCCATGCACACGCGCGCTCGTTCCATGCTGTTCGCACGCCTAAGCACGCTCGGCGCCTTGGTGTTCGCCTGGGTGCTCACAATCGCCCTACGCGCGAGCGGGCGACGCCGAGCACCCGGTGCCGCGCTGTGCAGCCCCGCCTTCGGCCGCGTCACCCGCGCCTACGCTCGACGCGCCGAGAGCAGCTGTGTGGTGCGGCCGCAAGCGCACATTCCACGCGAGCTCGATCGGCGCGAAACGGCGGGGCCGAGATCGAACCGGTCTCGCCACACGGTTCGTTGCCCCCACCCTCGCGAGCCCGTTGTGGCAGCACCGCGCGAAGGAACGCCGGCCCCACCGATGCGCCGAGATGTCTTAGGCTCGTCCGATCGGCCGCGCAAAGAGGTCGTGGACGTCGGCTGCCGTGATCTCGACCTCGATCATGCTTCCGGGAGCGAGCTGCTCGCTCGTTTCGACGACGACGACCCCGTCGACCTCGGGAGCCTCAAAGCGCGAGCGCCCGACCAAACGTCCTTGCGCGTCGTGTCCGTCGATGAGCACGCTTTCCACGCGCCCGATGCGCGCGCGCAGCTTCTCGGCCGAGATGCGCTCTTGCAACGCCATCAGCCGCGCGCGCCGATCCTCCGCTACCTCTTCGGCCACAGGGTCGGGCAAGGCATTGGCGGCAGCGCCCTCAACCGGCTCAAAGACAAAACATCCGACCCGATCGAGCCGCGCTTCCTCGAGAAACGCCAAGAGTTGCGCGAAGTCCTCCTCCGTCTCACCCGGAAAACCGACGATGAAGGTCGAGCGGATGGCAAGGTCCGGGCAGAGAGCGCGCCAGCGCCGGATGCGCTCGAGCATGCGCTCCATGCTCGCCGGCCGGCGCATCGCTTTGAGGATGCGCGGGCTCGCGTGCTGCAAGGGCACGTCCAGATAGGGCAAAAGGTTACCTTCCGCCATGAGCTCGACGATGCGGTCGAGCTGCGGATAGGGGTAAAGGTAAAGGAGCCGGATCCACACGCCGAGACGGCTCAGCTCCTGGCAGAGATCGACGAGGCGGGTCGTCAAGGCGCGCTCGCGCCAGACAACCGGCGCATAACGCAGATCGCGACCGTAGGCAGCTGTGTCTTGAGCAATCACAATGAGTTCTTTGGTTCCACTTGCGATAAGCGCTTCCGCCTCGGCAAGCACCTCGGGAAGCGGTCGCGAGACCAGATCGCCGCGCAGCTTGGGGATGATGCAGAAGCTGCAGCGATTGTCGCAGCCCTCGGCGATCTTGAGGTAAGCGTAATGGCGGGGTGTCAGCCGCACACCCTGAGGTGGGACGAGTTCGAGATAGGGCGCATGCGGCGGTGGCAGATGACGGTGGATCGCCTCCACCACCGCATCGTACTGGTGCGGGCCGGTGACCGCCAGCACCTGGGGGAAGACCTCGCGGATCCGCTCTGCCTCCGCGCCCAGACATCCGGTGACGACGACCTTGCCGTTTTCAGCCAGCGCCTCGCCGATCGCCTCGAAACTTTCGGCGCGTGCGGAAAGAAGAAAACCGCAGGTGTTCACGACCACGAGATCGGCCTCGCGGTAGGAGGCGGCAATCGCGTAGCCCTCAGCGCGCAGCCGCGTGAGGATGCGCTCGCTGTCGACGAGGGCCTTGGCACAACCCAAGGAGACAAAGCCGATCGCGGGTCGCCGGCGGGTGCGCCGGGATCGGCGGGCAGAAGACTCGACAACAGTCACGCTCATGCTCTCGATATAGAACCGCGATCACCGACGTGCAGGAGGCGGCGAACCGCGCCGCACGAAGGCATGCCTCTGGCGAAAGGGGGTGGCTTCGAACACGACGACCCCGCGCTCGAGGAGCACGAAGGCCACTGGACATACACGAGCCACAAGTCCTGCGCTCAACGCAAGTCGCGCTCAAGCGCAAGCACGTCAAGAGGCGCTCGTCGGTGGTCCCAAAGATGCGGCGCTCGTCTTTTCTCCCGCAGCCTCAACGCCATATCCGCACCCCATCGCTCGTGCCGAGCCGGGCGCTGCCCGACGCGGCTCGGCCCGCGATGTGTGGGCATCCTAGGGGTGGATCCGCGCGCAGCCGTTCGTTTTCGCGAGCCCACGCGTCGACCCTCGAACAAGACCTCGAGCACGCAAGGCAGCTCGGTCGCGCAAGGCCGAGTGAGGATCGCTCGTGATCGGGAGCCAATCCGATGCGCATCGCGATCACGGCTCGAGCGATGGAGCGCGCTTGTGTGCAGGCTTAGGCGAAGCGGATCAGTGTCGACGCTTTGTGGGCGCGTTTGGCTCTTCACTTGCGCGCGAGCAGAAGCGGCAATCCAAAAAGCCGCTTTGTGCGCGGCCAAGTTCGGGTGCACCGAGCGTGTCGGCTTTGAGATTCGCGTCAAACCGGTAACGGGCGCGCCAAGTGCGTTCGATGCACGCTAAGACGCCGCGGCAGGAAGTGAGACGCCGCGACAGGAGGTGAGCGTTTTTGGACCTGCGCACCGTCATCCAAAGCGTAGCTGCCGCTGCCCGTTCGAGGCGCCCTCGTCCAGCTGTGGCCCGGGCGCCATTGTCGGGTGCCGGCGGCTGATGCTCGCGTGCTTGCCGCCTCTCAGCTCTTGTTGCTCCGCTTGCGCGAGGTGGATCGAGCCTGCGAAGGGGAGATCCGCGCGTATCGGCCTTGTCACGAACAGACGAAGCCGTCACCCTCGAACGCGCACTCGGGCGCCAAGGCGCGGGGGAGGCAATGACCACAATCGAAACCGAGCGGCTCGCCGTGGAGACGACCAGCTATCTTCAGCGCTTCACGGTCAATTTCGAATATCCGGTGGTCTTTACCCGCGGGGTTTTCCGAAGCGACAATCCGGCTCTCGTGACGACGATCGCCCGCCTCGAACCCCACCATCGCCATCGTTGCCTCGTCTTTGTCGACGAAGGACTGCTCGCCGTTCGCCCCTCGTTGTGCGAGGAGATCCGCACTTATTTCACCCACCACCGTGATCGCCTGGAACTCATTGCGCCACCGTTGACCGTGCCCGGTGGCGAAAAGATTAAGAACGACCTCTTCCACATCGAGTGGATGATGGGGTTGGTCTTCGATCACCGTCTCGATCGCCACTCCTTCATCCTCGCGGTGGGGGGCGGCGCCGTGCTCGATGCGGTCGGCCTGGTGGCGGCTACGAGCCATCGCGGTATTCGCCTCGTGCGGGTGCCGACGACGGTCTTGGCCCAAAACGATTCCGGAGTGGGTGTCAAGAACGCGGTGAACCTGCGCGGTTCGAAGAACTTCGTCGGAACTTTCGCTCCGCCGTTCGCAGTACTCAACGATTTCGATTTCATCGAACTCCTTCCACCACGCGACAAGATTGCTGGGATGGCGGAAGCGGTCAAAGTCGCGCTCATTCGCGACCGCGAGTTCTTCCTCTGGCTCGAGCGCAACGGCGCTGCGCTTGCCACCTTCGAGCCGGGTGCCATGCGGTACATGATCCGCCGCTGTGCCGAGCTGCACATGCAGCAGATCGCCTTAGGGGGCGATCCCTTCGAGACCGGCTCGGCGCGGCCGCTCGATTTCGGCCATTGGGCGGCGCACAAGCTCGAGAGCCTGACCCGCCACCATTTGCGTCATGGCGAGGCGGTGGCGATCGGGATCGCTCTGGATACGCGCTATTCGGTGCTCGCCGGGCTTTTGGCGCCGGGGGCGGAAGAGCGGGTGTGCGCGCTCCTCGAACTGTTGGGCTTCCGGCTGTGGAACCCTGCGCTCACCGCGCGCTTGCCCGACGGCACCTTGGCGCTTCTCGATGGCCTGCGCGAGTTCCGCGAGCATTTGGGGGGCGAGCTCACCATCACGCTTCTGGCCGAACTCGGCCGCGGTGTTGAAGTCCACGCCATGGACACGAAACTCGTCGAGGACGCGATCGCTTGGCTGGCGGCACGGGAGCACCTCTGAGCATGGGCGCGGCCCACCGATCCGCGCGAGGGCACCGGCCATGAAGCTCGCCACTCCTGCGGGTACGGTCCACCTCACCTATTGCACCAACATCCACCGCGGCGAGAGCTGGGAGGAGACCTTTGCGGCGCTCGTACGCGCGGTGCCGAGCATCAAAACGAAGGTGAGCGCTCAGGCGGCGATGGGTCTGGGCCTGCGTCTGTCGGCTGCTGCGGCGCGCGCGCTTTTGGACCCCGAACCCCTCCAACAACTGCGCGCCTGGCTGACCGCGAACGACCTCTACGTCTTCACGCTCAACGGCTTTCCCTACGGCGCTTTCCACGGCACGCGGGTGAAGGAACGAGTCTACGAGCCCGACTGGCGCGCAGCCGAGCGGGTCGCCTACACGCGCGCGCTCGCCGAGCTTCTCGCGACGCTGCTTCCCGACGAGCCCGGTGTCAGCGGCTCGATCAGCACCGTGCCCTTGGGCTTTCGCCCCCGACGCTTCGAGCCGACGGCGCTCGAGCAGATGGCGGCGAACCTCATCGAAATCCTGGCCGAGCTGATCGCGCTCGAGCGCAAGACGGGCAAGACCGTTGCCCTCGCCCTCGAGCCCGAGCCCATGTGCGCGCTCGAAACCACAGCCGAAGCGGTGAGCTTTCTCGAAGAGTATCTACTCGTGCGGCCAGCTTTGGCTCGCCTTGCCGAGCGCACCGGGCTCGCACCAGCCGCAACCGAAGCCGCGCTGCGCCGCCACATCGGGATCTGCTTCGACGTCTGCCATGCCGCGGTCGAATTCGAGGATCCGCAGGAAAGCTTGGATCTGATCGCGCGCCATGGGCTTTCCGTGCCCAAGATCCAGCTCTCGGCCGCTCTTCGTGTGCCCGCGGTCGATCTTCAAACGGCAGCGATGCTGTCTCGCTTCGACGACGGGGTCTATTTGCACCAGGTGGTGGAGCGCGCAGCCGATGGAACGCTGCGCCGTTTTCTCGATCTTCCCGAAGCCCTCGCCGCCCTCGATTCGGCGCGCGGACGGGAATGGCGCATCCACTGCCATGTGCCGATCTTCGCAAGCCAATTCGCTTCGAACCTGCTCGCGACCCAGCCGGAGCTCGAGGCCGTGCTCGCCTGTGCGCGCGCACGGCTCGTAAGCCCGCACCTTGAAGTCGAGACCTACACCTTCGAGGTCCTCCCCGAAGAATTGCGCGCCGATGGTCTCGAGACCGCAGTCGCGCGCGAGCTCCTATGGGCGCGCAGCCGGCTGCTCGCATGAAACCCCCGCTTTGGCTCGCGCTCGGCCGCGTCTCCAACCTGCCCACGGTTTGGAGCAACGCGCTTGCCGGGACAGTGCTCGCCGGTGCCGATCCCTGGCAGCCGGCGACGCTGGTCGTCTGTGCCGCGCTGTCCCTCTTCTATGTGGGCGGCATGTACCTCAACGATGCCTTCGATGCCGCTTGGGACCAGCGCGAGCGGCCGGAGCGTCCCATCCCTTCCGGGCGCGTGCGGCTCGAAACCGTTTATGCCGCCGGCTTCGGTCTTTTGCTCGCCGGCCTGCTCTGTCTTCTCGTAGCCCTTGCCCTGCGGCCCGAGGGGGCGGGGCTCATCGCGTTAGTGGCCGGCATCGCGCTTGCCGCGACGATCCTCATCTATGATTGGCACCATAAGGAGAACCCGCTCTCGCCGCTCGTGATGGGGCTGTGCCGGGTCCTCGCTTACGCGACCGCCGGCCTCGTCGCTACGGCGCAGCCCGCAGTCTACCTGTGGTTGCTCGCCGGAGCCAGCCTGTGCTGGCTCATCGGCCTGACCTACGCCGCCAAGCAGGAGGCCTTCGATCGCCTCGAGCGGATCTGGCCGCTCGCATTCCTCTTCGTTCCTCTTCTGTGGGGTCTTGTGCAGCTCGCAACCGGCTATCTCACCTGGGCGCTGCTCTTGGGTCTGGCGGCTTGGCTCGCTTTCGCGCTGTTCCTTCTTGCGCGGCGAGCTAAGGGCGACGTGCCGCGCGCAGTCGCAGCGCTCGTTGCCGGCATCGCGCTTCTCGATGCGCTTTTCCTTGCCACCCTCGGCCATACCGGAGCGAGCGCCGCAGCGGTGGCCTGCTTCCTTCTCACCCGTTTGGGGCAACGCTGGATCGCTGGTTCCTAGCCGATTGATCCTCCATTCACGCGCACACCGCTTTTCGCTGCCGGCATGGACAGGACCGGGCGCTTCGCGATAAGGGACATCAAGCCTTCGACCGCTGAACGCGCGCTGAGGGCAAAAAACGTGTCAGGGAGGACGTTCAGACGATGCGCGCAACCGCGACAAGCCTGACTATGGCCGCGGCCGTGGCACTTGCCATCGGTGCAGCCGACACCGCGCGGGCCGAAATCAAAATTCGCCTCGAGCCCTATGTGACGGGCGTCAACGCACCGCTCGACATGGTGCCCATTCCGGACGGCAGCGGCCGCAAGGCGCTCATCGAGCAGACCGGCAAGGTGCGGATCATCGACGCGCGGGGACGGCTGCGCCCGGAGCCGTTTTTGAACATCGAATCGAAGTTGGTCCACCTTGAACCCTATTTCGACGAACAGGGCCTGCTCGGCATCGCCTTCCATCCCAACTATAAGGAGAACGGCCGCTTCTACGTCGCCTACAGCGCCCCCTTGCAGTCGGGCGCGCCGCTCGATCGCAAACTCTGGTGGGCGCATACCAACGTCGTCGCAGAATATCGGGTCTCCAAGGACGACCCGAACAAGGCCGATGCCACGACGGAAAAGATCATCTCGGCGATCGACTGGCCGCAGTTCAACCACAATGGCCATTGGATCCGCTTCGGACCCGACGGCAAACTCTACATCTCCACCGGCGACGGCGGTTACGCGAACGACTGGGGCATCGGGCACAACGTCCTGATCGGCAACGGCCAGGACCTCTCCTCGCCGCTCGGCAAGATCCTGCGCATCGACGTCGATTCGCCCCAGACCAACTACACGCCCCCGGACAATCCCTTCGTCGGCCGCAGCGATGCGCACCCCTGGATCTGGGCGCTCGGGCTACGCAATCCTTGGCGTTGCTCGTTCGACATGGGCGGCAACCGCGAGCTCTTCTGCGGCGATGTGCAGCAGAACAGCTTCGAAGAGGTCAACATCATCGTAAAGGGCGGCAACTACGGTTGGCGCCGGATGGAGGCCGATCGCTGCTTCGACTTCCTGGCCCCCAACAAGCACCCGGCGGATTGCGACAAGACCGGGCTTATTATGCCCATTCTCGTCTACAACAACTGCACCGCGATTCCACAAAACTGCATGGGTATCTCGGTGACCGGCGGCTATGTGTACCGTGGGTCGCACAAGCCTTGGGACGGCAAGTACATCTTCGGCGACTGGTCGAAGTCGTTCGACACCATGGACGGCCAGATCTTCTTCGCGACCAGAGGCGCCGACGGCAAGTGGACGATGGAAAAGGCTACGGTCGTGGGCATGGAGAAACTGCCCTACATCTTAGCATTTGCGCAGGATGAACAGGGAGAAGTTTATGCTCTGACCTCAGTCACCACCGGTCCGGTCGGCAATCTCGACACCGTCTACAAGATCGTGCCGGCCAATTGATCGGTGCGGGGGCCGCTTAAGCCGGCCTCACCGGCGTCGGATGCGCGGCCGGCCCCAAAAGGGCCGGCCGTCTTCTTCTCGGAGGCTCGCGGTGCCGCGTTCGCTCAGTTGTGCTTTGCTTCTGGTTACCGCTCTTCTGCTCGGACTCGCACCGGCTCTCGGCCAACAGTCTGAGCCCGACAAATTCTTCAACGATCACCCGCCGCCACTGCCCAAAGAGATCCTCTCAGATCCCAAGCTCATCGCGCGCGGGGAAGAGATCTGGAAAGACCAATGTGCGCATTGCCACGGTTCGCGCGCCTACCCGGGCAAGGCGCCCAAGCTCACCCCGCGCCGATATACCCCGGAGTTCGTGTGGGACCGGGTCAACAATGGCTTTCGCGGCATGCCGGCCTGGAAAGAGGTTTACAGCCCGGAAGAGATCATCGGCGTCGTCGCCTATGTGCTGAGCGATGAGTTCTGGCCGTAACCGGCGGTCGACCGACGAACGCCGTTATGCAGGCGCTCAAACACGCTGGCGCCCGGCTGGACGACAGGATCGCGCTCTCGATAATTGCGCGAGGGGGAGGGCTCG
The DNA here is from genome assembly GCA_030549795.1 of Pseudomonadota bacterium. Taxonomy (GTDB): domain Bacteria; phylum Pseudomonadota; class Alphaproteobacteria; order Geminicoccales; family Geminicoccaceae; genus JANXAZ01. The sequence continues at coordinate 76,532 of JAUQQO010000044.1, read as the reverse complement.
AACATGGATCTGGTCGAGCGAGCCTGCGCGCTCTTAAGCGGCTGGGTGGGCGCGCGGGTGACGGCCGAAGCGGCCGCGTGGTTCCACGAGCAGCTCGCGGCGGTGCGTAACGCGGGCCAAGAAAAGCCACTCTATCTCGCACTCGGCTATGTGCCGCGGCGGCTCGGCAAGGACGATCTCGCGCTGTCTGCGGCCGAGCTCGCTGAAGCCGCGGCGCTCCGCCCCGGCTTCGATCCGAGCGAGTGGAGCGTCGATCAGGCAGCACGAGTGGCACTCGTACTCGCGAGCTACGATGGCGATCCGGTGCGGTTCAAGGACCGCCTCGAGACGCTGTTCCGCACCGCCGATATCGGCGAGACGATCGCCTTTTACCGCGGACTTCCCCTCTACCCCGGACAGGAGCTGTTGCGCGCGCGCGCCCGCGAGGGCGCGCGCTCGGGCATGCGACCGGTGTTCGAAGCGGTCGCGCACCGCAATCCCTATCCCAAAGAGCAGTTCGACGAGAACGCCTGGAACCATCTCGTCCTGAAGGCCCTGTTCATCGGCTCGCCTCTCGACCCCATCCAGGGCTTGGACGAACGCGCGAACCCGCGTCTTGCGCGCATGCTGTGCGACTATGCGCACGAGCGCTGGGCCGCCGGCCGGCCCGTGAGCCCCGAGCTGTGGCGCTGTGTCGGCCCGCACGCCGACGAAGCGGCACTTGCTGATCTCGCACGCGTGCTCGAAAGCGGCAGTGCGCAAGAGCGCCGCGCGGCCGCGCTTGCGCTTTATGCCTGTCCGCGGCCGGAGGCGAAGGGATTGCTCGCTGGCGTGCCCGAGCTCGTAGGCGCCATCGAACGCGGTGAGATCCGCTGGGCGGATTTCGCCCACAGCTGAACGGTGCGGGAGGCTTTACGATGTACCTGGATCCCCACACCCACATGATCTCGCGCACCACCGACGATTACGAGCGCATGGCGGCAGCTGGAATCGTCGCCTGTATCGAGCCTGCCTTTTGGCTCGGCCAGCCCCGCACCCATGTGGCGACCTATATCGACTATCTCTCGATGATCGTCGGCTTCGAACGCTTTCGTGCTGGCCAGTTCGGTATTCGGCACTATTGTGCGATCGGCCTCAACTCCAAGGAAGCCAACAACGAAGAGCTGGCCGAGGCGGTGATGGAGATCCTGCCGCGGTTCGCGCTCAAGGAAGGGGTGGTTGCGATCGGCGAAATCGGTTACGATGAACAAACGGAACTCGAAGACCGCTATTTCCGCCGCCAGCTCGAACTCGCCAAAGAATTACAGCTGCCGGTGATGATCCATACCCCGCATCGCGACAAAAAACGCGGCACGCTGCGCTCGATGGCGGTCATCCTCGAGCACGGGCTCGATCCTTCCTGGGTGGTGATCGACCACAACAACGAGGAGACGGTCAAAGACGTCCTCGATCGCGGCTTTTGGGCGGCCTTTTCGATCTATCCGTTCACCAAGATGGGCAACGAACGGATGGTCGAGATCGTCAAACGCTATGGATCCGAGCGGATCATCGTCGATTCGGCTTGTGATTGGGGGATCTCCGACCCACTCGCGGTGCCGAAAACAGCAGAACTCATGCGCCGGGCCGGGATCTCCGAAGCCGATATCCGCAAAGTGACTTATGCCAACGCGCTTACGGCCTATGGCAAATCGGGCCAGATCAAGGAGGAGGACTGGCTCAACCCGCCGCCCATCGATCAGCGACTGCTCTATATGGGCAACAGCGTCCTGCGCGGCGGCCAAGAACCACGCATCGAGACGCGCAAGCCCGGGCTCGACGAGGATCTGCGGATCGTGTGAGCGCCCCCCTTCGAGGGCGGCCACACGCGGTGCGCAGCGCTCACTTCGCGCACAGCTCGAGGCGCGGGCGATGCTCCAAGAAATAGAGGCGGAACCAGAAGCTGTAGCACTCGGGCCGGGTGCGTAAGTCGACTTCCAGTTGCTCGGGGCTCACCCAAGCGAAATCTTCGGCTTCTTGGGGATCCGGGCGCACGGGGCCGTCGTAGACGGCGCCGAAGACGTGCACGAGCTCGTGTTCGATGAGACCGTTGCCGACTTCGGCGCGGTAGATGGTGGTCAGCAGATGCGCGAGCGCAACCTCGATCCCCATCTCCTCGGCGAGGCGGCGGCGCGCAGCGGCGGCGGGCTCCTCCCCCGGCCGCGGATGGCTGCAACAGGTGTTGGTCCACAGCCCGCCCGAGTGGTATTTGCCGGGATGGCGCTTTTGCAGCAGAAAGCGACCGGCAGAATCGCGCAGCACGACCGAAATCGCCCGATGCAGACGCCCCTCGCGATGGACAGCGAGCTTGGGCGCGATCCCGATCGGACGGTCCTCGAGGTCGACCAGGACCAACGGTTCGTTCTCTTCCTCGTGCCGCATGGGCCGCCCCTCCCTGACACCAGCGATCGCACCGCCGTGCGGTCCGAGCAAGGCGGGCGAACGCGGGACTAAGGCGTGAAAATGTGGGCGAGGACGAGCTCTTTAAAGGCGGTCGCGGGAAGCGGCCCCTCGGGCAGAAGCGCGGGCTCGGAGCTGGCGACGAGCGGCCCGTCTTCTTCACGCTCGCTCAACAGCCCGTGCGAGCCTTTGACGAGCTCGCAGCCGCGGATCGGCACCACATCGAGAAGGGTTCGAAAGCCGAGGCGGCGGAGCAGCAACTTCCAGCCGATCTTGAGGCGGATCAGCCGCTGCTCGGGATCCAAGAAGAGTTCGAGCGGGTCGTAGCCGGGTTTGCGGTGGATATCGACGGTGGGCGCGAAATCCGGTGCTTTGGCGTCATCGAGCCACCAATAATAGGTGAACCAGCGGTCGGGCTGCGCCAAAGCGACGAGCTCACCCGAGCGCGGATGATCAAGCCCGAGCGCGCGCTTGCCCTCTTCGTCGAGGACGCGGGCGATGCCGGGGATGCGCTCCAGCAAGGCTTTGACCTTGGCCGCATCCGTCCCGTGCTGCAGATAGACGTGAGCGATTTGATGGTCGGCTAGGGCGAAGGCGCGGGAAGCACCGGGATCCAAAAGCTCACGGCCGAGCTCGCGACGCACGCGGATCAATCCCGCTTCGCGCAGGATGCGGTTGATGTGCACCGCGCCCGAGACGGGCAGAATGCCGTATTCGGAAACCAGCACAACCCTAAGGCCGCGCGCGCGGGCGAAGTCGATGAGCGAGCCCGCCACCTCGTCGATCGCCCGCAGCTCAGCTGCGATGCGCGGATCCTTGGGATCCGGCCCCCACTTCTGCAGCGCGTAGTCGAGGTGCGGCAAATAGCAGAGCGTGAGCGTCGGCCTTCGCGTTTCGATCACGTGGCGCGTGGCGGCGGCGATCCAGCGCGAGGAGGTGATGTCCGCACCCGGGCCCCAGAACTGGAAGAGCGGAAAGCTGCCGAGCTTCTGGTCGAGCTCGTCATGCAGCTCCGGAGGTTCGGTGTAGTGATCCGGGATTTTCCGCCCGTCCGCTGGGTAAATGGGGCGCGGCGTCGCCGAAATGTCGACGCTCGAATACATATTGTACCACCAAAACATATTGGCGGCAGTGAAGCGGGGATCGCGTTTCTTTCCGGCTTCCCAGATCTTCTCGCCACTGATCAAGCGATTGCACTGCCGCCACAGCCAGACTTCGGCAAGCTCACGGAAATACCAGCCGTTGGCTACCGCCCCATGTTCGCGCGGCAACAAACCGGTCAACAGGGTCGACTGCACGGTGCAGGTCACAGCCGGCACCACCGTGCGCAAGGGGCGCATCCCGCCTTCGCGCACAAACGCCGAAAGCCGCGGCGTGCTCGGCCCCAAAAGCCGAGGGGTAAGCGCGACGACGAGGATAACGAGGGTCGGGTGCACCCGTTAGCCCGCGAGCTCGAGATCGCACAAGCGCGCGCCGCGGCGGGGATCGGCTGAGGCGGTGAGCAGGAGCCGGCAGGGATCATAGCCGGCCCGCTCGAGCTCGAGGCGCAGCCGAGCCAACACCGGATCGGAAAGACGCGGTTCGCGAGCGAGGATCCACGCATACGCGCGGCGCGGATGAGCAACCAGCGACCAGCGATAATCGGGGTCGAGTGCGATGACGACATAGGGCCCGGAAGCGGCCCACAGCCAAAAGCCCAAGGGCGCTACGAAAGTCACCTCGAGCGCCCCCCGATCGCTCGCGCCGGTGAAGCGGGCCCGCCCTTCCGCCGCCTTTTCCGTGCCCTCGGCGGTGCGGCAGCTGTTGCGTACCGCGATCCACTCCGGATCTTCCGGTGCCGGCGCATAGACGGCCATCGTGTCGCGCGCGCACTCGCGTTGGAACCAGGAGGGGATGGCGGCGATTTCGTGCCAGGTGCCGAGATAGCGCTCGCGCGTAAAGCCGCTTACCGGCTCGAGCGGTGCTGAGGGCGTAGTGGCGCAGCCGGCGAGCGTGAAGGCTAGCGCGGCAGCAACGGCGGCGGGGACGAACGTGTCGATGCGCACGGGTGCAATCCGCTCTTAAAACAGACGCTCGAGGGGCGAGCGCGTGGGCGCTGCTCTATTGTTGCGCTCCTCCTCGTAAAGCACAGGGCCGGCAGCGGCGAAGCGCCTTCTGCCGGCCCTAAGGGAGCCGACGGCTCTTGTCCAGCGTTGCGCCGAGGCCGCCCCTTGCTCTCTTGCGCGCTCTTAGTTGAGCGGGCGCACGAGCGCGGGCGGCACCGTCGGCTGGGTGGTCGGCACGGCGAGCGGTGCGCTCACCGGCGGCGATTCTTCGGTCGATTCGCGCGGCAAGGGCTCCGGCATCCGCTGCAGCGCGATGCGCAAGACCTCATCGATCGTCGCCACCGGCACGATCTCGAGCTTCTTGCGCGCACTCTCCGGGATCTCGGCGAGGTCTTTCTCGTTCTCTTTCGGGATGATCACGGTCTTAAGACCGCCGCGCAGCGCCGCCAGGAGCTTCTCCTTGAGCCCGCCGATGGGGAGCACGCGGCCTCTTAGCGTGATCTCGCCCGTCATCGCCACCGAGGCCTTCACGGGGATGCGGGTGAGTACCGAGACGATCGAGGTGACCATCGCCACGCCGGCCGAAGGTCCATCCTTGGGGGTGGCACCCTCCGGTACGTGGATGTGGATATCGGTCTTCTCGAAGGTCTCGTAGGGGATGCCGAGTTCGGTGGCGCGCGAGCGCACCCAGGAGCGCGCCGCCTGCACCGACTCCTGCATCACCTCGCCGAGCTTGCCGGTCACCGTCATCTTGCCCTTCCCGGGAACGGTGACGGCTTCGACCTGCAGGAGCTCGCCGCCCACCTCGGTCCAGGCGAGACCGGTGGTGACGCCGATCTGGTCTTCGAGCTCCGCCTCGCCGAACCGATAGCGCCGGACCCCCGCATATTTCTCGAGGTTCTTGCGGGTAATCTTAACGCTCTTCTTGCCCTCCACCAGGATCTCGCGCAAGGACTTGCGGGCGAGATTGGCGATCTCGCGCTCGAGATTGCGCACGCCGGCCTCGCGCGTGTAATAGCGGATGAGGTCGATGAGCGCCTCGTCGCTGATCGACCACTCCTCTTCCTTAAGCCCGTGCGCCTTGCGCTGCTTGGGGATCAAGTGGCGCTTGGCGATCTCGAGCTTTTCCTCTTCGGTGTAGCCGGGGATGCGGATCACCTCGAGGCGGTCGAGCAGCGGCTGCGGCATCCGCAAGGTGTTGGCCGTGCAGACGAACATCACATCCGAAAGGTCGTAATCGACCTCGAGGTAATGATCGTTGAAGTTCGCGTTCTGCTCGGGATCCAACACTTCGAGCAGCGCCGAAGCAGGATCGCCCCGGAAATCCGAGCCGAGCTTGTCGATCTCATCCAGCATGAAGAGCGGATTGGAGCTCTTCGCCTTCTTCATGCACTGGATGATCTTGCCCGGCATGGAGCCGATGTAGGTCCGCCTATGCCCGCGGATCTCGGCCTCATCGCGCACACCACCTAAGCTCACGCGCACGAAGTTGCGGCCGGTCGCCTTGGCCAAGGACTTACCGAGCGAGGTCTTACCCACACCCGGCGGGCCAACCAGGCACAGGATCGGCCCTTTCATCTTCTCGACGCGCTGCTGCACGGCGAGATATTCGATGATCCGCTCCTTGACCTTCTCGAGCCCATAGTGATCGGCGTCGAGAATTTCCTGGGCCTTTTTGAGGTCGGTCGAGATCTTGGTGCGCTTATTCCACGGGATCGACAGCAGCCAATCCAGATAGTTGCGCACCACGGTCGCTTCGGCCGACATCGGGCTCATGGATCTGAGCTTCTTGAGCTCGGCCTGAGCCTTCTCGCGCGCCTCCTTGGAGAGCTTGGTGCGCTTGATGCGCCGCTCGAGCTCGCTGATCTCGTCCTTGCCGTCCTCGAGCTCGCCCAGCTCCTTCTGGATCGCCTTCATCTGCTCGTTGAGGTAGTACTCGCGCTGCGTCTTCTCCATCTGACGCTTGACGCGCGAGCGGATCCTCTTCTCGACCTGCAGGACGGCGATCTCGCCCTCCAAGAAGCCGTACAGCTTCTCGAGCCGATCGGCGAGCGAGGTGGTCTCCAACAGTTGCTGCTTGTCGGCGATCTTGAGGGTCAGATGCGCCGCGATCGAATCCGCGAGCTTGGCCGGGTCCTCGATCTGCTGCAGGCTCAAGAGGACCTCGGGCGGCACCTTCTTGCTGAGCTTGATGTACTGCTCGAACTGGTTGATCACCGCGCGCGCGAGCGCCTCGGCCTCGCGCGGATCGCACGGCCGATCGGCGAGGATTTCCGCGCGCACCTGGAAGAAGCGCGGATTGTCGATGAAGCTCGTGATGCGCGCCCGCGTCTGGCCCTCGACCAGGACCTTCACGGTCCCATCTGGCAACTTCAAGAGCTGCAGAATGGCCGAGACGGTGCCGACGCGATAGAGATCGTCGCGGCCCGGATCGTCCTGAGCAGCGTTCTTTTGAGCCACTAAGAGAATCTGTTTGTCGTCTTTCATCACCTCTTCGAGGGCAGCGATCGACTTCTCGCGCCCGACGAAGAGCGGCACGATCATGTGCGGAAAGACGACGATGTCCCTGAGCGGCAGAACAGGGAAGATGGCGCTCGTGGGCGTCTCGCTCATGCTACCTCACTGGCGCCGGGGTCACCCGACCTCCGGCCCGATTCCTCTCGCCGAACAAAGTGGCGCTCGCGCTCTTCGCTTTCAAGGAAGCGCAACGCGCGTCCCTCCTCACCCCGCCCCGCTGTAGATCGCCCACAGGTAGAGCGCATAGCCGGCCAGCAGCGCCGCGCCCTCCCGCCGCCCGATCCGGTAGCCGGTCAGCGCGAAGAGGATGAGCGCTGCTGTGACCGCGAGCATCACTGGCAGATCCAGGCGCACGAGTTCGGCCGGCACCGGAAGTGGGCTCAACAGCGCAGTGGTGCCGAGGATGCCGGTGAGATTGTAGATGTTGGAGCCCACCACATTGCCGTAGGCGAGCTCGGATTGCCGGCGCAGCGCGGCGACCACGCTCGTTGCCAGTTCGGGTAACGACGTGCCGACCGCCACAAGGGTGAGCCCGATCACGAGTTCGCTCACTCCAAGCGCGCGCGCAACCGTCACCGCCCCATCGATCAAGAGGCTCGCACCCGCAACGGTTGCCACTATGCCGCCGATCGCGAAGAGCATGGCGAGCGGAACGCGTAGCGGCCGTGCTCCGTCTTTAAGCTCGCTCTCGGCGGCGAGAATGGCCCCCCACGCGTCGGGCCGCGCGGTTTCGGCCCGGTAGGTTTGCACCGTGTAGAGCGCGAGATAGAGCAGCAGGACAAAGCCGGCCAACCGGCCGATCTCGCCCGTGCTCGCAAGGGCGAAGGCGATCAGAGCGGAGCTCGCAAGGGCAAGCGCGTCGCGCCTGAAGGACCGGGGCTCGATGCGCGCCGGTGCGATCAGCACCGCAAGCGCGAGGATCAACAGAACGTTGGCGATATTCGAGCCGACGACGTTGCCGAGCGCGATCGCGGGCACCCCGGAAAGGGCCGCCTGTGCACTCGCGATGAGTTCGGGTGTGGAGGTGCCGTAGCCGACGAGCGTGAGGCCGATGATCAGGGGCGACACGCCGAGGCGTCGGGCGATCGCCACCGCACCGCGCACGAGGGCTTCGCCGCCGCCCAACAGCAGCGCCATGCCCGCGACGATCTCGACGATCGCCAGCACAGCGCGCTCGGGGAAGCGATCGCCGGTCCCGGCGTGGGTCGTTTTACGAGGCCGAGGACACTCCCGCTTTCTGCTCGGCGTAGATGAGCAAGGGCTTGGCGCGCCCTTCTGCGACCTCGCGGTTCACCACCACCTCGCTCACTCCCACAAGCGACGGCAGCTCGAACATGGTGTCCAAGAGAATTCCCTCCATGATCGAGCGCAGACCGCGGGCACCGGTCTTGCGCTGCACCGCGCGCTCGGCGATCGCGCGCAGCGCGTCCTCGGTGAAGGTGAGCTTCACACCCTCCATCTCGAACAGCCGCTGGTACTGTTTGACCAGCGCGTTCTTGGGCTCTTTGAGGATCCGAACGAGCGCGTTGATGTCGAGGTCGTGCAGCACCGCGATCACCGGCAAGCGGCCGATGAACTCGGGGATCAACCCGAACTTCAAGAGATCATCCGGCTCGACATCTTTGAGGATCTCACCCGGGCGGCGATCGTCGGGACCGCTCACCTCCGCACCGAAGCCCATCGAGCGCTGCCGGCTGCGGGCGGCGATGATCTTCTCGAGCCCGGCGAAGGCGCCGCCGCAGATGAAGAGGATGTTGGTGGTGTCGACCTGCAGGAACTCCTGCTGCGGGTGCTTGCGCCCACCCTGCGGTGGCACGCTCGCGATCGTGCCCTCGATGATCTTCAAGAGCGCCTGCTGCACGCCCTCGCCGGAGACGTCGCGGGTGATCGACGGGTTCTCCGATTTACGGCTGATCTTGTCGACCTCGTCGATATAGACGATGCCGCGCTGCGCCCGCTCGACGTTGTAGTCGGCGGCCTGCAGGAGCTTCAAGATGATGTTTTCCACATCCTCGCCGACATAGCCGGCTTCCGTCAACGTGGTGGCATCGGCCATGGTGAAGGGAACGTCGAGGATGCGGGCGAGCGTCTGCGCCAAGAGCGTCTTGCCGCAGCCCGTGGGACCGATCAGCAGGATGTTGGACTTGGCGAGCTCGACGTCACCCTTGTTGCCGTGGCTCAAGCGCTTGTAGTGATTGTGGACGGCCACGGCCAGCACCCGCTTGGCGTGCTCTTGGCCGATCACGTAATCGTCGAGAACCGCCTTGATCTCGGCCGGAGTGGGAACACCGGCGCGGCTCTTCGCTACCGCGCTCTTGTTCTCCTCCCGGATGATGTCCATGCACAATTCGACGCATTCGTCGCAAATGAATACCGTCGGACCGGCGATGAGCTTGCGGACCTCGTGCTGGCTCTTGCCGCAAAACGAACAATAGAGAGTGTTCTTCGAATCGCCGCTTCCCTTGGACATCATGCCTTCGTCCCACGCGGTCCCGAGCAGATGGTAGCGACGCCGAAGAGCGGACACAACCCGCGACCGCCACGCAGCGCCAGGGTTTCTCTAATTTGGCAGCCACTGCGCCGTTCTGCTGCGCCACCTGCGCGCTGTCGCATCAGTGCCCGCCGATCTCCGCTCGCCATCCGATCAAGAGCCACCGCCTCATTCGCTTGCCGGCTTGGGCGGGCGCTTGTCCATGACCGCGTCGACGATGCCGAACTCCTTGGCCTGTTCGGCACTCATGAACGTGTCACGCTCCATGCGCGCCTCGACCTCCGGCAAGGTCCTACCGGTGTGCTTCACATAGATCTCGTTGAGGCGCTGTTTCATCAAGAGGATCTCACGGGCGTGGATTTCGATGTCGGTCGCCTGACCCTGGAACCCGCCCGACGGCTGATGGGTCATGATCCGCGCGTGCGGCAGCGCATAGCGCTTGCCCTTCGCACCCGCAGCGAGCAACAACGAGGCCATCGACGCGGCTTGGCCGATGCAGATGGTCGCCACATCCGGTCGGATGTACTGCATCGTATCATAGATCGCCAGACCCGAGGTCACGAGACCACCCGGACTATTGATATAGAGGCTGATGTCCTTGTCCGGATTTTCCGCCTCGAGGAACAGGAGCTGGGCGGTCACGAGGCTGGCCACATGATCGTCGATAGGCCCATAGAGGAAAATGATGCGCTCCTTGAGCATCCGCGAATAGATGTCGAAGGCGCGCTCGCCGCGGGCCGTCTGTTCGACCACGATGGGAACGAGCTGCGAATAGATCCTCATCTCCGCGCTCCTCTTAGCTCGCTGCGGCGCTATCGGCGCTCGCACCAGCGCGCTCCGGCGGCGAAGACGAGTCCTCCTCGTCCTCCTCGCGCAAGAGCTGCTCCGGGGTCACCGCGACATCCGTGACCCGCGCGAGCTGGAGAATGAAGTCGACCACTTTGTCCTCGAAAAGAGGTGCCCGCAAGGCATCGAGCGCCGCGGGATTGGAGCGGTAATATTCGATGACCTCGCGTTCGCGGCCAGGAAAGCGCTGGGCTTGCGCAAACAGCGCTTGCTGAAGCTCGTGGTTCTCGACCTTGATGTTGTTCTTATTGCCGATATCCGAGAGCAGGAGACCGAGCCGTACGCGCCGCTCGGCGATCGCTCGGTACTCGGCTTTGGCTTCCTCTTCGCTCTTTCCCTCCGCTGCGAAGGAAAGACCGCGCTCCTTCATCTCGCGCGTGAGCTGCTCCCAAATGGCATTGAACTCGAGCTCGACCATTCCTTCGGGCACGGGGAAGACATAGCCTTCTGCCAGTCGGTCGAGCAGCTGGCGCTTGGCTTTAAGACGTGAGGCCGCCTTCAAGTCCCCTTCGATGCGCGCCCGCAGCTTTTGGCGCAGATCCGCCAGATCCTCCGCCCCCATTTCCTTGGCGAAGGCATCGTCGATCGAAAGCGGCATTGGCTCTTCCACCGCTTTGACCGCGACCGTGAACTGCGCACTCTTGCCGCGCAGCGATGGATCTCGCCAGCTTTCGGGGAAGTTCACAACGATCGTGCGCTCTTCGCCGACGCGCACGCCCAAGAGCTGCTCTTCGAAGCCGGGCACGAGCCCACCAGAGCCGAGCACGATCGCAAGGTCCTTGCCCGAGCCACCCTCGAACGGCCGGCCGTCGATGCGCCCCTCGAAGTCGATCGTCACCCGATCCCCTTCCCTGGCCGGCCGTGGTTCGGCGGGAGCTTGGAACTTCTGATGCGCCCGCGCGAGCCGCTCGAGCGCTTCCTCCACCATCTGATCGTCCACGCTCGCAACCGGGCGGGTGATCTCGATTGCCTTGAGATCGACCGAGGGCACCTCGGGCAGCACCTCGACCTGAATGGCGAACTCGAGATCCTTGCCTTCATCGAACGAGGTGATCTCTACCTTCGGTCGCAGGGCGGGCTTGAGTTCGTGCTCGCCGATTGCCTTGCGCGTGCCCTCGTCCACCGCTTGCTCGAGAATTTCCCCCAAAATGCCGCGGCCGTACTGGCGGCGCAGCAGCACAAGCGGCGCCTTGCCCGGTCGGAACCCGGGCATGCGCACCCGCTGGCGCAGCTCCTCGAGCCGGCTCGTGAGCCGGTCTTCGATCTCCGCTGCCGGCACGACGACGCGGAACCGCCGAAGGAGGCCCTCGGCCGCGACTTGCTCAACCTGCATGGGATCCGTCTCTTCTCGCTGACTGTCGAGAGCCTTGCCGCTCCACCCCGCCCCTGGTGCGGGCGGCGAGACTCGAACTCGCACGGCTCGCGCCACGGGAACCTAAATCCCGCGTGTCTACCTGTTCCACCACGCCCGCACCCGACCGGGCGCGGCTGACGCGCGGCCGGCCGCTGCTGCATATAGCACGCATGGGACCTCTGCCAACTGGCCCTCGCGCGCCGCCATGGAGCGCAACCGCGCAGCGTGCTATGGTTCATGAAGTTGGGCAAATCGGCCGGCCGCGCGGTCGACCGTCGATACACTGGGAGGCTGCGGATGACGACAGTCAAGCAGTTGCTCGCCGAAAAAGGCCAACACGTCTGGACCATCGATCCCGACAAGACAGTGCTCGATGCCATTCGCCTCCTCGCCGAGAAGGACGTGGGCGCGCTCGTCGTCGTCGACGGCGGGCAACCGGTTGGCATGTTCAGCGAGCGCGATTACGTGCGCAAAGTGTATCTCAAGGGCAAGACCTCGCCCACCACCCTCGTCCACGAGGTCATGTCCACCCCGGTCGTCTCGGTCGGCTACAACCACACGGTCGAGCAGTGCATGGCAATTATGACCAACCGCCGCATCCGGCATCTGCCGGTGGTCGAGAACGGCAAGTTGGTCGGCATCGTGTCGATCGGCGATCTCGTCAACAGCATCATTCGCGAACAAAACCAGCTCATCGAACAGCTCGAGAGCTACATCCACGGCTGAGGCATCGGCTCCGCCGACCGCGCCGTCGGACGGATCGGCAGCCCGTCCCACTCGCCCGGCCGAGGCGGCGGCGGCATGAGGTCGGCCCGCTCGATCGGGCGCGGTCGCGGCAGCGCGATCGGCTCGCCGGCAACCGAACGCACCGCAGGAGGTCTCGCATCGGGCCCCGCTGAGCGGTCGGTAGTCAGCCCGGGTTCCGCTTCGGCCACCCGCTCCGCGCGCGGGGAGGAAAGCGGAGCCGAAGCCGCCGGCTCGAAACCGCCGGGAGCGAGGCTCGTGCGAGCCCTGCGCTCCGGCATTTCGTCACTGCCGAGGGAGCGCGCGCGCAAGGCGCGCATGCGCGCTTTGAGCTCGTCGCTGATGTCGCGCGCCTGCTCGGCGTTGCGCATCACCCGTGGCGTGATGAAGACGATGAGTTCGGTGCGTTGGTTTGTGGTCCGGGTCGAACCGAAGAGTGCGCCCAGGATCGGGATGTCGCCGAGGATCGGAATGCGATCGCGGCCTCGCTCCTCCCCTTCTTGGATGAGGCCGCCTAAGACCACGGTCTGACCGTCCAACACCTCGACTCGGCTCTTGATCTTGCGCTGCTGAATGGTGGGGGTCGGCACCCCGGCCTCGCTTCGCCCCGCATCGACCACCCGGCTCACTTCCTGGGTGATCTCGAGGGCGACCGTTCCGGTCTCGTTGATGCGCGGCTTGACCTGCAAGATGACGCCCGTGTCGCGATATTCGATGCTGCTCACCGCAGGAGCGAGCGGGTTCTCGACGCTCACCGCCGTGCGGGTGGTCACCGGCACCTGATCGCCGACGGTGAGCAGGGCCTCGGCATTGTCGCGCACCACCACCGAAGGCGCCGAGAGCACCCGCACCTCGGTCACTTGCGAGAGCGCATCGATCGTGACGTTGGCGTCGCCGCCCGTGAAGATGAAGTTGAAACCAGGGACACGGGCGAGGGGTTCGAGATTGCGGAAATTGGTCGCCCCGCTCGGGCTCGATACCGTCGTGTTGTAACCGAAGCGCCAGGCCCCGGCTTCGATGAAGTACTGAACGCCGTAGCGCAGTGCATCGTTGAGCAGGACTTCGGCGATCGTGGCCTCGATCAGCACCTGCGCGGGAGCGACATCCAAGCGACGCAAAGTGGCCTCGACCAGCTCCCACATCATCGGCGTCGCGCGGACCACCACCGCGTTGGTCGCTTTGTTGGCCACCGCCTTGACCGGAACCGGTGCAACCGCAGCGGTCGGACTCGCCGCCTGGCTTGCGAGCACCGCCGGCCCGGTGGGCGTGACGGGCGGCCCGCCGTCGATCGCAGGGCTCTCAGGCGGTGCGCCCAGCCGCTGCAAGGAGGGCGGTAGCGCCGCCGCCATCGCCGGCCCCGCCGCTTCGCCGAAGAGCTCGTTGACGAGCTTGGCCGCCTCTTCGGCGGAAGCATGCTTGAGCTCGTACACGAAATATTGCGCGCTTACCGTACGCCCGCGGTCGAGCCGCCCCACCCAGCGCTCGATCTCCAGCATCTGCTCGGGCGTGGCGGCAAGCGCGAGCACCGCGTTCAAGCGCGCAACGGGTAAGAACTGCACCGAGGGCCGAAGCCCGCTCCCGGGCTGCTGGGGTTCGGCGAAGAGCGCTTCGAGTTCGGGGATGAGCGCTTCCGGCGTCGCATATTGCAAGGGGAAGATCCCCACCGAACGGTTGGCGAGCCAATCGACATCGAGCATCGCAAGCGTGTCGAGAACGGCCTGGCGCTCGGCCGCCGTACCCGTAAAGAGGATCAAGTTGGAGGCCGGATCGACCCGCACGTCTTCTGGTTTTTTGAGAAGCGGCTGGATGAATTGCGCAGCGGTGTTGGCCGGCACGTGGCGCAGCGCCACCACCGTCGCTCCCGTGCCGGGGGCAACGAGCGGCGGCTCCCGGCCACCCAAAGGCACGAACTCGCTGCGGCCGACCAGCTCGCCGATCGGTGCGACGAGATAACCGCCGTCGGTCTCGGCCAGGCCTGCCCCGATCATCCGCAAGGCGGTCTCGAGCACGCGCAAGAGATCGCGCTCGGCCACCGGTCCCGCGGTGGAGAGGGTGACCGTGCCGGACACTCGGGGATCGATCGTAAACGGCTTGTTAAGGATTTCACCGATGACGACGCGGACGACCTCTTTGACCTCGGCCTCGTCGAACGCGACTTGGACACCGTCGGGAACGCGCTGTGCCAGCGCGGCACGAGTCGGCACACTGCGGCCGCCGCGGGCAAGGAAGACTTCCGCACGTCGGACGGGCGGACGCGCGGCGCCGGTGCGATCGGGGGCCGTCTCCGCAGTTGCCCGAACGCCCCGCTCGGCGGGCGGCGCAAAGGAGAGCTCCTCGATCGTCTGGGCGATCTGCGAGCGCCGCGGCGGCTCTGCGCATCCCGCCGCCAACAGGCTCGAAAGCGCGAGCAGGCGCGTAGCGCGGGTGAAAAGCGAACGGGCGACGCGTTCCATCGCGGCGGCCTTCCCCCGGTCCTTGCGGTATGCTCGGCGCCTAGCGGACGAAGAGATCGACTCGCTTTGCATCGCGCATTCGCTGCGCGCCGGTCGATACGCGAGCAGGCGCCTGACGATCGACGTCAAAGTCCGGTCCGATATTCCGGATTGGAGAGCGCGAGGCGCTCGCGCACGCGCGGCCACAACACATAGGCGACGAGCCGCGACCCGCTTCCGTCCATGCGACCCGCGCGGATATCGGCAACCAGCCTGCGCCGCAAGCTTTCGGGGTCGGCGTCCCCCGCCTCGGGATACAATCGGCGCAGACCCTCGGCTTCTGCCGCACCCGGGATCGCTCCCTTTGCGGCGCGGGCGACGATCGCCATGGCGTTGGCGATCATCGCCGTCTCAAAGCGCAGCTCGGCCGGCACAGCCGGCTGCACACGCGCGCGCAAGAGCGCACGCGCGGTCTCAAGGAGATCGACGAACTCGCCCGGCAGGCTCACGGCGCGGGTTCCTCAAGCAGCGCGATGTAGTCGAGCACATCCGCTTCGAGTTGCGGCACGATGTGGGCGGTAAGGGCGAGCTCAAGCGAGCGCTCGCGCCCGCTCCTGTGCCGCTCGGCCTGCAGCAACGCCACCACCGCCCAGCGAAGCGTGGCGACGAGCTCCCAAAGCCGCACCGCCCAGCGGTCGAGGCGGCGGCCGGATGCGGCCTCGTAGGCGGCAAGGAACGCTTCGCGCGAGCCAAGACCACCACACTCGCGCTCAACCGCCCCAAACCGCCAGCATTTGGCGAGCATCCAGCCGAGATCTTCGAGCGGATCCGAAAGCGTCGCGAACTCCCAGTCCAGAACCGCGACCAGCCGCCCCTCGTGCAGCATGAGATTGCCGGTGCGGAAATCCCCGTGCACGAGCGTGATCTCCCGGCTCTCGGGGGCGTGCCGTTCGACGTAGCGAAGGCCCCATTCGAGGACCGGTTGCGCGACGTTGAGAGCATCGAGATGCGCGCGCAGCTCGGCGACGCGCGCCCGTGCCGGTTGGCCTTTAGGCGGTACAAGGAAGGGGAGCTCCGGCAAGGGCGGCTTTAGACTGTGGATCTTGGCGAGCTCTCGGCCAAGTTCGGCCACGAGCTCCTCGCCGCGCGCCAGCACCTGCGGGTCCTTGGTGAGGCGTGCGCCGCGCGCTTCGCCCGCAACCCGCGCGAGGAGGTAAAAGGGCTTACCCAGAACCGAGGGATCGGCGCAGGCGAGAAAAGGTCGCGGCACCTGTACCCCGGCGCGGTGGACCCGCTCGAGAACGGCGTATTCTTCGAGGCGCGGGCGGCTCACCGCCACACCCGAGGGCGCATCGCGGCGCAGGACAAGGGCATGGGACCCGGCCCGCGGTCCACCTTCGACCACCACATCGACCGCCAGATTCTCTTGGATCGCACCACCAGCGAGCTTGCGCACCCCGACCACCTCCACGCGCGCGGCGGAGAGCGCACGAGCCAGCCAAAGGGCCAATCGTTCGCGTTCGACTTCGCTTAAGGCCACCGGAAGAACCCGCGCGGATCGGCAAGCAGGGCTTGCGCTACGACCATGCGGTGGACTTCGGATGCACCGTCCACGAGCCGCGCCTGGCGCGCATAGCGGTACATCCACTCAAGCGGGGTGTCCTTGGAATAGCCCTTGGCGCCCATGAGCTGGATCGCGGTGTCGATGGCGCGGTGCAGCGCATCGGCGACTTGGATCTTGGCCATCGACACTTCCGCCCGCGCTCGCTCGCCGCGCGCGAGCAGGAACGCTGCGCGCATGACGAGAAGGCGGCCGATCGCGACCTGCATCGCCGCTTCGCCCAAAAGCCCCTGCACGCTTTCCTTCTCGGCCAGCACCTGGCCGAAAGCGCGCCGCTCGCGAATGTAGGGATCGCAGATCTCGAGCGCCCGGCGCGCCATGCCAAGCCAGCGCATGCAGTGGGTAAGACGGGCCATGGAAAGGCGGATCTGCGCCACCCGCATGCCCAGGCCCTCGCCTAAAAGAACGTTTTCGACCGGAACTTCGAGCCCGTCGAACTCGAGTTCGCAATGCCCACCATGTTCTTCGGGGCCCATGATCGGGATGCGGCGGAGGATGCGCCAGCCCGGCTGATCGGCGTGGAACATCATCGCCGTGAGGCCGCGGCGGGGATCCTCGGAGGTGCGGGCGAGCAGGATGAAGTGCTTGGCGCCTTGCGCTCCGGTGATGAACCATTTGCGGCCGTGCACGACATAGCGGTCGCCGCGCCGTTCGGCGCGGGTGCGCATCATGCCGGCGGGATCGGAGCCCGCACCGGGGTGCGGTTCGGTCATCACGATCGCCGAGCGCACCGCGCCGCTGATGATCGGATCGAGCCAGCGCGCTTTCTGTTCTGGGGTACCGACCCGCTCCAGCACCCACATGTTGCCGTCATCGGGAGCGGCACAGTTGAAGCAGACCGGCCCGAAGCGGCTGCGTCCCATCTCTTCGTAGAGCACCGCCATGCCGACCGGGCCGACACCAAGCCCGCCGCGCTCTTTGGGCATCTGCGGGCACCACAGACCCTGCGCCTTCACCTCTAAGCGCAGCGCTTCGAGCAGGTCTTCCCGGATCTGCTCGCCCTCGCCCCAGCTCGCGGGATCCTCTTCGAGCGGCAGCAGCCGTTCGTCGACGAAGCGGGCGACGCGAAGGCGCAGCTCTTCAAGCTCGGCGGGCAGCGTGAAGTCCACGCGCGTTCCTCAGCGCTTAAGATTGAAGAAGGGAGCCGGGGTCAGGATTTTGTTGACCATGTGCTGGATCAAGGGCGTGGCGGCGGCGAGATACTCGGCCCAGGCCGGATCCGCCTGCAGCGCGGCGCGTCGGCGGGCACGATCGGCGAGATCTTCGTAGGCCCACATATGCACGACTTGGTTGAGCTCGCCGATGTCCATGGACACGAACCATCCAAACGGTTCACCCAGATTTTGACTTGAATGGGATAGCCTTTGCTTTCGTAGATCTGGAGAAAATCTTTGATCTTGCCTGGGTAGAGCGTGTAGGTGCGGTGGTCGATGATCATCACGGAACTCCTGCCGCATCCGCCCGCTCGGCAGCTCTAGCGCGCTTGCTCGTTCAGGAAAAGCGTAGCCCCGGGGATGGGCCCATGCCGCTTCGACACCATCTCGCGCCCCAAGATGCGCGTCGGGCGGGAACCAAATCGGACAACGCGCGCAAAAAGGGTTGCGAACGCGGCCGCGCTCGACCCGTTGGCTCGCCCGGGCGGCACGATGGCCGCGAGACCGAGCCGGCGGGTCGGCTGCTGCGATGCGAGCGGGAAGACTAGCCCATCCTTTGCGCCGGCCGTGCTTCGTAGCCGGCTTTCTCGATCGCCTGCAACAAAAGGGCGAGTTGCGCGCCCTCGTGCTCGACCTCTGCGCGCCCGGTTTTCAAGTCGACTTTGACGGCGCGTACGCCCGCGACCGCTTTGAGCGCCTTTTCGACCGCGGCGACACAGCCCTCGCAGCCCATGCCGTCGACGATGAGTTCGATTTTCTCGCTCATGAACGAATCCTCCCGTTGCGCGCCAGCTGAGCACGGCAGGCCCGAAGCGTGTTGTCGAGCAGACACGCTACGGTCATGGGGCCGACCCCGCCCGGCACAGGAGTGATCGCCGCCACCTGCCCCACGGCTTCCTCAAAGGCGACGTCACCGACGATTCGGGAGGTGCCATCCGGCAGCGCAACGCGGTTGATCCCGACGTCGATCACGACCGATCCCGGCGCCAGCCAGTCGCCGCGCACGAGCCCCGCGCGACCGACCGCGGCGATCAGGATCTCCGCCCGTCGGCACTCGTGGGCGAGCTCGCGGGTACGCGAATGGGCGATCGTCACCGTGGCGTCGTAGGCGAGCAAAAGCGCCGCCATCGGCCGGCCGACGATGGTCGAGCGGCCGAGCACGAGCGCGCGCTTGCCACGCAGCGCCTGGAGCCCGCCGAGAGCTTCCTCGAGCAGCAACAGGCAGCCGCGCGGCGTGCAGGGAACGAGCAGATCGTCGGGGGGTGGTCCTAAGAGCTGGGCGAGCCGCCCGGCGTTGAGGGGATGAAAGCCGTCGACGTCTTTGCGCGGATCGATCGCAGCGAGGATGCGCTCGGGATCGATATGCGCGGGCAGCGGCAATTGCACGAGCACGCCGTGAACGCTCGGATCTTCGTTGAGCTCGGCAAGGCGGGCGAGCAGGGCCCCCTCTTCGATCGTCGCCGGCAATCGCTCGATGCGGCCGTCGATGCCGACCTCGCGCGCCGCCCGTTCCTTGGTCCGCACATAGGCAAGAGAAGCCGGATGCTCGCCGATGAGCAGCACGCGCAGTCCCGGAACGACGCCCGTGCTGGCGCGCAAGCGCGCCACTTCCGTGGCAAGGCGCGCGCGCAGCTGCGCAGCGAGCGCGCGCCCGTCGAGGATTTTGGTCACCGCGATGCTCCCGCGAGCAAGGGCGCGAGCCGCGCACGAAGCTGCGCTGGATCACCGCTGATGTGAACCCGCTTGTTGCGTGCGCTCGCCCCGGCAACCAGGCGGCAGGCGGAGGCTGGAACATCGAACAGTTCGGCCAAGAAGCGCAAGAGGGCGGCGTTGGCGGCACCCTCGACCGGCGGCGCAGCGAGGCGGACCTGCAGCCACGTTTGCCCTTGCGCATCGCGCGTGAGGCCAGCGAGAAGCGTGCGGCTGGCGCGCGGGGTCACGCGCACGGCGAGCTCGATGCCGTCGCTGAGGAGGCGAGCAGGCGTAGAGGCGTTGATCACCGCAGATACTCGTTGACCAAATCGCGTAAGAAATAAAGTGCGAGGATTACGAACACAGGCGAGATGTCGATCCCACCGAAGGTCGGGATTATGTTGCGAAAGGGGCGCAATGCCGGCTCGGTGATCTGAGTCAAAAAGCCTCGCAATTGGTAGACGAAGCGATTGCCGGTGTTCACCACGCCGAAGGCGATGAGCCAGGAGAGAACGACGGCAGCGATCAAAAGCCAGATGTAGAGGGTGAGGACGGTTTCTATCAGGTTAGCGAGAGCGTTCATCGACCGGTCCGGGGGTCTTAGCGGGTCCCGGCGGGGATCATAGCGGTCCCGCAACGCCAGACCAGTCGGGCGTGGCGTCGCGACGCTGGAGCGCTCCTAGCCGCTCTTGACGTGCGGGCGTTGGTAGGAGATAAATCCTTTGCACGGAGTGATGCCATGAACAAAATGATCAAAAACCAACAAATCTGCTCTTGGTCCGATCACCGCCCCAAGCCACCCCTCGCGCAGCTCCTGCGTCCCCCCATCCCGCGCGCCCGCGGCCGCCGCCGCATCGCCGACACCCCCAACGCACCGTCCTTGACGAGCGGCCCACACGACCCCATAGGATCTGGGCGAGGGGCCGTAGCTCAGTTGGGAGAGCGCTAGAATCGCACTCTAGAGGTCGGGGGTTCGACTCCCCTCGGCTCCACCATCTCCCCCTTCAAGTCTCCTCTTGGCGCGCCACCCGTTTTCTCTTCGCGCGCCGCGTGCCCGCGCGACTCGCGCCGACGCCGCACACGAGCGCTCTGCGCAGGAATTCGGCTGCGCCCGCACCCCGCACCCGCCTCGATGCGTCGGCCGGGGGATCGCGTCCGCGCGCGCCAACCCATCGCAAGGGGTCGCACCCCGATGGGCCGCGCCCCTCTTGCCAGCGTCCGATCCTGCCCCACTCTCGGGCAATCAAAGCCCTCGAGGTGGCCATGCCCTTCGACTCCTTGCGCGATTTCATGGAGCTGCTCGAACGCCGAGGCCAGCTCGTGCGGGTCAAGGCGGAAGTCTCCCCGGTGCTCGAGATCACCGAGATTCACACCCGGCTTCTGGCCGAGCGGGGGCCGGCGGTGCTGTTCGAGAACGTCAAGGGCTTCACCATTCCCTTGCTCACCAATCTGTTCGGAACGGTCGAGCGCGTGGCTTTGGGGATGGACCGCGAGCCCGCACAATTGCGCGAGCTCGGCCAGATGCTCGCCTTCTTCCGCCAGCCGCAGCCGCCCGAGAGCCTCGGCCAGGCGCTCGAGCTCCTGCCCTATGTCAAAGTGGCGCTCGCGATGAAGCCCAAGACGGTGAGCCGCGCGCCCTGTCAGGAGGTGATCCTGCGCGGCCGCGACATCGATCTCGGGCGCTTTCCCATTCAGACCTGTTGGCCGGGCGAGCCGGCACCGCTGATCACCTGGCCGCTCGTGGTGACGAAAGGCCCCGGCGAAGCGCGCGAGGACAAGTTCAACCTCGGCATCTACCGGATGCAGGTGCTCGATCGCGACAAAACGATCATGCGCTGGCTCGCGCACCGCGGCGGCGCCCAGCACCACCGGCGCTGGAAAGCGACGCGCAGCGACCCCTTTCCGGCTGCTGCGGTGATCGGCGCCGACCCGGGCGTTATCCTCGCAGCCGTGACCCCCGTCCCCGAGACGCTCTCGGAGTATCAGTTCGCCGGGCTCCTGCGCGGCAGGCGCGTCGAACTCGTCGATTGCGTCTCAGTGCCCCTTAAAGTGCCTGCCACCGCTGAGATCGTCCTCGAAGGCCACGTGAGCCTCGACGAATACGCCGATGAGGGGCCTTATGGCGACCATACCGGCTATTACAACGCGGTCGAGAAATTTCCTGTTTTCCACATTACTGCGATCACGATGCGTCGAGACCCAATCTACCTTTCGACATTTACGGGCAGGCCGCCTGATGAACCGTCGATTCTGGGCGAAGCCCTCAACGACGTCTTCGTGCCCTTGTTGCAGCAGCAGTTCCCCGAGATCGTCGATTTCTGGCTCATTCCCGATGCCTGCTCGTACCGCATCGCCTGCGTTTCGATCAAAAAAGCTTACCCCGGCCATGCCAAACGCGTCATGATGGGGGTTTGGTCGTATCTTCGCCAGTTCATGTACACCAAATTCGTCATCGTCACCGACGACGACATCGACGTTCGCAACTGGAAAGATGTGGTTTGGGCCCTCTCGACCCGGGTCGATCCGGCACGTGACATGGTGGTGATCGAGAACACGCCCATCGATTACCTCGATTTCGCGTCCCCGGTTTCGGGTCTCGGCTCCAAGCTCGGCATCGACGCCACCGAGAAATGGCCGGGTGAGACCAGTCGCGAATGGGGCAAAAAGATCTACATGGAGCAAGCGATCGTCGATCTCGTCTCGCGGCGGTGGGCGGAATATGGCCTGCCGGGGTCCGGCCGGCCGATCTGGCGATGATCGGGCAGGTGAAGCTCGAGGACGGCGAACTCGACCGCGTGCGCGACGCCGTGCGCGAAGCCGGGCGGATCGCCATGCGCTTTTTCGGCAACCGCTGCGCGCGCTGGGAGAAGAGCCCGGGTCAGATCGTGACCGAAGCCGATCTCGCCATCGATCGCTTCCTGCACGCCGCCCTGCGCCGGACTCACCCCGACGACGGTTGGCTCTCGGAGGAGACGGCCGACGATCGCCTCAGGCTTATGCGGCGCCGCGTCTGGGTCGTCGATCCCATCGACGGTACGCGATCCTTCGCGGAAGGAGTGCCGGAGTTCGCCATCAGTGTGGCGCTCGTGATCGAGAACCGCCCGGTGCTCGGCTTCGTCTACAATCCCGCCAAAGAGGAGATGTTCGAAGCGGTGCGGGGCGGCGGTGCGCGCCTCGGCGGTGATCGTTTGCGCGCAAGTGGAACCGAAACGCTCGAGGGGGCGCGCATCTGCGTTTCTCGCTTTGAAGCGCGACGGCGCAATTTCGCCGCCCTTCTGCCCCGGGTCGAGCTCGTCACCCTCGGCTCGCTCGCCTACAAGCTCGCGCTCGTCGCAGCCGGCCGCTTCGATGGTTATTTGAGCTGGCGCCGCACCCACGACTGGGACATCGCCGCCGCCCTCCTCCTCCTCGAAGAGGCCGGTGCGGTGGCGAGCGATGCCCGCGGCGCGCCGCTCGAGCTCAACCGCCCCGAGCCTACCCACGCCGGGATCCTCGCCGCACCGCCGGCGCTGCACCGCGCGCTCCTTCACGCAACCGCCGAGGCCTTTGAGCGCTTACGCACGGGCGTCCCCCCGCTCGGCCCCTTGGGGGCCTGATCACAAGGCGCGCCTGCCCACAAGCGAGCCCCGCCTTCGGCGCTCGTCCGCTGTCGTCTCGCGCCTGCCCGCGCAAAGGCGCGCGAGTTTTTCGTCGCAGTGGCAGGTTCAGGATGGGGGAGAAGGCGTGTGCGCGCTTCGGTCGTGGAGCGACCGCGCGACAACGACCTCGGCCAAGCGCTCGGCTGCAATCCAGACTTCTTCGTAGCTGTTCCACAAGGGGCCGAAGCCGAAGCGCAACAGATCCGGCCGCCGCACATCGGCCATGATCCCCTGCTCGGCGAGCGCCCGGGCGATCATCGGCGCCTGCGGATGCGCAAACGCGAGAAGTGCGCCGCGCGCCTCCGCATCCCCGGGGCTTGCGCAAGCGACCGCGAAGCTCGTGAGGCGATCGGCTGCGATGGCCGCAAAGGCTGCGCTCAAGCGCAGCGCCTTTTCGCGCACTTGCTCGAGATCGGCCTCGCCGACGAGCGCTACCCCGCAGTGCAGAGCCGCAAGAGCGAGAGGAGAGGGGCGGCTCACGACCAACCGTTCGATACCAAGGGTCAGCGGAGCGCGCAGCTCGAAGGCGTTGGAGTAAGCGTACCGCTCCCAGCCGTGCAACGGGCTGCGCAGCTTCTCGAGATGGCGTTCAGCGACGTAGAGGAATGCGGGCGCCCCCGGTCCGCCGCATAAGTATCGAGCACCGGAGCCTATAGCGAGATCAACGTTGGCGGCATCGAGTGCTACCGGCATCACCCCGGCCGAATGGGACAGGTCGACGAGCAACAGTGCTCCCACTTCGTGCGCCGCGGTGACAAGCGCCGCGAGATCGTGCACTCCCCCGCTGCGATCGTCGACGTGGCTTGCCAAAAAACAGGCAACGCGTTCATCGAGCGCCTCGGCAAGCGGCTCGCCCTCTTCGAGGAGCCGCAGCTCGACCTCGCCACGCAACAGTTCGCTCACGCTCTGAGCCGCCGAGATGAGCTCTGGGGTCGAGCCACGCTCGGCGAGCAGGACCGGTCGCCCGGGCCGCAGATCGACCGCGGCGGCAACAAGCTTGAAGGCGTTGATCGTCACCGTATCGCCGACCGCGATCTCGTGCGGCGCGGCCCCGATGAGACGGGCGATGTCACGCGCCACCTGTGCGCACAGTTCCCCGGCAGCGCCGGCCGCGCCCAGCTCGGCGAGCCCCGCCCCCCAGTGCGTTTCGAGCGCGCGCGCGATCGCTTCGGGTGCGCGCGCCGGCATAGGCCCAAAAAGGTGAGCCGCGAGATAGACACAGCCGCGGGGCAAAACGAAGCGATCGCGAAAGGGCGCCAACGGGTCTTGGGCGTCGAGCGCGCGCAGCGCATCGGCTGTCCAGCGCATTAAGGCTGCGCTCCCTTCGAACGCTCGATCAGCGCGAGCGCGCGGGCGAGTGCGCGGAAGGGCAAGAGCACGCACTCGTGGCGGCTTTTGACCGCCTGCACCGGCGCGAACATGGCAAGCTCGGGCCACAGTGGCGGCCCCTCGCCTTTCTCGAGGAGCGCGTGCAGGCTCGCGATCGCATCGCCGAGCTCTTTTGCGGAGCACCCGGGAGCGCGGCGCGCCAGCACCACCGCCGCGGCGCGCGTAAGAAGACAGCCGCGGGTAGAATGGCCGACCGCCGCCACCTTACCGTCGCGGACGAGCAGGTCGAGGAGGATGCGATCGCCGCACAAGGGATTGTCCTCCTCGACGGTGACATCAGCCGTCTCGAGCCGGGTGGCCTTGGCGGTTTCCTTGGCGGTCTCGACGATGATGCGATGGTAGAGCTCGGCGCTCACGCGAGCCTCCGCACCACCTCTTCGAGACCGTCGAGCAGCGCCTCGATGTCGGCCTCGTCGTTGTAGAGCGCGATCGAGGCCCGCACGCTCGCCTCGACCCCCAACGCCTCGTGCAAAGGCTGGGCACAGTGATGGCCGCCGCGCGTGCACACCCCGAATGTGTCCAAGAGCTGGCACACGTCGTGGGGATGGATACCGTCGACGACGAAGGAGACGAGCGGAGCGCGCGCTTGGGTTCCCTCGGGCCCGAGCAGCCGAACACCCGGGATCGCCTTGAGGCCCGCGAGCAGCCGCTCGAGCAGACGCTGTTCATGAGCGTGGATCGCTTCCCAGTCGAGACCGGAAAGCCAGGCCGCAGCCGCACCGAGTGCGAGCGCTGCTCCAATCGGCGGAGTTCCGGCTTCAAAGCGATGGGGCGGCGGCGCGAAGGTCGAAGATTCGATGCTCACCCGGCGGATCATCTCGCCGCCGCCCAAAAAGGGCGGCAGCTCTTGGGCGAGGTCGGAGCGGATCCACAGTGCCCCGGCGCCCGTCGCCGCGAACAGTTTGTGCCCAGAAAGGGCGTAGAGGTCACAGCCCAGCGCCTGAACGTCGAGCGGACCGTGGGGTGCGCGCTGCGCCCCGTCGACCACCAGCACCGCGCCCACAGACCGCGCGGCTTCGGCCAGGCGCCCGATGTCGGTGATCGCCCCGGTGACATTCGAACAATGGGTCGCAGCGATCACACGGGTGCGCGCGGAGAGCAGATCGGCGAGGCGGTCGAGATCGAGCCGCCCATCCGTCTGCAGTGGAATGGCGCGAATCGTGGCACCGACTCGCGCGCCGGCGAGCTGCCAGGGGACGATATTCGAGTGGTGCTCGGCCGTGGTGAGCAGGATCTCATCGCCCGGGCGCAGTCGCGCGCACAAGCAGTGGGCGGCGAGGTTGAGGGCGTGGGTGGTGCCGCTCGTGATCACCACTTCTGCTGCCTCGCGCGCCCCAATGTACCCTGCGATCCGCGCCCGAGCCTCTTCGAAGGCGCGCGTCGCCTCATCGGCGAGCCGATACACCCCGCGCTTGACGTTGGCGCGCGCGCGCGTCTCGAAGTCGATGAGCGCTTCGGCAGCAGCGCGGCAGATCTGACCGGTGGCGGCGTTGTCGAGATAGTGAAAGCGCGGCCCTTGTGCCGCGAAGATCGGAAATTCGCCGCGCAGCCCGGCAAGGTCGAAGTCTCCGCGTCCCGCCATGGTCGGCATCGACCGCGCCTCCGCCCTTAAAGCTGTGCTGCGCCCAGCGCAGCGAGCGCTTCGGGCGTATCGACGTCGAGGAAAATAGCCGCATCCGGTATGTCGACCTCGGCCACAGCTTCCGGGAACTGGTCGATGAGGTGGCGCGCGCCCGTGTCCCCTTCCAGCCCCTCGAAGGTCACGAAAAAGGCCCGTCCCCACAAGACCGGATTGCCGCGGCGGCCCCCGTGTACCGGCACGACGATGCTCCGCCCCGCGGCGGGGTCGAAGGCGTCGGCCAGCCTGCGCAGATGGTCCGCGCGGATGCGCGGCATGTCGCCCAAGATGATGAAGGCACCGTCGATGTCTCGCGACAGCGCAGCAACCCCGGCTTTAAGCGAGCTCGCAAGACCTTCTCGGTAATCAGGATTGTGGACGAATCGCACCGGAAGACCGCGGAGCGCAGCTTCGACCTGCTCGCGCATGTGACCGGTAACGACCACCACGTCTGCAAGGCCGGCGGCCAGCGCGGCCTCAACCACATGGCACAGCATCGGCTTGCCGTCGAGCGGTGCTAAGAGTTTGTTGAGCGTGCCCATACGGCTCGAGCGGCCGGCAGCCAGCACCACCGCGGCCAGTCGCGTGGGTCCCGGTGCCCTCGGACGCTCGGCGCGCGGCTGCGGCCGGCTCGGGATCTCCATGAGCAGCCCCCCAACCCCCATGGCGCGAAGATCACGGGCGTGAACGGGAAGATCGGCCGCGAGGCGCTCGAGCACCCAATCGAAGCCATTGAGCTTGGGTGAACGCGCACAGCCCGGAAGCCCCACCACCGGCCGACCGTCGAGCTCGGCCAAGAGCAAGAGGTTGCCGGGGTCGACCGGCATTCCGAACTGCTCGATGCGTCCCCCGGCCTGTTCGATCGCCGTCGGCAAGACGTCGCGGCGGTCGGTGATCGCCGAGGCACCGGCGATCAGCAAAATGTCGAAGCCGGCTCGCTTCTGGCGGCGAATTTCTTCCGCCAACGGTCCAATCGCGTGCGCACACCGACTCTCGGAGAGGAGCGTGGCGCCGACCGCGCGCAGCCGCGCCTCGGTCACGCGCACGGTCTTATCGAGCGCCTTCTCGGCAAGTCCCTCGAGCACGGTTTGGATCAACCGCACGCCCTTGGCGCGGAAGGGATGCAACCGCAACAGAGGCGCTTCGCGGGCGATCGCCAGGCATTGTGCGAGCACGGCTTCGGGCACCGCAAAGGGGATGATCTTGACGGTGGCGATCATCTCCTCGGCGCGTACGGCCGCGAAGCGGGGTAGGGTCGCAAGCGTGATCCGCTCGTCGAGAGCGTTGAGTTGGTCGACGCGGGCAGCGTCGACTTCGAGTACTCCGGAAACGGTAGCAAAGAGATTAACGCGGCCGGTAAATGGCGAGTCGGCGCGAATTCCAGGTCCTATGAGGAGCGCGGCGAGCTGCGCCGCGGCCTCATCCTCGGCGACGTCACCGGGCTCGAGCACCGCAACCACCACCTCTTCGATGCCGCGCTCGGCGAGCGCTGCAAGACGCGCGCGATCGAGCCGTTCTCCTTTGGCGAGCACGAGCTCGCGGGCAACCAAGCGATGGGCGAGGATCCCGCCTTCCGCTTGCGTGATCGGCAGTGGCCCGAAGCGCATTCCCCCTCCTCAAACCACCCCCATATCGAAGCTTATAGGCGAGCTGCCCGGGTGGGGGAACCGCCGCCTGCGCGTCCTAGCTCTGTGGCAGAAACGGCCATACGCGCGGCAAGAGTACAAGCGCGAGGACGAAGGTGATGACAGTGAGAGGAAACCCTAAGCGCGCGTAATCGCTGAAGCGATAGCCGCCGGGACCGAGCACGAGCGTATTGGATTGATGGCCCATGGGGGTGAGGAAATCGCAGGAGGCCCCGATCGCGACTGCCATGAGAAAGGGATCGACGCTCACCCCCGCGCTTCGCGCATAGGCCACGGCGATGGGGCCGACGAGCAGCACCGTGGCGACATTGTTGAGGATCGGGGTGATCAGCATGGTGGCGAGCAAGACGAGCGCGAGCGCCCAGATCGGATCGGCATGGGCGGTGAGCCGGGTCAAAAGCGCCGCCAAGACATCGGCCGCGCCGGTAGTGGCGAGCGCATCGGCCACCGGCATGAAGGCCCCTAAGAGCACGATCACCGACCAATCGATCGCCCGATAGGCGGCATCGGGCTTCATCACGTCGAGCAGGAGCAGCGCGAGGACAGCGAGCGTGAAGGCGACCGCGGCGGGCAGAAGCCCAGCGGTGACGAGGGCGACCGCGCCGAGCATCAGAAGAGCCGGGCGCCAGGCGACTTCGGGCCGTTCCAGCCGCAGCCCGCGGTCGAGAATGGGCAAGCAGCCGAGCTCGACCAGCTGCTCGATCATGCGCTCGGGGGGGCCCTCGAGCATGAGCGTGTCGCCCGCCTGGATCGGGACGAGCACGAGCCGCGCCTGCGGTGGGTCGCCGCCGCGGCGGATCGCCAAGAGGTTCATGCCGTAGCGCTCGCGCAACGCGAATTCGGCGGCAGTTCGACCGACCAGAGGCGAGCCGGCGGTCACCACCGCCTCGACGACGGTGAGACCCTTCGCGCTCTCGCTCTCCGCCCGACCCGCAAGCTCAAGGCCCGCCTGCGCCAACAGCTCCCGCAACTGGGCCGGTTCGACTTCGACTTGGAGAACGTCGCCCGGGAAAAGTCGCCGAAAGCGGGTGGCGATGTTGCGTGGCCGGTCCTGGCGCAGAAGAGCAAGTACCCGCAGCCGCCCCTCGAGCGCCGCCTCGAGCTCACCAATCGAGCGGCCGCGAAAGGGCGAACCTTCAACCACCACGACTTCGACGATATAGTCTTCGATCCGAAACGGCGGTTCCTCTTCCTCGTGGGCGCCCCGTCGGCGCGGCAACAGCCGCCATGCCAACGCGAGATAGAGCAAGCCCACAAGCGTAAGCGGCAGGCCGATCGGCGCGAAGTCGAACATGGCGTAATCGGCACCGACCTGCTCGCGCCGCAGCGCCGAGACAACGAGATTGGGCGGCGTGCCAATGAGTGTTGCGAGCCCGCCCAAGAGCGACATCGCGGCTAACGGCATGAGGAGGTGGGCAGGCGAGGTCCCGGTACGGCGCGCAAGCCGAATCGCCGCCGGCATGATGAGCGCCACTGCGCCCACATTGTTCATGAACATCGACAGAAGGCCGGTCAGGCCGCCCAACGTCACCACCTGGCGCGTGGTGGTGCCGAGCTTGCCCGCGATCGGCTCCAACAGTCGATCGAGCAAGCCGGAATCGCGGATCGCGCGCGAGAGCACGAGCACACAGGCAACCGTGATCACCGCCGGATCGGCGAAGCCCGAAAAGGCTTCGCGCGCCGGAACGAGCCCCAAGAGGACGGCAAGCGAGAGCGCGCCCAAGGCCACCACATCGTGGCGCCAGCGGCCCCAGGCAAAGAGCAGGAGCGAAAAGCCGAGGAGGAGGAGAAGGAGCAGCTGGGGGGTGGTCATCGCGCGAACCGGGTCGCCGGCCCGTTGTGATGGCCGAATCGTCCGTGCGGCCGGCGCACGCCGCGGGCGATCGTGCCCCCTCCGTTATGCGAGCTCCAGCTCACCGTTCGGCTGAAAAAGGGTGCAGGGGCGAAAGCCGCGACCACGGCCGCAATCCTCGAACCTCGGCACGCATTTGGGTCACCCACCGCCGGCGCACGTCTTCAGCGCCCCGCCCGGGGCTCTTTTGTGGCGTTGCCCCTCGCATGCGCGCTCGGCTCTGACCGCACGATCGCACCGAAAGCCAGCACCCTTCTTTGCACCTGCGCAGGGCGATCGGCTTCGGCTCGCAAGAGCTCCTCGCGTTGGGCGATCGCCGGCATCGATGCCGCTGCGGGGTGCGCGCGCCGGGCGGTACCCGCGAGCCGGCCGCTGCTGATCCGAAGCCGCGGCACCGCTTTAAGGCGATGCCCGCATCGCGCGGCGCGCGATCGGGTGGGCAGCGCTCAGGGGCGCACCGCCTGCGCTTGCGATCAGCGCCAGCCCACAGCGCGGCCCGCTGCGCCCATCGCCGAGCCGATCGGCGCGCCGGCGGTGCGATCACGGAGCAGACGGCGCCCATCTCCGATGGCTTTCCTTCCTTTCTTTGCGCTCTAAACGGCGTTTGCGCTTGTCACCACTGGCTCTGCGGTAGCAGCTGGCTCGTGCGCGCACACCGAGCGCGCTCGGTGGGATGGCCCTTTTGTCCTGCTCGGTGGGCTGTCTCAGCCGACGATGTGGTGCTTGCCCACCGGGTGAACCGTGGTCGCCTGAGGTCCGGCTGCACTCTCGCCTTCGACCATGACGAAGCGGACTTCGTCACCGACTTGGAGCTTGTCGAAGCCGTGGTTCACGACCGCATTGCGATGGAAATAGACCTCTTGGCCGTCGGGCGTGACGATGAAGCCGTGGTCGGGGAACAGGCTTTTCACGCGGCCGTGAGGCGGCGGCTCGTGCGCCTTCACTTGGCCGCGTATCTTGCGAACATAGTCTTGGAGTTGGCGACGCGCGGCATCGAAGGCATCGCGGATCGCGACATAAATGTCTTCATGGGCATGGCTATTGGGATTAGCGCGATTTACCGCGATTTCGCTACCCGGCACGAGTATGACGATGCGGCACTGATAGAGGTTTCCCTTGTGGTGACCTGCGTTTTGCTTGGTGAGGACGACACGGCAGGCGATAATACGATCGCAGTACCGCTCGAGATCCGCGATATATTCGCGCACGCGCGCTTCCACAGCATCCGAATGCGGGACATCTTTGAAGGTGATTTCCGGCTCTTGTTGCATGTCCGCCCCTGCTGGCGTTGTCGATCAACCCTTAATGCACACGATCGGCCGCAAGTAGGCCACTCTCCGTGCGAGCCCGGCTCGCTCGGCCGCGAGCACGACCGCATCGACGTCCTTGTAAGCGGCCGGAGCCTCCTCGGCGACTCCGCGCATCGAGGGGGCGCGTACGATCACGCCCCGCTCCCGAAGTTCGGCGACGATCTGGTCGCCGCGATACTGCCGGGTCGCCTCGTGCCGGCTCATCGCCCGCCCCGCGCCGTGGACGGCGGAAGCGAAGCTCTTGTCTTCGCTCGTCGCGGCACCGGCGAGCACCCAAGAGCCCGTCCCCATGCTGCCGCCGATCAGCACCGGCTGGCCCACGCTGCGCAAGGGTTCGGGAACGTCCGGGTGACCGGGTCCGAAGGCGCGCGTGGCGCCTTTGCGGTGGACGAAGAGCTCTTTCTCCTCGCCGTCGATGCGGTGCCGCTCGAGCTTGCAGGTATTGTGCGACACGTCGAACAGAAGCGCCATCTTGGCACGTGGGAACAATCGGCGCAGCACCCCGCGCGCGAGATGGTCGATGATTTCGCGATTGGCGAGCGCGCAATTGATCGCAGCCCGCATGGCTCCGAGATAGCGTTGGCCGAGCTCGGAACGCAACGGTGCGCAGGCGAGTTCGCGATCGGGTAACACGATGCCAAAACGCGGGGCGGCGAGTGCCATCTCGCGCAAGAACTCGGTGCCGATTTGATGGCCGAGGCCGCGCGAGCCGCAGTGGATGGTGATCACCACCTGGTCCTTCACAAGACCGTAGACGGCAGCCGCCTTAGGGTCGAGGATGCGGTCGACGACCTGGATCTCGAGATAGTGGTTGCCCGAGCCGAGCGTGCCCATCTCGGCCCGCTGGCGCTCCTTGGCCTTTTTGGAGACCGCGCCCGGATCGGCTCCTGCCATGCGCCCCTTCTCTTCGATCCGCTCGAGGTCCGCCGGATCGCCCCATCCCATCGCCACCGCCCAGCGCGCGCCGCCCTCGAGCATGGCATCGAGCTCGGCGTCGCTCAGCCGGATCTGCCCCGTGCGGCCGAGCCCCACCGGCACGGCAGCGTAGAGCGCATCGGCGAGTTTCTCGACCACTGGTTCAACTTCCGCGCGCTCGAGGCCGGTTGTGATCGTGCGCACGCCACAGGAGATGTCGAAGCCGACGCCGCCCGCCGAGACCACGCCGCCCGCCTCGGCATCGAAGGCGGCTACGCCACCGATCGGAAAACCATAGCCCCAATGGGCATCGGGCAGCGCGTAGGCGGCTTTGACGATGCCCGGAAGACACGCGACGTTGCGGATCTGCTCGAGGACCTTGTCGTCCATGGCGCGCACCAGGTCCTCGGTGCCGTAGATGATGGCGGGAACGCGCATGGCGCCCTCGGGCTCGAGCCGCCACGTCGCTTCATCGAC
The DNA here is from genome assembly GCA_030549795.1 of Pseudomonadota bacterium. GTDB lineage: Bacteria > Pseudomonadota > Alphaproteobacteria > Geminicoccales > Geminicoccaceae > JANXAZ01. The sequence continues at coordinate 44,376 of JAUQQO010000044.1, read as the reverse complement.
CCGTACCAGCCGCGACGTATCCACTCCCGTCCCCCCTTTAAAGGACGATGCCGAACCCGCTTCGAACCCCCTGGCGTCAGACGTCCACCACGCACTGCGCAAGCCACGTACCGTCCGGCTGCCTGCGGACGGCGAGCTCGGTCATCGTGGCGCCCTTGACTTCTACCGCCGGCTGGTGACGGAGCGGGTCGATCGGCTCGCCCCACGCTGTGGCCTCGAGACGATTGCCCGCGATCCGCACCGCGAAGCGGCTGAACAGCATGTGGCGCGTCGCGGTCTCGAACAAAAGAGCGTTGAGCCAATCGACGAGCAAGGTCTCCTCATCCGGAGCGCTCACCGCGATCGTTACCGGCTCGCGCGGTGCGACCTGCTCGGGATCGACCATGACGGCGGTGAGGGCTCGCGCCGTTTGCGCGAACGCCTCCTCGAGGGTGGGTCCGATGCCGCGGATGCCGATGTCGGCGCCGTGGACGAAGTGTTCGAAGCGCCCGCTCACCCGCTCACCCCTCCATAATGCCGGTAACGGTAAGACCACCGTCGACGCCAAGCGTGTGCCCGGTCGTAAAGCTGCAGGCATCGGAGGCTAAAAAGACCACCGCGCGGCCGACCTCGATCGGCTCGCCGAAGCGCGGCAAGGCCATGCGGCAGGTGAAGGCTTCGCTCGGGCGCTCGCTTGTCACCTTCTCGGTGCGGATCGGCCCCGGTGCCACGCAGTTGACGAGGATTCCAAACGGCGCGAGCTCGATCGCCATGGTTTGGGTAAGCGCGATGATGCCGGCTTTGGAGGCGCTGTAGGCGGCTCGGCCACGTCCACCGAAGCGGCCGGAATTCGAACTTATGGTGATGATACGGCCCGGCACGCCGCGCGCGATCATGTTCCTGGCCGCGGCCTGGCACGTAATGAAGGTGCCGGTGAGATTGAGTTTTATGATCTCTTCGAAAAACGTGAGCGACGTTTCGAGAAAGGGCATGCGCGCGGTCGAGCCGGCGTTGGCAACCGCGATGTCGAGCCCGCCCAGCTCGTTGACTGCTGCTGCGCAGGCCGCCTCGGCCTCTTGGGGATCGCGCACGTCGAAGCGGAAAGCCACTGCCCGCGCGCCTCGATCGCGGAGCTCCGCGGCCACCCGTTCGGCAGCGGCGCGATCGACGTCGGTGACGAGCACCGCCGCCCCCGCCTCGGCGAGCGCCTGGGCGATGCCGCGCCCCACCCCGGCGCCCGCGCCGGTCACCAGTGCCACCTTACCCTTCAACTGCAACGCGCTCCTCCCGCCCCCCGATCTCGGCCTCGACGCGTTCGGTGTAGACATTTGCGCCATGCTCATTCAAGTTCCCGGCCAAGGTCAACACCAGGAGGGGAGGTGGAGATGACCCAGACCCGCGTCGTCGTCCAAGAGCGCGACGCCGACGGCTGCAAGACCCGGCGTCGATTCCTCAAGGCGACCACAGCCCTCGCCGCCGGCGGCGCTGCGACCATCGCCATGCCGAATGTGAGCCGCGCCCAGACCGTGGTGCTCAAGATGCAGGGTGCCTGGGCGGCGACCGACATCTTCAACGACATGGCGATGGAATACGTCGACCGCGTCAACAAGATGGCCGGCAATCGCCTCCGAATCGAATATTTGCTTGCCGGCGCCGTTGTCAGACCGTTCTCGATCATGGACGCCGTGCACGAGGGTGTTCTCGATGCCGGCCATCACGTGACTGTTTACTGGTACGGCAAACACAAGGCAGCATCGCTCTTCGGAACTGGCCCTTACTTCGGTTGGAATGCGACTCAGGGTCTGGCGTGGATCCACAAAGGCGGTGGTAAAGAGCTCTACAATGAGCTCATCCACGACATTTTGAAGCTCAACGTTGTCGGCTTTTTCAGCACGCCGATGCCCACGCAGCCGCTCGGCTGGTTCAAGAAACCCATCCGCAGCCTCGCCGACCTTAAAGGGCTCAAGTATCGCACCGTGGGTCTTGCCGCCGATCTCTTCCAGAAGATGGGGCTTTCCGTGGCGCAGCTGCCGGGCGGCGAGATCCTGCCGGCCATGGAACGCGGCGTGATCGACGCCTTCGAGTTCAACAATCCGACATCGGACAAGCGCTTCGGCGCTCATGACGTCGCCAAGCACTACGTGATGGGCAGCTACCATCAGGCGACCGAGTACTTCGAAATCATCTTCAACAAAACAAAGTTCGACTCCCTGCCTGCTGAACACAAGGCGATCTTGGAGTATGCCGCGGAAGCAGCGAGCACTGCTAACACTGCGACCGCGCTCGATCAATACTCCAAGGATTTCTTCGAGCTGCAGGAAAAGCACGGCGTTAAGGTCTCGCGCACGCCACAAGACATTCTCGATGCGCAGCTTAAGGCGTGGGACGAAGTGCTCGGTGACCTTCTCAAGGATCCCTTCTTTAAGAAGGTCGTTGACAGCCAAAAAGCATGGGTCAAGCGCGTCGTCGCCTACGAACTCTTCAACGCTGCTGACCAGCGGCTCGCCTACGAACATCACTTCGGCAAACTCAACCTCTAAGGTGGGTGCATAAAGGATCAAAGCAGGGACGGGGCGGTTTCGACCGCCCCGTCTTGTGCTGTGCTCGGTGCGATCTGCGCAAACCAAGAGAGCGCGTCCGTGGTACGTTTTATCCGCACGATCGACAAGCTGAACCTTTGGATCGGCCACAGCTTCGCCTGGACGATTCTGATCTTGACGTTCGGCACAGGCTACGAAGTTTTCGTGCGCTATATTCTGCGCTCACCGACGACGTGGGCGTTCGATATGAGCTACATGATGTACGGCGCCTTGTTCCTCATGGCAGGCGCATACACCTTGTCGCGCAACGGTCACGTGCGCGCTGACTTTCTCTATCGCCTTTGGCCGCCGCGGGTACAGGCGGCAATTGACCTCCTTCTCTATCTTGCTTTTTTGCTCCCGGGTTCGCTTGCTCTCGTCTATTCGGGCTGGAACTTTGCGCTGCGGTCCTGGCAGCAGTGGGAAGTTAGCATCTACAGTCCGGCCGGTGTGCCGATCTATCCTATGAAAACGCTGATCCCGATCGCAGGAGCGCTGCTCGTGGTCCAAGGCCTGGCCGAGATCTGCCGTTGCCTCCTCTGCCTGCGCGACGGCAAATGGCCCCTGCGTCTGCACGATGTCGAGGAACTCGAAACCGCCATCTTGCATGAACAAGAGGCGATGCGCGCCCGCGGGGAGGTCGCGCGATGACCGATCCGCAAATGGCCATCTTGCAGATGGTCTTGTTCATCGTCGCGATCTTCTTGGGCTTCCCGATCGCGTTCACGCTTCTCGCACTTGCCGTCTTCTTTGGCCTCTACGCTATGGGCCCGCGGGTGTTCAGCCTTCTCGTGCAGAACACCTACGACATCATGGCGAATGACGTACTCGTCGCTGTGCCGCTCTTCCTCTTCATGGGCTATGTGGTCGAGCGCGCCAATATTCTCGATCGTCTATTCTTCAGCATCCAGCTCGCGATGCGGCGGGTGCCCGGTTCGCTCGCGGTGGCGACGCTCATCACCTGTGCGCTCTTCGCCACCGCCACCGGCATCGTCGGTGCCGTCGTCACGCTCATGGGCCTCTTGGCCTTTCCGGCCATGCTCAAAGCCGGCTACGACACCCGCTTGTCGGCAGGCGTGGTGACCGCGGGCGGTACGCTCGGGATCCTCATCCCGCCCTCGATCATGCTCATCGTCTACGCCGCGGCGTCCGGCACCTCGGTCGTTAAGCTCTACGCTGCCGCGATGCTGCCCGGCTTCCTTTTAGCTGGGCTGTATCTGATCTATGTCATCGGCCGCGCTACGCTCAATCCGGCGCTCGCTCCCAAGCTGCCCGAAACCGAATTCGCTAAGGTCACGCGGGCTGCGATGTGGTTCGGCCTGCTCACCTCCTTCGTTCCGCTCGTGGTTCTCATCCTCTCGGTGTTGGGGGCGATCCTTTTCGGCCTCGCCACTCCCACCGAGGCGGCCTCGATCGGCGCCTTGGGGGCCCTTCTCCTCGCCGCCGCCTACCGCTCGCTCGACTGGCCGCGCCTTAAAGAGGCTGTGTTCTTAACGGCGCGCACTTCGGCCATGGTCTGCTTCTTGTTCATCGGTTCGTGGAACTTCTCGAGTGTCTTCTCTTACCTCGGTGGCGAGAAGGTCATCGAACATTTCATTCTCGGTCTCAATCTCGATGCGGTCACGTTTTTGATCCTTACCCAGCTCATCATTTTCCTTTTGGGATGGCCGCTCGAGTGGTCGGAGATCATCATTATCTTCGTTCCTATTTTCTTGCCTTTGCTCAAACACTTCAATGTCGACCCCGTGTTCTTCGGAGTGCTGGTCGCGCTCAATCTCCAGACCTCCTTCCTCACTCCGCCCATGGCCATGTCGGCCTACTATCTTAAGGGCGTCGCGCCGCCGCAGGTGCGGCTCACCCAGATCTTCGCGGGTTGCATGCCGTTCCTTACCATGGTCTTCATCGCCATGATTCTCGTGTACCTCTTCCCGGGCATCGCACTCTGGTTGCCCGACATCATCTACGGGCTGCGTTGAGCCGTGAGCCAGGAACCTTCGGCCCGCGACCTGCGCCGCGCGCTCGAAGAGGGCCGGGTGAGCGTGCGCGAGATCGTCGAGACCTGTCTTGCGCGCATCGATGCCGATGAGCCCCGCATCCGCGCCTGGGCCCATCTCGATCGCGAGTTTGCGCGCGCGCAGGCGGACCGGCTCGATGCGGCGCGTCGCGCCGGCCGGTTGCGCGGCCCGCTCTTCGGCATTCCGGTCGGTGTTAAGGACATCGTCGACACCGCCGATCTGCCGACCGAGTACGGCTCGCCCCTCTTCGCCGGGCACCGCCCGGCCCAAGACGCCTGGCTCGTCTCCGCGCTCAAGGCGGCCGGAGCCGTCATCTTGGGAAAGACGGTCACCACCGAGTTCGCCGCCTTCACCCCGGGTCCGACGCGCAACCCGCACGATCCGACGCGGACGCCGGGTGGTAGCTCCTCGGGCTCGGCGGCCGCGGTGGCGGCTGGCATGGTGCCCCTTGCGGTGGGCACGCAGACCAACGGTTCGGTCATCCGCCCGGCGGCGTTCTGCGGGGTCATCGGTTACAAGCCGAGCTATGGCCTCGTGCCGCGCACGGGCGTGCTGGAACAGTCGCCCACGCTCGACCAGCTCGGCGTGTTCGCGCGCGATCTCGCCGACGCAGCGATGCTGGGCGAAGCGCTGATCGGCTTCGATCCCGAAGATGCCGCCACCCGGCCCCAGGCCAAGCCTTCCTTGCTGCGCGCCGCCGAAGAGGGCCTGCCGGTTCGGCCCCGGCTGGCACTCCTTTGGCTCCCCTCGGCCGAACGCGCCGAACCGGCCATGCGCGAAGCGATGGGCGAGCTGCGCGAGGCGTTGGGTGATGCCGTGGTCGAACTCGAGCCGCCCCCCGTTTTCGCCCGCGCGCTTTCCGTGCATCGCACCATCTGGACGGCGGAACTCGCCGCGCGCTTCGCGCGACTGGTGCGCGAGCGCGGCGAAGGGATAAGCGAAGGCTTCAAGGAAGCGGTGCGCGAAGGCGAGCGGGTGTCCGCCGTCGACTATCAAGCGGCCCTCGCCGCACGCGCCCGCATGCGCGCCGAGTTCGTGGACTTCATGCACGAGATCGATGCCGTGCTCGCCCCCGCAGCGGCGGGTGAGGCGCCCGATCTCACGACCACGGGCGATCCCGCCTTCTGTACGGCGTGGACGCTCATCGGCGCGCCGGCTCTCACCCTGCCCCTTTTCACCGGCCCCTCGGGTCTGCCCATGGGCCTGCAGCTCGTCGCCGCACCCGAGGACGACGAGCGGCTGTTCCGCGTCGCCGCCTGGCTTTCGCGCGCCCTCGCCGATCCGGAGACCACTTGATGATCGAGAAGATCGCCTCGCTTTTGGGTCTCGCTCTCTTTGCGACCTACATCGGGCTGATCGTCTTCAAGATCGTCGCTTGGCCGCTCATCGTGATCGGTGCGGTGGTGGTCGCGATGGCGGCATGGCACGCGCTCGAGGAGGAATGGCTCGGGCGGGGGTGATCTCAGCGCGAACCGTCCCTGCTCTCGGCCTCGCACCCTCGCCCCGCTCCGCCCCTCCTTTAAGGCGGCTTTCTGGCTACGGTAACCTGCGAGCACCCCATCAGCCGAGGCGAGCACGACCGATCCTCATGACGATCGTGTGCGCCGCACCGAGTGCTGGTCGGGGGCCGCGCGCAGTGAAAGCACGCCTCTCACTCGGCGGCCACGCACGATGCGGCCACGCACGATCGCCGCTTGTTCCTTCTCGAGCACCTCGAGCGCGCGCAAAGCCCGAAAAGTCGCACCTAAGAACGCCGTCAAACCGCAAGCGTCATCGCGCACGGCGCGCAACAGCGCGGGCCAGAACGCACAGCAACTCGAAGACGAGATTGACCGCCGTCCAGGCAGTAAGACTGCTCGGATCCAAAGGTGGAGACACCTCGACCAGATCGGCCCCCACGAGATCGAGCCCGTCGAGGGCACGGATCATGCGCACCGCCTCGCGCGTGGTGAGCCCACCGATCTCCGGAGTGCCGGTGCCGGGTGCAAAGGCCGGATCGAGCGCGTCGATGTCGAAGCTCACATAGACCGGGCCATCGCCCAAGATAGCCCGCGCTTCGCTCATCACCGCATCGGGCCCTCGTTCGGAGAATTCCTCGATGGTGACGATGCGCACTCCCCGGGAACGCGCCCAAGCGACGTCCTCGCCGTCGTAGGTCGAGCCCCGGATACCGATCTGCACCACTCTTTTTAGATCGAGGAGCCCTTCCTCGGCGGCCCGCCGGAATGGCGTCCCGTGCGTGTAGCGGAATCCGCCGAAATAGCTCTCGTAAAAATCCGTGTGCGCGTCGAAGTGGATCATGCCGAGCGGGCGATCGCGCGCGAGAGCCCGCAAAATCGGAAGCGAGACGAGATGATCGCCCCCAAGACACATCGGCACGATACCGCGATCGACTACGCCTTTGAGAAATGTCTCGATGCGGGCAAGACAATCGATGGTATCGGCCGGATTAACCGGACTGTCGCCGAGATCGGCGCAGCGCACGAGGTGGAACGGTGCGACGCCGGTCGCCTGATTGATGAGGCGGATCTGCGTCGAGGCATCGCGGATCTGCCGCGGTCCGTGCCGGGCACCGGGGCGGTTGGTGGTGCCGACATCAGTCGGTATGCCCACGATCCCGATCTGAACCTCCGCGGCCTCCTCGAGCGGCACCCAGGGCAAGCGCGCAAAGGTGGCAATGCCGGCAAAACGGGGAAGCTCCATTCCCGAAACCGGCAGATACGATCGCTGCTCGCTCATCGCGTTCCTCCGTGCTCGCCACCTGTTGGGCTTGCGACGTCGTGCATGCGGGCGGTATCGCGACTGTCGAAATGGCGCAACAGCAAGGCTTCCACGCTCGAGCCGACGCTGTTGTTTTTTCGCTTCTCGCGAGCGTTGGCCTTGCACGATCCGAAGCGATCTCGCGCGTTCGATCGAAGCGCAAGCGATTTACTCGCTCAAGCGTCAAGAGCAGCACAAGACCTCGAAAGCGAATGTGCGCCGAACACCATCTGCTGCGAATCCAGCTTGCGGCCGTGAGCAGTTGATCCGAACATCGTCTCTTGCGACGCGCCATCGACCGCTGCATTCCTGCGTGAGCGAGAAGGGCGCAGAGTGGTTTCCGATACTCAAGAAGAAGCGACGCCGAGCGCCGCCAACTCGGTCCCGAGCTCATCGCCGACGCCAGGCGCGGACCAACCCCTCGAGCATGACGGCCGGGTCCTCTTCGTCCGCTCCCGCGCGCGTGAAGGCTGAGATGGCCCTTCGAGGCCGTTGTTCTAAAGGCAGTTCCGGGAATTGGACGCGCACCGGAAACGGTACCGCCTGGCCGAGAACGATCGCCTCACCGTCCCCAAGCGACGGCAAGAAATCGAGGAGACCATTGGCGTCGTCGCGCAAGAGTGCATGCACGAGTTCTTGATCGTGTGGACTCGTAACGCGGAAGGCGAGGATAGTACCGCACTGCGACAATACTGACGGCTCGAGCTCACTTGGACGTTGGCTCACCAGCCCAAGCGTCACTCCATATTTTCGTCCCTCCTTGGCAATCCGGGTCATCGCGAGGCGCGTCGGGGCAAAACCGCGGCTCTTGTCGCTCGGTGCGAAGCGATGTGCTTCTTCACACAAAATGAACACGGAGATCCGGCCCTGGCTCCAATAGGCGAGGTCGAAGGCGAGCCGAAGGAGAACCGAGACCACGACCTCCACGACTTCGCTGGGGATCCCAGAGAGGTCCACGACGGTGATCGGTCGGCCGGCCGGCGGGATCCGAAAGAGCGTGGCGAGAATCCGCGTCATGTTGTCGCGCACGGCGATCCCGCCGAAGAGAAACGCGAAGCGCGGATCGCGCGCGAGCGCTTCGAGGCGATTCTTGAGCCAGCGGTAGGGTGCCACCCCCTCGGTGCGATCGAGCCGACCCAATACCTCGTCGATCAACCGTTCGAGATCGCTCAGACGGTAAGGGACCGGCGTGTCGGCAGTGACTTGGCCTTCCCCGCGTGCCTCTCGGTACATCCGCTTGGCACGGGTGACGAGCTCGAGGAGGAGCTCGGCCGCGCGATAAGCGGCAACATCACGCCCCCCGCTCACCACTTCGATCAGTTCTTCCCCGGTGAGGAGCCAATAGGGTAGCTCGAGATTTTCTGGACCCAACGAGACGGCGTGGTCACGCAGCGCCGTCGCATACTCACCATGCGGGTCGAGGATGAGCACATGTGCTTGCGTCGCTTGCTCGACGAGCGCATGCAAGATGGACGCCACGGCGCAGGATTTGCCGGAACCAGTCGCTCCGAGAATGGCAAAGTGACGGCCGAGCAAACGATCGGGGTCGACGCGAAGGATGCGGCCGCTGCCGCGGTGCAAGGTGCCGAGCGGAATGCCGGTGCGCCCGTCGCCGCCGTGGATCGCTGCGAGATCTTCGGGCTCGACGGCGAGAACGCGATCGCCGAGAGCGGGATAGGCGCTCAACCCGCGATGGAACCGACGCCCATCCGATGCCCGTCGGCATTCGCCGACGAGCGCGAGCTCAATTAACCGTAGAGGCGTGTCGGGAACGGGGATCGAGAGCGCTGAGACGATTGCGAAAGCTGTCGTTTCGGGTAGCGGAATTTTCACCAATTGCCCCTTCTCGACCCGCACGGCGGCGGCCGGTTGCTCTTCGATCGTCGCCACCACCTGCGAGCCCGAGACTGCGACCACCCGTCCGATCACTGCGCCCTCCACCGTGTCACCTTCGCCTGTTCCCGCGCGCGTGCGAGCCCTCTGTTCAGTAGCCGCTGGTGCTGAACAGGCCGTTAATTTTCGAGCCGGCGCAGTGATGAAGCGCGAGGCGTCACGTCTTAACGATCGTTTAACGCTTGTGCGCACACCATTGCCGCAGCGGTGCACGAGGTGAACCCGTGGCGGCTATTTTCGCTCCCTGGCATAAATCGAGCTCCCTGCTCGGGCGCTATAGCGCCGAGCTCGCGCGCGAGCGGCAACGGAGTCTGGCTTCGCTCGCCGTCGAACGGGCGCGAACCATCGCCGGGCTCGACGTCCAGTTCCGAGCCATCGTCCACCAGGCCTTCGACGCGATCGTGCTGCTCGGCAGAGATCTTCGGGTACGGCTCGCCAACCGCGCGGCGGCTGTCCTGCTCGGCCGGCGCGCGCCCGATGATCTCGCAGACCTCCCATTGCGGCTGTTCGTGCCCGCGCTCGCCGGCCTCGATGCCGAGGGCCTACGCGCCCGCGCCGGTCGCTTCGAGACGGAGTTTCGGCGCGCCGATGGATCGATGGTTCCGGTCGAACTGGCGCTTGCGGTGGTGAACGCAGACGACGAGCTATTGTTCTTGTTAACAGCTCGCGATACAAGCGAGCGGCGAAAGCATGAGGACCGTCTTCGTTATCAGGCGACCCATGACGATCTTACCGGCCTTGCCAATCGTACTCTTCTTTATGAACTCTTGGAGCATGACCTCGCTCGCGCAATCGAGGACGGAACTTCACTCGCTTTGCTTTTAGTCGATCTCGACCGCTTCAAGGAAGTCAACGATACCCTCGGACACGAGGCAGGCGATCGTCTTTTGCGCCTCGTCGCCGCGCGGTTACGCGAGGGCCTCACTGGCGACGATCTCGCAGCACGGATCGGGGGTGATGAGTTCGCGGTGCTGTTGCGGCCACCCTGCTCGTGCGAGCGCGCGGTACAGGTGGCGCAGCGCCTACTCGAGATGGTGCAACGACCGTACTCGCTCGCTGAAGCGCTTGCGGTCGAGGTCGAAGCGAGCGTCGGCATCGCGCTCGGGCCTCTGCACGCATCGGAAGCAAAAGAGCTCGTGCGCTGTGCCGATGTTGCCATGTATGCCGCCAAACGCGGCAGTGGCCCGGTCCAGCTCTACGATCAGAGCAACGATCCCCACAGTATCCGCCGCCTGGTCGCGATCACGGCGGTTCGCCGGGCGCTGCGCGAAGGGCAGCTCGGCCTCGCCTATCAGCCCAAGTTCGATCTTCGCAGCGGGCGCATCGTGGGGTGCGAGGCGCTTTTGCGTTGGGACCACCCCGAACACGGCCCCATCCCTCCTTCGGAATTCATACCGCTTGCAGAACAGACGGGCTCGATCGTCGCACTCACCCGCTGGACGGTTGCAACCGCCCTCGCAGACCTCGCCCGCTGGCGCAAAAGCGGGGCGCAGCTCAGCGTAGCCGTTAATGTCGCTGCGCGCGCACTCTTTGATGACGGGCTCACCGCCCACATCGAGCAAGCGCTCGCCGAACACGGGCTGCCTGGGGATGTTCTCACGCTCGAGCTCACCGAGACCTCGTTGTTAGCCGATAGCCATCCGGTCGCACAGGTTCTCGCGAGCATGCGGGCGCTGGGCGTGCAGTTGTCGATCGATGATTTCGGAACAGGCTATTCTTCACTTGCACTATTACAGAAAATCCGTGCCCACGAGCTCAAGATCGATCGCTCGTTCGTCATAGCAGAAGCGGGCTCGCGCCAGCGCGTCCTCGTCCGCAGTATGGTCCGGCTCGCCCACGATCTCGGACTGGTTGCGGTCGCCGAGGGTATCGAAACCATAGAGCAGCTGCGCGCCATGCAGGCGGCAGGTTGCGATCTTGGCCAAGGCTACTTGCTCGGCAAAGCGATGTCGGCCGAGCGCTTCGCCCGCCTGCTGGCTGCCGAGCGGGAGCATAACGGGCCTTGACGCCGAACGGTCGCCAAACCCTCAGAGCGCGGCGCAGCGAGCGGATCAGATGCTAAAATAGCGCGCCTGGGGGTGATGGAGCACGATCGCCGAGGTGCTCTGTTCCGGCCACAGCTGATCCTCCTCGCCGAGCTCGACCCCGATGCGGTGCGCTTCGAGCAGTTCGAGCAGTGGACCCTGGTCGGCCAGATTGGGACAGGCGGGATAACCGAAGCTGTAGCGACTGCCGCGATAGCCTTGCTTGAGCAGCTGCCGCTTGTCCGCTGCGTCCTCATGGCCGAAGCCGAGTTCCGCGCGAATGCGCGCGTGGACATATTCCGCCAGAGCCTCGGCGAGCTCGACACTCAGTCCGTGCAGCCGAACGTAATCGCGGTAGCGGTTCTGCGCGAACCAGGCACGGGCCACTTCCGATGCCCGCGGGCCGATGGTGACGACCTGCATGGCGATCACGTCGCGCTCGCGATCGCGGATGTCGCGCAAGAAATCGGCGATGCAAAGTCCCCCTTCTCTTTGCTGGCGGGGTAAGCGGAAGCGCACGATTTCGCGATCGGTGCCCGGCTCGAAAATGACGATATCGTTGCCATCACCAGCTGCGGGAAAATAGCCGTAGGCTGCCTGCGGAGCGAAGATCTGCTCCGCTTCGGCTCGCGCAAGAAGATCGAGAAGGATCGGCTTGAGTTCTTTCGCCGCCCACGCCAAGAACTCATCCAATCTTCGCCCCTGTTTTTCGTATCCCCAGTGGAACTGGTAGAGCATCTGCTCGTTGAGAAAGGGCAGAAGTGCCTTAACGGGCACCCGCTCGATCACTCGTGCCCCCCAAAAAGGCGGCTTGGGAACCGGGACGTCGCGCGTCAGCGCCTCGCGGCGCAGGCGGATCTCCTCAAGATCGATCGGCCGTGGCGGTCGCTTGGGTTCATCTTGGGCAACAGCTGATCGTGATTTTTTCGATGATCGGGCGCGCATCGCCGCTTTTGCCGCCCGCTCTTCGACGTAGGCGGCGAACGTCCCCGCCATGATTTTGTCCATGAGGGCGAGCCCCTCGAACGCGTCGCGCGCGTAGGCCACGGGCCGTCCCCCGTAGGCCTTGTAACAATCCTCCTCGACGAAGGCGCGCGTGAGTGCCGCCCCTCCCAAAAGAACTGGGATACGAATTTGATTTCGCGCCATCTCCTCGAGGTTTTCTTTCATAATCAAGGTCGACTTTACCAACAGCCCCGACATGCCGATCGCATCGGCCTTGTGCGCCTGCGCAGCTTCTAAAATATTCGAGAGCGGCTGCTTGATACCGAGATTGATTACCTTGTATCCATTGTTTGAGAGTATGATATCGACCAAATTTTTACCAATGTCGTGGACGTCTCCCTTCACCGTCGCGAGGACGATCGTCCCTTTGTGATGCCCTTCTACTTTGGGCATCTTGGGTTGCAGATAGGCAACCGCCGCCTTCATCGTCTCGGCTGATTGGAGAACGAACGGCAACTGCATTTTGCCGCTGCCGAACAGATCGCCGACCGTCTTCATCCCGTCGAGCAGAAACTCGTTGATGATGGTGAGCGGATCGTAGCGACGCAACGCCTCCTCGAGATCCTCCTCGAGGCCCTGCCGATCGCCGTCGACGATGCGCCGCTTGAGCCGCTCTTCGACCGAGGCCGGCCGTTCGCGTGCCCGCTTGTCCGTGCTCCGACCGGCGAAAAGGGATATGAACGCCTGCAATGGATCATAGCCCGGCCGCCGGCGATCGAAGATGAGATCGCGGGCGATTTCTGCTTCCTCTTCCGGGATCTTGTGGAGCGGAACGATCTTGGAAGAATGCACGATGGCAGCGGTGAGCCCGCGTTTTCTCGCCTCGTCGAGGAAAACCGAGTTCAAGATCTGGCGAGCCGGACCAGCCAGGCCGAAACTGACGTTCGAAACGCCCAAAAGGATCTGGACTTCCGGCAACTCGCGCGCGATCGCTTCGATCGCTTCGAGCGTCCACAGCGCGAGCTTGCGGTCGTCTTCGTTACCCGTGCAGATGGTAAAGGTGAGCGGGTCGATCATAAGATCGCTCGCCGGTAAACCATGACGATCGCAAGCGAACGCGAAGAGGCGGCGGGCGATGCGCAGCTTGTCCTCCGGACGCTTGGCCATACCCGCTTCGTCGATCGTAAGCGCGATCACTGCCGCGCCGAATTTGCGCGCCAATTCGAGCCTGGCCTTCGCCGGACCCTCGCCATCTTCGAAATTGATCGAGTTGATGACCGGCTTGCCACCGTAGAGCTCAAGCGCAGCTTCGAGGACCGGTAATTCGGTCGAATCGATAACCAGCGGAGCGTCGACTTGTCCGCGCATACGGCTTACGAGCGCGACCATGTCGGCACGCTCGTCGCGCCCCACATAAGCGGTGCAGACATCGAGGGCGTGCGCCCCCTCCCGCACCTGCTCGCGCCCCATCGCCACACAGGCGTCCCACGCCTCGGCGGCGAGCAGCTCGCGAAAGCGCTTGGAGCCGTTGGCGTTGCACCGTTCCCCGATGTCGAGATAGGCCCCTTCGGGCCTTAAGGGCACCGCTGAGAACAGCGAGGCGAGGGCGGGCGTGGGCTTTGGAGTGCGCGGCTTGGGGCGCGGACGGAACCCGTCTTCAGCCAGTCGCCGCAGCATCGCATCCAAGGCAGCGATGTGGTGCTCGTTGGTACCGCAGCAGCCGCCGATGAAGTTGACCCCGTCTTCGGCAACGAAACGCTCGAGCCAGTGCGCAAGCTCGCTCGGCAGCAGCGGATAGAACGTCTTCCCGTCGCGCAGCTCCGGCAAACCGGCATTCGGTTGCACCGAGAGCAGCCCAGGCCAGATCTGCGAGAGCGTGCGAACGTGCTCCGCCATTTCCTTCGGCCCGGTCGCGCAGTTAAGGCCGAGTGACGTAACACCGAGCGCGCCAATGATCACCGCAGCAGCGCTCACATCCGTGCCGACGAGGAGCGTGCCCGTAGTCTCGACCGTCACCTGGACCATAAGCGGCACTCGGCGACCGAGCTGCTCCATCGCCTTGCGACAACCGTTGACTGCCGCCTTGATCTGCAGCGGATCCTGGCAAGTCTCGATCAACAGCGCATGCACACCACCCTCGAGAAGCCCTGTTGCCTGCTCACAGAAGGCGGCCTCGAGCGTGCGGTAGTCGATATGTCCCAAAGACGGCAGACGCGTTCCGGGGCCAATAGCACCGACGACGAAACGGGTGCGACCATCTTTGGGCAGATCCGAGATCGCTTCGAAGGCAAGCTCGGCAGCCCGCCGATTGATCTCGCGCGCGCGATCGGCAAGTCCGAACTCGCCGAGGGTAACCGGCGACCCCCCGAAGCTGTTGGTCTCGAGTGCATCGGCTCCCGCGAGCAGATATCTCCGGTGAATGTCGCGAATGAGATCGGGACGGGAGAGATTGAGGACCTCCGAGCAGTTCTCGAGACCCCAAAAGTCATCGAGCGACAGTCCAGCCGCCTGGATCTGCGTTCCCATCCCACCGTCGAAGAGTACGACGCGTTCGCGGGCATAATCAAAGAGATCGACCATTTGTTTTTCAATCCGCTGTCGATACTCGTGACGCGCGCAGGATTTGAACGATGAACAGCGGCAACTCGGCTCGGTTCAAGGCGTAAAGGTGGAGCGCGCGGAAGCCTTCCGCGGCCAGCCGACGAACCTGTTCGCTTACCACCGTTGCCGCGATCATTCCATGAAGCGCCGAGCCCTCAGCGACGCCTTCGAACAGTTCGGCGAGCCAAGCCGGGATCGAGGCGCCGCACGCTTGTGAGAAACGTTTGATCTGTTGAAAGCTGTGGATCGGCATGATCCCGGGTACGAATTCGCACCTAATACCGGCACGCACCATCGCGTCGCGGAAACGAAGGATGCGGTCGGTGTCGAAGCAGTACTGTGCAATCGCACGAACAGCCCCGGCATCGATTTTGCGCTTGAGGTTGTCGAGATCAAAGTCGGGCGAGGGCGCTTCCGGGTGGACTTCAGGATAGCAGGCTACGCTGACCTCAAACCCCCCGAGCTCGGAAATCGCGCGCACGAGATCGACCGCGTAGGCATAGCCATCTGCAGGCGGGACAAACCCGGCGACGCCTTTGGGTGGATCACCGCGCAAGGCCACGATGCGGGTAATTCCTGCTGCGCGGTAGCGTTCGAGGAGGGCGCGGATCTCCGCGCGCGAGCCGGCGGCACAGGTGAGATGGGCAGCGACGGGAACTCTAAAGCGCTCTTGGATCGCAACGGCGAGCGGGTAGGTCGTGGTCGCGCCAATGCCACCGGCGCCACAGGTAACCGAAAGGAAGCGCGGGCGGGCTTCCACGAAGAGCTCGAGGTTCTGCCACAGACGCTCCGCTGCCTCTTTGGTCTTGGGCGGAAACACTTCGATCGAAAGCCGAACGGGGGGTAAGGGCTCGTCCAGCCAGCCGGCCGCCCGCACCCTGCGCGCTGCACTGCCCCCTGTGTTCATGCCGCCCTCCTTTGGGATTGAAGCCCGGACGACTGCGCGTCGGCGGGCACGCGCGCGACCCAGATCAGCACGGCGAGCTCTGGCCCCTGCAGCCGCACCGGGGCGTCCGCGACCAGCCCCAGCGTTTCGAACCAGCGCGCCATTTCAGCCTCGGTGAAGCCGAGCCGGCGGTGTTTGCGTTCGCTGCGCAGGCGCTCGCAGTCGTGCGCCGCGAGATCGACGACGACGAGGATGCCCTCCGGGCGCAGAACGCGCCGCGCCTCGGCGAGGACGCGGAAGGGATCATCGGCGAAGTGGAGGACCTGGTGCAGCGTCGCCGCCGCGAAGCTGCCGGACGCCACCGGCAGCCGATACATGTCACCCCAGCGGACGTGGCAGTGGCGAAGACCCGCGCGGTCGAGATGAGCGCGGGCGACCTTGAGCATATCCCGCGAAATGTCGATCCCCACCCCTTCCTCGACGAAGGGCGCGAGGACCTCGAGGATGCGTCCGGTCCCGGTACCGATGTCGAGGAGGTTGGTCGGGCGGCACTCGCTGAAGAGGCGCTCTAAGATCGCCTCCACTTGGGCGCCTTCGACGGCGAGATCGCGCTCGCTGTCCCAAGCCAGCGCCCGTTCGTCGAACCAACGCGCCACGAGCGCGCGGCGAGCCGCGCGCACCGCCGCCAGCCGCTCGCGATCGAGCTGCAGCATTGGATCATCGACCGGCAACAAGCGCACGAGGGCTTCGGCGAGCGCCGCCCCCGCACCGCGGGACGCCTTGCGATAGAAGACCCAGCTGCCTTCGCGGAAGCGCTCGAGCAGTCCGGCCTCGCTTAAGAGTTTGAGATGACGCGACACACCGGGCTGGGCCTGGCCGAGCACTTGCACCAGCTCGCTGACCGTCCATTCGCCCTCGGCGCAAATGGCGAGCAGGCGCAACCGCGTCGGTTCGGCAGCGGCGCGCAACCCCTCGAACAACTGCGCGAGCGTGCGGGAGTTCGACGGAATGTCGCGTTCGGAACTCATGGAGCATATATACATGTGCGAATATAGCTATGCAAGACAGTTCTCATCTGCCCTTTGGCCCACCCGGCTCCTGCGCTCAGGCCATGCCCCCCCGCGCCTTGCCGCCAAGACCAACGGTCGCACCGACAAAAGACGGTTGCGGCCTCGGTACCGGCACAGCCCCAGCGCCTTCCAACCGCTTGCAACGCTGCGATTGCCAAAACAGCAATAACGGTAAATTAACGGGCTACGGTTAGAAACGGCCCCGACGCGGAGGCAAGCTGCGGTACGCCGCGCTGAGGGCGCCTTGCCGGTCGGCGACCCTGCGCATAAGTGAGCGCGGCAGACCGTTGGTTGCATCCGCGGTGGAGCGAGCGACCATGGTGAGGATGAAAGCGCCGCGGCGTCTACTCGGGCTTTTCGCGTTCTTTTTGCTCGCCCTCCAAGCCGCGGTGCCGGCGCGGGGGGCCGAAGTGCACGATCCGCTCGAGCCGCTCAACCGCACCATCTACGGGTTGAACGAGCTCTTCGACGTGCTGCTCATCGGTCCGCTCGCCCAGACCTATGGCGAACTGCCCCAGCCGCTTCGCACCGCTGTGCGCAACGTGCTCGACAATCTGAGCTCGCCGGTTACGCTCGTTAACGATCTCCTCCAAGGCGAATTCGACCGCGCCGGAAATACGTTTGCGCGGCTTTTCATCAACAGCACGATTGGCATCTTCGGCTTGTTCGATTTGGCGAGCGAATTGGGCTATCCTGCTCACAAAGAAGACTTCGGCCAGACACTTGCCGTTTGGGGAATCGGTGAGGGGCCATTCTTGATGCTGCCCCTTCTCGGCCCCTCAACCGTGCGCGACACTGTCGGTTTGGTCGTCGATCGCGGCGCTCTCGATCCCTTCTCCCAATTCGCTGCGCGCGAGGTTGCGGCGGCGCGAGCGATCGGCGAGACGATCGACACCCGCCACCGGCTCGATCCCGTCATCCAAGACCTGCGCCGCTCGAGTCTGGATCCTTATGCCACGGTTCGTTCCGCCTACCTCCAACGCCGCGCAGCCGAAATCCGCAACCGGCGCCCCCCTGCCGGTGAACGGGGCTATGAAGCGATCTTCCAGGAGGAAGAAGGAAATGGCGTGGCAAACGGGCGTTGATCGGCGTAGCGGATGGCAGCGTCGCAAACTCATCCTCGCTGCCGGTGGCCTCTTCCTGCTTCCCCGCCCGCTTTGGAGCGCTCAGGCGGCGGCCGGTTTCGTCGATGAGCTCGGTCGTCGCGTGCTCGCGGTGCTCAACGACCGCAGTTCCGATCGCGCAACGCGTCTTGCGCGCTTGAGCGCGATCCTCGACGAGGCCACCGATCTCGAACTCGTGGCCCGTCTCGTCCTCGGACGCTATTGGCGTGAAGCGAGCGAAGCGCAGCGGCGCGAATTCGTGAACCTGTACCGGCGTCTTGTGCTCAAGACGATGAGCGAGCGGCTCGACAGTTACGGGGGCGAAACTTACGAGGTCTTGGGCTCGGTTGCGGTGGACGAGCGCGATAGTATGGTCTCCACGCGCATCATCCGCCCCGCTGGCGAGCCGATTGCGGTTGATTGGCGGGTGCGCAATCTCGGCGGCCGCTTCGTGGTGATCGACATCGTGGCCGAAGGCGTGAGCATGGTGGTCACCCAGCGCTCGGAAGCCGCCGAGATCGTGGGTCGATCCGGTTTGGAGGGGCTGCTTGCGGAGATGCGCCGCCGCCTCGCCTAGCCGCTCAGGCGGCGACGCGGGCTGCGCCCGCCTCCTCGCTCACCGGCAAGGTGAAGCAGAGCGCCGCGCCGCCGAGAGTAGCCTCTTCGATCCAGATCCGCCCGCCGAAGTGCTCCACGATCTGCTTTGAGATCGCAAGGCCCAGCCCAGTTCCGGTCGGTTTTTGCGTGTTCAAATTGCCGGTGAGCTGATGGAATTTCTCGAACACCAACTCGCGTGCCTCGGGCGGTACACCCGGGCCGTTGTCTTCTACTCGGATCTCGAACACCGAGCCCTTGCGGCGCAGCTCGACGCGCACGCGACCGCCGGGCCGGGGCACGAACTTGCAGGCATTGGAGAGAAGATTGAGCACCACCTGAACGATGCGGTCCCGATCGCAGGTCACAGGCGCCGGCTCGTCGGGGATCGCGACCTCGAGCTCCACCCCTTTCTCGGCCATGAGCCCCTCTGCCGCTCGAATGCCTTCGCGCACGAGCTCGACCAAGTCGGCCGGGCCGATCTTCCACTCCATGCGACCCGATTCGATCTTGGAAAGATCCAGCACATCGTTGATGAGGCGGGTCAGCCGCTCCGATTCGCTGGTGATGATGCGCAAGAACCGAGCGCGCTCTTCCGCTTCCAGATCGGGGTTATCGAGCAGGATTTCAGAAAAGGAGCGAATCGATGTCAGCGGCGTCCTGAGCTCGTGACTCACAGTCGCCAAAAAGTCGTCTTTGAGCCTGTCCAGCTCACGCAGCCGCTCGTTGGCGCGCCTCAACTCCGCCGTCGCCACCTCTAACTCACGTGACTTCTGCTCCAACCTGCGGCTATATTCCAGAACCTTCTGCGTTTCGTCGAGGATCTCCAAAAGAGCATCGGGTCCGATGCTCTCGCCCCGTACGGTCGAGGCGACCACCGCGCGTGCTGAGGCAGCACCGATGGCACGCGCGAGCTGCCGCTCCGCCCGCTCGACCAGCCCGGCATCGGCCGGCTCATCGGGATTAAGCGGGCGCCCGCGCCGCGCCGTTTCCGCCTGCCAGATCGCCTCGGCCGCGGGTCGGCCGAGAAAGCGCACGAGCAGTTCTTCGAGCGCGCCGACCTTGGCTTCACCCCGCCACAGCCGCGGCGTACCCCGGCTCTGCTCGACATCGACGAACAAAATGGCCTGCAGCCGCTCGAGATCGGAAGCGGAGGAGAGCAGGCTCACGAGCACGAGAAGCGCGCTGTTGATGGTCAGGCTCCAAAGCGCGCAGTGGGCGACCGGATGCAACCCCTCAAGACCGAAGAGCGCGGTGGGGCGCAAAAGCGCGATCCCAAACGGCCCCTCGCGCAGGATGCTCTCGGGCAGCACGCCGGCAATCACGAAGGAGGGAAGCACAAGCGTATAGAGCCAGACGAGAAAACCGGCGAGCAGCCCGACCACGGCACCATTGCGGTTGGCCCCCTTCCAGGCGATGCCCAACAGCAGCAGGGGTGCGAACTGGGCGACACCGGCAAAGGCGATGTAGCCAATGCTCACAAGGCCCATCGCTTCGCCGACGCTGTGGAAGAACAGATAGCCGCCGGCGACGGCGAGGATGATGCCCGCCCGCCGCACACCCAGGATGAGACCGGTGAGGTCAGGCCGCTGCGCAAGTCCGAGCGCGCGAATGCGCAACAACAGCGGCATGACCAGATCGTTGGAGATCATGGTCGACACCGCCACGGTCTCGACGATCACCATTGCCGTGGCGGCGGAGAGACCGCCTAAGAAGGCGAGGATGGCAAGCCAGGCCTGACCGTGGACGAGCGGCAGTCCGAGCACGAAGCTATCCGCTTCGGCGACAGTTCCCCCGAGGATGAGACCGGCGAGCGCGATCGGCAGAACGAAAATATTGATGACAAGCAAGTAGAGGGGAAACATCCAACTGGCGCGTTGCAAGTGCCTTATATCGAGGTTTTCGATGACCATGACCTGGAACTGTCGCGGCAACAACAGAACCGCGAAGGCCGACAGCAAAGTCAACAGGAACCAGTCGGCGTAGCTCAACCGCGTCGCAGAGAAATGTAATCGGTCAACGACCCCTGCCGCCTCGGCGCGCGCGAGCAGATCGCTCGGTCCAGAAAAGAGAACCCAGGTTACGAATATGCCTACGACCAGAAAACACAGGAGTTTGACGACGCTCTCGAACGCGATCGCGAGCACCATGCCCTGATGATGCTCGGTCGCATCGATGTGACGGGTGCCGAAGAGGATGCTAAAGGCAGCGAGCACGAGCGCCACCAAAAGCGCGCTGTCGGCGCCGAGCGCCCCCCGCTCGCTCACGCCATCGTGGGCGAAGAGGAGCTCGATGCCGGTCGCAACGGCTTTGAGTTGAAGCGAGATGTAGGGGATCGACCCGAGGAGCGCGACGATCGTCACCAGGCCCGCGACCGTGCCGCTCTTACCGTAGCGGGCGGATGCGAAGTCGGCGATCGAGGTGATCCCATAGGCCTTGGCGATGAGCAGGATCTTGCGTACCGGCCCCAAGAACAAGAGCGCAAGGAGCGTCGGGCCGAGGTAGACGGGAAGGAACGCCACCCCTTGGCTGGCGGCGACGCCGACGCTGCCGAAATAGGTCCAAGCCGTGCAGTAGACGGCGAGGGACAAAGTGTAGATGTAGGGATTGGCGATGACGCTCCGCCCCTGTTCGGCACGGCGGTCGCCGAAGGAGGCGAGCGCGAACAGCAAGCCGAGGTAGGCGAGAGAGATCGCGATCGCCCAAGCGGCGAAGTGGCTCACGGCTCGCCTCCCCCTCCCCGTTCGAGCAGCCAGGCGGCAAGCGCGATCACCCCCGCCCAGGCGACGAAGAAGTAGAGCGGAACGAGCGGCACGCTCGTAACCTTCGCCCACCGCTCGACCACCTCGACCATCGGGAAGTTGAACAGGGCCAAGGCCACGAGCGCCACCGCGCACAGCCGCGCCAAGCGATCAGACGCCACCTGCGACCTCCGGCGGCCGAGCGCGCTGGCGGCGGATCTCCACCATCGAGCGGCTTGCCCGAATCGCCTCGCCGAGGGTCGTAATCCCGCGCGCTTCGAGCATGCTTAAAAGTCGCACCAAGATCTCGGCGGTCGCCACACTGTCGCCAAGAGCCGTGTGCCGACCGCGAATGGCGATCCCGAGCCGTGCTGCGACCCCATCGAGACTGTGATCGCCTCGGTGGTCTTCGAGGAAGGCGGCGATCAAGAGCGTATCGAGCACCGGTTGGTCGAAGCGAACACCCGCACGCTCCTCATATTTGCGTAAGAAGGAGAGATCGAACGCGGCGTTGTGGGCGACCAGCACCGATCCCTGCGCGAAGCGTGCAAAGCGCGCCACCACCACCTCTGGCGGCGGCTTACCCACCACCATGTCCGCTGTAATACCGTGGAAGCGAATCGAGGTCTCGGGGATCGGACGGCCGGGATCGACAAGACAGTCGAACACTTCGCCGTAGAGCACCCGACCGTTGACCACCCGGACGGCAGCGAGCTGGATAAGCTCATCATGTTCGACATCCAGCCCTGTCGTCTCGCAGTCGAAGACCACATAGCTCGCTTGGCGCAAGGGTTGGCGCTCGAGGTCGGCAGGTAGGGCCTCGAGCTCGAAGTCGTAGAACTCGGGCCGAGCCGGCAGGGCAGGCAAGGCGCGCACCTGGTGGGCACCGGTGGGCGGCGGCAGCGGCAGATGCAGTACGCCGCCCGCAGAAGAGGTCGCGAGCCAGGGCTCGGAGCCGTGCCGCTCGGCGATCTCGCGCGGTGTGAACGGCAAGCCCCAGGCCTCGAGCCGGGCGGACAGCCAGCTCTCGAACTCGGGGCGCTCGAGCAACGGCCCCTGCCAGGCGAGCCGCAGGGTCACCCCGTTCGCGCGGTTGCGCGCGGATAGAACCGCATTCTTAACGCCTTTGCGCGCGAGATGGTCAAGGAAACTCGCGAGCAAGGCGAGGAGCGTGCCGCTGTCTGCGCTCGCCCACGCGCTCTCGCCCTCCACACCGAGCTGGATGGCGATACCGCGTGCCGCGAGCCGCTCGGAGAGGACCTCCGCGAGATCGCTCGTGGCGACATCATAGAGCGGCCATTGTTGGAGAACCATCGCGCGCGCTTCGGCCGCGAGGTCGCACATGAGATGCTCAAGGCGCGCCGTTTCTTCGACCACCACGCGGGTGAACCAGGCGGTCTGCTCGTCGGAACTGTTTTCCCGTAGGACCTCTGCGGCGGCGCGAATCGCCGCCACCGGCCCGCGCCAACCGGTCTCGAGTTGGTCCAAAAGGCGGCCGGTCCCGCCGGAGACCGGCACGCCAGCTTGGGCGAGGACGAGCACGAAGCCCTCGCCCCCCGGGGGATCGTCGCCGATGAGGCTCAGCCGGCAGCGCAACAGCCGGCCGGTCTCGGTGGCGGTAACGATGAACGGTTCGCTGCCGCGCACCGAGGCGTCGCCGCGCGCAAGGCGGCGGACCAGGTCGAGATGATGGGCGAGGGTCTCGCGCGCCAGCACCTCGAAGACCGAACGGCCGAGGCCCAAGCCGGCCGGCACACCGAGCAGGGTGACCGCGGCATCGTTGTAAAGGAGGATGCGGCCGTCGGATGTGGCATGGATGAGCCCTTCCCCGACGTCCTTGAGGATCGCCGCCAGCCGGCGGCGATCGGCTTCCGCAGCCGCCCGCGCCCGAGCCCGCTCTTCGCTCAGCCGCTCTTCCGCCCTCGCCACTTGCTCAACGAGGGCGCGCACCCGCAGCGGCAAGGCACCCAGAAGGTGCCGCTCGGGCCAGCTGAGATGACCGAGCCGGCCGGTGGCGAGAACGACCTCAGCTAAGCGCGCGAGCAGCCGTGCCGGGGCCAGAAGGAAGACATCCACGAGCACAGCTGTGCCCAGGATCGCCACCGCCAACAGAGCACCGAGTCCGAGGGCTGCGGTTCCTTGGCGCGGCGCTGTCGCATGCAGGGCAGCCGAGGCGAAGATAGCAAGGGCCAGGCACGCGAGGGCAAGCGCCCCGCCTACGGCGAAGACCAGGCGGCGGCTGTCGCGCATCGCCCGCTTTTAAGCGACCTCCAGCATGCGCTTGACCTGTTCGACCAGCTCGCGGGTCGAAAAGGGCTTAGTGATATAGGCGTCGGCGCCGAGCGCGAGACCGCGCTCCCGCTCGGCTTCGCGACCGCGGGCGGTGAGCATGATGATCTTGGTCTTGCGCCATTCTGGTCGCGCGCGCAGCCTCTCGCAGACTTCGTAGCCGTCTACTTCCGGCATCATCACATCCAAGAGCACGAGATCCGGTGGCTCGCCTTCGAGCGCTTTGAGCGCTTCCCCGCCCGTGCGCGCGACCTGGACCTCGAAGCCAGCGCGACGCATGAGGAATTCGAGGCTCAAGACGATGTTCGGTTCGTCGTCGACCACCAAGACCCGCTTCGCCATTGGTAGCCTCCCTGGACCCGGCGCTCGCACGCGTTCAGCTTCGCCTGGCCGTTCGCTTCGTTTCGGTCATCTGCGCCAATCCTGCAAGACTAAGCCGCGCGCCATGCCGCGGCTCTTCCGCCCACGCGCCTCGCACGCTAAAAAACGCGCACCTCGCTGCACTTTTCTGCTAACCCCCAACACTCGAGGAACCGGATGGCCGCATACCAGTTCGTCTTCGTAATGAAACGTCTGACCAAGATCTTCCCTGGCGGCAAAAAAGTCCTCGACAACGTCACTTTGGCGTTCTTACCAGGTGCCAAGATCGGTGTCATCGGCATCAACGGTTCCGGAAAATCCACGCTTTTGCGCATCATGGCCGGCATTGACAAGGATTTTTCCGGCGAGGCCTGGGCCGCGGAAGGAGTGCGGATCGGCTATCTCGAGCAGGAACCCAAGCTCGATCCCGCCAAGGACGTCCTCGGCAATGTGATGGAAGGGGTAGCCGAGACCAAGGCCCTTTTGGACCGTTTCGATGCGATCTCGGCGCGCTTTGCCGAGCCCTTGGACGAAGAGGAGATGAACGCCCTCTTAGCCGAGCAGGCGGAGCTGCAGGAGAAGATCGACGCCGTTCAGGGGTGGGAGCTCCACCGCCAACTCGAAATCGCCATGGACGCCCTGCGCTGTCCGCCGGGCGATGCCGACGTCACCACCCTCTCGGGCGGCGAGCGGCGGCGTGTCGCGCTCTGTCGTCTGTTGCTCTCGCAGCCCGATCTCTTGCTCCTCGATGAGCCCACCAACCATCTCGACGCCGAATCGGTGGCCTGGCTCGAACGCCACCTCAAGGAGTACAAGGGAACAGTGGTGGCGGTCACCCACGACCGCTACTTCCTCGATAACGTCGCGGAATGGATCCTCGAGCTCGACCGCGGCCGCGCTTATCCCTACCAGGGCAATTATTCCGGCTGGCTCGAACAGAAGCGCAAGCGTCTCGAGCAAGAAGAGCGCGAAGAGATCGCTCGGCAAAAGACGCTCGCGCGCGAACAGGAGTGGATCGCCGCCTCCCCGCGCGCCCGCCAGGCCAAGGCCAAAGCGCGCATCCAGGCCTATGAGGAGCTCTTGCGCCGCGCCCACGAGCGGGCGCCGCAGTCGGCTCAGATCGTCATCCCGCCCGGTCCTCGCTTGGGCGACCTCGTGGTGGAGGCAGAGGGCCTGACCAAGGCCTATGGCGACAAGCTCCTCTTCGAAAATCTCTCCTTCCGCCTGCCGCCCGGGGGCATCGTGGGCGTCATCGGTCCCAATGGCGCTGGCAAGACGACACTCTTTCGGATCATCGTCGGCCAAGAAAAGCCGGATGCCGGCACGCTTCGGATCGGCGATACGGTCAAGCTCGGTTACGTCGACCAGACCCGCGATACGCTCGACCCGAACAAGACCGTGTGGGAAGAAATCTCGGAGGGTAAAGACGTCATCCAGCTCGGCAAGCACAGCGTTTCGAGCCGGGCCTATGTCGCCGCCTTCAATTTCCGTGGCCCCGATCAACAGAAGAAAGTCGGGCAGCTTTCCGGAGGTGAGCGCAACCGGGTCCACATGGCCAAGCTCCTCAAGTCTGGTGCCAACGTCATTCTTCTCGACGAGCCGACCAACGATCTCGACGTCGATACGCTGCGCGCCCTTGAGGATGCGCTTATGGACTTTGCCGGTTGCGCAGTGATCATCAGCCACGATCGATGGTTCTTGGATCGGGTCTGTACGCACATCCTGGCCTTTGAGGGCGATTCGCGCGTGGTGTGGTTCGAGGGTAACTATCAGGACTACGAAGCCGATCGCCGTCGCCGCCTGGGCGGTGCCGCCGATCAACCGCACCGTATCCGCTACAAGCCACTGCGCGTTGCCTGAGTTCGACCGCACCTGAGGTGCGCAGACGAACACGCGCGACGCTCGAGACGGTGGACGCCGCTCCGGCCGAACCCGGCCGGGGATCGCAGCGAGCGGAACGTCGCGAGGAAAGCTCGGCCGGTGCGCGGTAAGGGCGAGCCGGATGGGAAATGCCCGAACGGTACCCGATCGGCCATGGTGTTCTCGCCGCACCTGCGCGCATCGGCCGGCGGCAACCGGCGTTTTTGGCCGTTGTGCTCGCCGCGCGTGCGCCGAGCCCGCGCGCTCTTACGCGCAAGCGCGACGTTCGCGCCAAGTAGGGCGCCGCGCACCGGCTGCGGCGAGCCAACCGACTGCGGCGCCTTCTTGATCGGATCGTTTCGCCTTACCTGTTCGATTGTGCCGTCTTACGCGTGCTGCCCACGCGTGACTCGCTAGCGCCGGGTTTTTGCTCCCATGTGGTCGCGGGCGCGAATCTACGAACTGCTCGAGGATGAAGAGGCGACCGGCCCGCAGGTCCGGCGCGTGCGCCGCGCGCTCGCCGGGCTCATTCTGCTTGCGGCGGCGGCCACGATCCTCGACACGATGCCCGAGATCCCGCGCGTGTGGCACGCGTTGTTCGGTCTTGTCGAGACCACCTTTACCCTCGTCTTCACGCTCGAATACGGGCTGCGGCTGTGGTCGGTGGTCGAGGACCGCGCCGGTCGTTGGAACCACCCTCTTTGGGGTCGTCTGAGATGGATCGTCACCCCCATGGCGCTGGTCGACCTGGCCGCGATTTTGCCCTTTTACCTGAACGCTTTTGTGCCTTCTAATTTTTTGCTACTGCGTATATTGCGCTTGTTGCGCGTGCTCAAGATCGCTCGCTATTCACCCGCCCTCGCGACGTTCCGCGTGGTCTTGTACAACGAGCGTCGCGCCTTGGGCTCGGTGTTTCTCTTCGTCGCCGTGTTGTTGATCTTGTCCGCCGGCCTGATGCACGCGATCGAGG
The DNA here is from genome assembly GCA_030549795.1 of Pseudomonadota bacterium. Taxonomy (GTDB): domain Bacteria; phylum Pseudomonadota; class Alphaproteobacteria; order Geminicoccales; family Geminicoccaceae; genus JANXAZ01. The sequence goes on along the minus strand of JAUQQO010000044.1, from coordinate 17,707 downwards.
CCGATATCCAACCCGACAAGTTCGGATCCATCCCCCAAGCCCTGTACTGGGCTGTGGTCACCCTCGCCGCGGTGGGCTATGGCGACGTCGTCCCGCTTACGCCGCTCGGCAAGTTGGTGGCCTCCTTCACCTCACTTTTAAGCGTCGCCACGCTCGCCTTTCCGACCGCGATTTTAGGTGCCGGCTTCGCGCGCGAATTGCAAAAGCAGGAGTTCTTGGCGCGCGCCTCGATGGTCGCGCGCGTTTCTCTTTTCCGCCACCTCGGCCCCGCCCAGCTCGCCGAGCTCACCGCACTCCTGCACCAGCGCGATCTGCCGCCGCACTACACGATCCTGCGCAAAGGAGAACATCCCGAGGCAATGTACTTCATTGACCGCGGCCGGGTGTTCGTTTTGCGCGGTGAACGGCGGATCATCCTCGGACCCGGCAGTTTCTTTGGCGAACTCGCCCTGCTCGAAGGCCGACCGCGCGAAGCGAGTGTGACCACCTTGACCCCCTGCCGATTGCTCGAGCTGCACGCCTCCGATTTTCATCGCCTGATCGGCGGCGATCCTAAGCTGCGCGAGGTGCTCTTGGCCGAGGCCAAGCAACGCTTGGAAAGCCGCGCGAGCCAAAAGACCTAAGGTATCTTATCTTATGCCTTGAGGAATTCCTCGAGCGCTGCTGCGGTACCCTCGGGCAGTTCTTCGGGCAAGAAATGCCCGCAGGGGAGCGCGCGACCGGCGATCGGACCAGTGGCTTTTTCCCGCCAAGTCGCGAGTACGTCGAACAGACGGTGCATGAGCCCTTTTTCGCCCCAGAGTACGAGCACAGGACATACGATCCGCTGATCGGCATCGGCGGTGTCGTCTTCAAGATCGATCGTCGCCGCCGCGCGATAGTCTTCGCAACTCGCATGGATAGTGGCCGGATTGCGAAACGCAGCGCGATAGGCTTCGAGCGCAGGCCCCGAGAAGGGCGCGAGGTCTTGTGTTCCCGACCAGCGCGCGAGCACCGTCTCGAGCCAGAAATCGGGATCGGCGCCGATCATCCGCTCCGGCAGCGGCGCCGGCTGGGCCAAGAAGAACCAATGGAAATAACCGAGCGCGAGTTCGCGGCTGGTGGATGAAAATACGGTTCGCGTCGGCACGATATCGAGGACTGCGAGCTTCTCGACCCGCTCGCGATGATCGAGCGCCAGTCGATGGGCGACGCGCCCGCCGCGGTCGTGCCCCACAACCGCAAAGCGCGCAAAGCCGAGCGCGCTCATAAGCGCCGCCATGTCGGCGGCCATCACCCGCTTGGAATAACCGCGATGCTTAGGATCGCCGGGAGGCTTGGGCGCCCGGCCGTAGCCGCGCAGATCGGTGAGCACCACAGTCGCGAACCGGGCGAGTACCGGAGCTACGCTTCGCCACATGACATGGGTCTGCGGGTAGCCGTGAAGCAGCAGAACCGGCGGGCCCGAGCCGCCTAGAAGGACCGGGAAGTCCCCCACCTCGAGATGCACCGTGCGGCGCTCGAACCCTTCGAACATCGCCCCCCCCAATCGCGGTTGCCCTGAGCGCGCGCTCGGTTCGCTCTTAGCCCGAGAACTGGATGCCGGCGAGAGCAAGGGGATCTCGCTGCCCGTACCCGTCCTCCCGCACCACCCGGATCCCGAACCAACTGCGGCCGCTTACTACAACAAGGTGCCGGTGAGCTCGCTCTTGAGCCGGGTGCGGAAGTCGTTGATGGCACGAAACGCATTCTTAAGGGTCTCGCGCTCGCGATCGGTGAGTGTTTTGGGGTCGAGGAAGTTGCCGACCGGCCGCCCCGCGTCATAGTCGGCGATCTGCTGACGCAATTGCAGCCCGGTGATGAAGACGAAAGCGGCGCGCAAGCGATCGGCCTCATCGGCGGTCATCTCGCCCCGCGCCTGCAATGCCTGGATCCGCGCAAGCGTGCCCGTCTCGGACACCCCATGGCGCAGAGCCCAAAGGCGCACAGCCTCGGCGAGCGGGAGCGTGCCCATGAGCTTCAAATTGATGTGCCCTTTATGCGCCGGGTCTTGCCGTTCGGTAATGAATCGGTTGAAGAGCCCGATCGCTGCGCGGTGATCGGCTTGGATCCCGAACATCTCGCGCAAAAAAATCGGGTTTTTCGGTACCGTCTCGGTTACGAACTCGCGCAGATCTTCAGCGAGACGACGCTCTCCCCATACCGGCAAAAAGTCGAAGAAAATGTCGCAAAACAAGAGCATCGCTTCCTGTTTTTTTCGCATCCACCCCGTAATCTGTGCTTTCCACTGCGATAAGCTCTTGCGCCAGAGCGGGTTGGTGGCCATTACGCCGCCCTTGCACAAAGGAAAACCGAGCCGGTCGAGAGCCCGGGTCATGCGCTCGGCGCATTCGATGAACCACGGATCGATGGCGGCGTGGGCTTCATCGGGATAATCGGTGAGCACGAAGCCGTTGTCCTGATCGGGGAAGAGGTAGCTCTCGCGGCGTCCGCCGGAGCCCATCACGATGGCGGCGAAGGGTACGGGCGGCGGCCCCCATCCATCGCTTGCGAGCTCGGCAACGACCAGATCCAGTACGCGCCGATAGAGATCGTTGTTGATATCGGAAACCAGGGCCTGGATCTCCGGAGCGGGGACCTCATCGGCGAGGAGTCGGCGCGCGAGCGCGACCTGCGCCGCCTTCACCTGCGCGAGCCCTTCCATCGTGTCCTCGTGGGTGAGACGGTCGATCTCCTCGAGCAAGGGGCCGATCGCCGAGCCCAAGGCGTCGTGCAGGAACAGCATGCCCACGAGCCGTCCGCCGTCGTCGACCACCGGCATGTGGCGCAGACGCTTGCGACGCATAAAGCCGATGGCGCGATAGAGCGGATCGTCGGCGCGCACGGTGAGCACCGGTTGCGTCATGAGCCCGTCGATCGGTTGCTCGCCGATGCGTCGGCAGGCGATCCGGCGGACCACGTCCTGTTCGGTGAGGATGCCACAGATGGTGCCATCTGCGTCCACCACCACCGCCGCCGAGGCACGATTGCGCGACATCTGCGCTACGGTTTCGGCAGCGGTGCTGCCGAGCGGCACGACGACCGGTGCTGCGGCCATATGGTCGCGCACGAGGCGGCGGAACACGGCGGTCTGCGAGTGCGGCATCGGACGCTCCCAAGACTCTGCAGGGAGTCTAGCCGGCGGGACGGCACCTCTGCCACTGCTGCTGACGATGTTCCTCTGCACCCATTGTGTACCGGAGGATGCGCGGCGCTAGCCGGCATGCGCGAACTCGGCTATACGTCTTTTCGTTCTCTTTCGGGGTCGAGCGGTTCGCGCTCGCGCTCAATGCTGGAACTGCCGTGACGACGTGTGAACCGACGCGCCCGACGCTGTGCATCATCAACTACAACGGAGCACGGCACCTTGCCCGCACCTTGCCCGCTGTGCACAGGATCCGCGACGAGTTCGCGGAAGTGCTGCTGATCGACAACGCTTCCGAGGACAACAGCCTCGCACTTGCCAGGGAACTTTTCCCCGAGATGCGCGTCGTGCGCCTCGAGCGCAACGACGGGCCCGGGCGTGCTCGCAACGTCGGCCTTTCCCTTGCCGAGAGCGAGTTCGTCTTGTTCATCGATAATGATGTCGTACCGGAGCCCGGCTGCGCCGCGTTGCTCCTGCGCGCTCTTCGGGAGCATCCCAACGCGGCGGTTGCAGCACCGCGCATCCTCTATGCCCATAGACCCGACGTGGTGCAGTACGATGGAGCCGACAACCACTACCTCGGCCTTATGATCCTGCACCATCAAGATCTGCCGCGCGCGCAAGCACAGGCCACAACGCGTCCGGTCGACGGCGTGGTGAGCGCCGCCTTCATGGTCGCCCGTTCACGGCTCGATGGGGAGACTTTCGACCCTAATTTCTTCATCTATGCCGAAGACCACGACTTCGGCTTGCGCTTGCGGCTGATGGGACGCGACATCCTCTCCGTGCCCGAAGCGTTGTGCCTGCACGGGGACGGGGCGGAGGGACTGTCGATCCGCGCCGTTGGCACCTACACGCCGCGACGTGTTTACCTCCTCATTCGCAACCGGTGGCTGCTCTTGCTCAAGAACTATTCGGGCCGCACGCTGCTCATGCTCTCGCCCGCCCTTCTTGTTTTCGAAGTCGGTCAGCTGCTGATCGCGGCGAAGAAGGGCTGGCTTCGCGAGTGGTGGGCGGCTGTGCGCTGGATTGTCGCCCATCGCCGCACCATCCTGGCCGAGAGGCGGCGCATCCAATCCAAACGGCGGCTTCCGGACCGCGCTGTTTTGTGCGGCGGAGTGGTGCCGTTTCGCTCGGAGCTGACCACTACCCCAGCCGAGCGCTTGATGCGACGGTTGCTCGATGCCGTAGCGATCGGCTGGTGGCGCCTCGCGGCGGGGTGGATTTAGAGGACATGGCTCCTACGCTGGGGGCAGCCACGACGACGCCCACGCCGCCTGCGCACCGGCGGGGGCAGGTCGGTTCCCGGTTGCGGATCTGCTATCTCGTCCCGGGACATGGACTCCTTCCCACCGTCGGCCCGTCACGCAACGTGCTGTCGCTGTCGCGGGCGCTTGCTGCCTACGCCGATGTAACCATCGCCGTACGCTACCGGCTCGACGACGGCCTCGGCGATGACATGCGCGTCATCGAACTCGAACCCGAGCGCCGACCGGATCGCGTGGTCGACGATGCCGCCATGCGGGGTATGAGCGCGCTCGAATTCGCGCGCTATCTCGCGCGTCTGCGCCGCTTCGTGCGCGAGGCGCGCGCGCGCTTCGACGTCTTTCTCGAGAAGAGCTGGATCCTTTCGGGCTCTCTCTCTGCCTATGGACTTCGCTTGGGAATTCCCGGCGTGCCGGTGGAAAATGTCGTACCCTCCGCCGCGCGCCATCGCGATGCCGGCTTGGCCAAGCGCTTGCGCATCGCACTCGGCCGCAGCCTTGCCGGTGCGGCACTGCGGCGTCTTCCGGTGGTGCTCGCAGAAACCGAGGAGCTTAAAAAGGCTATGGTTCGGGTGTGGGGCCTCGCCCCAGAGCGGATCGCGGTGGTGCCGCTCGGTGTCGATCGCGCCCTCTTTAAGCCCTTGGATCAGGCAACCGCGCGAGCACAGCTCGGGATCCCTTTGGACCGCTTCGTGATGCTCTATGTCGGGGTGTTGGATGAGACCCACACCCTCGATGGACCGATCGAAGCGTTGGCGAGCCTGAAGTTGCCGGGAGTCGAGCTGCACGTCTTGGGGGACGGTGTGCGCGGTGTGCTCTACGCGCAAAAAGCTGCGGCTGCGAATGGAGCGGTGATCCTGCACGGACGCGTCCCTCACGAAACCGTGCCCTTGTGGATCGCCGCCGCTGACCTGTGTCTTGCGCCCTATGAGCCGCGCGCGTTCGCGACCGGTGATCTCGGCTATGCGACGATGAAGGTTCCCGAATATCTCGCCGTCGGTCGCGCCGTAGCCGGCAGCCCGAGCGCGCGGATGCGCACCCTTTTGGGCGATGGCGCCTTCGGATTCTTGATTGACTTTTCCCGCGAATCTTGGCTGCGTTTCCTTACCGAGCTGCCGTCACGCGAGCGGCTCGCGGCTATGGGTTGTGCCGCCCTCGCCCATCCGCAACCGAGCTGGGACGATACCGCGCGCGGCTATTTGATGGCCTGCGAACGGGCGCTTTCGGCCGTGGGGAGAACATCGTGACGGGACGTTGGCAACTCGCGGCCTTCTTCCACATCCTCATGGCCATCTTGGTCGTCGGCTATTGCTTGTTTTGGGCCATTATGGCCCGCGCGCTCGGACGTGATCGCGATGCGGCAGAGGTCGAACGCCATCTCCGCACGGTGGCTCGGGCGCGCTGGCCGCACGTCTTCGTTCCGTACCGCTGGCGCCTGCCCTTGCCGATGGTCGGTTGGCTCTTGCTCCTTGGAGCGGCTGCGAGCGGAACCTTAGCCGGCCTTGTCGGCGGACTTGAACCGCGGGGGCTCATCTTCTGGCTCAAACTCGCCGCGGTGATCCTGCTCTTCGCCGTCCACGCCGCCCTCGCTCAAAGGCCGCGTCCTGCTTGGGCGCTCAGCGCCTTGCCGCTTGCGCTTCTCGCGGTGGTCTTGTCGGTTCCTCTGTTGCGCTGAGGGCGGCTGTGAGCCTCTATCACCTCGTCGTAACCGCCCATGTGCTCGCGGTCGTCTTGTGGATCGGCCACATGTTCGTGTGGTCGCTCATCACCGGGCCTGCGCTCAAAGCGGTCGAACCGCCCGAAGAAGCGACGTTTTTACGCGAGCGCATGCGCTATTTGGGCGGGCTTGGCTGGCCGGCGCTTGCGATCCTCGTACCGAGCGGGCTCTATCTCGTGTGGTTGCGCGGGATTTCGCCACTCGATCTTATCACCCTATCGTTTCTCGATCGGCCCGATGGGGCTTTCCTTGCCCTTAAGCTTGGGCTCGTTTTTTGGATGATCCTCTACCAGGCGATCTGGGGTCATCGCCCGGCCGCTCTCGCCGCTTGGGTGAACATGGCCGCCGCAGCGACGATCGTCGCCTGCTCGGTCGTGATCGTGCGGGGCTGGACGTGAACCGGAACGTGCTCGTCCTCGCGCTCGAGCTCGGTGATGCCCGCTATCTGCGGAGCTGGGCGGAGAGCGGCGAACTTCCCAATCTGCGCGGCCTCTTCGCCCGCGCACGATTCGGTGAGCTTTCCACACCAGCTGAGCTGCTGCATGTCGCCGCCCTGCCCTCGCTCTACACAGGCGTCGGTCCAGCGCGCCATGGTGTCTGGTTCACCTTCCAGCCCGCGCCCGGGGTGCAGGGCTGGCGCCGCTTCGCCCCCGGCCTCTATGGCGCGCCCACCTTTTGGGCCCTCGCTGCCGCCGCCGGCCGCCGCTGCGTCGTGTTCGATACCCCCTACGTTCATCCGGAGCCGGGCTTTGCAGGCGACCTCGTCCTGGAATGGGGCACCTGGGCCCAGTATTTGACCCCGCGCTCGTTGCCCTCGGGTCTCTTAGCGGAACTCGTCCGCTCGGTCGGGCGCCATCCGCTCGGGCTCGAAGCCCACGCCATCGGCTTTGCTCCCCTCGATCCGCATGAGATGGCGGAAAAACTCGCGGCCGCGCTCGAGGTTCGTGCCCGCGCCACCGTGTGGCTCATGAAACAGCGGCGGTGGGACCTCTTCGTCACCTGCCTCGATGAAACCCATCCCGCCGCCCATTACTGCTGGATCCCTCCTCACGACGGTTCGCTCGAGCCCCCCGCGCAGCAACCCCATCTCATCCGCGTATACCGAGCACTCGACCGTTGCCTCGGCGTGATCCTCGAAGCAGCCGGGCCCGAGACGATGATCCTGCTCGTCTCGGGCGACGCGATCGGCCCCAATCGCGCCGGCTGGCACCTCTTGCCGCAGGTACTCGCCCGTTTGGGCTATCTTGTCTCCTCCGATCTGAGCCGGCCCGGGGTGGCGCAGGCCGCGCCCGCAAAGAGCTTCGATCCCGTGAAAGTCGTGCGCGACTTGTTGCCCAAGGATCTGCGCAAGAAACTCGTTGATTTACTGCCGCGTGGCCTGCGCGATCGGCTCGCCCATCGGGTGGATACCGCCAGTATCGATTGGTCGAAAACCCGCGCTTATTGTCTGATCACCGATCTCGAAGGCTGTATTCGCATCAATCTCGCCGGTCGCGAGCCGCTCGGCATCGTCCCCCAAGACGCCTACACCAGCCTCCTCGACGAACTCGAGCACGAACTGCTGGCCCTGCGTCATCCCGACACCGGCGCTCCGGCGGTAGCGAGGGTCCTGCGCGCTGACCGCGAACTCTCGGGGCCCAAGAGCGCCTATTTGCCCGATCTCGTCGTCCATTGGCACAGCGACCGTCCGATCCGTGCGCTCGAAAGCCCGCGGATCGGACGGGTGGAAGGCGTCTTCCCCGATCCGCGGCCGGGAACCCACGCCGGCCCCGGCTTTGCGCTCTTGGCCGGCCCGGGGATCGACCCGGGAGCGCTGCCGCGGGATGCGCGGGTTGAGGATATCGCTCCAACCGTCCTCGCTGCCCTCGGCATCGATCCGCCCTCGCATCTCGAGGGCCGTCCCTGGCGCTTGATTTGTAATCTCGAAGGAGCGCGCTCGTGACCATCAAGGTCGTGCAGGTCGGAACGGGAATCCGCGGCCGCCATTGGCTCGAATATCTCAAAGCCTATCCGGGTACCGAGTGCGTGGCGGTGGTCGAGCCCGATGCCGCCAATCTGGAGAGAGCGAAGCCGCTTTTGCCGGCCGGCTGTAAGACCTTCACCGATCTTGCGAGCGCGCTTGAAGAAGTGGAAGCCGATGCCGCCTTGATCGCGAGCCCGGATCGGCTGCACGCCGAGCAGACGCTTGCCTGCCTCGAACGCGGCTTGCACGTCATGGTGGAAAAGCCGTTCACGCCCACGGTGGCGGAGGCGGCGCGGGTGCTCGCCCGCGCGCAGGAACTCGGCCGCCAAGTAATCGTCGCGGAGCAATACCGATTCTGGGCAGCAGAGCGCACGGTCAAAAAACTCCTCGAAGAGGAACGCATCGGCCGCATCGACCATTGCATCTTCATCGATCATCGCGCGATGCGCGCTGCCAACGAAGGCCCGTGGCTCGCGCGCATCGACTATCCGCAGCTGCAGGCGGTCGCCGTACATCACTTCGATTCGATGCGCATGTGGTTCGGCCGTCCGCACAGCCTCGCGGTCAAGACCTGGCGAGCACCCTGGTCGGACTATGAGGGCTTCGATGCCACCCAGGCCCAGATCGACTTCGGCTCCATCCAAGTGAGCTATACAGGAACGATGAGCGCCCCGCGCTATGCCTGCGCCATCCGCATCGAGGGGGAAAAGGGTACGATTTGGACCAATCGCCGCTGGGTCTTCTTGCGCCGCGGCACAAGCCGTTGGTTCTTTCCGGTCAAGAACGTGCCGGTTCCGCCGGGTGACGAGGAGTCCTATCCCCGCGGCGGCACGACCGCGCTTTTGATGGCCCTGCAAGCGGCGGTCGAAAAAGGCCAACCGGCGGAGACACGGGGCGAGGACAACATCTGGACGATCGCCATGCTCGAAGCCGCCAAGCGCTCGTCCGCCGAGGCCCGTCGGGTGGCGATCGCCGAGGTCGCCGACGGCCGCTTTATTCCCGCGAGCTCAGATCCCCAACGATGAGTGCGCCCGCGCGTCGCCTTCTGCTGATCGGCCTCGATGCCGCCGATGCCGAACTCATCGAGCGGTGGACGTCCGCAGGGCACCTGCCGACCTTCGCGCGCTTGATGCGCGAGGGATCGTGGTCGCGCCTGCGCACCACCGCCGAAGTGCTGCACGTTTCGGCTTGGCCTACCATCTATACGGGTGTGAACCCCGGCCGGCACGGCCTTTACCACGCCTATCAGGTGCGCGCCGGCGATCAGCGGATCCACCGCACCGACCCGCGCTGGATGGCGGTGCCGCCCTTTTGGAAATTCCTCGATGCCGCCGGGCGTCGGTGCATCGTCTTCGACGCCTTCATGGACACGCCGACCGAGGGATTTTCCGGCATCCAGATCGGCGAATGGGGCACGTGGACCTGGTTCGGCGAGCCCTTCTCGCGTCCGAACGGTTTGCGCGACCGGCTCATCCGGGAAATCGGCCCCTATCCGGCGCCCGAGCACAGCCAGCAGGTGACGGTTCCGGACCAGCGCTGGTTCCGCGACCGCCTCGTAGCCGCAGCTGCGCTCAAAGCCCGGGCGGTCGACTGGCTGCTTGCTCACCATCCCTGGGAGATGGCGTTCGTCACCTTCGGCGAGCCGCACGGCGGCGGCCACTATCTGTGGCACTCAGGCGATCCGGATTATCCGCTGCACCGTCCCATTCCAAATCTGCCGCATCCACTGCTCGACGTCTACGCGGCCGTCGATCGCGCGATCGGCGACATCCTCGCCCGCCATCTCGACGACCGCACCACGGTTCTGCTCGTCTCCGGCGACGGCATGGGGCCCAACTACTCGGGCGCCCATCTCATGGGCGAACTCTTGCACGCTCTCGATCTCTTCCACGCCCCCGGGGTCGGCCAGGCCCGCTCCGGCTCCGCCCCGGCGCCCAAGGCCAGCCTCGCTTCTCGCCTGCGCGCGCTCGTGCCCTTGCCGGTGCGCATGGCGGTGAGCCGTTGTCTTCCGCGCCGCCTTAAGACACAACTGTCGCTCAAATGGCTCAACGCCGACATCGATTGGTCGCGCACACGGGCGTTTCCGATCCACAACAACAACGAGGGCTTCGTGCGCATCAACCTCGCCGGGCGCGAGCCGCGCGGGATCGTCACCCCCGGTGCGGCCTATGAGGAACTCCTCGCGCGGCTCGAGCTCGAGCTGCGCGCCTTGCGCAATCCCTCAAACCGGCAGCCGGCGGGACGCGTGTACCGTATCGATACGCTCTTTCCTGGCAGCGAGCGGCCGCATCTGCCGGATCTCGTGATCAGCTGGGACGAGAATGCGCGCATCCTCGATCGCCTCGAAGGGCCGAGTGTTGGGCTCGTGTGCGGCAAATGCGGCTATGAGACTCCCGCCTATTATACCGGTAACCATCGACCCAACGCTTTTCTGCTCGCTGCCGGCGCCGGGATTACGGCCGGGGCGCGCATCGCCGATGGTCACATTCTCGATGTGCCGGCGACCGTGTTCGGTCTGCTCGGCGTCGAGCCGCCGCGCCACTTCGAAGGCCGCGACCGCAGCCGCGAGCTCGCTAAGCGTGCGTTGACCGATCCCGTTTAGAGTGGGCGGCGGTCGCAAGGACGGCCTTCGCTCGCGCCCGCGCGCAGGAGGAGAGCATGTGCGGTCTTGCCGGCGTCTTGTGCCGTGTTCCCGGGATGACCGGCGCCCAATACGCCCCCGTGGTCGCGCGCATGTGCCAGCGGATCGCCCATCGCGGCCCCGATGACGAGGGAATCTGGCACGACGGACCGATCTGCTTGGGCTCGCGCCGGCTCGCCATCCAAGACCTCTCGCCCGCCGGCCACATGCCCATGGTCGATCCCTCGGGACGCTACGTCCTCGCCTACAACGGTGAGCTCTACAACGCCCCCGAGCTCAGGCGTGAGCTCGAAGCCCGCGGCGTGCGCTTCCGCTCGACCGGAGACACCGAGGTCCTATTGCACAGCTTGATCGCCTGGGGCGAGGCGGTGTTGCCGCGGCTCGCCGGCATCTTGGCCTTCGCCTTTTGGGACAGCGAGCGTCGCGAGCTGTGGCTGGTCCGCGATCATCTCGGGGTCAAACCCCTCTATTATCTCGAATTGGGCGACATTTTGTTGTTCGCTTCTGAGATCAAAGCACTCATCCCGGAACATCCCGATCCGCGAGTCGACGATTTGTCTATTCTTCAATGGTCGCTCTACCGCAATCTCGATTTCCCTGATCGCAAAAGCCTCGTGCGTGGTATTGAGTCTGTTCTACCAGGCGAAATCGTCAAAATTGTCAACGGCGTGCGCCAGCATCGCTTTTACTTTCGACCGCCGACAGCGGTCGATGCCACCGCCTACCGCCGTGCCGAAACCCTCACCGCCCAAGCGCTGGCGGAAGAGATCGAAGACACGCTCGCCACCGTGGTGCGCGAGCAGCTCGTGTCCGATGTTCCGGTCGGGACCCTGCTCTCCGGCGGCCTCGATTCCTCCCTGTTGACCGCCCTCGCCGCTCGCTATCGATCCGATCTCACCGCCTTCCACGTCTCGGTCGCCGGGTTTCCCGATCACGACGAGCGGCCCTACGCCGAGGCTCTGTGCCGCCGCAAAGGCCTCACCTTTGTAACCATGCGCCTCGACGGCGGGGCCTTTCGCGCCGCCCTCGCCCGCACCGTGTGGCTGTCGGATCTGCCGCTTACCCACCCCAACTCGGTCGCCTACCACCTCATCAGCCGGGTCGTCCGCGAGCACGGGGTGATCGTCGCCCTGGCCGGAGAAGGGGCCGATGAACTGTTCGGCGGCTACGCTTGGGCTTACCGCCGCCGCCGCCGCCTGCAGCGCCTGCGCCCTTGGCTCGACAAGATCCCACCGCTGATCCGCGAGGGTTTGGCTCTCCTAATCTACGCCGAAGCCGAGCTACCGGTGACGTCGATTCGCTTCCGCGAACTCATGCCTCCCACCGTGCTCATGCTCGACCGTTTCGCGCGCCGTGAATGGCTCGAGACCTGCATCGAGGCCTACGGGTTCGTGGACAGAGAACAAGACCGCGAAGTGCTGGGGGCCATGCTGGCCGATCTCGGCGATTTCTTAAGCCCGCTCCTGCGTCGTCTTGATCGAATGAGCATGGGTGCGTCGGTGGAATGCCGCGTCCCGTATCTCGACCCGCGACTGGTGGCCCGCGCAGTCAATCTTCCACTAGACTATAAATTGGGCCGACATGCCGATAAATGGATCCTCAAACAGGTTGCTCTTCGCCACATGCCGAAAGAGCTCGTCGTGCGAAAGAAAATGGGCTTTCCTCTGCCACTTTGGCAGTGGACGCGCCCCTACGTGCGCCCTGACTTTTTCTCCGACGGCTTTCTCGAGACCCATTTGGGGTTCAAACGCTCAGGAATTACGCGATTGGTGGCGCGCGGCGAGCGGTGGGTGCAGGCGCTGTTCGGGCTGATCACGCTCGAGATCTGGGGCCGTCTCTTTCTTATGGGCCGCACGCTCGCCGAAGTGGAGGCATGGCTCGCCTCTTTCGAACCCAAACCGCATGCTCCCACCTTCAACTAGAAAACACGCGGCTGCAACCGGTCGACGACCGGGCGCTCTCCTCCCTTCGGCCGAGCTCGGTTGCTCGGTTGTTGTTGCAGGCGGGCTTTTACAGTCTTGGGTGTAAGGAATTTCTCTTCGCTTAGCTTGTGCGCCAGCGCGCGCACCGGCCGAAAGCGCGCTCGAGCTGCGTTCTCTGCTCCTCTCCCCCCGCCATGGACGGAAAAGAACAGAAAGGCTAAGCAACGCGCAGAGAAGGGAGGGCGGCTTCGGCCACGGTGGCGAAACCGTGGTGCGTTTTGGTATGGGTGCGGCTTCTCTCGGATCGCGCCTTGAGCGGATGAAACCCGAACGGACAGTGGTCAGGGGATGCGGCGCGGCAGATTGATCGGCCTGGGTGTCGGGCCCGGCGACCCGGAACTCCTCACCGTCAAGGCGGTGCGGATCCTCGAGGCCACCCAGATCGTAGCTTTCGTGGCGGCCGCTGGCCGAACGAGCCGGGCGCGCGAGATCGTATCCGGCCATCTCAAGCCCGGGACCCGCGAGCTCGTCGCCGTCTTGCCGTCGCAAGCCGACCCTGCCGCCACCGCGCGCGCCTATGCGCAACTCGCAACCGGCATCGTGGGCGAACTCGGTCAAGGCCAGGATGTCGTGTTCCTCTGCGAGGGCGATCCGCTCTTCAACCCTTCCTTCGCGCAGCTCCTCGAGCGCCTTGCGCACCGCTTCGAATGCGTGGCCGTGCCCGGCATTCCGCCCTTCGCCGCTGCCGCTGCGGGTGCGCTTTGGCCTTTTGTCCTGCGCGAACAGGCGCTTGCGATCGTGAGCGCGACGCTGCCACCGCGCCGGCTGGCGGAGATCCTGCGCTCGGTCGACCGCGCGGTGTTGCTGCGCGTCGGCCGCAACCTGTCCAAGGTGCGCGAGGCGCTCGCCGCCGCACGGATGGCGCGCAGCGCGCTGCTCATCGAGAGCCCGGGTCAGCCGGCGCGACGCTTGGAAGAGGCAGGCGAAGAACCGCTTGGGCCGCTTGCAATCGTGCTCGCGGCGCGCGAGAGCCCCGCTCCGAGCGAAAGGCCTGCGCGGCCGGCACCTTCGGTGGCGCGCTAAAGTGCGCGCCCCGCCTCCACCACCCGATCGCCCCGCCCGCCCCTAGCTGCCGAGGGGGCGATGAGTGCGCCCACCCTCCTCTTCGCCGCACCCTTCACCGGCTCCGGCAAGACCGTGGCCGTGCTCGGTGTCTTGGGCGCGCTCCAAAAGCGCGGTCTGTCGGTGGCCTCCTTCAAGGTCGGCCCGGATTTCATCGACCCCCTCTTTCACAGCGCCGTGACGGGCAAGCCCACCTTCAACCTCGACTGCTGGGCGATGCGCTTTGCGACGCTTGTGGGTCTGCTCGAGCGCGCAAGCGCGGGCGCCGATCTGCTCATCGGCGAAGGCATGATGGGGCTCGCCGACGGGGCTCCCGACGGCACCGGCTCGACCGGTGACCTTGCCGCACTGCTCGGCCTGCCGGTCGTCTTCGTGATCGACTGCGCCAAGCTCGGCGCCTCGATCGCCCCGCTCGTTGAGGGCTTCTTGCGCTGGCGCGACGAGGTCGAGATCGTGGGGCTGTTGCTGGCTCGGGTGAGCGGTCCCGATCACGCCGCCCTGTTGATCCAAGCCTGCGAAGCGCGCTTTTCCACCCGCGTTTTGGGCTGGTTGCCTGAGGATCCGCTGCTCGTTTTGCCGAGCCGTCATCTCGGGCTCGTGCAGCCCGAGGAGCTGCCCGAACTTGCGCGCACGCTTGCCCGCGCCGCTGAGCTCGTTTCCCAACATGTCGATCTCGATCGGCTCTTGCGCCTCGCCCGTCCGCCGAGCGTAGCCGGGCTCGCGCGCGGCGCGCGTCCCCTGCCCCCGCTCGGACAACGGATCGCGGTGGCCCGCGACGTCGCCTTTTCCTTCGCCTATCCCGCGACGCTCGAGGGTTGGCGGGCGGCTGGAGCCGAACTCTGCTTCTTCTCACCGCTCGCCGACGAAGCGCCCGATGCCGCTGCCGACGCCGTCTATCTGCCCGGCGGCTATCCCGAGCTCCATGCCGGCCGGCTCGCCGCGGCCGAGCGCTTTCGCGCCGGGCTTTTGGCGGCTGCGGCGCGCGGTGCCTTCGTGTTCGGCGAATGCGGCGGCTATATGGTGCTCGGCGAGACGCTGATCGACGCAGGGGGCACCGCGCACACCATGCTCGGGCTGCTCCCCGTCGCGAGCACCCTCGCCGAGCCCGAGCCGCGCATCGGCTGGCGGCGCCTTACCCTCTTCGCCTCCGGCCCCTTGGGCCCCAAGGGCGCGCGCTTTCGCGGGCACGAGTTCCATCTCGCCCGCGAATCGTGCCGCCGCGGCGCACTGTTCGCGGAAATCCGCGACGTAGCCGGACGCCGCCTGGGCGGGGTGGGCTGCCGCCACGGCACCGTCGCGGGCTCGTTTGTGCATCTCATCGACTGCGAGAGCTGACCCCTCTTACCAACCGCTGCGCTTTGGCCTAGCAGCAGCGTCAAACGCCTCGAGGGAGAAGCCGCCATGCTGCGCCGTCGTCTGCTCGCCTCGGCCGCTGTTGCGAGCACAGCTGGCCTTGCCGCCCCCGCCATCGCCCAGGGCAAGATCCGCTGGACGATGGTGATGCCCTGGCCGCGCGGTACACCGGGGGTGGCGGTCAACGCCGAACGCTTCGCCAAGCGGGTCGAGGTCATGTCCGGCGGGCGCATCGAAATCAAACTCTACGGCGCGGGCGAGCTCGTCCCACCTTTCCAGGTGTTCGATGCCGTGCATTCGGGTACTGCCCAGATCGCCCACGGAACGCCTTACTATTGGGCCTCGAAGTCCCCCGCCCTGCACTGGTTCACGGGCGTGCCGTTCGGCCTTACCGCCATGGAGTTGCCCGCTTGGCTCTATTACGGAGAAGGCGGCAAGCTCTGGAGGGAGGCCTATGCCCCCTTCGACGTCGTCGCCTTCTACGCCGGCTCCTCGGGCGTGCAAGCCGGAGGTTGGTTCCGCCGCGAGC
The DNA here is from genome assembly GCA_030549795.1 of Pseudomonadota bacterium. Classification (GTDB taxonomy): domain Bacteria; phylum Pseudomonadota; class Alphaproteobacteria; order Geminicoccales; family Geminicoccaceae; genus JANXAZ01. The sequence goes on along the minus strand of JAUQQO010000044.1, from coordinate 2,032 downwards.
TCAACTCGCTTGCCGATCTTAAGGGGCTCAAGATCCGCATCGCCGGCCTCGGCGCCGATGTCATGCGCCGCTTGGGCGCCACGCCGGTCACCACGCCGCCGGGCGAAATCCTGCCCAATCTCATGAGCGGGGCGATCGACGCGGCGGAATGGATCGGGCCGTGGAACGACCGCGCCTTCGGGCTCCACAAGGTCGCCAAATATTACTATGTACCGGCCTTCCACGAGCCCGGGCCGGGACTCGAGATCATGGTCAACAAAAAAGAATGGGAAAAACTCCCTCCCGATTTGCAGGCAATCATCGAAGTCGCAGCCTCGGCGACCGCGAATGAGACCCTGGCCGATTTCGTCTACCACAACGTCGAGAGTTTCGTGCCACTGTTGGGAGAGGGCGTTGAGCTCAGGACCTTCCCTGAAGACATCGTAAGGGCCATGGGCCGCGAAGCCTTTGCCGTCTTCGAGGAAATCGCCGCCAAGGATCCACTCGCCCGCAAGGTGCACGACTCGTTCATGAATTTCCTGCGCAAGGCGGTCGTCTACAGCGACCGTTTCGACGCACGGCTTTTGGCCATGCGTCGGATCGTCGTGCCGCTTTAAAGCTTATCGCCAACCGAACGCGGCACCGCGCCCGCGGGCTCTGGTGCCATCTCCCCCACCAGAACGGATCCGCCTTGCCGCTTTACGACCTTGAAGTGGCCTTCGCCGCTTTGACCCGATTTCCCAGTCGGCTGCGCGCGCCACCCCGCCCGCACGAGATCGAAGCAGCGATGCCGTGGTTTCCGCTCGCGGGCGCTGCGGTCGGACTTGCGGCCTCGTGTCTTTATTTCGCGGCGAATGCACTCGGCCTGCCCGGACTGTGCGCCCTTCTCGTCGCGCTTACCGGACAGCTGCTCGCGAGCGGAGCGCAGCACGAAGTCGGCGTCGCGCGCACGATCGAAACGCTCGCCGAAACGCGATCGCCCAGCCCCCCGGCGCGCGAGCAGCGCGGTGTTTATTTTGCGACGCTCGCACTCGCCCTTCTCGTACTCGCGCGCGTTGCAGCGCTCTTGAGCTTTTGGAGCCCGTGGAGTTTCGCAGCCGCAGCGATCGCCGCTGCCGCATTCTCCCGCGCTCTCATTCCCCTTGTGCTCGTGAGCCTGCCTTCACCCACTTCACTGCGGCCCGAACGCACGCGAGCGCTTTTGGGTCTTGGGCTTGCGCTGGCGATTGCGCTCGTGCTGTTGCCGCCGTTTTTCGTGTTGGCCGGCGCTTTGTGGGCCGGCGTGGCCGGCATGCTGAGCGCTCTTTACCTCCGCCGCCGTTTGGGAGGCTGCGATCGCGACGCATTAGGCATGGTCCAACAGATGGGCGAGCTCGCGTTTCTCTTCGCCCTCGCTTCTGCCGGCTGGCCAGTGTAGACTTTTAAAACATTTCGCTCGTGGCGTTGCGGCTGGCGTGAGAGAGGCGGCGCCAAGGGGTGCGCGAGGTGGGCGTTCGCGGGGCGGGAGCACGGCCCATGAGTGCCGAAAAACTGTCGTTGGACGAACTCGAGGCGATGCTCGCCGATCCCGATGTTCCGGATGCGGCGATAAGGCCCTATCTGCGGTCCGTCCCCGACCAGTCGCTGGCCTTCGACCCCGTAGTCCTGCCCGATCCCGAAACGGTCGACCTGCGCCCGCTCGATCAGATCCGCATCCAGCGTCTCGATTTCGTCGGTTGGGCCAACAGCTGGTCGCGTTGGCGCCGGCAACAACGGTTTCGCCGTCGTCTCGCTTCCGGCGAGGATCGCCCGGTGCTCGTCTCGGAAGGAGACAGCTGGTTCCAGTTCCCCTTTCTGCTCGATGACACCATCGACCATCTCTCTAAGCACTATCTCGTGTGGAGTCTCGATGCCGCGGGCGACACCATTGCGAACATGACGGGGCCGGGACGCGAATATGTGGAGCCGCTCGTCGACCCGGACATCGGACCGCGGGTACGCGGATTGCTCTTCTCTGCCGGTGGCAACGACATCATCGGAAGCGAGCCCGGTCCCGCGGGCGAGCATTCGGTGC
>JAUQQO010000039.1 GCA_030549795.1 Pseudomonadota bacterium | reverse complement strand
GCGCTGCAGCGGCGAGCACGCCGGTTTCGGCGCGCGAGGCCCCTGGCTCTGAGACGAGCGCGCGCGCGGCCGATCCGGCGCCGGCCGCGGGCGCGGGCGATACGGTAAAGGAGCGCAGCTGAGCCATGCCCTGGCTCAAGGACATCGATGATCGCGAAATGCCCTTGCTCGATCATCTGATCGAGCTTCGAAACCGCATCATGTATGCGGTGATCGCGTTGCTCGTGGGCTTTGTGGTCTGTTGGTTCTTCGCCGAGCCGATCTACCGCTTCCTGGTGCGCCCGCTCGCCGATGTCTACGAGCAGCTCGGCTATCACGACCGGCGGATGATCTACACCGGTCTCACCGAGGCTTTCTTTACGTATCTCAAGGTGGCGTTCTTCGCCGGCGCCTTCATAAGCTTCCCCTTCGTCGCCGCACAGGCTTGGCTGTTCATCGCCCCCGGTCTGTACCGGCACGAAAAAGAAGCGCTCTTACCGTTTTTGATCGCCACACCCATTCTGTTCTTCTTGGGTGGTGCGTTCGTCTATTATTTCGTCTTCCCGGCGGCCTGGCAGTTCTTCTTGAGCTTCGAAACACTCGACCCCGCGCCCGGCGCACTGCCCATCCAGCTCGAAGCGCGCGTGGGCGAATATCTCGATCTCGTGATGAAGCTCATCTTCGCCTTCGGGATCGGCTTTCAATTGCCGGTGGCGCTCACGCTCATGGGCCGGGTGGGGATCGTCACCGCGGACGGGCTCGCCAAGGGGCGCCGCTACGCGATCGTGGGCGTGTTCGTGTTCGCCGCCATCATCACCCCGCCCGATGTCATCAGCCAGATCGGTCTCGCCATGCCCTTGATCGCCCTCTATGAGGTCTCGATTTGGCTCGTGCGCCTGATCGAGAAGCGCAAAGCGGCGCGCGAAGCACGCGAGACTGCCGCTGCGACCACGGCAGTGCAGCGTAGCGATTGACAGGAAAAGCGCGCTCCTCTTTCGCTCACCGCCATCTGCGCCCGTTAAGCGAAGGCTTTTAAACCGTGCACGACCTGCGCTGGCTTCGCGAGAACGCTGAAGCGTTCGATCGCTCGCTCGCCCGTCGCGGGCTTCCGCCCGCCGCCTCCTCCATCCTCGCCGTCGACGAGGAACGCCGGACGCTCGAGACACGCCTGCAAGAACAGCAGGCCGAGCGTAACCGGCTCTCCAAGGAAATCGGTGAGCGCAAGCGCAAGGGCGAGCCGATCGAAGACCTTTTAGGACGGGTCGCGGCCCTCAAAGACGAGGTCAAAACCGGCGAAGAGCGGCTGCGCGAACTCCAGGCCCGGCTCGAACATCTGCTCGCGAGCTACCCCGCCGTGTTGGCCGAGGACGTTCCCGACGGGCCCGATGCGCGTGCCAACAAGGTCGTGCGGGTGGTCGGCCGCCCGCGCAGCTTCTCGTTTACGCCCAAACCGCACGACGAATTGGGTGCCCGCTTGGGCATGGATTTCGAGCGCGCCGCCAAGCTCTCCGGCTCGCGCTTCGTGCTCTTAAAAGGCCCGCTTGCGCGCCTCGAGCGGGCGCTTTGCGCCTTTATGCTGGATTTGCAGACCAAAGAGCACGGCTATCTCGAAGTCTCGCCGCCCTATCTCGTGCGCGATCCGGCGCTCTTCGGCACCGGACAGTTGCCTAAGTTCGCCCAAGATCTCTTCCGCACCGATTCCGGGCACTGGCTCATTCCCACGGCCGAAGTGCCGCTCACCAACATCGTCGCCGGTGAGATCCTGGCCGAATCGGATCTGCCCCTGCGCTTTACCGCCTGCACGCCCTGCTTCCGCTCGGAAGCGGGAGCGGCGGGCAAGGACACCCGCGGCATGATCCGCCAGCACCAGTTCATGAAAGTCGAGCTCGTGAGTATTACCACCCCCGAGCAGTCGGCTGCCGAGCACGAGCGGATGACCGCCTGCGCCGAAGAGGTCTTAAAGCGGCTCGAACTGCCCTATCGCGTGGTGCTCCTGTGCAGCGGCGATACCGGCTTTTCGTCCACCAAGACCTACGACCTCGAGGTCTGGCTGCCGGGCCAAGGCGTGTACCGCGAGATCTCGTCTTGCTCGAACTGCGGAGATTTCCAGGCTCGGCGGATGCAGGCCCGCTATCGGCCGGAAGGCGCCAAGAGCACCCGCTTTGTGCACACCCTCAACGGCTCTGGTCTTGCGGTCGGCCGCACGCTCATCGCCATTCTCGAGAACTTCCAGGAAGCCGACGGCTCGGTGCGTCTACCCGGCGCCCTCGTCCCCTATATGGACGGGATCGACCGGCTCGAGCCGGAGGCGTAAGGTGCGTATCCTCGTCACCAACGACGACGGCATCAACGCCCACGGCCTCAAGCTCTTAGAGCAGATCGCCCGCACGCTTTCCGACGACGTGTGGGTGGTCGCACCCGAGACCAACCAGAGCGGCGCCGGTCACTCCCTCACCTTGCGGCGACCGCTGCGCTGGCGGCGGATCTCGGAACGGCACATTGCCGTCGACGGCACCCCCACCGATGCCGTGTTGCTCGCGGTGCAAAAGCTGATCCCACCGCCCAGGCCGGACCTCGTACTCTCCGGTATCAACCACGGCGCCAATCTCGCCGAGGACGTCACCTATTCCGGCACCATCGCCGCGGCCATGGAGGCGGCCCTCTTCGGCATCCCGGCGATCGCCATCTCGCAGGTGGCGCGCGACCGCCACAAGATCAAATGGGCGACGAGCGAGCGCTGGGCACCGGAGGTCTTGCGCCGGCTCACCAAGCTCGAATGGCCCGAGGACGTGCTCATCAACGTCAACCTGCCGGATGTGCCCGCCAAGAAGGTCAAGGGCGTCAAGATCACCCGGCAGGGAAAGAAAAAGTTGGGCGACCAACTGATCGAGCGGGTGGATCCGCGCGGCGAGCCCTATGTGTGGATCGGTCTGCTTCGCGAGACGCGACCACCCGAGCCGGGAACCGATCTGGCCGCGGTTGCCGATGGCTGGATCTCGGTGACCCCCATCCACCTGGATATGACGCACCGGCCGCTCTTCCGCCAACTGGCCACCGTGCTCGGGCTCGCGGAGCGCGCGGACGCTTCTTGATCGGTGTGAAGATTTCACGGTAAACTACGCACATGCAAGGTTTTGTGCGTCCCTCGGCTGTCCTTGCCGCAACCGCGCTCCTGACCCTTTCCGCCTGCACCGTCTACCAGCCGGTGCAGCCGGCGCCGGGCCAGAGCTGGGCGGAAGCGCGGGCTGCCGCGCGCGCGCGCGAGACCAGCACCCTCTTCCGATCCCATCGCGTCCAGCAAGGCGAAACGCTCGCCGGCATCGCCAAACGCTATGGCGTGGCCTCGCGTGATATCGCCGCCGCCAACCGGCTCGAGCGCGGCGACCGACTGCGCACCGGGCAAGTCCTCGCCATTCCCGAGTCGGGTACGGCACGCGGCGGCGAAGCGCCGAGCGAAAGCGCGCCTTCTGGCGGAGTCCGCGTCGCCGCCCTACCGCCGCCCGAGAACGAGCCGCGCTCCAGCGCAAGTGACGGTCTTGCCGCGTGGCTCGCGAACCTGGGCTTGGGGTCGACGGCCCGCGAGACGCCCCCGCCGCGCGAGCCGGCTTCGGCTGCCGGCGCTGCGACGAACCCCGCCCCGTCCGGTGAACAAGCGGCCGTCGCTTCACCAAACGCGCGCTTAAGCGCCATCGCGCCGCCGGGGGATGGCCGTGGCAGCGATCCGCAACGGCTCGAGCGGGCGCAGAAAGCATCTCCGCCACCGCTCTCGGGACAGGGATTTTTGCGCCCGGTCGCGGGACGGATCATCAGCGGGTTCGGCGACAAGCCCGACGGGCGTCGCAACGACGGGATCAACATCGCCGCACGCAAGGGCACGCCCGTGAAGGCGGCCGAGAACGGGATCGTCGTCTATGTCGGCGATGCCATCGCCGGCTTCGGCAACCTCGTCCTCATCCGCCACGCCGAGGGGTGGACCACCGCCTATGCCCATCTCGATGCGGTGCTCGTGGATGTGGGCGAGCGCGTGCGGCGAGGCCAGCCGATCGGCCGGGTCGGCGATACCGGCGATGTCAAATCGGCGCAGCTGCATTTCGAGCTGCGCCGCGGCCGCGAGCCGGTCGACCCGCGTCCGCACCTCGTCGATCCGGTTCTCGAAGTCGCCTCCCGCTAGCGCGGCGGCAGCCTTTGCGCATCTCACCGCCAGGCCAACAGCCGCCGCTCGAGTGCTCCAAGCGCGGCGCCGATCGCCACGCCCAAAAGCGACAACAGCACCACACCGGCCAAGAGCCGGTCCACCCGCATGAGATGGCCGGCCTGCAGGACGAGCGCCCCAACACCATACTCCGCCCCGATCATCTCGGCGGCGGTCAAGAGCACGAGCGCGATCGAGGAGGAAATCCGCGCCCCGGCGAGGATGCCCGGTAGCGCACCGGGCAAGATCACCGTGCGCAGGATCGCCCAGCGCGAGAGGTCGAAGGACTGCGCCATGCGCACGAGGCTCTTGGGGATCTGATCGACGCCCGAAGCGGTGGCGAGAGCCACCGGAAAGAAGGTGCCGAGCGCGATGGTGGCGAGCTTGGGCGCTTCGCCGATCCCCAGCCAGAGGATGAGAAGGGGTAAGAGCGCGATCTTGGGGATGGGAAAGAGCGCCGCGACGAGCGGCAGGCCCACCGAGCGGGCGAGGCTCGAGATTCCGATCGCCAAGCCCGCCGTCACACCCGTCGCAAGGCCGATCGCCCAGCCGCCGGCAAGCCGCCCCACGCTCGCCTGCAGGTGGGCGGCGAGCTCCCCCGAGCGCGCCATCTCGAAGAGTGCCGAAAACACCCGGCTCGGCGCCGGCAGCGCGAAAGGCGAGACGAGCCCGGCGCGGCTCAGGCTCTCCCAAGCGACCAAGACCACCGCCGCGGTGGCGAGCCCGGCACCACGCAACTGCCGCGGCGCGAAGCCGCCACCGCGAAAGGGCACCTCACGTGCGCTCACGTGCTCGCCTCCACCACCGCGCGGCGCGCATCCTCGCGCAACAAAGCCCACAGTTCGGCCTTAAGCCGCGCGAGCTCGACTGCGGCCTTGGGCTGCTCGCGCTCTTCGAGCGGGATCGGCACCGCGAGCTCGGCCCGGATCCGACCGGGTCGGGCGGAGAGCAGGATCACCCGGTCGGCGACCCGTACCGCCTCGTCGAGGTGGTGGGTGACCCACACGAGCGTGGCGCCGCGGGTAAGGGCGAGAACCTCCTCGAGCAACAGCTCGCGCGTCTGCGCATCGAGCGCCGAAAGCGGCTCGTCGAGCAAAAGGACCCCGGGGTCGACCACGAGCGCGCGGGCGATCCCAACCCGCTGCCGCATGCCGCCTGAGAGCTCGCGCGGATAGCGCCGCGCGAAGTCGGCAAGGCCGGTGCGGGCGAGCGCCTGTTCCACCCGCGCGTGCACTTCGCGCCGCGGCAACCGCCCCTCGATCGGCAAGGCGACGTTGCCGGCGACACTGCGCCAGGGCAACAATGCAAAGTCCTGGAACACATAGGCGACGGGCACGAGCGAGCCGGGCGGTGGCTCGCCTTCGAGCAACACCCGGCCGCGGCTCGGCCGCAAAAGACCGCCCAAGATCGCGAGCAGTGTCGACTTCCCGCAGCCCGAGGGGCCGACCACGGCGAGCCGCTCGCCCGATTCGACGACGAGGTCGATGGGCCCGAGCGCTTCGAGCCCCCCAAAGCTGTGCGCGACTTTGAGTGCTCGCAGCCGCACGGGCTCAGCGCGGCAGGTTGAAGTGTCCGGCGATAAAGCTCGTGTCGATAAAGCGCGCCGGGTCGACCGAGGGATCGACGAGCTTCTCTTCCTTCAACAGCGCCACCTGCTCGAAGACGTTGCCGACGTCCAGCCGCCCCTCGGGGTCGATGTAGGGGGCGCCGGCCTTGATCGCCTCCGGCGTGGATTGGGTGTACTTGGCGATAATCGCGATGATCGGCTCGGCATCGGCTTCGAAGATGCGCCGGCCGGCGGCGTCGCGCTTGTTCATCACCGCATGGTAATCGCGCGCACCCTTTTGGTAGGCGCGCACGAAGGCTTCCACCACCGGACGCCGCTCTTGGACGTTGCGGGTCGAAGTGAACAGCCCGCCGAGCGCATAGGGCGTCCATTGATGCACCCACCCGATGAGCTTCGCCTCCTGCGCGCGGTCGAGCTCGACGGCGATGTGGCCGGGCAAGATCGCCGCGTCGACCTGGCCGGTTTTGAGCGCCGCTTGCATGTTGGGGAGCGTTTCGAGCGGCACCATGCGGATCGCTTTGGTCGCCACACCCAGCTTGCGGGCGAGCAACCCGGCCATGATGTGAAAGCTCGAGCCGTGCTGGGTGATGGCAAGACTATGTCCCGGCAGCTTGTCGGGAGCAGTCAGCCCCTTCGCATAGGCGGCATTGGAGGCGAGATAGGCAGAGAAGTCGAAGCCCGGCTCCTCGCGGCTCTGAGCGCCGATGACCTTGAGCGCCCCTTGGCCGGCGAGGTTGAAAAAGCCCGCGGTAAAGGCGGTCACTCCGAAGTCCGCCTCGCCGCCCGCGACCGCTACCGCCACCGGTTGCGCGGCGCGGAAGAAGACGAGTTCAGCCTCGAGGCCCTCCTCGCGGTAGTAACCCCGGTCCTGGGCGATGAACAGAGGCGCCGAAGAGACGAGCGTGAGCGCGGCGATCTTGATCTTCTCGGCCGCCTCAGCCGCCGGCGCCCCTAAGGCCGCGATGGCAAGCAATCCCCGAGCGAGCCAAGACAAAACCATGAGCGTCGACCTCCCAAGCGCGCTTGCTGGCCGCACTCTAGCCGCCGTGAAGACAGGATCTAGCCCTCGATCGGCAGCTGTTGGCGGTCGAACAGCTCACTCCGGCGGCAGCTGGATGGTGGCGCCGATGGCGGGAACATCGTAGCCGCGCTGGACTGCCGGGCGTGCGGCGATCGTGCGGTACCAGCGCGCGAGGTTGGGATACTCCTTCCAATCGATCTGGTGCCACTCCCAGCGTGCTACCCAGGGAAAAGTGGCGATATCCGCGATCGTGTACTCCTGGCCGGCGAGGAACGGTACTTCCCCCAGACGGCGGTTCATCACCCCATAAAGACGCTTGGTCTCCTCGTGGTAGCGCTGTTCGGCGTAAGGAGCCTTGCCGGGATTGAAGCGCAAGAAATGGTGCAACTGGCCGAACATCGGTCCGACTGACGCGACCTGGAAGAACAGCCACTCGAGCGTAGCGATTCGCTTGGAGCGCTCGAAGGGCAAAAATTTACCCGTCTTTTCCGCAAGATAGATGAGGATCGCGCCCGATTCGAACACGCTCTGGCCGTTGTCGCGATCGACGATGGCCGGGATTTTGTTGTTCGGACTGATCTTTAAAAAGGAAGGTTCGAACTGCTGGCCGCGGTTGATGTCGATCGCGTGGACGGTGTAGGGCAGGCCGCATTCCTCGAGCATGATCGAGATCTTGCGGCCGTTCGGTGTGGACCAGGTGTAGAGGTCGATCATCGAGCCTATCCCTTGTGCGCGCCCCAACCCTACCGAGCCGCGCCGGCCGGGCGAAGAGGCCCACGCGCAACGCTCTTCCGTGACCGCGTGCTCCGTGGCAGGGGAAAGGCTCCGGTGCGGGAGAGAAGGATGCACGAGGCGCTCTTGCTCGGCATGGCGGCCGCCTACGAGCCGGCGATCAGGGCGCAGCTGCGCACCCCCTGGCGGCTTCGCACGCTGCCCGATTCCGCCACACCCTCAGAGCTCGCCTCGGCGCTCGCCTCTGCTCGGGCGCTCATCACCACCCGTTTCGACCGCTCGCTGCCGGTCGGCCCGATGCTCGAGCTCGTGCAGGTGGCCGGTGCCGGGCTGGATGCGATCGATCTCGCCGCCGTACCGGCGCGCGCTTGGGTGTGCAACGCCTACGGTCACGAAGCGGGCATGGCGGAATATGCGCTTGCCATGATGCTGGCCTTCCGCCACCGCCTGTTCGCCATGGTCGCGAGTTTTCGCGCCGGGTCCTGGGACTGTTCCGGCCATGTGGGCGGCCCCCCGCACGAGGAACTGGCCGGTGCCACCCTCGGCATCGTCGGGCTCGGGCGGCTCGGGCAGGCGGTCGCCGAAAAGGCGGCAGCCCTGGGCGTGCGGGTTTTGGCGTGCAACCGGACGTTGCGGTCCCATCCCGCCGTGGCGGAGGTGCTGCCCTGGTCGGCGCTCGATAGCTTGCTGCCGCGCGTCGACTTTTTGCTCCTCGCTTGCGCCCTCGATGCAAACACGCGCGGGCTCATCGACGCGCGGCGCTTGGCGCTGTTGCGCCCCCATGCCGTGCTGATCAACCTCGCCCGCGGGCCGATCTGCGTGGAAGCCGATCTCTTCGCGGCGCTTGAGGAAAAGCGCATCGGCGGAGCGATCCTGGATGTGTGGTGGCGCTATCCTTCTTCTGCCGATCCGGCACCGCGCCCTTCTTCCTTTCCGTTCCACGAACTCGACAATGTGATCATGACCCCGCACGCTTCGGCTTGGACCGATGGGCTCTTCCGCCGCCGCGGCGCGCAGATCGCCCACAATCTCGATGCGCTCGCGCGCGGACGGCCGTTGATCAACCTCATCCGTGCCCCTTCGGCTTGAGCCGGGGCCAAGCGTGCGCGCCGGAAAACACCCTCACCGCGCGAGCACGGGCGCAAGGCGGCTGAATCCGGCTTCGGGCGCAGGGTGCCTCGCGAGCGCGCCGGGGCGCCGGCATGAGCGCACAGGCTGCGCATGAGCGGAGCGCTCGAGCTCGCAGCACTCATCATTGCCGCCTTTTTCGGCGGGATCGCGCGCTATTGGGTCTCCGGTGCCATCGCACGGCGCGTCGGTGAGACTTTCCCCTGGGGCACCTTGGTTGTGAACCTCTCGGGGGCATTTGCGATCGGCCTGCTCGCCGGCTCGCCCGTAATCGCCGATGACACGCTGCGGCTCGTACTGATCTCGGGTTTTCTCGGCTGCTATACGACCGTGTCCTCTTTTGCGCTGCAGACCTTCAATCTCTTGCGCGGGCGGGAGTGGCGCGCGGCCGTCTTGAACCTTCTCGCCTCCATCCTCTTCGGGCTCAGCGCCTGTGCCCTCGGCTTGCTGCTCGCGGGAGCCTTCGCGTGAGGCTGCGCAGGCTCTTCGCGCGAATCGAGCTCCCCTTCTGGGTCGGGGTCGGAGCCGCCTTGGGCGGCCTCGCCCGCCTGCTCGTAAGCGGCCTTGCGCGCGCTTGGGGGCTTTCGGGCGAACTCGGGACGCTCTTTGCGAATGCGAGCGGCTCCTTTGCGATCGGCCTGTGGGCGGCTTTGACCGGCCCCGACGGCCGCCTTCTGGTCGGCTCGCGGCGCCGCCAGTTCGTCGCCACCGGTCTGTGCGGCGGCTACACCACCTTCTCCTTGTTCGCGTTCGAAACCGTCGCGCTGTGGCAAAAGGGTGCTCAACTCCTCGCGTTGGGCTATGCTTTGAGTACGGTGTTGGGAGCGCTCGTTGCCGTATGGGTAGGCCATGCGCTTGGCGAACGCCTCAACCGCCCGCGCCGGCGACGGCGCCGATCGATGGGGGCCTGATGCACATCCCGCACGAGGCGCTCTTGTTGCGCATCTTCATCGGCGAGGACGACGAGTACGAGGGGCGACCGCTGTATGAGGCGATCGTCTTGGCCGCGCGCGAGCGCCATTTGGCGGGCGCGACCGTTTTGCGCGGCCCCTTGGGCTTCGGCCGCTCCTCGCGGCTGCACACCGCCAAGATCCTGCGCCTGTCGGAGGACTTGCCGATCGTGATCGAGATCGTCGATGCGCCCGAGAAGATCGAGGCCTTCTTGCCCGTTCTCGAGGGCATGATGGCAAGCGGCCTTGTCACCCTCGAGAAGGTGCGCGTGATCCGCTACGGCTCAGCTCTCTAGCGCATACCGGCCGCCTCGGCCGCGTCCTTTTCCTCTCGCACTGGCGCCGGCTTAGGGTGCAGCTGCACGTCCGCTTCAAAAGCGCAGCGCCTTGACCTGAAGGACGTTGGGCAGCTTGCGCACCTCCTCGACGATGCTCTCCGGGATCGGCCCGTCCACTTCCACGAGCGCGATCGCATCACCCCCGGGCCGATCACGTCCGAGATGGAAGGTGGCGATGTTGATCTGGGCATCGCCCAGGGTCTTGCCGAGGGCGCCGATGAAGCCCGGCTTGTCCTGGTTGCGCACGAAGAGCATGTGCGGCCCAAGACGCGCCTCCATGGGGATGCCGCGCACCTCCACCACCCGCGGCTCGGCGTCTTGGAAGAGCGTGCCCGAGACGGTGCGCGGGCCGCGCTCGGTGACGACTTCGAGCGTGATGAGCGTTTGATAGCCCTCGATCTGCTCGCGCTGGCTGGTTGTCACCGCGATGTCGCGCTGGCGCGCCACGGCTGGGGCATTGACCATGTTCACGCTGTCGAGGAGCGGGCGCAGCAGTGCTGCGAGACACACCTGGGTTAAGGGCTTCGTGTTGAGCGTGGCCGCTTTGCCGGCGTAAGTGACGGTCACCGCCCGCAAGCCGGTCTCGGTGAGCTGGCCGGCGAACGAGCCCAACTGTTCGCACAGGCGCATATAGGGCTTAAGGCGCGGCGCCTCCTCAGCGGTCACCGAGGGCATGTTGAGCGCGTTGACGATCGCGCCCGTGGTCAAATAGTCGCTTACCTGTTCGGCGATCTGGATCGCCACATTTTCTTGTGCCTCGCGAGTGGAGGCGCCGAGATGGGGAGTGAGCACCACCTCCTCGAGCTCGAAGAGCGGCGAAGCGCGCAACGGCTCCTCGGCGAAGACGTCGAGGGCGGCACCGGCGATATGTCCGCTTTTGATGAGATCGCCGAGCGCGGCTTCGTCGATGAGCCCGCCGCGGGCGCAGTTGATGATCCGCACCCCCGGCTTGGTGCGCATAAGGCGCTCGCGCGAGAGGATGTTGCGCGTCTGCTCGGTAAGCGGGGTGTGAAGGGTGATGATATCGGCGCGGGCGAGCAGCTCATCCAGCTCCACCTTTTCGACCCCGAGCTCGCGCGCCCGCTCCGGCCCCAAGAAGGGATCGAAGACGATCACCCGCATCTTGAGGCCTTGGGCGCGGTCGGCAACGATCGAGCCGATGTTGCCGCAGCCGATGATACCGAGCGTTTTGCCCATGAGCTCGACGCCCATAAAGCGCGACTTTTCCCATTTGCCGGCGCGCGTCGAGCGATCGGCGGCGGGGATCTGCCGACAGAGGGTGAGCATCAAGGCGATGGTATGCTCGGCCGTGGTCACCGCATTGCCGAACGGCGTGTTCATGACGATCACGCCCTTGGCGGTGGCGGCTTCGAGGTCGATGTTGTCGACGCCGATGCCGGCGCGCCCGACCACCTGCAGCCGCGTGGCGGCTTCTAAGACCTCCTTGGTCACCTTGGTCGCCGAGCGCACGATCAGGCCGTCGTACGCGCCGATGATCTCGATCAAGCGGTCTTTGCTGAGCCCGGTGCGCACCTCGGCCGTCACCCCACGGCGCGCGAACACTTCAAGAGCTGCCGGGCTCAACTCGTCGGCAACGAGCACGCGAGGCACGGAACGTTCTCCCAAACTCAGTCCTTGGGCAGTTGGCGCTTGACCGTCTCGAGCGCGAAGACGAGCCAGGGCACGAGCGCTTCGAGATCGCTTGTCTCAACCGTCGCACCGCACCAGATGCGCAAGCCGGCCGGCGCCTCACGATAGGAGGCGATATCGTAGGCCACTTTGGCCTCGGCCAAGAGTTTGGTCATCGCCTTGACCACCGCCTGCTTGCCGGCCTCGTCCAGCCGTGCCACCGCCGGATCCTCGAGCGTTAAACACACCGAGGTGGGCGAGCGGATCTCCGGCCGTTTGGCCAAGAAGCCGAAGCCCTTGCCCGCGGCGACGAGCCGCTCGAGCACGGCGAGATTGGCGCGGCAGCGGGCGATGAGCGCCGGCAGGCCCCCAAGTGATTCGGCCCAGCTGAGCCCGTCGAGGGCGTCTTCGACCGCGAGCATCGACGGCGTGTTGATGGTTTCACCGGCGAAAATGCCCTCGATCGGCTTACCCTTGCTCTTAAGACGCAACAGCTTGGGAATGGGCCAAGGCGGATCCCAGGCTTGCAAGCGCGCGAGCGCCCGCGGAGAGAGCACGAGCATGCCGTGCTGTGCTTCCCCACCCAGCACCTTCTGCCACGACCAGGTCACCACATCGAGCTTGTCCCATGGCAGCTCCATGGCGAACACGGCCGAAGTGGCATCGCACAGCGTAAGACTCGTTCGCTCGGCGGCGATCCAATCGCCATTCGGCACACGGACGCCCGATGTGGTGCCGTTCCAACAAAAGACGACATCGCGCCCGCAATCGACCTGCGAGAGATCGGGGAGCTCACCATAAGGCGCACGCAAAATGCGCAGATCCGCAATTTTGAGCTGTTTTTGGACGTCGGTGAGCCACCCCTCACCGAAGCTTTCGTAAACGATGCAATCGACCCCGCGTGGACCCAAAAGGTTCCACATCGCCGCTTCGAACGCCCCGGTATCCGATCCGGGCAAGATCCCGATGCGGTACTCGTCGGGAATGCCGAGGATACGGCGCGAGCGCGCACAGACCTCGTTGAGGCGTGCCTTGGCCTCAGAGGAGCGGTGCGAGCGGCCGACAAGCGCTTTTTCGAGCGCCGCGAGCGACCAGCCCGGCCGCTTGGCGGTGGGGCCGGATCCGAAACAGGGATTGGAGGGCTTGAGGGTGGGCGCGTCCATGCGTTGCCATCCGCTTTGCGTGCGCTCCCTCTAGGCGAGGCTTCGCTGCACTGCAACGAGAGCACTGTCGCAGCCCACCCCCTTCGATGCGCGTGCACTCCGCGCCTATCGTGCACGCGCAGCTTTCGCACAAAACGCCTTTCTTGGAGCCCGCTACGCGCGTTGCGGGAGCGTTGCGCGTTGCCAAGAGCGTTGCGCGCGCCAGCCCTAAGCGGCTCCTGCGCCCTCGTCGATTACGAGCAGCAAGCGATCGCCACCGGTGGCAGCGAGCGGTGGCGAGCGGTGGATACAGGGCAAAGGAGCGCGCGCACCGGCAAAGAGCCCGACTGCGAAACGCTCGAGCCGCCGGATCTGAGCGGGATCGGGATCGGCCACGTAACCGTCTTCGGCTAGGCGTACCGCGGCGCGCGGGATCCACTCGGTACCCGGTCCGCGGTAGGTGCAAAGAAGCCGCAGCCGCACCTGATCAGCGTGGAAGCGCCGGCAGGCATCGTCGCGGATCGCCTCCAAGCGCAGGCGGATGCGCGCGAGCCGGGCGATTTGGGCGTAGCGGCGGGCAAGCGCGCCAACATCGAGGATGAGCGGGGCAAGCGCCGGTGCGCGCGGGCCGAGGGCGCGATCGAGCGCATCGGTAACCGCATCCACCGCAATCTCCTCCACGCGCAGGTGCGGGAGTTCCGCGAAGCTCAGGCTGTCGAGAAGGCGCACGAGCTCGTCCGGCACGCTTCGGCGCCAAATGACGAGCGCCACACCGTCTTGGTGAATGCAGCCCAAAGCCTCGGGATGGTCGACCACGCGCACCTCGGGAGCCCCCGGGATCGGCGCGGGGGTCATGGGCGAGGCGACAGCAGCCGGGACCATGGGTCAGCCCCACACCGGAAAGGGATCGGGCAGCATCCGCCAGGCGCGCTCGCCGCGCTCGAGCTCCTCAGCGGTGAGCAGACAGGTGCGCAGCCGCGCTTCGAGTGTCGCCTGGTCGAGATTGGGCCCGATGAAGACCAGTTCCTGCCGGCGGTCTCCGAAACGTGGGTGCCAAAGGCGTCGCACCCGCTCGAGGGTCGTGGGGTCGTCCGGCCACGCAGCGCGCGGAGTGGCTGCGAACCACCGACCGATGGCCTGAGTGCGGCGCATCGCGCCAGCCATCTCGAGAACTGCTACGAAGTCCGGACGCGAGGCGAGCCAGAAGAACCCTTTGGCTCGCACCACATTAGGCCAATCCTCGGCGAGGAATGCTGCGAATCTTCGGGGATGGAACGGATTGCGTGCGCGAAATACGAGCGAGCGAATGTTGTATTCCTCGGTTTCAGGAACATGGTCTTTATGGCCGATCAGCTCGCGTACCCATCCTGGAAATCGCTGTGCGCGCTCGAGATCGAAGCGCCCCGTGTTGAGGATTTGATCGAGCGCGACACGGCCCCAACTGGTCTCGATGAGATGCGCGGCCGGGTTCAAACTGCGCACGATCGCAAGCGTGCGCGCGCGCTCATGAGCGTCTGCAGCGTCGATCTTGTTGATCACGATCGTATCGGCGAACTCGATCTGTTCGACCAAGAGATCGACGAGCGTGCGCTCATCCTCGGGGCCAGCCGCTTCGCCCCGTTCTCGCAAGGTCTCGGTGCTCGCGAACCAGCGCGGCAGATTGACGGCGTCGACGACGGTAATGATGCTATCGAGCCTAGCGAGATCACCCAAAGAGAAACCCTGTTCGTCCCGGAAGGCGAAGGTGGTGGCAATCGGCATCGGCTCGGCGATTCCGGTCGATTCGATGACCACACCATCGAAGCGGCCGGCGCGCGCGAGCTGCGCCACTTCGCGCAAGAGATCTTCGCGCAGCGTGCAGCAAATGCAGCCGTTGGTCATTTCGATCAGCCGCTCCTCGCCGCGGCGGAAGGCGCCGCCATTGCGCACGAGCTCGGCATCGATGTTGACGGCGCTCATATCGTTGACGATCACCGCGAGCCGCCGGCCCTCGCGGTTGGCGAGGAGATGGTTGAGAAGGGTGGTCTTGCCGGCGCCGAGAAAGCCGGTGAGTACGGTCACGGGCAGTCGTTCCATGGCGCGCCTCCGTTTGTGCTATGTTATAACGTTGTGTTTTGGCTCCGCAAGACGCCGCCACCCCTCCGCCCGCCCCGAGGTCGACCGCAGCGTGCGGGCACACAACGCCGCCAACGCGCGCAGCGCCACCGCGCTCACTCGCGCGCCGGCCGCTCCTCCTCTTCGTCCTCCTCGAGCAGGATGCGCTGCGCTGCGCCGTCGAGATCGTCGAACTGGCCCGATTTGAGCGCCCAAACGAACGCCAAAAGGCCCAAAAGGCCCATAAAGAGCGCGATCGGGATAAGGAAGAGCAATCCGCTCATACCGCGCTCCCGAGCCGCCCTTTTGCCGCGGGCGCATCAAGCGCAAGGGCCCCGCGCGCGCTCCACTGCAGGCGGAAGGAGTTACTGACCACGACGAGCGAGGAGGTGCTCATGGCAATCGCTGCCACAAGCGGCGTCACATAGCCGAAAACCGCGAGCGGCACGGCGCAGAGATTGTAGAGGATCGAAAAGGCGATGTTTTGGCGCACGAGCCACTCGGCGCGGCGCGCCACCTCGAGCACCTCGAGCACAGGCGCCAAGCGCTTGCCCTGAAAGACGGCATCGGCTGCGGTCTGGGCGATGTCGACGGCTGAGGCCGGAGAGAGCGAGACATAGGCGGCGGCGAGCGAAGGGGCGTCGTTGAGCCCGTCGCCCACCATGAGCACCTTGCGCCCCGCACGCGCGAGCTCCTCGAGCCGCGCGACCTTCTGTGCGGGCGAGAGCTCGGCCTGCCAGCGCGCGATGCCGAGGCTCTGTGCCACCCCCGCCACCGTCGCCCGTCGGTCGCCGGAGAGGAGCTCGATTGCGAGCCCGCGCGCCTTGAGTGTCGCCACCACCGCCGCTGCATCCAAACGCAGCGGATCGTGGAAGCGGAAGCGCACGGACGGCCGGTTCGGCCGCGTGAACCACAGCTCGGCACCGGGGGCGTCGTCGTCGGGCACCTCGGCTGCGAAGCCACGCCGGCCGAGCCGCCACTCCCCGTCCGGTCCGTGCCAGCGCAGGCCCATCCCCGCCACTTCCTCCACCCCCGACGCCGAAGGCCCCGGCCCGGCGGCGGCCGCGAGCGCGCGGGCGAGCGGATGACGCGAGCTGCGCGCGAGCATGGCCGCCGCCTCGAGGTCCTCCTGCGTGCCGTGGTCGATCGCCGCAAGCGTCATCTGCCCGCTTGTAAGCGTGCCGGTTTTATCGAAGACGACGGTGTCGATCCGGGCAAAACGCTCGAGCGCGGTGGCCGATTTGATGAGAATGCCCGAGCGCATGAGCCTACCTGCGGCGATCACCTGCACCGCCGGTACGGCTAAGCCGAGCGCGCAGGGGCAAGTGATGATGAGCACGGCAAGCGCGCTCATAAGCGCGAAGTGCCACCCTGCCCCCCACCAGAGCCAGCCCAAAAACGTAAGGGCTGCGAGCGTGTGGACGAAGGGGGCGTACAAGCGGGCAACACGGTCGGCGAGTGCCACGAAGCGCGAGCGCCGCTGCTCGGCTGCTTCCATAAGGCGCACGATCTCGGCCAAAAGCGTTCCCTCGCCCACCGCCGTCACCCGCACGCGCAGCGGTGCGCCGAGATTGACGGTGCCGGCGAAGACGCGGCTTCCGGGCTCGACCGGCTGCGGCACCGTCTCGCCGGTCACAAGGCTCGTGTCGAGTTCGCTGCGCCCCTCGACCACCGCGCCGTCCACCCCTACCCGCTCGCCGGTGGCAACCACGATCTCATCGCCCGGGGCGAGGTCGTCGGGGCGCACGGGACGGGTGGTGCCGTCCGGCTCCAGGCGCATCACCGCCTGCGCGCGCAAAGCGAGCAGACGCGCCACCGCGGCGCGCGCCGCACCGCGCGCCCGCCGATCGAGGTAGCGTCCGATCAACAGGAAGAAGAGAAGGGTCACCGCGCTGTCGAAATAGGCATGCTCGCCCATGCGGATGGTCTCGAAGAGGCTGACCGCCGGGGCGAGGAGAACGGCCAAGGAGATCGGCACGTCCATGTTGGTGTGGCCGGCGCGCAGTGCGGACAGTGCCGAACGGAAGAAGGGGCGGCCGGCGAAGGCGATGGCGGGAAGGGCAATGAGCGCTTCGAACCAGTGCAGAAGCGTGCGCGTCGCCTCGCCCATGCCGACGAAATGGCCGGACCAGACCGACACGGCGAGGAGCATGATGTTGCCGGCGGCGAAACCAGCGACCGCCAAGCACAACAGCAGCTCCTTTTCGGCCGCGGCATCGGCCCCTTCGAGGCGGGCCGGGTCGAAGGGCACGGCGCGGTAGCCGAGCTCTTCGACTGCCGTCACGATCGCGCGGGCCCGCTCCGGAGCTCCTTCGAACGCCACCGACAGCCGCCGGGAGGAGAGGTTGAGGCGGGCGTCCTTGACCCCGGGTAGGCGTTTGAGGCGGCCTTCGATGCGGCGGATGCAGGCGGCACAGTGGACTCCCTCGACCACGAGGTCGAGGCGCAAGAGATCGCTTTTGGGATCGCGGCGCACATAGGGCAGCGCCTCGATGGCTGCCCCATTCGCTCCGCTTGGTGCGGTCGGCACCGCGCAAGTGGGAGAAGCGGCGTTCATTCTCGCAACAGGGGTCGCTGTGCGGGCTCGCGCGCGGCGTTGGGCTTCCACAGGCGCATAGGCCTTGTGCGCGCGCTCGTGCGGCTCATCGCACGATCAGCCGTTCGCTGACCACGAAGCGCTCGTTGCCGCGCGTCAAGCGCAGATGCGCGTGCCATTGGCCGGGCGGCAGATCCTCGAGCACAGCGCGATACAAGCCGCGGCCGGCGGGCACAAGGAAGAGTTCGCGGTCGGCTCCCTCGTGCACCGGCCGCTCGAGCTTGCCCTCGACCAAAAGGCCGGCGAGCGGCTCGCCCGTGCGATCGCGCGCTTCCAGGCGCAACTCGCGCGCGCCATCGGCAAGCGTCGCAACCGTAAGGCGGGTCTGCCAACCCAATTGCGCCATGCGCGCCGCTGCTTCGAGGTTGCGGTTGTACTCGAGACCGCGGTCGTAGGCGCGCTCCGTGACCAGGCCCGTCCAGGAGGACGCCGCGAGCCAGATCATGACGCCGTTGACGGCGACGACGAGGAGAAAGCCGGCTGCGAAGGTCCACGGGATCCACCAGCCGGGCGATCGGTGCGAGGTGGTTTTGCCGATCATCGCTTCGGCCCTCGGAAGGTGGTGGCGACACGGGTCCGCTCACCGCTCACCGTATCGGTGAGCGTGAAGGTGATGTCCATGACCTCGCTCGTGACCGCGGCGCGCGGGGCGCGCACGAAGAGGCGGTGGGCGCCGACCCCATCGGGTGGGGCGTCGAGGATGAGGGTGGTGCGCTCGCTCGGAGTCCCGGCGAGCTGCAGCCGCGCCCCGGGCAGACCTTCGATCGCGAGCTCATAAGCGCGGTGCTCGCGCGCCTTGTTGAGGATCTTAACGGTATAGCCGTTGCGGATGCTGCCATCGGAAAGGGTGACGAAGAGCGGGTTGCGCTCCGGCAAGACGTTGATGTCGGTGGTGGAGCGCAAGGCGAGCACGGCGAGCATGGTGGCGGCGACGAGGGTGAACACCGTCGCATAGAGGATCGTGCGCGGCCGCACGAGGCGGTACTGGGGCGGCAGCCCCTGAGCGCGCAGCGCCAGATTGCGGGCGCTGTCATAAGAGATGAGCCGCGGCGGGCGGCCGATCTTGCGCATCACATCATCGCACGCGTCGATGCACAGCCCGCAACCGATGCACTCGAGCTGAAAGCCATCGCGGATGTCGATGCCCATAGGGCAAACGGCGACGCACTGGCGGCAGTCGATGCAGTCGCCGCGCCCTTCGAAGCTCTCGCCTTTTCGGTACTTGCCGCGCGGCTCGCCCCGCCAGGCCTCATAAGTGACGGCCATGGTATCCTGATCCACGAGCGCCCCTTGGATGCGCGGCCACGGGCACATGTAGGTACACACCTGCTCGCGCGCGATGCCGCCCAGCAGATACGTCGTAGTCGTGAACAGGCCAAAGAAGAAGTAGACAGTTGTGCTCGCCTGGCCGGTCAAAATCTCGCGTGTGACCGTGGGCGCATCGTTGAAATACATGATCCAAGCGCCGCCGGTAGCAGCGGCGATCACCACCCAAACGAAATGTTTGAGCGCTTTCTTGGCGATCTTCTGGGCCGTCCAGGGCTGGGCATCCAAGCGCATGCGCTCGGCGCGGTCGCCCTCGATGAGGCGCTCGACCCACATGAAGAGATCGGTCCAAACGGTTTGCGGGCAGGCGAAGCCGCACCACAAGCGACCGAAAAGCGAGGTGGCGAGGAACAGGCCGAAGGCGGCCATCATCAACAGGCCGGTCAGGAAATATATCTCCTGAGGCCAGATCTCGATCCAAAAGAAATAGATCCTACGAGTTTCGAAATCAGCCAATATGGCTTGATTGGGCGCCCCCGGTCCACGATCCCATCGCAGCCAAGGCACGACATAGTATATCGTCAAGAGACCGATGAGCGCCGCCCATTTGATCGTACGAAACGTTCCCTTGACGCTTTTGGGATAGACACGGATACGTCCGGCATAAAGTGGCGAGGCCTTCTGTTCAGCGCGCGAGAGCGCGTTCTGCTCTTCCACGACCTCGGCCACGCCTCGATCCTCGGCGGCCACCGCCTCGCCGCGGTTGGCGCGCTTTATGACCTGCATCCTGCCCATGGCGGGTTCCATCGCAAGCCCAACTGCTCGCCACGACGCTAATGTAAGAACACAACACCCATGCAGCGCATGTGACTGATCGGCGCGCCCCGGCGCCGGAACCGTTCTTGACAACGTTCCTAAATTACGGCTATGATCCTGATATCAGCCATGAGGAGCCCGCCCCCTTGACCGCCTCCGCTTGCGCCCCCTCTTCGCCCCGCGGCGGCCCCCGCACCCCCGAGGGCAAAGCCAAAAGCGCCCAAAACGCCCTGCGCCACGGCTTGCGCGCGCAAAGCTTCGCCCTCCTCCCGCACGAGGACGCCGAGGCCTTCCAAGCGCTCGTTGCCGAGCTGCGCCGCGCGCTCGCGCCCCAAGACCCGATCGAGCTCCTCTATGTCGATGCGATCGCGGTCGCGATCTGGCGAGAGATGCGCGCCGATCGGCTGGAAGCGGAAGCGATGGCCGATGTGCCGCCCGCCGAGCCGGAGCGCGGCTTCGGCTCCGATCTCGCCCAACCGGCAGCGCGCGCGAGCCTCGCCACCATCGTTCGCTACCGCGCCGCCGCCCAGGCCGAGCATCGCCGCGCGCTCGCCCTTTTGTCCGCCTACCGCAAGCTGCGCGCCCAACAGGCCCGCGCGGCGCGAGCCGCGGGCGGCGAGCCGAGCGAC
The DNA here is from genome assembly GCA_030549795.1 of Pseudomonadota bacterium. GTDB lineage: Bacteria > Pseudomonadota > Alphaproteobacteria > Geminicoccales > Geminicoccaceae > JANXAZ01. The sequence goes on along the minus strand of JAUQQO010000039.1, from coordinate 77,086 downwards.
GAAGCGACCGCAGAACGCGACGCCTGCGCGCAAGCGGAACCCGAGAAGCGCCCTCACGCGCCCCTCGCGGCGCCGCCGCCTGTCCCCGAGCCCGCTCGGGTGCAGCCGCGCGCCCGCGACCGCGAGGCGCTCGCGCTGCGCGCCCGCATCCAGGCCTTCCTCGCCGAACGGGCAGCGGCCGAGGCGGCGCACGACCTCGCCTCCCCGCTCGGTGCCGCCGAGCGGGCGCGCGCAAGTGTCCGCCGCGCCGCCTAGCGCCGCGCGCTAGCCATTGGCGCGGCTTGCCCCGCCTCGCGCGCGCCCGTGGGCGGTGGCTGCGAGCGCGCGGGCGAAATCGTCGGCGGCGCAGAGCTCGGCGATCGATTCCGGCAGTGCGATCCCTTGCCCCAGGTTCGGGTCGGGGATGGGCGCGCCCGGGCGCGTGGTGAGCGGCACCACGCCCGCCCAGATCGGCAGACCGTAGTCCTCTTCCTCGTCCTTGGGCGGCCCGCTGCGGATCTTGGCCGCCCCCTCTTCGATCGCCATCGCGAGCACGCTCGTCGCCTTGAGCTCTCGAGCCGTCGGGGCACGCAGCTGCGCTGCCCGCCCCGGGGCGAGACGGTCGATGAAATGGTCGAGGGCACGCCGTTTCTCTGCTTCGTCGAGCACCTCATGCGCCCGGCCAAAGAGCATCACCGAGCGGTAGTTGAGGGAATGATGGAAGCCCGAGCGGGCGAAGACGATCCCATCGAGAAGACTGACCGTGAAGCACACGGGAGCGCCGTCGCGGATCCTCTTGATCGCGCGGCTCGCCCGCGAACCGTGCCAGTACACGAACGAACCCTCGCGCCAATAGGCGGTGGGGGTAACGAAGGGTTGGCCGTCGATGACATAGCCGACATGGGCGATAAGACCCGCATCGAGGATCGCAGCGATGGTCTCGAAATCGTAACAGCCCCGCTTGTGGAGCCGACGCAGCCGCGAGCGGGGGGTGGGCGCGAGACGTTGCGGTGCCATGCTCACCTCGGACGCTGTCACCCCATCCTCGCCCCGCCGCAACCGCGGTTGAAGAGCCACTTGCGCTGGCGCCGCGGCGCCAACTGCGCTCCAAGCCACAAGCGCGCCGAGAAGACGGCTGTTGCCGGATCGCGGCTTGCGGAGGTTCGGGTACGCGCTAGCCTTCTTCCATCGCGGTCAGCTGCAAGGCTCTTGCCGTGAGTGGTGCGGAAAAGCCCGACGTTCTGATCCTTTGGCCCATTCGGCCCAAGGCGATGGCGACCCTCGAAGCGCGCTATCGCCTGCACCATTACTATTCCGCACCCGATAAGGCGGCGATGTTGCGCGATGTCGGACCGCGCGTGCGCGCCATCGTCTGCTCGGGCGAAGTCGGCCCCGATCGCGCCATGATCGAGGCCTGCCCGAAGCTCGAGATCGTCGCCTGCTTCGGGGTGGGGGTGGATGCGATTGACCGCGTCGCCTGCGCCGAGCGCGGCATCGCCGTCACCAACACCCCGGATGTGCTCACCGAAGACGTGGCGGATACCGCCTTGATGCTGCTCTTGATGGCCTTCCGCCGGGCGGTTGAGGCCGATGCGTGGGTCCGCAGCGGCCGCTGGGAGCGCGAGGGACCGATGCCGCCGACCGACAGTCCGCGCGGCAAAAAGGTCGGCATCATCGGCCTCGGCCGCATCGGCAAGGCGATCGCCCGCCGCCTGGAGGCGATCGGCATGGAGATCGCCGGCTACCACGGTCGCCACCGCCAAGCCGCGGTGGCCTACGCCTTTTATGATGATCCGGTAGCGCTCGCGCGCGCGGTCGATGTGCTCGTCCTCTCCTGCCCGGGCGGTGCGGCGACCCGCCACCTCGTGAGTGCCGCGGTGCTCGATGCGCTCGGCCCAGAAGGTTACCTCATCAACGTCGCGCGCGGGTCGGTCGTCGACGAGGCGGCCTTGATCGCCGCCCTTGAAGAGGGGCGCATCAAGGCCGCCGGCCTCGATGTGTTCGAACAGGAGCCGCGGGTGCCGGAGCGCCTGCGTCGGCTCGAGAACGTCGTGCTCTCCCCGCACGCCGCCTCGGCCACCGCGCAGACCCGCGATGCCATGGCCCAGCTCGTGGTCGACAATCTCGAAGCGCATTTTGCGGGACGGCCCCTTCTCACCCCGGTGCCGCCGCCTTAGGGAGCGGACAAGGGCTTCTGTCCTTGACATCGGGTTTCCATCCTAGTACCGTCGTCCCTCACGACGAACAAACTGTGGAAAGCTCGCCGGCGGCGGTTGCCGAGCGCGCGCAAGCGCGCTTGAGACGCGCGTGAGACTCCTCCGCTTGTGCGAACGGATCCGGCCATGGCGCACGCCGATTTCGTCCACTTACGCGTCCGCTCCGCTTTTTCTTTGCTCGAGAGCACGGTGCGCCTTAAAGACCTGATCGAGCGCTGCCGGGCCGAGGCCATGCCGGCGGTGGCGGTCACCGACAGCGCCAATCTCTTTGGTGCCATGCAGTTCTGCGAGGCGGCCAAGAAGGCCGGGGTGCAGCCGATCTTGGGCTGTAGCCTGCCGCTTGCGACCGGTACCCAGCCGAGCCGCGTCAATGCGCCCGCCGAGCCGATCGTCCTGCTCGTCAAAGACGAACTCGGCTGGCGCAACCTCATGTGGCTGGTCTCGAGCGCTCATCTCGATTCCCGCGATGGCCGGCCGGAGATCGATCTCGATCGCCTCGAAGGTCGAAGCGAGGGGCTCATCGCGCTCTCAGGCGGCCTCGAGGGCCCGATCGGTGCTGCCCTCGCGCGCGGCGATGAGCGCGAGGCGCGTCGGTTGTTGGAGCGGCTCGCCCAACTCTTCCCCGGCCGTCTTTACGTCGAGGTGCAGCGGCACGGGCTTGCCGAAGAGGAGCGGATCGAAGACGCCCTCATCGAGCTCGCCTATGCCTTGGATCTGCCGCTCGTCGCCACCAACGACGTACGCTTCATGGACGCGCGCGATTATGGCGCGCACGAGGTATTGCTGGCGATTGCCGCCGGCTGCACGATCCACGACGAGGATCGGCCACGCGTCACGCTCGAGCACCGCTTCAAAAGCGCCGCCGAGATGCGCGAGCTCTTCGCCGATCTTCCCGAAGCCTGCGCCAATACGTTGGTGATCGCGCAGCGCTGCGCCTTCATGGCCCCGACGCGGGCGCCGATCCTGCCCTCCTTCGCCCAAGATGAAGCGGCCGAGCTTCGTCGTCTCGCTGCCGAGGGCCTCGAGCGCCGGCTCGCCCAGAGCGTCTTCGCACCCGGCGATGACGCCGCCACCCGCGAGGCCAAAGCGCGGCCCTATCGCGAGCGTTTGGCCTATGAGTGCGATGTCATCGTGCAGATGAAGTTTCCGGGTTATTTCTTGATCGTCTCGGACTTCATCCGCTGGGCGAAGGCGCAAGGTATTCCGGTCGGTCCCGGCCGCGGCAGCGGTGCCGGTTCGCTCGTTGCCTGGGCGCTTGAGATCACCGAGCTCGATCCTTTGCGCTTTGGTCTTCTCTTCGAGCGCTTTTTGAACCCCGAGCGGGTGTCGATGCCCGATTTCGACATCGACTTCTGCGAAGAGCGCCGCGATGAGGTGATCGCCTATGTACGCGCCCGCTACGGGGCCGATCGGGTGGCGCACATCATCACCTTCGGGACCCTGCAGGCGCGCGCCGCCCTGCGCGATGTCGGCCGTGCGCTCGGGCTGCCGTTGGGGCTCGTCGACCGCATCTGCAAGCTCGTGCCGGTCAATCCCGCCAATCCCATAAGCCTCGCCCAGGCATTGGAGCTCGAGCCGCGCTTGAAGCAGGCCACCCAGGACCCGCAAGTGGCGCAGATGGTGGAGATCGCCTTGGCGCTCGAGGGCCTGCCCCGCCATGCGAGCACCCATGCCGCCGGAGTGGTGATCGGCGATCGCCCGCTGGTTGAGCTCGTGCCGCTCTACCGCGATCCGCGCGCCGCGATGCCGGCCACCCAGTTCAATATGAAGGACGTCGAGAAGGCCGGGCTGGTCAAATTCGATTTTCTCGGACTTTCCACGCTGACCTTGCTCGCGCGCGCAGAGCGGATGGTCTCCGAGGCTCTCGGGCGGCCGTTCTCGTTGCGCGAACTCACGCTCGACGATCGCGCGACTTATGAACTCTTGGGTCGCGGTGAGACATTGGGCGTGTTCCAGCTCGAATCGGGCGGCATGCGGGATGCCTTACGCAAGCTCAAGCCCGACCGCTTCGAAGACATCGTGGCGATGAACGCACTCTATCGCCCCGGGCCGATGGCCAACATCCCGCGCTACATCGCCGTCAAGCACGGTCTTGAGAAGCCCGACTACATGCACCCCGCCTTGGAGCCGATCCTCGCCGAGACCAACGGGGTCATCGTCTATCAAGAGCAGGTGATGGAGATCGCCAAGCGCCTTGCCGGTTACACGCTCGGGGGCGCCGATCTCTTGCGCCGCGCCATGGGCAAAAAGATCAAAGCCGAAATGGATGCTCAGCGCTCTGTATTCGTCGAGGGCGCTAAAAAGAACGGCATCGATCCAGAACTTGCCGAATCGATATTTGAAGCAGTTGCTCGCTTCGCTTCCTATGGCTTCAATAAGAGCCATGCAGTTGCCTACGCGCTTTTGGCCTATTACACAGCTTGGCTCAAGGCCAATTTCCCGGCCGAGTTCTACGCCTCGGCGATGACCACGGAAATCGCAGCGCAAGAGAAGCTCGCTGCCTTCCGCGCCGAGATGAACGCGCGCGGCATCCCCCTTCTGCCCCCCGACGTCAACCGCTCGCAGGTGCATTTCACCGTCGAACGGCACGGGACGGTGCGCGCCGTGCGCTTTGCGCTGGCCGCCATCAAGGGTGTGGGCGAGCAGGCGATGCGGGCGGTGGTCGAGGAGCGCGCGCGCGGCGGGCCGTTTCGCGACCTCTTCGATCTCACCGAGCGGGTCGGCAGCCGCGTGCTCAACCGCCGGCTCCTCGAAGCTCTTGTGCAAGCCGGTGCTTTGGATTCCCTCGAACCCAACCGCAGGCGGTTGTTCGAGGCGATCGAGCCCGCCCTCGCCCGCGCTCAGGCAGCGGCCGAAGCACGCGCGTACGGTCAGGCCTCGCTCTTCGGCGACGCCCTCGCGCTCGCCCCGCCCGTTCCGCCCTTGCCGGATGTGCCCGACTGGCCGGTGCTCGAGCGCCTGCAGCGGGAGTTCCAAGTGCTGGGCTTTTATCTCTCCGCCCATCCCTTGGACGCCTTTAAGAGCGCGCTCGAGCGGATGGGGGTGGTGGCGGCCGCCGCCCTGCCCGAGCTGTTAAGTGAAGGCGGACGGATGCGGGTCGTGCTCGCTGGAGTACCGTTGGCGCGGCAGGAGCGGGCGAGCGAGCGCGGGCGCTGGGCCTTCGCGCAGTTCTCCGATCCATCGGGCCAGTTCGAAGTGACGCTGTTCTCAGAAGTGCTCGCTTCTGCCCGCGAGCTGTTGGATGCGCATACTCCGGTGCTGATCGAAGCCGAGGCGCGCCTGGAAGAGGGCAGTTTGCGCATCACCGCCAACCGCATCGAGGCGCTCGAACAGCGCCTCGCCCAAGAGCCTCAGGGGCTCGTCGAGATCCGCCTGGAGAGCGCCGAAGTCGCCATGTCCTTGCGCGCGCTCTTGGCCCAGGGCGAAAAGGGCGCGCGGGTGCGCCTGGTCGTGCCGGCGAGCGCGTCTGAAGAGGTGGTCTTGGCCTTGCCCGCGGGCTGGGTTCTGCCCTGGGCGCGGCGACCCGATGTCGCGCGGCTGCCGGGCGTGCGGGCGGTGCGCGAGCTCCTCCTCCATTGAGGAGGCGGCTCTTCGATCAGACCGCTCTTCTGCGCGGGGGTTAGACCCGCAGCTTGATCGGGCCGCTGGCGCGACCGTGGACGAACTGGTCGACGTAAGGGTTGCCGCTGTCGTCGAGCCGCTCGACCGGTCCCTCCCAGATGATGCGCCCCTCGTAGAGCATGGCGACGCGATGGGCGATCTTGCGCACGCTTGCCATGTCGTGGGTGATGGACAGCGCCGTCGCTCCCAGTTCGGAGACGAGGGTGCGGATGAGCTCGTTGATGACATCCGCCATGATCGGGTCGAGGCCGGTTGTGGGCTCGTCGAAGAAGAGGATCTCGGGCTCAGCTGCGATCGCGCGCGCAAGCCCCACCCGCTTTTGCATGCCGCCTGAGAGCTCGGCCGGGTAGAGGTCGGCGGCTTCGGGGCCGAGGCCGACTTTGGCCAGTGTCGCGATCGCCCGCTCGCGCGCCTGTTTGCGGTCGACCAGCCGCCGCGCGAGCAAGCCGAAGGCGACGTTCTCCCACACCGGCAGGCTGTCGAACAGCGCCGCCCCTTGAAAGAGCATGCCCACCTTGCGCCGTGCCGCCTCGAGGGTCGCGCGTGAGGCGCCCACGAGCTCGACATCGTCGATGCGGATCGAGCCCGCATCCGGCTTGATAAGCCCCAAGATGCACTTGATGAGCACCGATTTGCCGCTGCCGGAGCCGCCGATCACCACGAGCGAACGGCCCTGTGGGATGTCGAGATCGAGCCCATCGAGGACTTTTTTGCGCCCGAAGCTCTTCTTAAGGCCGCGGATGCGGATCTTGGGCGGCGGTGCGTCGCTGCGCGGGCTCACCTTGGCACTCCTGAGGGTACCCTGCGCGCTGAAGCCGTGCTCGGGCTGTCAGCGGGCGAAGAAGAGCTCGGTGACCACATAGTTGGCGACCAGAATGAGGATCGAGGCCGAGACCACAGCGCGGGTGGTGGCAGCCCCCACCCCTTGTGCGCCGCCGCGCGAGCGGTAGCCCTGATAGCAGCCCATGAGCGCGACGATGAAGCCGAAGACGGCGGCTTTGACGAGGCCCGAAACGACGTCCTCGGTCTTGAGGTGTTCAAAGCTGCGGTTGATGAACTCGATCGGCCCGAAGCCGAGCTTGTAGACCGAGACCAGCCAGCCGCCCATCACCCCGATGATGTCGGCTACCACAACCAGCAGCGGCAGCATGAGCGTGGCCGCGAGCAAACGGGGAAAGACGAGGTAGCGCAGGGGATCGGTGGCGAGGGTGGAAAGGGCGTCGATCTGCTCGGTCACCCGCATGGTGCCGAGCTCAGCAGCGATCGCCGCGCCCACCCGCCCAGCAACCATGAGCCCGGCCAAGACCGGCCCGAGCTCGCGGGTCATCGACAACACCACGATGGTCGGGATGGCGTTCTGCGCCTCGAAGCGCGAGAAGCCGGTATAGCTTTGCAGAGCCAAGACCATGCCGGTGAAGATCGCGGTCAATCCCACAACCGGCAGCGAGAAATAGCCGATCTCCAGCATCTGGCGGCCGAGCTGGCGCACATACAGCCGACCGGTGAGGCCGGCTGCGATCGCTTGCAGGCCGAAGAGCACGACCGAGCCGGTCGCCGCGAGGAAAGCAAGCGTGGCGCGACCGATCGCCGCGAGCGGGTTCACGGGCTCACTCCTCGCTCAAATAGCGCCGCTCGAAGCGCCGGCCGAGCCGGGTGAGGATCTCATAGCCGATGGTGCCGGCGGCATCAGCGAGCGCATCCACCCCGAACTCCGCGCCCAACAGTTCCACTGCCGTACCCGGCTGCACGAGCTCGGGCGGAACATCGCTCACATCCACGGTCAAAAGATCCATCGACACGCGACCGACCACCGGCACCACATGGTTGGCGATGCGCGCGGTTGCGCGATCGCCCGCGGCTCGCGGATAGCCGTCGGCGTAGCCGACGGGAAGCACCGCGATGCGCATACCCGGCCGGGTGGGAAAGGTGGCCCCGTAGCCGACGCTGCCGGCCTCGCGCAGCTGGTGGACGTGCAGCACGGGCGCGCGCAGGCGCACCACCGGACGCATCGGGTTCGGCCGCCCGGGGGTGGGATTGACCCCATAGAGCGCCGCCCCCGGCCGCACGAGCGCGAAGTGGAAGGCGGGGCCCAAAAAGATCCCCGAGGACGCGGCAAGGCTCACTTTCGCGCGCGGGAAGAGCGGACACACCGCCTTAAGCCGCGCGAGCTGGCGCGCGTTCAGAGGATGCGCGGGCTCGTCTGCGCAAGCGAGATGGCTCACGAGCAGCGCCACGGCCGCGCGCGCCTCCGCCTCCAGCGCGACGAGCTCGGCCGGGTCGCAGCCGAGGCGGGTAAGCCCGGTATCGACGAGCACGGCCGCAGCTGCCCTCGTGCCGGTGCGGCGGCATTCGGCAAGCCAGGCGTGGAGGTCCCGCGGGCTGCCCAAAACCGGCTCAAGGCGTGCTTTCAAAAAGAACGCCGCAGGCCGAAGGGCAAGGCCGTCGAGCACGAAGATGCGAGCTTCGGGCAGAAGGGCGCGCAGTTCCGCTCCCTCCTCCGGGCGGGCGACGAAGAAGCTCCTGCAGCCGGCACGGGCGAGCGCTCGCGCTACCGGGGCGAGGCCGAGCCCATAGGCATCGGCTTTGACCACCGCGGCGCATTCGGCGGGAGCGGTGAACCGAGCGAGCGCGCGCCAGTTGGCGGCGATCGCTTCAAGATCGATTTCGAGACAGGGGCGCGTAAGAAGCGCGTCGTCCCTCAATAATAGCCTTCCAAATAACTATCGGTTTCGAGATTGCGGAAACGGCCATAGGCCGCATCAAACTGCAAAAAGATATTGCCGATGGGGCCGTTGCGCTGTTTGGCGATGATGATCTCGGCCTTGTTGTGGACTTTCTCGCAACGCTGGACCCATTCCTGATAGCGCTGTTGGAACTTCTCGGGGCTTTCCCCTTCGCGCTGGGTGGGCACGGCGCGCGAGAGATAGTATTCCTCGCGAAACACGAACATCACCACATCGGCATCTTGTTCGATCGAGCCGGATTCGCGCAGATCCGACAGCATCGGGCGCTTGTCGTCGCGGCTCTCGACTGCCCGCGAGAGCTGCGAGAGGGCGAGCACCGGCACCTCCAGCTCCTTGGCGAGGGCCTTAAGGCCTTGGGTGATCTCCGAGACCTCCTGCACCCGGTTGCCGGGCCCATAAGAGCCGGTACCGCGCAACAGCTGCAAATAGTCGACCACCACGAGCGAGAGACCGTGGGTGCGCTTAAGCCGCCGCGCCCGGGTGCGCAGGCTCGCCACCGAAAGAGCGGGCGTGTCGTCGATGAACAGGCTCATCTCGGCGAGCTTTTGGCTCGCGCGCACAAGGCGCGGCCAATCCTCGGCACCGAGCTGCCCGCGGCGCAGCTCATCAGACGGAATCTGCGCTTCCGCTGAGAGCAGCCGCAAGGCCAACTGCTCGGCCGACATCTCGAGCGAGAACAGCCCCACCACATGGTGCGCCGGGCCGCCGGGACGGCGCTGCTCGGGGGGCAGTGGCGTGCTCGCGGCATTGGCGGCGATGGTCAGGCCGAGTGCGGTCTTGCCCATGCTCGGGCGGCCGGCGAGCACGATCAGGTCCGAGGGCTGCAACCCGCCGAGCTTCTGGTCGAGCGCTTCCAGTCGCGTGGGCACGCCCGTGACCCGCCCCGCCTTGTGGTACGCGCTCTCGACATGGCGGACAGCGGCTGCGAGCACGCTCGGGAAGGGACGAAAGCCCTTGCTCGTGCGCCCGGTCTCAGCGAGCGCGAACAGCTCCTGTTCGGCCTGTTCGATCTGCTCCCGTGCGCTTAAGGGATTGGTGGGGTCGAAGGCGCGGTTGACGACCTCCTCGCCCACCCGGATGAGCCGCCGGCGCAACGCGAGATCGTGGACCACGCGCGCATAGTGCACCACATCGACCACCGTTTCAGCGGCAGCGGCAAGGCGCGCGAGATAGCGGGCGCCGTCGAGCTCTTTGAGCGCCGGATCGCTGTCGAAGAGGTGAAAGAGAGTCTTGTGATCGGCAATGCGCCCTTCTGCGATCCACTGCGCGCAGGCGGCATAGATCCGCTGATGCACAGGTTCGTAGAAATCGTCCGCGGATAGAAAGTCTTCGACACGATTGTAGGCCTCGTTGTTGACGAGGATGGCACCGAGCACGGTTTGCTCGGCTTCGAGATTGTAGGGCTGAACGCGCCCGGGAAATTCCGAGGCCCACTCAAAGCTCGGCTTGCGGGCGGTATCGGTGGTCGGCATGCGGGAATCCTAGCAGCCTTAGCGCCGGCTCGGGAGAGCGAGGGTGTGTCGAACTTGTGGGCGACGGCGCAAAAGATTGGGGACGGAAGTGGGGACGAAGTGGGGACCGCGCTCATCCCAAGACCCGAGTTCGCAAGCGGCGCGCCGTCGGCACGAGGCCAGGACGTCACGCCAAGCAGGCGCGCAGCTGTGGCCTCAGATCGCGAGCAGGGCGGAAAGGCGCGCGCTGTCGGCGGCCAGCTTGCGATACTGCTCTGCGAGAAAGCGCACCGTGTCGGGACCGTAGTCGCTGCGCGTCGGCCGCCCCGCCACCGTCGCCTCGGCCAGCTCGAGGGCGATGCGCACGAGCAGATAGTGCGGGAAAGGAAATCCGGCTTTAAGGCAGATGGCGGCCAGCCGCCGGCGGTCGACGTCGTAGAGAAGGCGCCGCACCCGCCCCAAAGGCTCGCCCGCGTGCAGGGCCACCCCGATCTCGAAGCCGACCACATCACCTTCGCGCAGCATGGCGAGCACGGCGTCGTGGTCGAGCTCGCCCGCCCGCCAGCGGGCGGCGAGCGCCTGTTCCCGGCCGCGCGCGCCGTGTTCGCGGGCGACGAGCTCGATGGTCGAGCGCTCGCGCGCGGCGCGCACGATGGCGCGTGCCGTGTCGAGCGGCAGACGCATGGCGGCCACGAGCTCCCACTCCAGCCGCTCGGCGATCAGCCGCACGAGCTTATCGACCAGCTCGAAGGGCAGCTCGGGGCGACGCACCAACCGGTCCTGCACGCTGCGGTCGCGCCCGTGCTCGGCGAGCACGCGCTCGAGCGCGGCGCGGGTGAGCCGAGCGCCCGGATTGCCGACCAGCTTGGCGGCAACCGGTGTCTCGCCGCGATCGAGCAGAGCCTCGCACACGAGCTCGGAGAGCTGGCTGCGACCGGCCACTGCCAGCGCATACTGCATGGCGTTGGTCTTGACGATGGCGACCAGCTCCTCGTCCGAAAGCAGCGGGCTCTTTTCGAGCACCGGTTCGGCCACCTCGATCGCGTCCCGCGCGAGCCGCCGCACGACCCAACCGGGCACGTCCTCGCGGTCGGCCACCGCCTGAGCGAGCGCTTTGCGCACTTCGAGCGCGACGTCCTTGACGAGGAGCTCGAGGACCGCTTCGACGAGCGCCTTCTCGGCCGGCTGGGTGAAGGAGCTCAGCTGGCGGCCGAGCTTCTCGGCGATCCGCGCCCGCTCTTGCGGGCACGGCCGGGCGGCGAGCCGCGCCACGTCGGCCGCCCCCAAGGGTTCCTCTGCTGCCACCGTTGGCGCGCGCGCGAGCAACGCCTCGCGCCGCCGACTGCGTGCTGCACCCGCTTCGTCGAACTGCATGCCCGCTTCGCTGTCCCGCGCCGGTCGCCGCACTGTTCGAGCGTGCCCAACGCCCTCGCCTGGATAGCGCAACGGCGGTAAAAGAAACGTTGTGCCCCCCACCCTCGACCCTCATTGTCCGCATATCCCGCAATCGCTTTCGGCTGCCGACATCTGCCGCGGCACGATGCGCTTTCTCGCCGCATCGGGCCTCGCGCCTCTGGCGGAAGTGCCTTTGCGCAGCGGTCGTCGGCTCGATCTCCTGGCGCTGGCGCCGGATGGGGAGTTCTGGGCGGTGGAGATCAAGAGCGGCGCCGCCGACTTCCGTGCCGACCGCAAGTGGCCCGAATATCGGGACTTCGCCGATCGCTTCTTCTTCGCGGTGGGACCGGGGTTTCCGCTCGAGCTGTTGCCGCACGAGGTGGGCGTGATCATCGCCGATCGGTTCGAGGCGACGCTCTGGCGCCAAGCGCCTCGTGCGCCCTTGGCGCCTTCGCGCCGGCGCGCCCTGCTCTTGCGCTTCGCCAGGCTCGCCGCGCAGCGGCTTTTGAACCACACCGATCCGTTTTGGGCGCCGGAGCGCACGGCTCAGCTGTCCTCGAACAGCCACTCCTCGATCAAGTAGCGGGCGATGCTGTCCGGTGCCGGCAAGCGCACCGGCCGATGGTGCTCGTCCAAGAGCTCGCGGCGGTGAAACCAGCGCGCATCTTCGAGTTCGCGGGCATCGATGCGCAAGGGCTCGAGCCGCGCGCGGGCGCGAAAGCCGAGCATGAGGCTCTGCGGAAAGGGCCAGGGCTGAGACGAGCGATAGTCGAGCCCTTCGATCTCGAGCCCGACTTCTTCGCGGATCTCGCGCGCCACTGCGGCTTCGAGCGATTCGCCGGGCTCGACGAAGCCGGCCAGGGTCGAATAGACGCCGGGCGGAAAACGCGGCGAGCGGCCGAGCACGCAGTGCTCGCAGGCGGTGACGAGCACGATCACGGCGGGATCGGTGCGCGGAAAGAACTCCGCCCGGCACGAGGGGCACCAGCGCATGTGCCCGGCTTCGCCGACCACAAGCGTGCCCCCGCAGCGCCCGCAGAAGCGCTGCATCGCCCCCCAGTGCAGGAGCGCGCGCGCATAGGCGAGCAGGCCGAGCTCTCGAGCCGGCAGCAGTGGTGCGAGGGCGCGCAGCTCCACAGCGCGCAGCGCAAGGCCCGAGCTCTCACCGCTCATATCCAAGGCGAATACCGCGCGTTCCTCGAGTAAGCCCAAGAACACCGATTCTTGGGGAATTTCCCCGCCGAGACTAGCGACCGTGAGGGCGAAGGGATCGGGACCCGAAGCGCGATCGGCGATCAACACGCGCAGATCGTGAAGCGCTACCACAAGGCTTTTAGGATCGCGGCGCTTTTGGGCGAGCCAATCGGGATCGCGGCGGCGGTCGGCGGCCCGCTCGAGACCAACGGTCGTATAGATGTGCGGGGGCGGATTGTTGGGGACCGGCACGGCACCTCCTTGCCCAAACGCGCGCAAGCGCAGCCGGGCGGATCTTGCGCGCGCCGGCGCGGCGGTCGATATACGCTCGTTGGAAGGCTGGCGGCGGACGGCGCACTCGCCAACCCGGTCAGGTCCGGAAGGAAGCAGCCGTAACGAGGTTCGCGTCGGGTCGTCCGTCAGCCTTCCACCCAAAGAGCCGACCGGATCGGTCTTCCTTTGTCTTCCAACGATCCCTTGACCGTCCCTTCGCGCGACGCGCCGCATACCCGACCCTATCGCGTGCTCGCGCGCGCTTATCGACCCCAGCGGCTCTCCGAGCTCGTGGGCCAAGACGCGCTCGTGCGCACGCTCACCAACGCCTTCAAGACCGGCCGCATCGCGCACGCCTTCTTGCTCTCGGGCGTTCGCGGGGTGGGCAAGACCACCACCGCCCGCATCCTGGCAAAGGGCCTCAACTGCACCGGCCCCGACGGCAAGGGCGGGCCGACACCAGAACCCTGCGGGGTGTGTCCCTCGTGCGTGGCGATCGCCGAGCAGCGCGCGCTCGATGTCATCGAGATGGACGCCGCCTCGCAGACCGGCAAAGCGGACGTGCTCGAGCTCGTCCAGGGCATCCAGCTCGCGCCATTGGCGGCGCGCTATAAGGTCTATATCCTGGACGAAGTGCACATGCTCTCGGAGAAGGCGTGGAACGCGCTGCTCAAGACGGTGGAAGAGCCGCCTCCGCACGCCAAGTTCGTCTTCGCCACAACCGAGATCCGCAAAGTCCCGCTCACCGTCCTTTCCCGCTGTCAGCGCTTCGAGCTCAGACGCGTGCCGGCGGAGACGCTCGTCGCTCATCTCGCGCGGATCTGCAGCAACGAGGGGATCGAAGCCGAAGCCTCGGCGCTCGAACTCTTAGCCGCCGCCGCGGAAGGTTCGGTGCGCGATGCGCTCTCGCTTCTCGATCAGGCGATCGCCATCGGTGAGGGGCGGGTCACGGCCGATGCGGTGCGCGAGATGCTCGGCCTTGCCGACCGCGGCCGCATCGTGGAGCTCCTCGAAGCGGCGCTTGCGGGATCGCCTGCGCGCGTGCTCGAGCTTTTAGACGAGCTGTGGGCGCTCGGCGCGGAGCCGCGACTGGTGGTGCAGGATCTGTTGCACCTCGTGCACGAGGCGAGCCGCCGTGCCGCGGGCGTTGCGGGCGGGCCTTCGCGCGCGTCCGTCGATACCGAGCTCGCGCGCCGCCTGCACGCGCTCGTTGCCGAGCGCGACCTGCCGCGGCTCGCCCGCGCCTGGCAGATCCTCCTCAAAGGTTATGAAGAGGTGCGGACCGCCCCGTCCGCGGCGGCGGCAGCGGAGATGGTCCTCTTACGCCTCGCCTGTGTGGCCGAGGTTCCCCCGCCGGGCGAACTCGCTCGATTGTTGCGCGCAAGCGCAGCTGTCCCTCCCGAGCGCGCACGGGTCACCGCCGAGGCGCCGGCACCGCCGCGCCCGGCGGCGAGCGCACCCTCAGCGCTCGTGCCGTGCGATTTCGCCACACTCGTGGCGCGCCTGGCGGCCGCCGGCGAAGCCCCGCTCGCCGCCTGGCTCGAAGAGGGAGCACGGCTGGTCCGCTTCGAGCCCGGCCGGCTCGTGTTTCGACCGGTTGGCGTGATGCCCGAGGAGCTGCCTCGGCGGCTCGCACACGCGCTGGAGCGGCTCTTCGCGGGCAAATGGATCGTCGAGACGAGCAGCGAGCCGGGTGCGCCCACCCTTGCCGAGCAGCGGGAAGCGCACAAAGCGACGCGCATGGACGAGCTCGCGCGCACGCCCGCGATCCGCGAGCTCTTGGAGCTGTTCCCGGGGACCCGCATCGTCGAAGTGCGGGCGCGCACAACCCACGACGACACGGCAGCGGAACGAGGAGCGCGGCGGTGAAAAACCTTTCCAATATGCTCAAAGAGGCGCAAAAGCTGCAACAGCGCATGGCCGAGCTGCAGCAGCGGCTGGCCGAGACGACGATGGAAGGACGCGCCGGCGGCGGCCTGGTCACGGTCGTCATGTCGGGAAAGGGCGAGCTCAAGAAGGTCAAGATCGACAAGAGCCTGCTCGATCCCAATGAGGTCGAGATCCTCGAAGATCTCATCGTGGCTGCGGCCAACGACGCCAAAGCCAAGCTCGAAGCGCATCTCGCCGAAGAGATGCAGAAAATGACAGGCGGTCTCGGTCTGCCGCCGGGCTTGAAGTTGCCGTTCTGATCCCTTGATCGCGGAACCGATCGAAGAGCTCGTTCGGCTTCTGGCGCGTTTGCCCGGGCTTGGGCCGCGCTCGGCGCGGCGCGCCGTGCTCGCGCTCTTAAAGCGCCCCGATACGCTTCTCGCCCCCCTTGCGGCGGCACTCGAGCGCTGCGCGCGCGAGGTGCGGCGCTGCTCGCTGTGCGGCAATCTCGACCTTTGCGATCCCTGCTCCATTTGCCGCGACCCCAACCGGGACGCGGGGCAGATCCTGGTGGTCGAAGGGGTGGAGGACCTGTGGGCGATGGAGCGCACGGGAAGCTTTAAGGGCCGCTATCACGTGCTGGGCGGCACCCTTTCCGCGATCGATGCGGTGGGCCCGGAAGAGCTCGGCGTCGATCGGCTGGTGCGGCGCGTCGCCGCGCACCCTAACAGCGAGGTGATCCTCGCCCTTTCCGCCACCGTCGCTGGGCAGACGACGGCCCACTATCTCGCCCGCCGCCTCAAGGGCACCGGTGCCAAGGTGACGCGGCTGGGCTACGGCCTTCCCGTCGGCGGCGAGCTCAATTATCTGGACGAAGGTACGCTTAAAGCCGCATTCGAGGCTCGCCAGCCGTTGTCCTAGACCAGATCCGGATCCCCGCTTCCATGGCCGTTCGCCGCATCCTCATCGCTCCTCACCCGCTCCTCAAGCTCAAGGCGCGCCCGGTCGAGCGCTTCGATGAAGAACTCACGCGTCTTTTGGACGACATGCTCGAGACCATGTACCGCGCGCCCGGCATCGGTCTTGCCGCGCCGCAGATCGGCGTGTCGCTGCGCGCGGTCGTGGTCGACGTGGCGCGCGAGGGCGAACCCAAAAATCCCTTGCGCATCGTCAACCCCGAGATCACCTGGCGCTCGGAAGAGCTCGTCACCATGGAGGAAGGGTGCCTCTCGCTTCCCGAACAATATGCGGACGTCACCCGCCCGCGAGCGATCCGGCTGCGCTATCAAGACGAGCGCGGCGACGTGCACGAACTCGAGGCCGACGGCTTGCTCGCCCGCTGTTTGCAGCACGAGGTCGACCATTTAGACGGTATTCTCTTCGTCGATCGGCTCTCGCCGCTTAAGCGCAACATCATCATGCGCAAGCTCGCCAAGGCGCAGCGCGCGCGCGCTTAAGCCGTCCAGTGCCCTTGCGATTGCTCTTCTTCGGCAGCGCCGCCTTTGCCGTGCCCACGCTCGAGGCGCTCGCGCGCAGCGAACATGCGATCCTTGCCGTGGTGACGCAGCCGCCGCGACCGGCCGGGCGAGGGATGAAACCACGTCCCACCCCTGTGCATGAGGCGGCCGAGCGGCTCGCGCTGCCCGTGCGCACACCGCACACGCTGCGCACCCAGGCGGTGGTCGATGAGCTTCACGCCCTGGCTCCCGATCTCGCCGTCGTCGCTGCCTACGGGCTGATCCTGCCGCCCTCGGTGCTCGCCATCCCGCGGCTTGGCTGTGTCAACCTCCACGCCTCGTTGCTTCCGCGCTGGCGCGGCGCGGCGCCCATCCAATGGGCGATCTTGGCCGGCGACAGCGAAACCGGGGTCTGTTTGATGCAGATGGACGCGGGGCTCGATACCGGCCCCGTCTTCGCGTGCCGGCGGACCGCGATCGGTCCGCGTGAGACGGCGGGCGCGCTGCACGACCGCTTGGCGGCGCTCGCCGCCGAACTCCTCCTCGCCGAGATGCCGCGCATCGCCGCGGGTACCGCCACGGCCGTGCCGCAACCCGAAGAAGGCGTCACCTACGCTTCAAAGCTCAGCCCGCAAGACCGCCGGCTCGACTTTCGCGAGAGCGCGCTCGCCCTCGATCGGCGGGTGCGGGCCTTCGCCCCCTCCCCCGGTGCCTTCTGCCTCGTGCGCGGCGAACGGCTGATCGTGCTCGAAGCCGAACCCCGCTCCGGCCCGAGCGGCGAGCCTGGAACCGTGGTCGCTTTGCCGCTCGTGGTCGCGTGCAAAGAAGGCGCGCTTGCCCTTGTGCGCGTTCAGCGCGCGGGCCGGCGGGCGATGACGGCCGAAGAGCTGCAGCGTGGCTTTCCCATTCCCGTGGGCACCCGTTTGGAGTGAAGCCGGGTGCAGCGCTGGCGGCTCTTGCTCGAGTACGACGGCGGTCCGTTCGTCGGCTGGCAACGGCAGGCGAACGGGATCTCCATCCAAGGCCTGCTCGAAGAGGCGATCGTGCGCCTTTCGGGCGAAGAGCGGACGGTCGTGGGAGCGGCGCGCACCGATGCGGGAGTGCACGCGCTCGGCCAAGTCGCGCACGTCGATCTCGAGAAAGAGATGAGCCCCGAGCGGCTCGCTGCCGGCTTGAACGCGCATTTGCGCCCGTATCCCGTGGTCGTGCTCGAAGCACGGCGCGTCGGCCCCGACTTCCACGCCCGCTTCTCGGCGGTGCGCAAGAGCTACCTCTATCGCATCCTCGCGCGCCGCGCCCCACCCGCCCTCGAGCGTGGGCGGGTGTGGCACGTGCCGCCCGATCTCGATGCCGAGCGCATGCACGATGCCGCGCAGGCGCTCGTCGGCCGGCACGACTTCACGAGCTTTCGCGCGGCCGAGTGCCAGGCCAAGAGCCCGATCAAGACGCTCGATCTGTTGCACGTGCGGCGGGTGGGCGCGCTCGTGGAGGTGCGCGCCGTGGCCCGCTCCTTTCTCCACCATCAGGTGCGCACGATCGTCGGCACGCTCGTGCAGGTAGGGCTGGGCAAGGAGGACGTCGGCTGGCCGGCGCGGGTGCTCGCAGCGCGCGACCGCCGCTTGGCCGGCCCAACCGCCCCGGCCTGTGGCCTTTTCCTCGAGCGGATCGATTACTCGACCGAGGAGCTGTAGGGCACGGCCGCGAGCCACGCCTCGAGGCGGTCGGTCGCCCCGCTCACCATGAGGCTGACGACGATGTCGAGGAGCACGAAGCCGACCGCGATCCCGCCGGGCGCCTCGAGGGCGGTCTTGACCACGAGCCATTGGTAAAAAAGGGCCGAGAGCACGGCTACGGTCGTAAGCGGTGCCGCGAGCTCGAGCGGCAGCGCAAGCGCGACGAGATGGGCGGCAGCCAAGAATGCCACCTGCAACACCGCGGCCCAATTGGCGGCGACCACGAGCGGAACGAAGCGCGAGCCTTGGCGAAGGAGATAGAGCACCACACCGGCTGCTACCGGGAAGGCGAGCCAGCCGAGCACATAGCCGAGGGTCTCGAGAAGAAAGAAGAGCAAAGGGGCAAGGGCCACCGGCTCGCGCTCCAAGCGCAAGAGCACGAGCACGAGATAGCCGGGAGCGGCAAGAACAATCGCGGTGAAGGATTTGAAGAAGCCGTCGACCGTAAGATCGAAGCGCGCCATGGCGTCCGCTTCGCCCTTGAGAATGGCGAGCGCGCCCAGCAGACCGCGGCGAATCTCGGCGGCACGCGCGATCACAGGGAAGCGTCCTTAAAGCCGAAGAAATGCTCGAGGAAGACTTCGAAGATGCGGGCGAGCCCGGCGATGTCGCTCGTGCGCACCTGTTCGTCGATCTGGTGCATGGTGGGCCCCGGCAAGCCGAACTCGACGACCGGACAATAGCGCGCGAAGAAGCGCGCATCGGAAGTGCCGCCGGAGGTGTCGAAGCGCGGGCGCGAGCCCGTGACCTCTTCGATCGCCCGCGCGAGCGTTTCCGTAAGCGGCCCCCTCTCGGTCAAAAACGGCTCAGCGCCGATGGTCACGCTCAGTTCATAGGCTCCGCCCAGGGCATCGAAGAGAGTGCGCAGCCGCCGCTCGAGAAGAGCACCGCTGTGGCGGTCATTGAAACGGATGTTGAAGAGCGCGCGCGCTTCGCCCGGAATCACGTTGCTCGCCGGATTGCCGACATCGATCGAGGCGATCTGCACCGATGAGGGCGGAAAATGGGCCGTCCCCTCGTCCAAGCGCAGCGCGAGCAGAGCCGAGAGCAGCTCGATCAGGCGGTGGGCGGCGTTCTCGGCCCGCTCGGGATAGGCGGTGTGTCCCTGTTTGCCGAAGACCGTAAGGCGCCCGGTCAAGGAGCCGCGACGGCCGATCTTGGCAACGTCGCCCAAGCGCTCGCGCGAGGTCGGCTCACCCACCACGCAGGCATCGGGAGCAAGACCGCGCTCGCGGGCCCAATCCAGCATCCGCGCCGTGCCGTCGATCGCCGGTCCTTCCTCATCGCCGGTCAAAAACAGGCTCAGCCGGCCGGCGAAGCGCGGATGGCGCTCGCAAAAGGCGATCGCGGCGGCGATCATCGCCGCCACCCCGCTCTTCATGTCGGCGGCCCCGCGCCCGAAGAGGCGACCGTCGCGGATCTCGCCGCCAAACGGATGCACGCTCCAGCGGGTGGGATCGCCGGGTGGAACGGTATCGAGGTGGCCGCTCAGCACCAGATGCGGCCGGCCGCTGCCGGTGGTGGCGAGGAGATTGTCGACCTCGGTCCCAGCACTCGCGAACGGCAGCCGCGTGCAGGCGAAGCCGGCATCGCTGAGCACCCGCTCGCACAGGTCCAAAGCGGCGGAGCAGTCCGGCGTCACGCTCGGGATGCGCACGAGCGCCGCCGTAAACGCGACGGGATCGATCGACATGGTCTCCTCTTCGGCCGAACCCGCCGCCCGGGCAAGCGCTCAATCGCGCAACAGTTCGTTGATGGCCGTGCGCGCGCGCGTCTTGGCATCCACCCGCTTGATGATGACCGCACAGTAAAGACCGGGGCCGGGGCGACCATCGGGCAGCGGATTGCCGGGCAGCGTGCCGGGTACCACCACCGAACCCGCGGGTACCCGACCCGTGTAGATCTCGCCCGTGGTGCGGTCGACGATCTTGGTCGAGGCGCCGATGAAGGTGCCCATGGCGAGCACTGCGCCCTCTTCCACGATCACGCCTTCCACCACTTCGGCGCGCGCACCGATGAACACGTCATCTTCGATGATCACCGGATTGGCCTGGAGAGGCTCGAGCACGCCCCCGATCCCGGCTCCTCCCGAGATGTGGCAGTTCTTTCCGATCTGGGCGCAGGATCCGACCGTCGCCCAGGTATCGATCATGGTGCCGCGATCGATGTGCGCGCCTACGTTGACAAAACAGGGCATGAGCACGACAGAAGGCGCAATATAGGCACTTTTGCGCACGATCGCCCCGGGCACGGCGCGGAAGCCGGCGGCGCGGAAGCGCGCTTCGTCCCAGCCGGCGAATTTAAGCGGCACTTTGTCCCAAAAATTGGTGCCGCCCGGCCCACCTGGGATGGTGGTCATATCGAACAGACGAAAGGAGAGCAAAACCGCCTTTTTTAGCCATTGATGGGTGACCCAGCGGCCGTCCTTTTTCTCCGCTACGCGCAACTCGCCGCGATCCAACGCCTCAAGCGCCGCTTCCACGGCATCGCGGATCTCGCCTTTGGTGTGCGGGCCTATGGTGTCGCGCTCGTCCCACGCGCGCTCGATGGTGCCGGCGAGCAGGTCGTGCGCCATGCTCCTTCCCTCTCATCCGTTCGTGAGGAGACTTCCGGTTCGGCAGCGCGGCGAGGCTAGCCGCGGGCGAGAGCCTGTCAATTCGCGCTCGCGTACGAGCGGTGGCGGCATCGCGCAGTCGGGGGTTCGTTTCGCGCGCTTGCCGCGCTCTTCGGCCGCACCTACGCTTCGCGCCATGAGCGCGTTGGATCCGTCCCCGGTACCCGCAACGTTCCTCGAGCGGTGCCAGACGCTGCTCGGCCCCGCTGGCGTCCTGCTCGATCCGCACATGATCGAACCCTACACCGTCGACTTCTGGCGCCAGTATCGCGGGCGCGCCGCTGCCGTTCTGCGCCCGGCGTCTACCGCCGAAGTGGCGGCCGTGGTCGCAGAGGCCGCGCGCCATCGCGTACCGCTCGTGCCGCAGGGGGGCAATACCGGGCTCGTGCACGGCGGCGTGCCGGATGCGAGCGGACGGCACGTGGTCCTTTCGCTCGAGCGGATGAACCGGATCCGCACGATCGATCCGCGCGGTGAGCACATGGTGGTCGAAGCCGGCTGCACGCTCGAGGCGGTGCAGCGCAAAGCGGCCGAAATCGGTCGCTTGTTCCCCCTCACCCTCGGTTCGCAAGGATCCTGTCAAATCGGCGGCAACATCGCCACCAACGCCGGCGGCGTGCACGTGCTGCGCTACGGCATGATGCGCGAGCTCGTCCTCGGCCTTGAGGTGGTGCTCGCCGACGGGCGGGTGTGGGACGGGCTCAAATCGCTGCGCAAGGACAACACGGGCTACGATCTCAAGCAGCTCTTCATCGGCTCAGAAGGTACGCTCGGCGTGATCACGGCCGCAGCGCTGCGCCTTTTTCCCGCCCCCAAGGAACGCGCAACCGTGTGGCTCGGGGTCGAGCACCCGGGTCTCGCGCTCGACGTCTTCGAGCTCTTCCGGGACAAAGCGGGTGAAGCGATCGCGAGTTTCGAGCTCCTTTCCGGTCTTGGGGTGGAAGCCGCCTGCACCCATCTCGCGGGGGTGCGCCGGCCGCTCGCCGAGCCGCATCCCTGGCACCTGCTCGTCGAACTCGCCTGGGGCTTTGAAGACGGGCTCGACGCTCGGCTCGAGGCGGTGCTCTCCGCTGTGGTCGCCATGGGCCTCGTGCGCGACGGCACGCGCGCCGAAAGCGAGGCGCAGCGCGCCAACATGTGGCGGATCCGCGAGGGGCAATCGGAAGCCGTCCGTCATCTCGGCGCCATCGTCCGCAATGACGTGACGGTGCCGATCACCGCCATCCCCGAGCTCGTCGCGCGGATGGAGCAATGGCTCGCGCGCGAACATCCCGATGTGCGGCCTTTCCCCTTCGGTCACGTGGGCGACGGCAATCTGCACTTCAACTTCCTGGTTCCGCCGGCACGCGCGCAGCTGCTCGCTCCGATCCTACTCGAGCGGCTCTATGACGAGGTCGTAGCCCTCGGTGGGTCGATCAGCGCCGAACACGGGATCGGGCGCTTGAAACGCGAGGCCTTGTGGCGTCGTCGCGCGCCGCTCGATCACGAACTCATGCTGCGCGTCAAGCGCGCCTTCGATCCCTTAGGCATTCTCAATCCCGGTGCCATCCTCGCGCTCGAAGAGGAGCACGGTTGATGCTCTGCTGCGATCTTCCGGCCCGTGTGACGATCGTCGAAGTGGGCCTGCGCGACGGGCTGCAGGCCGAGAAGGTGATCGTCCCCACCGAGACCAAGCTCGCCCTCGCCCGCGGGCTGATCGCAGCCGGGATTCGCCATCTCGAGCTCACGAGTTTTGTGAGCCCGCGCGCCGTCCCCCAGCTCGCCGACGCCGAAGCGCTCTTGGCCCGCCTGGGCCGGCCCGACGGGGTGGAGATCACCGCCCTCGTCCCCAACGCCAAAGGAGCGGAGCGCGCACTTCGCGCCGGTGTGGATGGGATGGTCGTCTTTCTCTCCGCTTCCGAGAGCCACAACCGCAAGAACCTCAACCGCTCGATCGCCGAAAGCCTCGCCGATGTCGCCGAGGTGGCGCGCCTCGGTGCCGCCGCCAACGTCCCCGTGCACGCCGCGCTCTCCGTCGTCTTCGGCTGTCCGTTCGAGGGCGAGGTGCCGACCGAAAAGGTGGTCGCACTCGCGCGCGAGCTGTTCGCCCTCGGCATCCGCCGGCTGTCGCTCGGCGATACCACCGGCATGGCCACACCCGCGCTCGTGCGCGCACGCGTAGAGGCCCTGCGTGCCGCGCTGCCCGAGCTCGAACTCGTGCTGCACTTCCACAACACGCGCGGGGTCGGCCTCGTCAACGCCTGGGTGGGGCTCGAGCTCGGCATCACCCGCTTCGAGAGCTCGATCGGCGGGCTCGGGGGCTGCCCGTTCGCGCCCGGGGCCACCGGCAACATCTGCACTGAAGACCTCGTCTATCTGCTCCAGGAGAGCGGGATCGAAACCGGGATCGACCTCGAGCGCTTGATCGCCGTGGCGCAGGAAGCGGAACGCGCGATCGGGCGACCGCTGCCGGGGCAGGTGATGAAGGCGGGGCCGCGGCTCAAGCTGCACCCGCTCGACGCCGTCGCCACCGCCAAGGGCTAGAACCGTGGCGGGAGGTGCGCTTGAGGGCATTCAGGTGATCGATCTCACCCGGGTCCTCTCCGGCCCCTTTTGCACCATGCTCCTCGCCGATCTGGGGGCGGATGTCATCAAAGTCGAAAGTCCGGATGGTGATCCCACCCGCGCGATCGGTACGATCCGCGACGGTCTTTCTTGGTACTTCGCCGCTTTCAATCGCAACAAGCGCTCGATCGTGCTCGATCTCAAGCGCGAAAAAGACAAACATGTGCTCGCGCGCCTGATCGAACGAGCCGACGTGCTGGTGGAGAATTTCCGCCCGGGCGTGCTCGACGCGATGGGATTTCCGCCTCACCGGCTCACAGCGCTCAACCCGCGCTTGATCACCTGTTCGATTAACGGCTTCGGCAGCATCGGTCCCTATCGCGACCGCCCCGCCTTCGACTTCATCGCGCAAGCCCTAAGCGGCTTTATGGCCACCAATGGCGAAGAGGGCGGACCGCCCGTGCGCACGGCTGCCCCGATTTCCGATCTCGCAGCTGGGCTCTATGCCGCGCTTGGCATCCTGGCTGCCCTGCGGGCGCGCGAAAGAACTGGACGCGGCCAGCGGGTCGAGGCCACCATGCTCGGCTCGATGCTCTCGCTTTTGGGCTATCTCGCCCCGGAATATTTCGCCACCGGGCGCGCTCCTGTGCGCACCGGCAACGACCACCCGATCCTCGCCCCTTATGGCCTCTTTCGTACCGCCGACCGTCCGATCGCCATCGCCCCCGCCAACGAGGCGATCGTTCGAAAGTTCTTTGCCACGCTGGGCCTTTCGGAGCTGCTCGCCGATCCGCGCTATGCGACCAACGCCGAGCGGGTGAAGCGGCGAAGCGAGCTTAGAGCGCGCATCGAAGCGGTGCTCGTGCGCGCGCCGGCCGCGCAGTGGATCGAACGGCTCAATGCCGCAGGCGTGCCCTGCGCGCCCGTGCACGAGCTCGCCGAAGCCTTCGCCGACCCACAGGTCGAAGCGCTCGAGATGGTCTTGGACGTGGCCCATCCCGGCCACGGGACGGTGCGCATGACCGGCTTTCCGCTGCGCCTCGAGGGCACGCCCTGTGCGATCCGCCGGCCAGCCCCCGAGCTCGGCGAGCACACAGCGGAGGTGCTGGCCGAGCTCGGCATCGCTGCCGACACCGCACGGCCGGGCTGACGCCGCCGCGCCCTCATCTTACCCTCGCCCCCGCTCCTTGGCAGGCGCGTGCGGATGGGGCCAGATCGTGTGCTGGGCTCGCCCGCGCCTCACGCCGCCCTGTGGGCGCCCTCGCGCCGCAACCGGGCTCGCGGTATGTGCGTTCTCGCTTGACCCGCGCCTTATTCGCCCGCCGCATGCGCTTAAGACCCGCAGAGATCGCCACCATCAAGCGGCTCGTGGCACAAGTCTACGGGCCACAAGCGCGAGTGTGGTTGTTTGGCTCGCAGCTCGACGATCGCGCGCAAGGCGGCGACATCGACCTTCTCGTCGAACTTCCGGCTTCAGCCGATCGCGCGATCTGGCCGGAACTGCGGCTGCACGAGGCTCTCGAGCGGGCACTAGGAGCGCGCAAGGTGGACCTTCTCGTACACCACGAGGGAGATCCCGAGGGTCCCTTCGTGCGCATCGCGAAAAAGCAGGGGGTGAGGTTGTGACCGAGGCCCAGGAACTTCTGCAGAACATCTTCACCACGCTTTCGCGCACCGGTTCGGCGCTCGCGCGGCTGCGTGCGCAACTCGCCCCGCTCGTTCCCTTCACTGCAGACAAGCTGCGCGGCCTTGATGAGGCCACCATCAACGCCACCGACGCGCTGCTCAAGCGCTTCGAGCAGCATGTCGATGCGCTGCGCGCCGCAGCGCGCACCATCATCCGCATCGAGGGGGAACAGGATCGCTACCGCACCGCGCGCCAGGTCTTCGATCGCCTGGCAAGTCTCGCCGTCGTCGACGACGTCGCGCGCGTGATGGATCTGATCGAGCTGCGCAACCGCACCGCGCACGCCTACGCATCGGACAGCGACCGGCAAGCACGCATCTTGAATGCCGTCTTCGACTCGGTGCCGGAACTCCTCACCCTTGCCGGCCGGCTCGCGCGCTTTGCGCGCACGGAAAAACTCCTACCGGATGGAAAAGACGCGCTGCTCGCCGAACTCGAAGAGCGCGCCCGAGTGACCGAGGCACCGGCGAGGATCTGGCCCGCATGACGAGAACGTGCCATTTCTGAGGGCGCACGCATGCGAGGTGTTGGCGGGGAGGGGGTGATGGAGACTTATCTCAACCTCATCGGCGGCAAGTCGGTTCCGGCGCGCGATGGCCGCGTTTACGAGCATCTTTGCCCTTCCGACGGCCGGCCGTTCGCCACCGCGCCGCGCAGCGGCGCCGCGGATGTCGACGATGCGGTCAAAGCGGCGCGCGCCGCCTTCGAAGGCGCATGGGGTCGCACTCCAGCAGTCGAGCGTGGCCGCATCTTGATGCGGATCGCAGAAGCGATCCGCCGCGAGGCGGAGCCGCTCGCTGCCCTCGAGGCCAAGGACACCGGCAAGCCGATGAAGCAGGCGCGCGCCGATATTGCGGTGGCGGCGCGCTACTTCGAGTTCTACGCCGGTGCCGCCGACAAGCTGCACGGTGATACCATCCCCTTCCTCGAGGGCTATACGGTGCTCACCTGGCGCGAGCCTTTGGGCGTGACGGCGCACATCGTGCCCTGGAACTATCCGGCGCAGATCTTCGCCCGCTCGATCGCCGCCTCGCTCGCCGCTGGCAACGCCTGTGTGGTCAAGCCGGGCGAAGAGGCGGGGCTGTCGATCGTGCGCATCGCGGAGCTCGCGCATGCTGCCGGTCTTCCCGAGGGCGCCTTGAACGTCGTCTTCGGCATCGGTGAAGAAGCGGGTGCGGCACTCGCCGCCCATCCCGACATCGACCATCTGTCCTTTACCGGCTCACCGGAAGTGGGCGCGCTCGTGCAGGCGGCGGCGGCCAAGAACCATGTCGGCTGTACCCTCGAGCTGGGCGGCAAGAGCCCGCAAGTGATCTTCGCCGATGCGGATCTTGAAGCCTGCCTTCCGGTCGTCGTCACCGCCATTACCCAAAACGCCGGCCAGACTTGCTCGGCCGGCTCGCGCGTGCTGGTCGAGAAGAAGGCCTATGATGCGGTGGTCAGTCGGCTCGCCGAGCGTTTCGCGCAGGCGCGCGTCGGCACCCACGAAATGGATCTTGATATGGGTGCGCTCATTTCCGAAACGCAGCGCAAGCGCGTTCAGGGCTACATCGACCGTGCACTCGAGGACGGCATCCCGGTGATCGCGCGCGGCAAGCTCGAACCGGGGCTGCCAGCGGGTGGCTTCTATGTCGAACCGGTCCTCTTCGGCCCCGTCCCGCGCGCCAATCGGTTGGCCTGCGAGGAGGTGTTCGGGCCGGTGCTCGCCGTGTTCCCCTTCGAGGACGAGGAAGACGCCATCCGGCTCGCCAATGGCACGCCTTATGGCCTTGTGGCCGGGGTGTGGACGCGCGACCTCGGCCGCGCCCTGCGCATGGCCAAGGGCATCCGCACCGGCCAAGTGTTCCTCAACGCTTACGGCGCCGGTGGCGGCGTCGAGCTGCCCTTCGGCGGCTTCAAGCACTCCGGGCACGGCCGCGAGAAAGGCTTTGAAGCGCTCCTCGGCTTCACCGCGGTCAAGACGGTGGTGATCCGCCATTGACGCGGATCGGCGGCGCAGGGAGACGGACGTGACGGTCTTCACGCCTCCGCTTGCGGACATGCGCTTCGTGCTCGCGCAGATCGCGCGGGCGCAGGAGCTCGCCCAGCTTCCCGGCCTCGAACACGCCACCTTCGACCTCTTCGAGGCGGTGCTCGAAGAAGCCGGCAAGCTCGCAGCCGAAGTCCTGGCCCCCCTCAACGCAATCGGCGACCGCGAGGGTACGCGGCTGGAAAACGGCGTGGTGCGAACGCCCTTGGGGTTTAAGGAAGCTTTCGAGAAATTCCGCGACGGCGGCTGGATGGGGGTGGTGTTCCCCCAAGCCTATGGTGGCCAGGACCTGCCCTGGACCCTCAATACCGCGCTCGCCGATCTGTGGAACGCGGCGAACATGACCTTCGAGCTCTGTCCACTGCTCACCCAGGGCGCGGTCGAGGCCATCCTCCACCACGGCAGTGAAGAGCAGAAACGCACCTACGCCGTGCCGCTGATCGCCGGTCGGTGGACGGCCGCCATGTGCTTGACGGAACCGCAAGCGGGCACCGATCTCGGCGCCATCCGCACCCGCGCCGAACGCCGCGATGGTCATTATCGCCTCTTCGGGCAGAAGATCTTCATCACGTTCGGCGACCACGACATGGCCGAGAACGTGGTGCACCTCGTGCTCGCGCGCCTTCCCGATGCGCCGGCCGGCACGCGTGGTCTGTCGCTCTTCATCGTCCCCAAGTATCTGCCGCGCGCCGACGGCCAGCCGGCCGTGCGCAACGACTGGCGGGTGCTCAAACTCGAGCACAAAATCGGCATCCACGCCTCGCCTACTTGTGTGATTTCTTATGGCGAAAGCGAAGGTGCCATCGGTTATCTCTTGGGCGAGGAACACCGCGGTCTCGCTTGCATGTTCACCATGATGAACAATGCGCGGCTGGCGGTGGGCCACGAGGGGCTCGGGCTCTCCGAGCGCGCCTATCAGGCCGCCTTGACCTACGCCCGCAACCGCATCCAGGGGCGCAAGGACGGCGCGGCGGTGCCGATCCTCGCCTGGCCGGACGTGCGCCGGATGCTTATGCGCATGCGCGCGCACATCGCGGCGATGCGGGCGCTTTGCTATTGGACCGCGACCTTCGTCGACCGTGCCGCGCGCGAGCCCGATCCCACCCGCCGGGCCCGCGCCGCCGGGCGGGTGGCCCTTCTCACGCCGATCGTGAAGGCCTGGTGCACCGAGCTCGCGCAAGAGATCACTTCCGCCACCATCCAGATCCACGGCGGCATGGGCTATGTCGAGGAGACCGGGGTGGCGCAGCACTGGCGCGACGCCCGCATCCTGCCGATCTACGAGGGCACCAACGGCATCCAGGCGATGGATCTGGTCGGCCGCAAGCTCGCCCTTGAAGACGGCCGCTTGCCCTGGGAGCTCATCGCCGAGCTCGAGACGGATCTCGAAACCGCACCGGCTGCGCTGCGGCTGCCGTTGCGCGAGGCGCTCGAGCGGCTCAAGACCACCACCCGTTATCTGCAACAGGCCGATGAGGAGAGCCGCGGCGCCGCCGCGAGCGCCTACTTGCGCCTGTTCGGCCACACCCTGGGTGGCTTTTTGGTCGCGCGCGGCGCTTCGGCCGCGAGCACGGGCCACGGCGACGGCGGCGCCGACTGGCCCCAGCTCGCCCGCTTCTACGCCGCACACCTGTTGCCGGAAACCTACGGGCTCGCACAGAGCGTGCTCGCCGGCGCGGCCGAACTCTCGGCGGTCGGGCTCGCGCACTGAGACGCCGATGAGTCTGTTGCAGGCATGCAACGCCATGTTGCAGGCCTGCGACAATCCTTCCGATGGTACCCCGGCCGGTGCGCGCCACATTCGCGTGCGGTGCCCGCTCCCAAAGGCGCGGTGCACGCGAATGGGGGAGAACCGACCATGTTCGCACGGATATGCCGGTCGTGCCTCGGCGCCTTGTTGGCGACGGCCGTCGCGACGGCTGTTTTTACCACTCCTGCGCTCGCTCAAACGGGCAAATCGGCGGGCGATCTTATGGTGCGGGCGCGTGGCATCGCCGTGCTGCCCGATGACCGCGCGCAGATCGACACGATCGGCGGCGACACCGATCTTTCGAATGCGTTTGTCCCCGAACTCGACTTCAGCTATTTCCTCACCGACAATCTCGCCCTCGAATTGATTCTGGCCACAACGCCGCACGACATCAAAGTTAAGAACTCCGCGATCGGCGATCGCAAGATCGGCTCGGTGTGGTTGTTACCGCCGACCCTCACCCTGCAATATCATTTCCTGCCCAAAGGTGATTTCAGTCCTTATGTTGGTGCCGGCTTGAACTTCACCTGGTTCTACGGCATCGACGAGAAAGGGCCGGTACAGAAGATCGACATCGACCCCAGCTTCGGCTGGGCTCTGCAGGTCGGCTTCGACTATCGCCTCGCCGATCGCTGGTACCTCAACTTCGACGTCAAGAAACTCTTCTTGGACGCCGATGCCGAGATCAACCGGGCGATCGACGCTGAGGTCGAGATCAACCCGTGGATCGTGGGTGTCGGGATCGGCTACCGCTTCTGAGCTTTCCGTTCGGATATCGCCATCGATTGCAGGAGCGCGAGCCCGACCGCTCGCGCTCCTTTGGTTTTAAGAGTAAATTAGTTCAGTGCCAAAAGCCGTGATGGGAGGCAGCGATGACGAGCAAAGGTGATGAGGATCCGACCCGGCTGCGCTATCGCGTGCGCGAAGCGGTGGGCGTCTTCCACGATCCGCTGCGCCTCGAAGAGGCGATCATCGCCCTGCAGGAGGCGGGGTTCGACCGCTCCCAGATCAACCTGCTCTCGAGTCTCGAAGCAGCCGAACGCAAGCTCGGGCGACCGGTCAAGGACGTGCGCGAACTCGAAGACGAGCCCGAGATCCCGCACGGTGCTCCGATCGACCGGCACGAGCTCGCAGAAGGGCAAGCGGCGCTCACCGCCGGCCTTGCCGGCCTCGGCAGCCTGGTCGCCATCGGCACGGTGGTCGCAACCGGCGGCGGGCTCGGCTTTCTGCTCGCAGCCGCCGCACTCGCGGGAGGCATCGGCGGCGGCATCGGGGCATTCTTGGCCAAATATCTCGGCGATCGCCACGCCCAGGTGATCCGCGCGCAGCTCGAGCGGGGTGGGCTTTTGCTGTGGGTGACGTTGCGCGATCCCGAACAGGAGCGCCGGGCGGTGGCGATCCTCGAAAAGCATGGGGCGGAAGATGTGCACGTGCACGAGATCGAGCACTCTTGGGGTGCGGAGGAGGTGCCGATCCGCCGCTGGCAGCCCGATCCCTTCCTTCTGCCGCCCTAAGAGCGCCTGGGCGGGCACCGATCAGCCCTTGCGGGTGATGCGCAGCGCTCGCCGGTCGAGTTCGCGCTCGATCTCGGCCAGGCTCACCCCCGCCGCGGTCGCCTTCACGAGCGCGAAATAGAAGAGATCGGCCGCTTCCCAGCGGATCTCCTCGGGCGTTTGGGCGCGCGCGAGCTCCTCTGCCTCCTCGCGCAGCTTGGCGGCCAAAAGCTCGGGTTCGGCGAACAGCCGAGCGGTATAGGAGCCGGGCGGTGCGGCCGTGCGCCGCGCCCTTAAGGTGGCTTCGAGGCGAGCGAGCCCTTCCGCTTCACCGAAACAGGAAAAGCGCGCGAGGTGACAGAAACCGGGATCGCGCTGGCGGACGATGAAGCGCAGCGCATCGCGATCGCAGTCGAGATCGATGCGCAAAAGCTCTTGCGTGGCACCGCTCGTCTCGCCCTTCACCCAAAGGCCGCGGGAGCGCGACTGATAGACGCCCGCACGCCGCCGTACTGCCTCGCGCAAGGAATCGCGCGAGCTCCACGCGAGACCGAGCGCGATCCCGCGCTCGTCGACGACGACGGTGGGAAAGAGCCCATCCGGCCGATCCGAGCGCAACGGAGCGGCAATCGCATCGGCGAGGTCGAGCCGACCGGTGTAGAGCGCCATGCCGACCTGGGCGTCCGCGCCCATGCGGTCGAGGGCGGCGATCTCCTCGGCGGTGGTGATCCCACCTGCGATGGTGACGCGACAGTCGGGACCGGCTGCGCGGACTACCGCTTCGGCCAGCGCGAGATCGGTGCCGCCAAGGCGCCCCTCGCGCTCGACGAAGGTGACGAGAAAGCCGCCCACATAGGGCTTGAGCTCGTCGATCCGCTCGAGGATCCCGCGGCCCGTGCCCTTGCGCCAGCCCTCGATTACCACCTCGCCGTGGCGGGCATCTAAAGCCGCGATCACCCGCGCGCGCGGCAGTTCGCGCAACAGCTCGGGCTGCGCCGCGGTGCCGAGGATGATCTTGGCAGCACCGCGATCCAACCACATCCGCGCGGTTTCGCGATCGCGGATGCCGCCGCCGACGCGGCATGCGAAGCCGGCATCCAAGAGCTTGGCGATGAGCGCGGCGTTGGTGCCGGTGCCGCGCGCCGCATCGAGGTCGATGACCGCGATCTCGCCGGCGATCGCGAAGCGCTCAGCGAGCGGCATGGGATCCCCGGCCTCAAGCGCGAGCGTTTCGCCGCCCACGAGTTGGACCACCCGGCCGCCCAGAAGATCGATCGAGGGAATGATCACAGCCGCACCAGGATCCCGTGCTCGTGAAGATAGCGCTTGACCTCGGCCACCGTGAGGTCGCCGTCGTGGAAGATCGAGGCGGCGAGGACGGCATCTGCCCCCACCTCGAGTGCTTGCAGGAGATGGGCGGGACTGTCGGCACCGCCAGAAGCGATGACCGGGATCCGCACCGCTTCCACCACCGCGCGCAGGAGTTCGAGATCATAACCCTGCCGGGTGCCGTCGCGGTCGAAGGAGGTCAAGAGGATCTCACCGGCACCCGCCGCTTCCCCCGCCCGCGCCCAGGCGACAGCATCCAGTCCGGTGCCGTCGCGGCCGCCGTTGACGCGCACCTCGAAACCACCTTCGGCGCGCCGCGCCGCATCGATCGCGAGCACGCAGCACTGACGGCCGAAGCGGTTCGCGATCTCGCTTAAAAGCTGCGGGCGTTTGACGGCTGCCGTGTTGACCGAGACCTTGTCCGCACCCGCTTCCAGCAGCCGCCAGGCGTCGTCTTCGCTGCGGATGCCGCCTCCAACGGTGAGCGGAATGGCAAGCCCTTCGCGGATGCGGCGGACGGTTTCGAGCTGGTGGCCCCGGCCTTCGGGCGTGGCGGAAACGTCGAGGACGACGATCTCATCGGCTCCCTGCTCGGCGTAGAGCCAGGCGCGCTCGGCGGGATCGCCGGCATCGCGCAGCTGCGCGAAGCGCACGCCCTTGACGACGCGCCCGTGGCTCACGTCGAGGCAGGGGATGACGCGACGGGCGAGCATCAGCGCAGCTCCAAAAAGCGGCGCAACAGTTCAGCACCGAAGCTGCCCGAGAGCTCGGGATGGAACTGGCAGCCGATCACCCGTCCGCGCTCGATCGCGGCCACGAAGCGTCCGCCGTGCTCGCTCCAGGCACAGGTCCAACCCGGTGCTTCGCTCGCGCGATAGGAATTGGCGAAGTAGGCCCAACCGGCTGCCACCAGTCGGCAATCCGGCTCGGGATCGACCGTATTCCAGCCGAACTGCGGCGTGCGCACGCTCTCGGGGAAGCGGCGCACGGTCGCCGGAACCACGCCCAGGCCGGCCACCCCCGGGCTCTCTTCACTCGCGAAGAACAGCAACTGGTGACCGACGCAGATGGCAAGCGTCGGCTGGTCTTGTGCGATGCGGCGGCGCAGGGCTTCGACGAAGCCTTGCCCCATAAGGCGCGCCATGGCCGCTCCGAACGAGCCCACCCCGGGTACTACGACATGTTCGGCGCTGAGGATCTCGCGGCCGCGCTCGGCGGAGCGCACGCCCACACCGAGCCGCCGAAAAGCCGCGACCACGCTTGCGAGATTGGCGGTGCCCGTTGGCACGATCAGGACTTCCGCCACGCTTTTTTTCCTTCCCAACAGCCTAAAACGATCCGTGCGGGATGATGCGCGCGCTCAAAGCACCCCCTTGGTGCTCGGTACCGCGTCGGTGCCGTCGCGCGCCACCGCCTCGCGCAAGGCGAGCGCCAAAGCCTTAAAAGCGGCTTCGATGCGGTGATGGTCGTTCTCGCCGCGCTCGACGTCGAGGTGCAGGGCCATGCGCGCGCCGACCGCGAAAGAGTGAAAGAAGTGGGTGAAGTTCTCGCTCGCCACATCGCCGATCCGCTCGCGCACAAGGCCGAGCCTGATGTGCGCGAAGGGGCGGCCGGAGAGGTCGACGACCGCGCGGGCGAGCGCTTCATCGAGCGGCGCGAAGGCGGAGCCGAAGCGTCGGATGCCGCGCCGTTCCCCGAGCCCGGCATCCAACGCCGCCCCCAAAACGAGAGCACAGTCTTCCACCGTGTGGTGGTCGTCGACCTCGAGATCGCCCGAGCAGGAAAGCTCGAGGTCGAAGTGCGCATGGCGGGCGAGGGTCACGAGCATATGGTCGAGGAAGCCGAGACCGGTGGCGATTTCGCTCTTGCCGGTCCCATCGAGCTCGAGGACCACCGCGATCGCGGTTTCTTGCGTCCGCCGTTCGAGGCGCGCTCTGCGCTGCCGCTCTTCGCCCACGCTTTCCCCCCGCGCCTGCCTTAGACCACGATCTGGGCGATGTCGAACACCACGATGTCGGTGCCGCCGCGCTCTTTGATGAGCCGGATGAGCTCGGGCAGCTGCGCCCGCGGCACCGCCGCTTTGACGGCGAAGCCGGCATCGTGGTGCAAGGGCGCGATGGTCGGCTCGCGCATGCAGGGCAAGATCTCCACCACCCGCTCGAGATGTTCTTTGGAGACGTTGACTTCGAGCATCACCCGCTTGCGCGCGTCGAGAACCGAGCGCACGAGCATGCAGAAATGCTCGATCACCGGGCGCTTTTTGGGATCATCAAGGGCGCGCGGGTTGGCATAAAGGCGGGTGGAGCTGCGCATGATCTCATCGACCACGACCAGCCCATTGGCCCGCAAAGTAGCACCCGTGGCGGTGTTGTCGACGATGCAATCGGCATCTTCGGGAGGGAAGACTTCGGTGGCGCCATAGGAGCGGACGATGCGGGCCTGCAGGCCCTGCCGCTCCAGCCACAGGCGGGTGAGCCGCTCATATTCGGTGGCCACCACGAACGGCCGCGCCGGCAGCCGTCCGTCCTCGAGAAAGGAGGGTGTGGCGGCGACCACGATGCGCACCGGATCGAGCCCGGTATCGAGAAGCTCGACGAGCTCGGCCCGCAGTTCTTCGACCCAATCCGCTCCGGCGAAGCCGAGATCGCGCGAGCCCAAATGCAACATCTCGACGATGTTCTGCGGCTTTAAGAGCTTCGCTTCAAATCCTGGCAACGACAAAGACGGCCGATAGCCACGACGATCGAAGGTCACCTGGATGCCGGCGTCGGCAAGCAACGCGAGCACATTGTCCTGCATCCGCCCCTTAGGCAGCGCGAGGTGAA
Organism: Pseudomonadota bacterium; assembly: GCA_030549795.1. GTDB lineage: Bacteria > Pseudomonadota > Alphaproteobacteria > Geminicoccales > Geminicoccaceae > JANXAZ01. The sequence continues at coordinate 42,883 of JAUQQO010000039.1, read as the reverse complement.
CGAGCGTGGGCGCAGAGGGCGAGAAGGACACGGAAGCAGCCGGGTCGAAGACAGTCGCGGGGGTTCCGATCGAGGCCAATGCCTTGGCACGCCGTACCGACGCTTATAGAGAGCGCGCCAGCGAGCGTAAAGCGCGACGACCGGGCTTAAGGCGTGCGGCGGAGGAGTGGGAGCGCAATATGGCGAGCGAAGAACGACCGCGGGCAGTCCTGGGCGTGGATGTGGGCTCTGCTCGCTCGACGGGCGTGCTTTTGGCCGCCGACGGTCGCGTTCTCGCCCGGGCGCGGGTCGAGCATGCGCCGTTGCAACCACGCGCCGACCGCCTCGAGTTGGACGCTGAAGCGCTGTGGTCGTCCTTTTGCGAGCTCGTGGGGCACCTCAAGGCGCTGGTCGACGTCCAGCTCGTGGGGCTCGCGCTCACGGGCGAGCCGGGCGGGCTCGTCTTCCTCGACCGCGCGGGCATGCCCGTGCGCCCCGCGATCCTCGGGCCGGACCGTCGCGCCGAAGCCGAGGCGCGCGAGCTCGCAAGTCGCCTTGCCCCCTTGAACCTGCACGCGATCACCGGACGCCGCCTTTCGGGCTCGCTCGCTGCTGCCAAAATCCTCTGGCTTGCCGCCAACGAGCCCGAGACGGCGCAGCGCGTGACCAAGATCCTCTCACCCAAAGGCTTCGTGCTCTTCCGATTGACCGGGGAAACGGTGGCGGATGTGAGCGCCGCCTCGGCCACCGGCTTGCTCGACCTGGCCCGGCGGCAGTGGAGCGAGACGGTGTTGCACGCGCTCGCTCTTGCTCCCGAGCTCTTGCCCGAGATCTTCGAGGGAGGCGAGGTGTGCGGACGGGTGAGCGTGGCCGGCGCCGCCGAGACGGGCTTGCCGGTGGGACTGCCGGTCGTAGCTGGAGGCAGCGAACTGCCCTGCGCCATGCTCGCCGCCGGGATCGCCCATCCGAGCCAGGGGCTCGTCTGGCTCGAGCCCGGAGGCGGCCTCGCGGTGCCCAGCCCGCGCCCGCTCGTCGACGCCGAGGAGCGGCTCGAAAGCGCCTGCGGTGCCGCGGGCGGTTGGCTCCTTTTGGGAACGCTGCCGGCCAAAGCGAGCCCGTTGCGCTGGCTCGCCGAGACCCTGTCGCCGGAGTGGGCGGCGGCGGCGCGCACCGCCGGGGTCGAGCCGATCGATGCGCTCTTGGGCGAGGCCGGCGCCGCTTCGCGCTCGGCAGCGCCTTTTTTCGTACCGTCCTGCGCCGGCGAGGGACACGGCACCGGCCCTGCCCTCTTCGACCTCGCCCTCGAGCACGGTCGCGCCGAGCTGGGCTATGGAATCCTCGAGGGATTGGGCTTCGCGCTTTTGGAGCGGCTCGAGCGGATGCGGGCGCTCGGCTGTCATCCCGAAGGCTTCGCCGCAGCCGGCCGACTGGCGACGAGCGAGGCCTGGGCGCGACTGCTCGCTGCCCAATTCGCACTGCCGCTCAGGTTGCTCGCGGGTGGGCTCGAGGCCGAGCGCGGTGCCGCCATCCTGGCGGGTATCGGAACCGGGCTGTTCGCGCGCGCCTCCGAGGCGGTCGCGCAGCTGGCCGAACCGCCGGTCGCTGTCATCGGGCCCGACCACGAGGCGGTGGCGCTCGAGCGCATGCGCTTTGCGCATTGGCAGCGGGTGCGTCGCGCGCTCGCGGCCTCGGCCGGCGCGTAAGGCGCGGAACCGCGCGAGGCCTTCCGAGTTTCACGAATCTTTAAGTCGAACATGGCAGGCTGCGTGCACGGCAATTCGGGACGCAGCCATGGCGATGGCCAAGCTCCGCGCCAACCTTTCGCGTACGCTTCGATTTCCCTTCTCGCGTGTTCGAGCCGAGGAGCGGGGGGCGGTGGCGATCTTCGTCGCTCTTGCCATCGTGCCTGCGACGCTCGCCGTCGGCGCTGCGCTCGACTATGCGCGGGCGGCCACTGCGCGCTCGGCCTTGCGCGCGGCGGTCGATGCCGCCGCTCTCGCCGCGGCGCGCGAGACCGATCAGAGCCCGGCCAATCTGCGCGCGGTCGTCGAGCGCTATCTTCGGGCCAATTTCGACAGCGCGTTGCACGGTACGCTCGACCGTCTCGAGATCGAGCCCTCGGCAACGGCACTTACCGTTCGGGCGCGGGCGACGGTTCCCACGAACCTCATGCACCTTGCCGGTTTCGAGCGGGTGGAGGTGACAGCGGAGACCGAGGTGATGCTCAGCGGCGTCAACCTCGAGGTGGCGCTCGTGCTGGATGTGACCGGCTCGATGAATCAGTACAATCGCCTGGTAGATCTCAAAGCCGCCGCGAGCGATCTCGTCAACATCGTCCTGCGCGATACGCCCAGCGCCTTCTATACTAAGATTGCACTCGTGCCCTATTCGATGGGCGTGAACGTGGGCGCTCTTGCCGACACCGTACGCGGCAGTGTGAGACCCGGCGAATGCACGACTCCCGGCTGTGAGTATTACAAATTCCAGAACATGTACAACCAATGGCGCAGCTTTCGCATCAGCAGCTGCGTGAGCGAGCGCACGGGGCCCCACGCCTATACCGATGCCCCGCCCAGCGTCGCTCCGGTCGGGCGAACCTATCCCTCGTCCAACAATCCCTGCCTCGCGAGCCAGTTGCGTCCCCTCAATTCCAACAAGCTCGCTCTGCTTTCGGCGATTGCCAGCTTGACCGCTTCCGGGTCCACAGCCGGTCATATCGGTCTTGCCTGGGGATGGTACACCTTGTCGCCGAACTTCGGCGTGTGGACCGGAGAGGCCCGCCCGGCGCCGTACGGACGAGAGGATACGCAGAAAATCTTGGTGCTGATGACCGACGGCGAGTTCAACACCGCCTATTGTAACGGGGTGATCGCGCGAAATTCCGAATCCGGAAGCGGATCTGCTTCTGATAAGATCAACTGCGATGCTACCAACGGCCGCTCCTTCGAGCAGGCACGCCGTCTGTGCACGGCGATCAAGGCACAAGGGATCACGATCTATACCGTCGGGCTCGGGCTCCGCGACAACGCGACCGCGATCGACTTCCTGCGCTCTTGCGCTTCGAGTCCGCAACATTTCTACACAGCCGAGACCGGGGGAGAGCTGCGCCAGGCCTTCCGGCAGATCGCCAACCGTATATCGAACTTGCGCATTGCGCGCTGAGGCAATGACGGGTCTGCAGCCGAATGCGTCCCGCCGGCGGTCGCGGCTTCACTTGCGCGGCTCAACGACCGGCTGCGGAGCCCGCGCCACGCTCCTCCTCGAGCGCGAGGTGCTGGAGCTCGCCGGCGGGATCGGAGCCCCCCGTGTCCCCCCACAAATCGGCACCCGGGAAAATCTCCGGAAGTGCGGGCCCGCTCGCAGCATCAGCGGGCGAAGCGAAGGATGCGGCGCGTGCGCCTGCGGTGCTCGCCGCAAGCGGCCCACTGCTCGCGCCGGCCGGCGCGGCGGAGAGAAGCTGGTCGAAAGCAACCAAACTGCCGCCCACTTCGATCCCTGCCCAAGCCGCCTCATGACCGAGATAGCCTTTAACGACGGCGAGTTGGCGGCCGTCATAGGCGATCACGAGATCCGGCCCTTCAAGGGCCAAAGCGAGCCGTTCCGCCGCGCCGCCTTCGAGGCGGATGAGGTTGATCCCCTCGTAATCGACGATGGTATCGCACCCTGGTTCGGCAAGGCCCAAAAGATAGACGTCGTCGCCCGGACCGCCGTAGAGGAGGTCGTCGCCTGGTCCACCGGACAAAAGGTCGTCGCCCGCATCGCCAAAGATAAGATCATCGCCTTCGCCGCCGAACAGACGGTCGTTGCCGCCGCCGCCGCGGATGCGATCGTCGCCAGCACCGCCCCAAATTGCGTTCGCCCCCTCATTACCCTCGAGCACGTTCGCGTCGGCATCGCCCACGATCGCATGCGCCGCGTTACCGGTAAGGCGCACGTTCTCGACATTGGGCGGCACCTGCCATTTGAAGGCCGGGGCACCCGGAGGTGGCGATCCGTGGATCGCGTCCCCCACCATGAAGGTGGCAACGCCGCCGCGCGCGAGCGAAGGGAAAGCCTTCTCGAGCTGCGCGCCGAAATCGGGAGCGACCACGAGCGTATCGCGACCGCCCGCTGCCGGACCCCAGGGATCTTCGAAGACGAGATCCGCTGGCCCGCCGACGGTGACCGTATCGTCGCCGGAACCGGGACGCACTTCGTCGTCGCCGGGCCCACCGTCGATCGTATCATCGCCCGGGCCGCCCAAGATTGTGTCGTTGCCGGGTCCTCCCTGCAGCTGATCGTTTCCCGGCCCGCCGTCGATGCGATCGTGCCCCGGCCCGCCGTCGATCGTGTCGTTGCCCGGACCGCCCGCGAGCACGTCGTTGCCACCACCGCCCAAGATGGTGTCGTCACCCCCGCCACCGTCGATGCGATCGTCGTCGGGTCCGCCGACCAACAGCTCGTCTTGGTCCCCGCCCACGATTTCTTCGCCGATCGGACCGAGATCCTCACCCGTCTCTTCGCCGGAAGAGACGGCCGGCTCTAAGAAGGGAACGAAACTCGGCGGAGCATGTGTGATCGCCGCCTCGGGCGTTGGTGCGGCTGTGGGCGCCTGAGCACTCGCGCTCGGTATCGCGGGCTCGGGGCGGAGCATGAGAATCGGGGCATGATCGAACCGCGCCTCGCCCGCGAGGCGAGTCAAGAGAACCGGATCGAGAAACGCACCTGCAGTCAAGACCGAGCCGGGGGCGATCATCGGCGGCGTCGCCTCAAACACCGGCGCACCACCCGGTTCGGTGGTGACCACCCTAGGCTCGAAAGCGGACACGGGATCGAGGCTCGAACCTGGATGTGAGGGGTCGTTCTCTTCTGCGCGAGCGTCCTCCCGCACCAACAAAAGGCCGAGGAAACTCGCCCCGAGCGCGACCTCGAGCCCTCTCGTGCGCGGCCGGCTTCGATTCCTCTTCCACTCAGATGGCGAGGTCACCGGAGGTGGCTCGTCGCAGCTAAAAAAGCGCGCCTCTTGGGATCGGACGTACCTCACAGCACATCCCTCCTCGACCACGGCCGAGCCGATCGGTCTTTCTCGGCACCGTTTGGGTGGATCCAGACTAACCTATTAGGCGAAAAACTCCAATCGTTTTCCTCGTTTTGCGCTTTAGGGAGGACCCGAGCGCGGCCCACCAACGCCCTGCCGCTCTCGCATCGCGCCGATTGCGCCAGCGGCGCGGAGCCGCGCGCGCGTGCGCGGCGCGTGTGGAGCGAACGGGTTCGCGCGCGATCGCTTGAAAAGGCGCGGCGGTTGCGCGGCCAAAGCCGGGCCGGCGGCGGTTGCGAGACCGCGCCGGTTGGCGTCCGCGGTTCTGGTGCGGGCGACCCGCGAGCCTCGGCGCAACCCTCATCGCCCGCCGGCTCGCGAATCGAGGCATCACGCTCTCCTTTTTCGCCTCTCGCCGTTCGCGAGGGGCTTCCTGTTCATTCGCGGTTAACCGACATGATGTTAAAGGGGACGCGGTCGCGCGCTGCGGGTGGGGGTGGAAACGGTGGAGGGTGCGCGGTCGCTTGGGAGAAGAGGTGCTGGCGATAACGAGAATTCGACAATGGAACGGCTAAACGCAAATTCTGAGCCGATAAAAAATCTCCCCCCGGGGTCGAAACGGGTACGCTTCGGTTTCGCCGAGCTCGCGCTTGTGTTGTTCAGCACACTTGTTTTCTTGCTTGCTGCCGAGCTCGTGTTGCGCCTCTTCCCCGGTCTTTTGAGTGAAGAGGCACAGCTTCGCATCCATTGGGCCGCGATCGCGGGCGACACCGACAAAACCGGCCGCGACATGTTGGTTGATGATCCCGAGATTGGTTTTCTCTATCGCCCCTTCTTCGAAGGGAGGATCGCCCGTGGCGATCTCGACTTCACCTTTCGCTTGGACTCTTTTGGCTTTCGCAACCCAGAACCGCGTCCGCCGCGCGCAGATGTCGTGATCGTGGGCGACTCGATGGCCTTTGGCTATGGCGCCTCCGACGGTCAAGACTGGGTGTCGCTTTTGCGCGCGCGCTTTCCCGAACGCGCCATCGTCAATCTCGGACTCATCGGAAGCGGGCCCTTACAGCAGCTGCCGCTTTTCGAGCGTTTCGGCCGACCTCTCGCACCGCGTTTGGTCGTCCAGGTCGTCTTCGCCGGCAACGACATCTACGACGACCAGATCTTCGCGCGCTGGCAAGCGAGCGGGAAAACGCGCAGTTTTCGCCAATATCGGATGGAAGGAGAAGGCAGCCTCGCCGATCGCCTTTGGAACATCGGTGGACGAACGCATCTTTTCTGGTTGGCGATCGACATCGTTAAAGCAATTCGCCAAAGCGGGCGCGGCCGCAGCCTTACGCTCGACAACGGGCAGCAGTTGCGCCTCGTGTTGCCCGCGCGCGGCTACCCCGAGCCGGCGGCGCTCGAGCAGACCGTCGCTGCGATCGCGGAACTGCGAGGCCGCGTCGAATCCACCGGCGCCCGCTTCCTCGCCCTCTTGATGCCGAGCAAAGAGGAGGTCTATCTGCCCCTTCTGGGTGAGCAGGCCCCGAGCCCTTCGGCTGCAGTTCACGAGCGGTTGCTTCAACTGGGCATCGACGTTTTCGACCTCAGCGAGCCTTTGCGCGCCCGGGCATCGCGGCGCGGGCCCGCGCTCTTCTTCGAGATCGACGGGCACCCCAACGTCGTCGGCCAGGCGCTCATCGCCGAGCTCGTGGCAGCACGCCTCGAAATCATGGCGCACGCGGCTGATGTCCCCGCTGGTGCGCAAGGGCTGGGGCATGAGGAGGAACGATGAGCCGTAAATCTACTTCGCACGGGTTCCACGAGCGGCTGGAGCATGACGAACATCTCGAAGGCCCGAGCGACCGTGCCTTTGGCTTGACCGTCGGCGGCATCTTGATCGCCTTGGGCAGCATCAAGGCGCTATTCTTTAGCGGCTGGAATTCCCTCGCTCTGGCCCTTGTCGCGATCGGAGCGCTTCTCAGCTTCGCTGCGCTCATCGCACCAGCGCTGCTCGCCCCCGCCAATCGTGCCTGGATGGCACTTGGCCTGTTGTTGTTTCGCATCGTCAACCCGCTCGTCATGTTCTTGATCTACGCCACGACCGTGGTGCCGATCGGGGTGGCGATGCGTCTTTTCGGGAAGGATCCCTTGCGCCTGCGCCGCGATCCGAGCGCTGCGAGCTATTGGATCCCGCGCCAGCCGCCCGGCCCACCTCCGCAGAGCATGCGCAACCAATTCTGAGAGAGGCGAATATGATCAGTTTTCTTGCCGAACTTTGGGCATTCATGCGGGAGCGCAAGAAATTCTGGTTGCTTCCGATCGTGGTGATGACGGTTCTTTTCGGTGGTCTCGTGGTGTTGACCAAGGGTACGGCTGTTGCCCCCTTCATCTATACCTTGTTCTAAAACGCGGAGCCGGCTCGTGACGCGGATCCTGGGTATCTCTGCCTTCTACCACGATAGTGCGGCGGCGATGGTGGTCGATGGTGACATCGTCGCCGCGGCGCAAGAGGAGCGATTCACCCGCAAGAAACACGACGCCGGCTTCCCGCGCCACGCTGTTCGCTACTGCCTCGAAGCGGCCGGCTGCGATTTGTCAGGGGTCGATTTCGTTGTCTTTTACGACAAACCGTTTCTCAAATTCGAGCGCTTGCTCGAGACCTATCTCGCCTTTGCACCGCGCGGCTTTCGTAGCTTCCGCGTGGCGATGCCGATCTGGATCAAGGAGAAACTATTCCAGAAAAAGTTGCTCGTCGACGAACTGCGACGCCTTCCCGGCGGCGACAATTGGAACGGTGTGCTCTTGTTCACCGAACACCATTTGAGCCACGCCGCCTCGGCCTTCTTTCCCTCGCCCTTCGATCGCGCTGCGGTCCTCACCATGGACGGGGTGGGCGAATGGTGCACCACGTCGCTCGGGCTCGGTTGTGGCAACCGTTTGCAAATCATCAAGGAAATCCATTTCCCCCACTCTCTCGGACTGCTCTATTCTGCTTTTACCTATTACACCGGGTTCAAAGTCAACTCTGGTGAGTACAAGGTCATGGGTCTCGCCCCCTATGGCGAGCCCCGCTACGTAAACCTCATCAAAGACCACTTGATCGATATCAAGGACGACGGATCGTTCAGGCTCGATCTTTCATATTTCGACTATTGTACTGGCCTTACGATGACCAACGAGAAGTTCCACCGCCTGTTCGGTGGCCCACCCCGACGCCCCGAAGCGCCTCTTACCCAGCGAGAGATGGATCTCGCCGCCTCGATCCAGAAAGTCACCGAAGAGGTCGTGCTCAAATTAGGGCGCGCGATCGCACGCGAGACCGGAGAGCGATTCTTGTGCATGGCCGGTGGCGTCGCGCTGAATTGTGTCGCTAATGGCAAGTTGCTCAAAGACGGCTGCTTTGAGCGCATTTGGATCCAACCGGCTGCGGGCGACGCTGGCGGTGCTCTTGGAGCCGCCCTTGCCTGCTGGTACCAATATCTCGATCATCCCAAGCCGCCCATAAACGGCGCCCTCGACTTCATGCACGGCGCGTACCTCGGCCCCGCGTTCGATCTGCCGGAGATTCGCCGTCAGCTCGACGCCTGCGGGGCACGCTATACGGTCCTCGAGGACGATGAAGTGATCACCCGCACCGCCGACGCGCTGGCCGAAGGCAAAGCGGTGGGCTGGATGCAAGGACGCATGGAATTCGGACCGCGTGCGCTCGGCGCGCGCTCCATCTTGGGCGACGCCCGCTCGCCGACCATGCAGAAGCTCCTCAACCTCAAGATCAAATATCGCGAAAGTTTCCGTCCCTTCGCGCCCTCCGTCCTGCGCGAGGATGTTGCCGACTGGTTCGAACTCGATACCGATAGCCCCTACATGCTCCTCGTTGCCGACGTGGTCGAACGGCGGCGGCGCAAGATGACACCGGAAGAGGAGGCACTGTTCGGCATCGACAAACTCAACGTGGTCCGCTCGGAGATCCCAGCCGTCACCCATGTTGACTATTCGGCGCGCATCCAGACCGTGCACCGAGAGACGAACCCACTCTATTGGCGTCTCCTCGAAGCGTTCAAACAACGGACGGGGTGCCCGGTGATCGTCAATACGAGCTTCAACGTTCGGGGCGAGCCGATCGTCTGCACCCCTACAGACGCTTTTCGCTGCTTTATGGGCACCGAGATCGAACGGCTGGTCGTAGGCAACTGCTGGCTCGAGAAGGAACAGCAAGACCCGCGCCTCAAGCGCGACTACAAAGACGCTTTCGAGCTCGATTGATCGCCAAAACGGACGCACTGCGCGATCGACGAACCGGAGCACGAAGGAAAATAGCCAATAGTGCGCCGGTTCGATCTCAACAGACCGGCGTTGCGCGATCAGGCGGGCGCGAGCCGAGCCCGTATGACACGTTTCATTTTATAACCTATTTTTACCGAGAATTGTTTCGTGGTCTGTGCGTAGATGTCGTTTTGATGCACGTAGCGGCGTCGCGCGGTTGGAAAAATATGTCGCGCACTGATTGGCTGCAATCCGAAACAAACCTCTTCTTGCCGCGGCCATGCTCGCATCTTCAGCCTTCTGGCCAGGCTTTTGCTCGGTCTGCCGGCCTCGTGCGCAGCCGGTGCGGTGCCGCGCCCTCATGCGCTCTGCTCCTTCGCAACAGCTCGCGCTGATCATGGGTGCTTCGGGGTCGCGCTTGCGCGCACGCACCGGCCTCGTTGTGGCGCTCGGTGTCGCTCGGCTCGCACGAGGCTTCAGAAACCTCGGCAACCCTTGGACGTGAAGCGAGAGCAGCGCTCGCAAAGCCCGGCCCCGTCTTAAGAGCCCAATCAAAGCGCGGACGCAGCAGACCGCCGCCGATGCCCCTCATGTGCTGTGGCTTCGCCTAAAAGCCGCGCGGGTGGATCGCCTCCCTCGCTCTTCTTCGCGCGTCCGCGGCTCGGCGCCGTCCAAGTCGAGAGCGAACCTTCGGCCAGATCCCCGAGCGCCCCGGCTCCTGGAGAGGGCAAGCGGGTGAAAACAGATCGTCTACGAGCCGCGTGGATCATCGGCGCTCACTCCTCGCCCGGGTCACCCTCGCGACTGGCCTGGCGTCGGCACCCGCCCCGCTCCATCGGCAGCCGCGCGCGAGGTCGCGGCTTTTCAGCCATCCGAGGCGGATCGCGCGCGGGCCCTCGATGCCCGTTCGTAAGGGTAAGAGGCAGCAAGCGCACGCGCGGCGCGCAAGACAGCGCGTCGATCGAAAAAGTCTAAAAGGCAGGGAGGTTTTTCGCCGCCGAGCGCGCGCGCTTCGCGCGCGCGGGGACGAGCGCGGCGATCCGAGCCCTGAACAATAAAGCATGGGTCGAGCCGTGACCGCGCGTGGTGATCCCGGCCTCGCCTCGCTCGTCCATGGCCCGGCGAGGCGCGCAGTCCGTGAAACCGCGGCCTCGCCCATCCCCGGCCAAAAGGCGCAGCGGCGGCTCTGGCCGCTGCCGCCCGCGGCGGCTGTGAACCAGCTCCCTCGCGCCGTCCTTCGCTGCGCTCGGCCCTTTCGGCTCGCGAAATCCAGCCGCGGGCTCCTCACGCCTCCACTAAGCCCGCATGCCGGCGCGCGAGCCGAAGCGCAGCGACCCGCATCGGCATCGCGGAAAAGGCGCGCGCTTCGCGCCGCGAGAAGGCCGCCGCCGGCCAAGCGCCTTCGTGCGTCGAGCCGAAGCGGGCAAGTTCGGGTGTTCGCCTAACACTTCTTTGCTTTCACACCATGCTCGAAAAGACGATCTTGTGTCCGAGGCTCCGGCTGGCGAGGAATGTCCCGTCGGATGCAGCCGCATCTCAAGCGCTGCACGCTGCGCGTTCATCCCGCCACTGATGTCGCCCGGGCGCAGGGGGTCCCGCATACCCGACAGCCGTGCCACCGGAGCCGCCGCGGGCAGGCGCGAGACCGCCTCCCCGTCCTCTCGAGACCGCGCGGACGCAGCTCGGGCCGAGATCCCTTGCGCGCGGGGAACGACGGCGAGGGTTAACACTACTTGCTGGGGCCGCGGACGAAATCCCTCGCGCGCGGGGAACGACGCCGAGTGCGCTGGGTGATCGGTGTTCCATGGCCTTGGCTGTTTGGCGCGGTTCCGTTCGTCCACCCGCGCAAAGCGGGAGGGCGCGGCGTGGGTGTTGCGCGCATGGAGCGAAGGCCCGCCGCCGGATCTCCTGCCGGCTGCCGATCACGTGCCGCTGCTTGTGGTGCCGCTCGACGCTCTTTCGCGGGGTCCGGCGCCCCATGGGATGCGAGAGACGCGGCTTCAGCCGGCCCTAGCCAGACGTGCGAGGTGGCGGGCGAGGCGCAGCGCGAGCGCGACGATCGTGAGGGTCGGATTGGCGTGACCGCCGCTCGGGAAAACCGAGCTCCCCGCCACCCAGAGATTGGCCACACCGTGCACGCGACCGAACGGGTCGACCACGCTTCGGCGCGGATCGGTTCCCATGCGGGTAGTGCCCATATGGTGCGAGGCATCGGTAAAACGCGGCTCGCCCTCACCCGGCAGGAGCCGACCGAGCCCCAAGCGGGTCAGAGCCTCGGCGAGCGCCGTTTCGAGCGCCCGCATTCCCTCGACGACCTCGGGCTGAATGCGCCAGTTGAGGCGGATGAGCGGCACGCCCAGGGCATCGCGGCGCTCGGAGAGCATGACGCGGCTCTCCGGGTCGGGTGGCTGCTCGCAGAAATGGACGAGGACGAGCCGCTCGGGACGCGGCCGCCGCGGCAGCTTCGCGCGCACCGCCCACAGCAGGCGGTAGAGCGGGTGCGGAAGGATCTCCTTGGGTGTGAGGAGATAGATCAGATCCGGCGTGCGGGCGGCAAGCAGCCCGCGCCAATCCAACCGCGCCCCGACATGTCCCCGCCGCAAGACGCGTTTGGCGAGCTGAACGGCGAGATCGTACTGCTCGCGGGCGTATGTGGAGTGCTCACTCTCGAGCGTGGCGTGATGGTGGAGGAGCCCACGCGCGCGGCGCAGTTCCGCAGCGAGGGCGAAACCGAGCTGGACTTTGCCGCCTTTGATGGGACAGCCGCGCAACAGGCGCAAACCGACCCCAGCGCGCAGCTCCACGCGGCCCCAGACTGCGCGCGGATGATCCATGAAGAAGCGACCGACCAGGTCGTGGCGGTTGCCGATGCCGCGCGGGTGGTGATCGGTGGAGAGCAACAAGAGGCGGGCGTTCTCGAGCCCGCCGCAGGCGAGCACGATGTGGCGTCCCTCGGCCTCGAGCGCCGGACCGTCGAGCACGCGCAGCGCCACCGCGCGCACCCGCACCCCCTCATCCGCCGTGATCAGACGTACCGCTTGAGCCCCGAGAAGAAGAGACAAGTTCCTGCGCTGCTTGAGCTCAGCACGAAAGTCACGGGCAAAACGACGCGGCTTCGGTGCCCACAGCGATACCGTCGGCACGAGAAGACCCGTGGTGAACAACTGCCGTTCGTCTGCGCTCGCACGGACAAGCCACGCACCGGGATCGAAGGCGTCACCTCCAGGCAAACCGAGCAGACGCTCGGCTTCGGGAAAAAGCGCTGCGAGTTCGCACCAGGGGATCGGCCAGGCCCCATCGGGGACTGCCGGACGGGCTTCCAGATCCTCGGGGCTCAAGCGCATGGCGCGGCCGGCCCAGAGGTTGCACGTCCCGCCCAACTGGCGCAGTCGCGGCAGATAACCGGGGCGCAGAGGAAAACCGACGCTTTCGATCTCGTGCAGTGCCTGGATCGCAGGGTCGGGTACCGCGCGCCCACCCTCGATCAGGAGCACCTCTACGCCCAGGCGGGTGAGCTCGAGCGCGAGCGTGATGCCCGCCGCACCGGCGCCCACCACGACGACGTCGGCGGCAAGCCGCGTGCCATCAGGCAGACTCGCCGCATCGATGGTCTTCATGGTGCCGCCTGCGTCCCTTCGCGCTGCGGCAGCCGACCGCTGCGCGCGATGCGCGCGAAGATCTCCATCGCCGGCCGCGGCTTGCGCGCGAGGCTTCCGGGCTCGAGGGCGGCGAGACCGAAATGTGCCGTGAACCCGCGCGCCCATTCATAGTTATCGAAGAGTGTCCAATAGAAATATCCACGTACGTCGACCCCTTCCGCACGCGCTCGTGCAAGCGCACGCACGTGCCCGAGCAGGTGTTCGTTTCTGAGCTCATCGTCGGTGGTGGCGATTCCGTTCTCGCTGATCACAATTGGAAGACCTAAACGCGCATAATGCTTGAGCACTCGATAAAGTCCTTCCGGCCATACCTCTTGCCCCAGCTCGTCGAAGCGTCGATCGCCTCCGTGGTGCGGATCCAAACAATCTGCTCCGAAGAGGAGCGCGCGGCCGCGCGGCTGCCATCGAACCACCGCACGCGTGTAGTAGTTGATAGCCAAATAATCGAGCAGCAGTTCTCCGCCCTCGCGCATCAAGTAAAAACAGAGATCGCACCACAAGAACCGCCGCACAGCCGCTGCCGCGCGGTCGACCCATCGCCACGGTCGACAGGGCTCGATCCAGGGCAGGCTGTGGGCGAAGGACACGCGCGCGTGCGCGTCGTGCGCATGCAACACGCGGTAGGCCGCTCGGTGCGCTCTGCACATGCGGGCGATGACCCGTGCGGCGCGATCCCAGCGATTGCGTACAAACGGCGGCCAATCGCCGATCACATAGCCGTGTTTGGCCAAGACCGTGGGCTCGTTGACCGTGAGCCAGAAGCGGATCGCCCCGCCCAGTTCGCGGGCGACGGCTTCCGTGTAAAAGACGAAGCGGTCGACCGCCTCGGGCGCGAGCCAGCCGCCGCGTTCGGCGAGCCAGTGCGGCAAGGTGAAGTGGTGCAGCGTCACCACGGGCTCGAGACGGCGCGCGTGCAGAGCCGAAAGCACGCGGGCATAGTGCGCGAAGGCAGCCGAATTGAAACGGCCCGGCTGTGGCTCGAGGCGCGCCCACTCCAACGACAGCCGGTGCGCGTTGTGCCCGTAGGCACGCGCGAGGTCGAAATCCGCTTCGTATCGCTCGAGATGGCGGCACGCTGCTCCCGAGCGATAGGGGAGTTTGCCGGCCTCCTCGGCCGCCCACCAGTCGCTGTCGCGGTTGAAACCCTCGACTTGATGCGCCGCAGTGGCCGCACCCCAAAGAAAATCTTCCGGAAAGTCGCGTTCCACGACCGTTCGATCACCCACCCGCTCCTGCGCGCCCAGCCGGGAAGCACGCGTGGGCGCTTCGCACAAGCAGGCGCCTCGTACAGCTCAAAGCCGCAGGGCGCGGCAGTGCGCCTTTTCGCGCAAGCGCGCGCAGACCTGCTCGGCTGCGGCGAGGTCCGGAAATGGTCCGATAAGAAGCGGAGCGCCCTCGTCTTCGGCTCCTCCCAGGCGCGCCACACCGGCGAGGAGTTCGGGATGAGCGCTGCGCAGCGCTTGCCAGCGGGCGCGCCCGTCAGCGCCCGCGAGCCCGGCGATCTCGATCACCCAGGTCTCGCCCGCGGCGGAATCGGCCGACGCCGCGCGGGCTTCGCTTCCCCCCACCACCACGAACTCGGCCGGGGCTTCTCGCGTCGAACCGACAGGCACGCCCGCTGACAGCGAGCTCGCTTCGCCTTCCCCGCTCTGCCCGAGCGCGCCCGATTGTGGGACATCGGCGCGAGCCGAAGCGTCTTCTCGCTCGGCACTCGCGCCCGCAGCGGCGTCGGGCGACGGGGAAGGCGATGCAGGCGCGTGCAGCTGCCCTAAGGCGGCCGCTGCGGCCCGCGCAGCTTCGGAGGTCGCGGTGACCTGTTGCCCTTCTTCGCGCCCCGGAGCCGACGGGCTCGCCTGTTGCACCGCGCTTGCCGCCGCAGCATTTGGACCAGCTCGCGTCTCGATGCGCGCGCGGCCACGCCCAGATCCGCCCGACGCGCGCTCGTCCAAAAGCGAGCCCAAAAGAGGCTGCCTGGGGCTCCATTCGGGCTCTAAGGTGCCACGGAGGGCACGCTCGGGGAGCAAAGCGCGCGCCGCGCGCAGCGAAGCGCTCGCACCCAGCCCTCTAAGTGTCTGATAGAAGGCGAGATTATCGCGGATCTCGCGCGGCGTGAGGTCGAAGCGCAACAGCTCCTCCGCTGCCGCCGGATCGCCCGAGAGCGCATAGGCGGCGGCGAGATTGTGGCGCGCCCGCGGCGAACTCTGTGGGCCTCGCGCAACACTCTCCAGTTCTCGGATCGCCTCCGCATAGCGCCCCGCGAGCAACAGCGACAGGCCGAGGTTGTTGCGCAGCGCCGCATCTTCGGGCGTGCGCGCAAGCGCGGCGCGATAGCGCGCTTGTGCCTCTTCGTGCCGGCCGAGTTGGTCGAGCGTGACGCCAAGGAGATTGAGCAGCCGCGTGTCCTCCGGCTGCGCCTGCAGAGCCGGCTCCAAGCGGGCAAGCGCCGCCTCCGGCCGCCCCAAAGCGAGCAGGGCCTTGGCCATGCCCCGCGCCGCCTCGACGTCGTTGACATCGCTATCGACCAGCCGGCGATAGGCCTCGATGGCCTCCTCGTAGCGCCCACTGCGCAGCGCCGCCTCACCGAGCCTGCGCGCCGCTTCGCGATTGCCGGGCTCGAGCGCGAGCACGCGCGCGAACAGCGCTGCCGCGGTGGCGGGATCACCGGCGGCGAGCGCGTCGGTGCCCATGCGCAGAAGCCGAGCCGCCTGCCCCGGCCCGGGCGGAGCCTCGCGGTCCAGCTCGTCGCGCCGGATCGTCGTGCAACTGGTGAGCACCACAATCAGCAGGAACGCAAGCGGCAGGATCGACGGGAAACGGCGCAGCCAAGCGATCACGGCAGAGCTCCCAAGTCCGCCGCTCCTCTAGCGCAGCGCTTCTAAAGATTGGGTTAACGCTGCCCGCTCAGCACTCGGTGATCTTGCCGAGCAAGGCTGACCGTCGCGCCCCGGTGACCGTAGGAACCCCGCAAGCAATACCGTCGATGCGGGCGGAAGCGAGGAGTGCGAAGGCAATCGCCTCCTTAAGCGCTGCCGGGACGCCAAGCGCGTCGCTCTCGATCACGGCGATGGGCGCCAAAGCCGCGCGGATGCGGCGCATGAGTTCGGGATTGCGCACTCCGCCACCGCTTGCGACGCACAAGCGGCAGCCATAGGCGGCGGGTACGCGGCGGGCGACCGCCCGGGCGATGCAGCGCGCCGAGAACTCCGCTGCGGTGGCCAAGAGATCGCACCAGTCCTGCTCGGAGCGCGGCGGTGCGCGCTCTAGGAGCGCATCCACGAAGGCGGCGCCGAACTGCTCGCGGCCCAATGATGGCGGCGGCTCGCGGTTAAGCGCCGGATGCGCGAGCAATTCGGCCAAAAGATCAGCGCGCACGCGACCGCGCCGTGCCAGCTCGCCGTTCACGTCGCACGCGAGCACGCCGTCCGAGAAACGGCGCGCGAGCTCGTCGGCGACCATGTTGGCGGGCCCGCAGTCGAAGCCGAGGAGCGGCAGCTCCGGCCGCTTGGCCGGCGGGACTACGGTGAGGTTGGCGATACCGCCCAAGTTCAAGGCGAGCACGCCTTCTTCCTCGCGCGCGAACAACCAGCAATCGACGATGGGCACCAGCGGCGCCCCGCAGCCGCCCAAAGCGATGTCGTTGCGACGGAAATCGCTCACCACCGGGCAGCCCAGTCGCGCGGCAAGGAAAGCCGGCTCGCCGAGCTGGCAGGTGATGACCCCGTGCTCGTGGAACAGGGTCTGACCGTGGCTGCCGACGAGATCGGGAACAAGACCGAAGCGCGCGACCAACCGCGCGAGCGCTTCTGCGAACCATTCACCGAGCCGACGATCGATGTGCGCCGCTTCGGCCAGGCTCAGCGAGCCTTGGCGCGCGAGCGCGGCGCGCAGATCGTCGGGCATCGGCTCCTGCGCCGAAGCGAGAAGGGCAAAGCGCCAGGGCCGTTGGCGAGCGACGCGCAGGATCACGAGGTCCAGACCGTCCATCGAGGTGCCGGTCATAAGGCCGGCCACGATGCGCGGGTCCTTGGCCTGGACCTCGACGAGGCGCCGCGGCGCAGGCTCCACCATGGCAGTTAGAGAAGGCCGGGGTAGGCGCCGCCGTCGATCAGGATGTTCTGACCGGTGACATAGCCGGCGTGGACACTACACAAAAAGGCGCAAAAGGCGCCGAACTCGGCCGGATCCCCGAAGCGACCGGCAGGATGGGCGCGGGCGCGCTCGGCCGCCACTTCCGCCGGATCCCGCCCCTCGCGCTCGGCCTGCAGCGCGAGCGTGGCGCGCAGCCGATCGGTCGCGAAGGGGCCGGGTAGGAGCGCGTTGATCGTCACATTGTGCCGCACGGCGCGGCGCGCCAGCACCGCCATCGCCCCGGTGAGCCCCGCGCGGGCGCCGTTCGAGAGCTCGAGATTGGGTATGGGCGCTTTCACTGCCGCTGAGGTGATGTGGACGATGCGGCCAAAACCGCGCTCCATCATCCCATAGACGGTGGCGCGAGTGAGCGCGATGGGGGTGAGCATGTTGGCCTCGAGCGCGCGGCGCCAGTCGTCGAGGGTGAAGTCGCGAAAATCGCCGGGCGGCGGGCCACCGGCGTTGGTCACCAGAATGTCCGGCTCGGGACAGGCGGAGAGCAGGAGCTTTCGCCCCTCCTCGGTGGTCACATCGCAGCGCACGGGCGTCACCGTCACTCCGGTCCGGGCGCGGATCTCCTGCGCCGTGGCTTCGAGCGCCTCACCACCGCGCGCGCAGATGACGAGCTCGACACCGGCTTCGGCGAGCGCGAGCGCACACGCCCGCCCCAATCCCTTGCTCGCTGCGCAGACGATCGCGCGCCGACCGCGGATACCGAGGTCCATCCTCGCTCTCCCGAAGAAGAAAGCCCGATCTTAAGCCGTCTCGGCCCGTGCCGCTTCGCTCTCGCGCAACGCTTGGAGTTCGTCCAGCACCATGCGCGCGAGCCCCGGTCCCAAGGGGCGGCGGGTGGCGAGGGCGGCGCGATCCAGGGCGCGCACCAGGCGCCGAAGCCCGGCGAACGACCGCTCCATGCGCGCAATCAGATACTCTACGAGGCTCGGCGCGGGAGAGAGATTGCGGTCGCGCAGCTGCTTGACGAGAAGAGCGGCGAGCAGCGCGTCATCGGGCGGGGCGATCTCGGCGATCGGGGCGGCAGCAAGCCGCGAGCGCAGATCGGGCAGCGTGAGTACCCAGCGCGCAGGCGGCAAGCGTCCGACCAGGAGGAGATGACCGGAGCGCTCGGCGAGCGCGTTGATGAGATGTAGAAGCCCCCGCTCGTCCGCCGGTTCGCAGGCCTCGTCCCAAAGCGCGGCGCGGGCCGCACCGAGCCGCTCGAGGGCCGCGCTCGGGCTCACGAGATCGCAAGGGCGGACCGTGACGGGTTGCGCGCGCGCCGCCCACACGGCGGCGAGATGGCTCTTGCCGCAGCCTTCCGGACCGACGAGGCACAGCACCGGTCCCGGCCATCGCGGCCAGGCGAGGACCGCCTCGAGCGCAGCGCGGTTGCAGGGCGCCGGCAGGAAATCTTCGAGCGCCTGCGCTTCGCGCACCGGCAGATCGAGTACCAGCTGGCGTGGCACCCGCTGCCCGGGCGCGGGCGGTGCGAGCATGGCGATCGCGCTTACGTCGCGCGCGCAGCGGCGCCCGCGAGCCGCAGGCCGACTACGAGATAGGCGACGGCCGAAGCCAAGGTCACGGCAGCGGTGATCGGCATCAGCAACTCGAGGACCGGCGTCACCTCGGCGATTTCCGCCGCGCCCCCCAAAAGGAAGCCCAAGTACAACAACTGAAGGAAGGTCGACAATTTGCCGATCACGAGCGGTTCGATGCGCAACTCGGCAAGACGGTTGCGCAGGAAGAGGACGCCTACGACGAGCACGACGTCGCGGCCGATGACCAGGACGACGAGCCACAGGGGAACGAGCTCACGGCTTGCGACCGCGAGGAAGAGAGCGCCGGTGAAGAGCTTGTCGGCGACCGGGTCCAAGGCGGCGCCGACCGGGCTCGGCCCTGCCCAGCGCTTGGCAATGTACCCATCGGCGAGATCGGTAAGTGCCGCCACAAGAAACAGCCAGAAGGCCAACCGATCGACCTCGTTTGCGATCAAAAGCGCGATCGGCGCGGCGGCGAGCAGCCGGCAGGTGGTCAGGACATTGGCGAGGTGCGCGAGCATCAGTTGACCGCCGGCTCTCAGCGCGCGGCTCACCCGGGTCCAATAGCCGGCGGCCCTGCCGCTCGTCGCAACCGCCATCCCTCCCCCTCCTCGACCAATTCAAGCCCACGCCGCGCCAAGGCCTCGCGCAAGCGAGCGAGATTTCCCGAATAGCTCAAGACCAGTTCCACCCGCTCGCGCGCCATCGCCAGCATGCGCACCGCGCGAATGTCGGGCGTCGCTTCGATCTGACGCCTTATTTGAAGCCAGCTCGCGAGATCGGCAAGCGGCACGACGACGACGAGCTCGGCCAGCTCGTCGGTGCGCACCACCGCCTGCCGCTTCCAGCTCTCGAGGAGGTGCCGAACGGTCGCGCGGGCGGCGCGCTCGAGCAGCTCTCCCTCGCCACGCAGCGGCTCGATCGTCGCCCGCTCGCCGCGCAGCACGCCATCGCCGGCGAAGACCTCCACGCGCGGCATCGCTTCGCGCGCGCGCCCCTGGTCCTCCTCGACGAGAAGCGCCACCGCGGCATCGGCCGTCGCGTAGCGCTCGGCCAGCTGGTCCAAGGCGGCGCGGTCGCGGACCGCGATTTCTTCCGCATCGAGCACTGCGAGATCGCGCACATCGCCCAAAGGCAAGCGCAGCTCGAGTCCCCGCTCTTCGGCGACCACCCGCTCCCACACCTGCCACCAGGGATCCTCGCGCGCCCATAAAAGGATCGTACCCTCTCTTTGGACCGCCGGGACGATCAGAACCGCCGGCACCCGATCCGGCTGCGCCATCGCGATTCCGGCCCCGGCCAGCAGTTCGCGCACCGCATCGGGATCGAAGCTGACCACCACGGTGGCGAGCCACCGGTTAGGTCCAACACGCTCGTCGCGGATCTCGAGCGCGCGCACAAAGCGCGCCGGGGAAAGGGTCTCGGCGCGCGGCAGGCGACTTCTCTCTTCTTGCGGTACGAGCCGCTCGAGCAACCGCGCGAGTGCCTGCCTTTGGCCCTGCTCGAGACCCTTGTTGCGCGCCGCAACGGCGTTCTCGGCGGTGACATCGACGGCAACACTCTCGCTCCAGAACTCCGAGGCGAAGCAGACCGGAAGGAAAAGCAGCGCGAGGAGCGCACGGCTCACCAGCCGACGAGCGGCAGCGAACGACATTGCCAGCTTTCCCAAAGTCTTTACGGTGTCGGCGGACACCACAACGCCAGCTGACCACGGGCCGAGCGATGCATCAAGGCGGGGAAGAGACGAAGCCGAGCGCAACGCAGGACCGCTACCGCGAGGCAGGAGTGGACATCGCGCGCGGCGATGCCTTCGTGGCGCGCATCGCCCCCCTTGCCCGCTCGACCCGCCGACCCGGCAGCGAAGCCGGCTTGGGCGGCTTCGGCGCGCTCTTCGATCTTGCCGCCTGCGGCTATCGCGACCCGATTCTGGTCGCCACCACCGACGGTGTTGGCACCAAGATCCTGCTCGCGCTCGAAGCCGGGCGCCTTGAAGGGATCGGGGTCGATCTGGTGGCCATGTGCGTCAACGACCTCGTCGTCCAGGGTGCCGAGCCCCTGTTCTTTCTCGACTATCTCGCCACCGGTCGGCTCGATCTCGAGCGCGCGGAAGCGGTGGTGCGCGGTATCGTGGCCGGCTGCCGGGAGGCGGGGTGCGCGCTCGTGGGCGGCGAAACCGCCGAGATGCCGGGCCTTTACGCGCCAAGCGAGATGGATCTCGCCGGCTTTGCGGTGGGCGCAGTCGAGCGCGACCAGGTCTTGCCGCGGCCGGGGATCGCACCGGGCGATGTGATCCTCGCGCTCGCCTCTTCCGGCCTGCACGCCAACGGTTTCTCGCTCGTGCGCATGGTCCTCGCCGAACAGGGGCTGCGGATCGACGATCCCGCTCCCTTCGCGCCCAGCCGCACGCTCGCCGAGGTGCTCTTGGAGCCGACCCGCATCTACGTGAAGAGTGCGCTCGCCGCGGTCCGCGCCGGCGGGGTCAAGGCGATGGCGCACATCACCGGAGGCGGCCTCATCGAGAATCTGCCGCGCGTGCTCCCCGACCATGTGCTCGCGCGCTTAGATGCCCGCAGCTGGTCGTTGCCTCCTGTCTTTCGGTGGTTGCGGCAAGCCGGCAAGCTCACCCCCATCGAACTCGCCCGCACCTTCAACGCCGGGCTCGGGCTTGTGCTCGTGGTCGAGCCGCCGCGCGCGCTGGCCTTGCGGGCGTTGCTCGCGGCGCAGGGCGAAATCGTCGCTCAGGTCGGACGGATCGAGCCCGGGGCCGGGCGGCCGCGGGTGGTGATCGACCACATGGAGGAGGCATGGGCCGACGCGCAACCGCAGTCTTGATCTCGGGTTCGGGGACCAATCTGCAGGCGCTGTTGGATGCGGCGCGCGCCCCCGACTATCCGGCTGCTGTTCGCCTCGTCATCTCCAACCGCCCCGACGCCTTCGGGCTCGAGCGGGCACGCCGCGCTGGCGTTCCGGCCGTGGTCGTCGACCACCGCGCCTTTGAGACGCGCGCCGACTTCGAAGCCGCGATCGAAGACGAACTGCGCCTGGCCGGCATCGAGCTCGTCTGCCTTGCCGGCTTCATGCGGATTTTGAGCGCCGAGTTCTGCGCCCGCTGGCATAACCGCGCGCTCAACATCCATCCCTCGCTTCTGCCCGCCTATCGCGGTCTGCACACGCACGAGCGGGCGCTCGCCGACGGCGCGGCCATAACGGGATGCACCGTCCATTTCGTCCGCCCCGAATTGGACGCCGGCCCCATCCTCATGCAGGGCGTGGTGCCGGTGCTGCCGGGCGACGATGCCGAAGTGTTGCGCCGGCGCGTGCTCGAAGTCGAACATCTGGTCTATCCGCGCGCGCTTGCGCTGCTCGCCGGCGGGCGCGTTCGCGTGGAGGGTGAGCGCGTGCAGCTCATCGATGAGCAGCCGGGCGAGCGGCTCGTCCTTCACCCCGCCTTTTCCGCCCCACCCTTTACCCGCTCACACCGCGGGTAAGGCGCAGCTTTTGGCGCTGATCGCCTCAACGCACGACGAGCACGCTTACGCGCGCTCCGTGCGATTTTGAGCGCCGCGCTGGCTAAGTAACGTCGCGGCGAGGCCGGTGCGGCCGCGCGAGCCTAAGACCAAGAGATCAACGGCGAGCCGTTCGGCAAAGGGGAAATGGGCCGAGGCGGACGAGCCCTCCTCCAGCTGGATCTCAACCGCCGCGACCCCCTGCCCTTAAGCCCGCTCTTCGGCTTTCTATATGATCGGATCGCAGAAAAGGCGCCCGCGCGCCACACGCCCCGGTCTCTTCCTCGCTCGGGATGTTCTCGGCGCGGGCCAAGGCGACCAGAATCTCAGGGATCGGCTCGCCCGGCAGCCCGTGCACGAGATGCCACCGAGCCCCCGAAGGTCCGCGCCAATTGGGCTGCCGTCTCGCGCGCTTTCCACGCCGGCTGCGCTCCATCATTCGCTGCGAGAGCCGCCTTTATGGCACCCCGGGCTCTTTTTGTGATCTCAAAAGGACGTTCGTCGGTTATGCCCCAAGCACAAAAGCGGCGGGCGTTCTCGCAGCTCAGCCGACGATCTCGATCCCCGCGAAGAAAAAGGCGATCTCGCGCTCGGCCGTTTCGGCGCTGTCGGAGCCGTGCACCGAATTGGCCTCGATCGATTCGGCGAAGTCCTTGCGGATGGTGCCGGGTGCCGCCTTGGCCGGATCCGTAGCCCCCATCACCTCGCGGTAGCGCTGGATGGCGTTTTCGCCCTCGAGCACCTGCACCACCACCGGACCACTGGTCATGAAGCGGCACAGACTGTCGAAGAACGGCCGCTCGCGATGAACGGCATAGAAGGCTTCCGCCTGCTCGCGCGTGAGACGCAGCCGCTTTTGCGCCACGATCCGAAGGCCCGCCTGTTCGATGCGGGCATTGATGGCACCGGTGAGGTTGCGACGGGTGGCATCGGGTTTGATGATCGAGAGCGTTCGCTCAAGCGCCATACTCGGGCTCCGCGGGAAAAAAACCATAGCCGACCGAAAACGGATGCGCGCCTCCTAGCAGCCGATCCTCGGAAGGGAAAGAGAGGGCTACCTCCTAAAGGAGGACTTGACCGCGGCCGTCTGCCGCGATCGCGTTGTCGTGCCGCTTCAACCGCCGGAGTTCGCCATGCGCCGTCTTCACCTCGCCCTTGCGCTCCTGCTCGCCGCCCTCGCTCCAGCTGCGCTCGCCGGTCCACATTCGCTCTCAGACGAGGAGCTTGATCGAGTGAGCGCCGCTGCCAACGCTTCGGCGGCGGCCCAGGTTGCGACCCAAGTGGTGCTCCCGCCGCCACGTAACCCGCGCGAGTTTTTGCGTTGGCTGCGCTTTCGGGTGATCTGCTCCCTGCCGGGGCAGGTTTGCGTCCAATAAGCCCGCCTGCGGCTCAGCCCGGTGAGTCCGCCCGTTCGGCGCTCACCGGGCTTGCGAGCACCTTGTCGATCCGCCGCCCGTCCATGTCCACCACTTCAAAGCGCCAGCCCTGGAACAAGAAGTGGTCGCCGGCGCGCGGCACCCGACGAAGCTGATCGAGCACGAAACCGGCAACGGTGTGGTAGTCGCGCTCGGCGGGCAGCTCGATGGCGAGGAGCTCGGCGGTGGCGTCGATGCTCTTGGCCCCATCGAGAAGCCACGAGCCGTCTTCGCGCAAAAGCGCATCCGGCTCTCCCCCACCCTCCGGCATCGGCAGCTCGCCCACGATCGCCCCCAACACGTCGCTCGAGGTGACGACACCTTCGAGCGTGCCGTACTCGTCGACCACGAAGGCCATGTCCACCGGGCTCGTGGCGAGGGCGGCAAGGGCGGCGAGCACATCCGCCCCTTCGTGAAGCGCCGGCGGCGTGCGCAGAAGCGTAGCGAAGTCGAGCGGCTTGCCGCGGGCGAGCTGATCGAGCACGTCCTTGACCTGGATGACACCCGTGACCTCATCCACCCGGCCGCGGCCGGCTGGTAAGCGGCTGTGTGGGCTCGCGAGCAGTCGTTCGAGCAGTTCCTCGCTCGGGCGATCGAGATCCAGCCAGTCGAGCTCGTGCCGCGGGGTCATGATCGCCCGTACCGAGAGATCGCCCAAGCGCATCACGCGGCCGATCATCGCTTTTTCTTCCGGCTCGACGACACCGGCACTCTCGGCTTCGGCGACGAGGGCGCGGATCTCGGCCTCGCTCGGCGCTTCGACCGGCCGTCCTTGAGGACCGAGGATCCGCAGCACGAGACGGGACGAGGCTTCGAGGAGCGCGACCAACGGAGCGGCAGAGCGGGCGAGCCACCACATGGGCCCCGCCACCCGCACGGCGATGCGCTCGGGCCGCGCGAGCGCGAGCTGCTTGGGTACGAGCTCACCCAAGATCAAGGAAGCATAGCCGATCGCCACCACCACCGCGCCCACCGCGAGCAGCTGGGCGGCCTCCGGCTGGAAGCCGAGATCGCCCAAAATCGCGGCAAGACGCTGGGCCAAGGTGGCACCGCCGAACGCGCCCGCGAGCAGTCCGACGAAGGTGATGCCGACTTGAACGGCGGAGAGAAGCCGGCCCGGGCTGGTAAGGAGCTCAAGAGCGATGGCGGCACCCCGCACCCCCTCGCGCGCCATCGCTTCAAGCCGGGGTTTTTTGGCCGAGACGAGCGCGAGTTCGGCCATCGCGAAGAAACCGTTGAGAAGAACGAGCAAGAGAACCACGAAGAGTTCGAAGAGCACGGTTGCGTCTCGCCTCACCCCGCGGCCAACGCCGCAACCGCCGCTTCGAGCCCGCCCGCGGCGTGCGGCACTCCTTTAAGCCGCAGTGCGAGCTCGAGCACGCCGAGCGCGCCCAAGACCATGGCCTCGTTGAGATCGCCCATGTGGCCGATGCGCAACAAGCGGCCGCGAAACGGTCCGATCCCGCCGCCGAAGGCGACACCGAAGCGCTCGCGCGCCAGCGTGCGGATCTCCTCCGGATCCACATCGGGCGCAAAGCCAACAGCGGTCACCGTACGGGCGCGGGCATCAGGGTCGAGGCAGTGGAAGAAGAGCGCCCCCGCCTCGGCCCAGCGCGCGATCGCGGCGTGCACCGCCCGGGCAAGGCGCTCATGGCGGGCAAAGACCGCCTCCATCCCCTCCTCGCGCAGCATATCAAGGGCTTCGCGCAGGCCGAAGATCATCTGCACAGGCGGCGTGCCGTAGAACCGTTCGTAGGATTCCGCCCCCGCGCGACCGCGCCAATCCCAATACTTTCGCGGCCGCGTACAATGCGAAGCGACCTCAAGCGCACGCTGGCCCGCGAACAGAAACGCAAGACCCGGCGGGAGCATGAGCCCCTTTTGCGAGGCGGTGAGCAGACAATCGATCCCCCATGCGTCCATGGCAAGCGGCATGGCGGCGAAAGACGCGATCGCATCCACGACCAGAAGTGCCGGATGCGCGAGCTCGTCGAGCAGACGGCGAACCATTCGGGGATCGTGGCGGATCCCGGTCGAGGTCTCGACATGGCAGAGGAGCACAGCACGGATCTTATGCCCGCGGTCGGCCTCCAAGACGGGGATCAGTGCAGCGGGATCGAGCGGGCGGCGGAGATCGGTCGGCACAATCCGCACATCGATCCCGAGCGCTTCGGCCATCTCCGCCCAGCCCCGAGCGAAGCGGCCGGTATCGGGGACGAGCACCGCTTCATCGGGCCCGACGAGGTTGACGAGCGCGGCTTCCCAAGCGCCGTGGCCGAGCGCGGCATAGGCGAACACCTGTCCGCTCGTGCCGGCGATCGCCGCGAGATCGGCAAGACAGCTCTCGAGAAGGCGCGCGAACGCGGCCGTCCCGAAATCAACGGAGGGGCGATGCATCGCGCGCAACACCCGCTCGGGGATGTTGGTGGGACCGGGGAGTTGGACGAGGCCGCGTCCGCGGCGGATCACAACCGCTCCTCGCTCGCATGCGTGCGCGGCCGGGAGCCTGGCCGGCCGGGCGGCGTCTGGCAACCCGCCGGCAGCGGGTGCGCCCGCGCTTTCGCCACACACGCAAGAAGGTTTCGCTCGCGGACCGCTTCGATGTTCGGGCAAACCGCGCGGGCGCGCGAGTCCGCACCGGACCTCGACCCATCGCGCGTTCTCATCCAAGAGGAGAGAAGTAGCCTCGATTCGAAAGGCGGCACGGGGCGAGAGGAGACGAGCATGAGCTTGTTCGGGGAAGGCGTGATCGCGATCTGGTCGGACATCCGCGCGGAGGGATTGGAGACCTTCTACGCCTGGCACGACAACGAACATGTGCCGGAACGGGTGGGCATCCCCGGCTTCATCCGCGGTCGCCGCTACGTCGCGGTCGAAGGTAGCCCGCGCTTTTACATGCAATACGAAACGGTGAGCCCCGAAGTCCAAGTCGGACAAGACTATCTCAATCGGCTCAACAACCCGACCGAATGGACCCGACGCGCGCTTGCCTATTTCGAGAACACGACCCGCAGCCTCACCCGCAAGCGCTTCTCCCAGGCCAAGGGCGATGGAGCAGAGCTGATCGCAGCCGGGATCGACGCTCCCCAAGAAGCGCTTTCAGCCCTAAGGCGCACGCTCTTGACCGGTGTGTTGCCCGAACTCTTCCTCGACCCCGGCATCCAGGGCGTGCACTGGCTCGAAACCGACCGTGCCGGCTCGGCGCTCGAAACCGAGGAGCGGCGGGGCCGCCGAGTGGGGGTGTGCGATGCGGTGGTGCTCGTCGAGACGACGCGGCCCGAACCGGCACACCAAGCGCGGGCGCGGCTCGCGCAGGCGATCGCGGCGATCGCGGAGGTGCGCTTCGTCGTTCCGCTCGGCCACTGGCGGCTCGAACATCAGAAGATCAAGCTCTGGCTGTGAACCCGCCGACCGCGCGCCTGCGCCGCGGTCGGCTCTGAGAGCTGCGCGCAAGCGGTGCCTTTCGCCCTGTGCCTTCTGTGTGCCGGCGCAGCCTCAGCCGAGCTCGATCCAGCCCTCCATGACCGGCACGGCGCCGCCGGCCACCCGCGCTTCGATCACTCGCCCCCCTTCCTTGCGGGCGTGGGCGGCGAGAAAGGAGGGCCGCCCCATCTCCGCCCCCTGCTCGATGTGCCAAGCGAAGTCGCCGGCATTTTGCGGCTCGGCCGCCGCCAAGACACCCGCGAGTGCGGCCGCTGCCGAGCCGGTGGCGGGATCTTCGGGGACACCCAGAAGCGGTGCCAGCATGCGGGCGCGCACCTCGATCCCGCGCACGCCCGTTGCGCGCGTGAAAAGATAGACAGCGGGTTCGGGCAGAGTGCGCGCCGCCTCGTGATCGAGGCGCGCGCGGCTCAGCGCTGCGCACGAGGTGAGCTCGACCATCAAAAACGCGAAGCCGCAGGCGGCGATGCAGGGCAACGGCCCGCCAGTTACGAGATCGCTCGGCTCGAGGCCGAGGGCACGGGCGATCGGTGCGGGCTCGAGGCGCGGTCCAAAGCTCGGTCGGTGGGGTGCGGTGAGCTCGGCGCGGACCGCGCGCGCGCCCTCGAAGGCTATCGTCACCGGTACCGCGCCGGCGGTCTCTTCGAAGACGACCTGCGCACGGCCGTGGGCATCGGGAGTGATGCGGCCCTCGCGCGCGAGCACGAGTGCCGCGCCGATCGTGGGATGCCCCGCGAAGGGAACTTCGCGCGCCGGCGTGAAGATGCGCAGCCGAGCAAGATGCGCCGGATCGTCGGCGGGCAACACGAACACGGTTTCGGGATAGCCGAACTCTCGGGCAATAAGCTGCATGCGCGCAGCATCGATGCCTTGAGCGTGCACCACGACCGCTAAGGGATTGCCGGCGAAACGGCGATCGGTGAACACGTCAACGGTGAGAAAACGCGCGCGCATCACGGTCGCTCTCCATCGCCTTCCAACAGCGCCGGCCGGACCTCGCCCCTTCACTTCGAGCCGAGGCAGCACACCAACCTGATCACTACCGCCTGCCCCTCTCCAGCGCCCCCCTGCCCAGCTGTCCGGCCAGCCTCAAAGCGCACAGAAACACGCTCGGGCGGCAAGCCCACGCGCGCAAGCCTGTCGACTACCTCGGCAAGGCGCAACACCGCCGTCTGCCACATCTCGACGTCCAACCCATGCGCAACGACCGCACTCGGCACGGAGCTTTCGACGAGGATGGCCCACTCGCGCCCGGTTGCAGTGCGCGCGATCGCCGCGCTTAGGTCCGCAACCGCTTTCTCGAGCTGGCTGCGCCCGCCTTCGTCGAGCTCAGCCGAGCCGGGTGGAAACGAGATCTCGGCCGAAAAGGTCGCACCGCCTTCGGCTCGCGCGCCCGGGCTTTCGCGCACAGCTGCGCTCTCAAGGCGCCTGCGCGAAAGGCCCTCGGCCTGCCCGGCCATGAGTTCGGCCAAGCGCAGCGAGAGTTGTTCGATCTCGCGGTTGCGCAAGACGAGTTGGCGCTCCGCCGACCACCACAGGGCCCCCAAGCCGACCATCAAAAGACCCGCGACGGCGAGGGTGATGGACGAGGCGAACGGCCGCAGGCGCTCGCGCGGCACAAGCGGTGGCGGTCGCCGCGCGGTTCGGCTCGTGGCGCGCGCAGCTCCAGCTTCCACGCGCGCGCGCACGTGCGCGAAGGCGTCCGCATCGTAAAGCCGCCGTCGTTCGGGATCGCGCAGCGTCTCATAGGCCTCGACGAGCAGCGCAAAGCGCTCCTCATCAGCGAAGGGACTGCCGGAATCGGGATGGTAGAGCTTGGCCTTCTCGCGAAAGGCGGTCCGGATCTCATCCGCGCTCGCGCTCCTGCGCACGCCGAGCACGCGATAATAGCCCTTGGGATCGTCGACGGCGTCCATCGTGTTTCCGGATCGCGCATCAACCCCTATAGGCGCTTCGGGCGAGGCGCGGCAACCGCAGCGCCCTCGCATGGGCTTGTGGCCCCCTCGGTTGCGGGGATGGTCGCACGGTGCGCGTACGGTGAGCGGGGAGCGCGAAGCAAGCACGAAGCAGCCGCCAACAACGCACGGGCGGCGGATGAGGCGCGCCCGGCGCCGCGACCACCAGCGCAGCCGCCTTTACCGCTTCGAGCAGGAATGGATCTTCCCGGGACGCACGGTGCCGCTTTCCCTCGCCGCCTGCCGCGCGCTCGTCACCGAGGTGTTCCAATGGGCGGAAGCGGACCGGATCCACGAGCCCGGCTGGGCACCGCCTCGGGTGACGGACGGGCGCGGCCGACGGCACGCCTGCGGCTCGCGCGCGGTGATCAAGCTGCCGCGCTGGGCGCGCACCCCGCCCGTGGTGTTGCACGAATGCGCCCATGGGCTCAGCGTCGACGGCCACGGGCCGTGCTTCGTAGCTGCCTATGTGGCGTTGCTCGAGCGGTTCTTGGGCTTTGATGGGGCTGCGCTGCGCGCCGCGCTCGCCGCTTCCGGCATCGCCTGCGGACAGGCGGAGTGGAGTGCCGAGCGTGGACTTCGCCTGCGCGCCGCCCCGCCATCCGAGCGTACGCGAAGGCGCAGCCGCGGTGGAAAGCCGTGATCGCAGCCGGACCATCGGGATTGGTGCTCGCTTCGTCCTGCGATCCCCGCTTTCCTCCCCAGCTCCCACCGCGAGCGCGCGCAATAGCGCCCCCTCGATCCTCTCGAGCCCGCAAGGCCCGCGGGCTGCGCTCTCGCCGATCAAGCTCAAGCTGTGCGCGAACGAGGGCGCAGCGCACCGGCTCAGCGAGACCCGAGGGCACGCGGCCATAAGGGCGACCGCGCGGGCAAGACGGGCTCGGCACAGGGGGCATGGTGCGCACTGCGCATCCTCACCCCGAGCTATCGAACGCCGGGCGCCAGCGCGTGAGTCGCAAGGCGTTGGCGACCACGCACAGCGATGAGAGCGCCATGGCGCTTCCGGCCAGGGCGGGGGTGAGCAGGCCCAAAGCGGCCAACGGCAGACCGACGAGATTGTAGAAAAAGGCCCAAAGCAGGTTCTCGCGGATCGTGCGGCGGGTGGCGCGCGCGATCGCGAGCGCTGCCGGCACCAGGCGCGGATCGGGGCGCAGGAGCGTAAAGCCGGAAGCGGCGATAGCCACATCCGTGCCACTGCCCATGGCGATGCCGACATCGGCGGCGGCGAGCGCCGGGGCGTCGTTGATCCCGTCCCCGACCATGGCGACCACGTGACCGCGTGCGCGCAGCTCTGCGAGCTTCGCCACCTTCGCTTCGGGAAGAAGGGGCGCGAACACCTCCTCGATCCCGAGCCGCCGCGCCACGCGATCGGCGACCTCCCGCTGATCACCGGACAGCATCACCGTGCGCAGCCCCTGGGCTTTGAGCTCGGCCACTGCCGCTTGTGCGTGCGGGCGCAGTTCGTCTGCGAACGCGAGGAGCCCGGCCGGCTGACCGTCGATCGCAACCCAGGCGAGGCTGCACCCCGCCGCCGCCCGCTGGGCGGCGCGGGATTGCAAGGGCGCGGTGTCGATGCCTGCTTCCGCGAGCAGCTCCGCCCGGCCGATCCGGATCACCCGTCCTTGTACGCGCGCTACGAGCCCGAGGCCCGGACGCGCCGCGAAGGTCTCGACCGGAGCGAGTGCCAGCCCACGCTCGGAAGCGGCGGCGAGTGTCGCCCGCGCGAGCGGATGTTCGCTTCCCTGCTGCGCCGCGGCCACGAGAGCGAGCAACGTCTCGGGCGCATCCCCGAGGGTGTCGATGGCGACCAAGACCGGTGCGCCACGGGTAAGGGTACCGGTCTTGTCGAAGGCGACGGTATCGACCGCATGGGCGCGTTCGAGCGCGGTGATATCGCGGATGAGGATCCCCGCCCGCGCTGCCGCACCCGTGCCGGCAACCAGCGCGGCCGGTGTCGCGAGGCCGAGTGCACAAGGACAAGCGATCACGAGCACCGCGACTGCCGCCGGCAGCGCGTGCGCGAGCGGGTAGCCGAGCGCGAGCCAGACCACCAAGGTGGCGAGGGCGATCGCGATCACCACCGGTACGAAGAGCCCACTTACCCGGTCGACCAGGCGCTGGATCGGCGCTTTGCCGCTCTGTGCCCGCGCGACGAGCTCGGCGATACGGGAAAGGGTGGTGTCCTCGCCCACCCGCTCGGCGATGCAGCGCAACAGACCCGAGCCGTTGAGCGAGCCGGCGATCACCCGATCGCCTGGGCCGCGTCGGACCGGCAGGCTCTCGCCGGTGATGAGCGATTCGTCGAGTTCGCTCTCGCCCTCGCGGATGCGCGCATCGACCGGCACGCGCTCGCCGGGGCGGACGATCACGAGATCGCCGATCGCCACCTCCGCGACAGCGACCTCGATCTCGCGGCCGGCGCGCAGGATCCGCGCACGCTCGGGCGCGAGCCGGGCGAGCGCGCGCAACGCACGCGCGGCTTCCGCTTTCGCCCGCCCCTCGAGCCATTTGCCGAGCAGCACCATGGTGATGATGACGGCCGAGCCCTCCACGTAGAGCCGCCCGGCCGCCGCCTCTCCCCAAGCGAGCCAGAGAAAGAAGCTGTAGCCGAAGGCCGCGGTCGTCCCGAGCGCGACCAAAAGGTCCATATTGCCGGTGGCCGAGCGCAACGCGTGCCAGGCGCGGCGGTAAAAACCCGCGCCCAAGACAAACTGCACCGGTGCCGCGAGCAGGAGCTCGAGTGAGGGCGGGAGATGGAGGTGCACGCCCAACGGCACGAGCAGCATCGGCAGTACAAGCGGCAGGGTCAGAACAGCCGCGGCCGAAAAGGCCAGCGCCTCGCGCCGGCGCGCCGCGCGCTCGGCGGCTTCCGCGCGCGCCGCCGCCTCGTGCGAGGATTCCACGGGCGCCGCGTCGTATCCCGCTTCGCGAACCGCGCGAACAAGGCGCGCGCTCGATACCCCTTCCGCGAGATGGCGGATCTCCGCCTCTTCGGTGGCGAGGTTGACCGAGGCCTCGAGAACACCCGGCACGCGCAAAAGCGCCCGCTCGATACGCGCCGCACAGGAAGCGCAACTCATGCCCGAGACGCGCAGGCGGGTGGTCCGCTCCCGCACCCCGAAGCCGGCCGCCTTAAGACGCGCGACGATGGTGGCGGTGTCCGGCGCCTGCGGGGCGAGCATCAGTTCTGCCCGCTCGCCCACGAGGTCTACCGTGAGGGAGCCCACGGCCGGCAGATCGGCGAGCGCTCGCTCCACACGGCGCGCGCAGGCCGCACAGTTCAAGCCGGTAAGCGGCACCACCAGCCGCTCGCCCGAGCCCGGCCGATTGCGCTCGATCTGGGACTCGGCCACGAGATCCATACGCCTTGCCCCCTTTCGCACCGCGCGTTGAGTCGTGCCGAACAGCTGGCGGTCCGTTGTCTGTCCGCCCGGTAAGCGGGGACGTTAACCCCGCCGGTGCATGGCGGCAACGCGCGGATCTGCTCTTCTGTTCGGCGCCTTTTCGGCCCTGATCACGGCTCGAGCGAACGGCGTTGGCCTCTCGACCCTGCCCACGGCCGGGCCCATGATACTCGCGGAGGGAGGGAGGAAACGGCGATGGCAGCCGCGTGCGCAGCCCCAAGCCGGGCCAATGTCGATCTCGACGAGGCGATCGCCGAAGCCGAAGCGCGCTATTGTGCCGCCCATCCGCAAAGCCGCGCGATCTTCGAGCGCAACCTCGAAGTCATGCCTGGCGGCAACACCCGAACGGTATTGTTCTACCACCCCTTTCCGCTTGTCATCGCACGCGGCCAGGGTGCCCGGTTGGTGGATGTCGACGGGCACGAATATGTCGATTGGCTCGGCGAATATTCGGCCGGTCTTTATGGCCACAGCCATCCGGTGATCGTAGAGGCGATTCGTTCCGCGCTCGCGGAGGGCATCGCGCTCGGAGGCCCCAACCGTTTCGAGGGTGCTTTGGCCGCCGAGCTCTGCCGCCGGTTTCCCTCCCTGCAGCTCGTGCGCTTTTGCAGTTCCGGAACGGAGGCCAATCTCTTCGCCATTTCGGCGGCGCGCCGCTACACCGGCCGCCCGGCGGTGATGGTCTTCGAAGGTGCCTATCACGGCGGGGTCTTCCTTTTCCGCCGTGGCGAAGACGCGATCAACGCCCCCTTCCCCTGGATCGTCGCGCCCTTCAACGATCGCGAGGGCACGATGGCGCTGCTCGAAGCCCACGCGCGCGAGCTTGCCGCCGTCATCGTCGAGCCGGTGCAAGGCAGTGCCGGGGCGATCGCCGCCGAGCCCTCGTTCTTGCAGGCGCTGCGCGAGGCCTGCACGCGCTTGGGCATCTGCCTGATCTTCGATGAAGTGATGACCTCGCGCGCGAGCGTGGGCGGCATGCAGGCGCGGCTCGGCATCGTCCCGGATCTCACCACGCTCGGCAAATATCTGGGCGGCGGGCTGGGGCTCGCCGCCTTCGGCGGCAAAGCGCCGATCATGGCCCAGTTCGACCCGCGCCGACCGCGCGCCGTCCCGCACGCCGGCACCTTCAACAACGCCGTGCTCGCCATGGCCGCGGGCCTGGCCGGGCTCACGCGGGTCGCCACCGCTGAGGCGCTCGAGGCTCTTTTCGCGCGCGGCGAGCAGCTCAAGGCGCGCATCAACGCGCGCGCCGCAGCGCGCCGGGTCGCCTTTTGCTGCACAGGGTCGGGCTCGATCCTGGCTCTGCATTGCTGCCGCGGTCCCATTCGCTCGGAGCGCGATCTGCCGCCCGATGCCGAACGGGAGAAGCTGCAGCGTTTGTTGCACTTCGATCTTTTGGAGCGCGGGCACTACATCGCCCGGCGCGGCTATTTCACCCTCGCCCTTGCGCATAGCGAGGCGGATGAAGAGGCGCTCGTGGAAGCCTTGGACGAGTTCTTCGCCCTGCGCCGCCCGTTCCTCGCGCGCTGAAGCCGCCCGCGCGTGCACCGTAACCCCTTGTGCGATGCCGAAAGCTCCCCCACCCTCGCGCGCACGCGGCTCGCCCCGCTTCCATCAGGTGACTTTCGGGTCGAGGAGAAAGCATGGTTCGCACCCTCATGACGCGCCTGTGGCCGGTTGAAGCCGGTAATGCCATTGTTCGCGCGATCGCGCTCGTCGTCGCCGGTTCGCTGCTCTTGACCCTTTCGGCCAAGGTCCAGGTGCCTTTTTGGCCGGTGCCGATGACCATGCAGACCTTCGTGGTGCTGCTCATCGGTGCCACTTACGGCTCTCGGCTCGCTGCGGCGACCGTGCTCGCCTATCTCGCGCAAGGGGCGCTCGGGCTTCCGGTCTTCGCCAAGGGCGGCGGGCTCGCCTACATGATGGGGCCGACCGGCGGCTATCTCGTAGGGTTCCTTCTGGCCGCCTGGGTGGTCGGCGCGCTCGCCGAGCGCGGCTACGACCGTCGCGTGCTCACGGCACTTCCGATGTTCCTTTTGGGCGATCTCCTCATCTTCCTTTTCGGGGCGGGCTGGCTCGCCACCCTGATCGGCGTCGAGAAGGCGTGGGTGGCCGGGGTCGTGCCCTTCCTTCCCGCCGAAGCGCTCAAGATCGCGCTCGCCATGGCGCTTCTGCCGCTCGCCTGGCGGCTCCTGGGTCGCGGCTCGCAGCCCTAGCCCGCGCGGCGTCTCACGCGGGCGGCCAGGGCGGGAGCTTGAGGATCGCCCGCGCCTCCGCCACGGTCGCGGGGCGCCTGCCGTACTCCGGACACAAGTCCACGACGCGGCGGACCAGCGCCGCATTGGAGGGTGCAAGCGTATATTTGTCGAGCCGCACATTGTCCTCGAGCCCGGTGCGGCAGTGCCCGCCGAGCTCGAGCGACCAGCGGTTCAAGGTGATCTGGTCCTTGCCGATCCCGGCTCCGGTCCAGGTGGCATCCGGGGCCAGCCGATGTAGGGTCTTGATGTAGAATTCGAAGACTTCGCGATCGACAGGCATCGCGTTCTTCACCCCCATCACGAACTGCACGTGCAGGGGCGGATCGATCTTGCCCTCCTTCACCATTTCAACCGCCTTGAACAGCATCGAGAGATCGAAGACCTCGATCTCCGGTTTGATGCCGTATTTTTTCATCTCAGCGGCGAGCCAGTCGATCAACTCCGGATCGTTCTCGTAGACGCGATTGGGAAAATTGCAGGAGCCGGTGGTGAGCGAGGCCATATCCGGGCGCAAGGGCAGCATGCCGCCGCGCTCGCGGCCTTTGCCCGAGCGGCCGCCGGTTGAGAACTGCACGATCATGCCCGGGCAGTGCTTGCGGATGCCCTCGAGCAGGCGCGCGAACTTCTCGGGATCCGAGGTCGGCGTCTCGTCCTCGTTGCGCACATGGCAGTGCACGAGCGTGGCACCGGCCTCGAAGGCCTCATGTGTCGATTCGATCTGCTCGCTCACCGTGATCGGGACCGCCGGATTGTCCTTCTTGCGCGGCAAAGACCCGGTGATCGCGACCGTGATGATGCAGGGGGTCGGCTCAGGCATCGAAGAACACCGTCTCCTTGGGTCCTTGCAGGTGGACGTCGAAGCGGTAGACCACGGCACCATCGCGCAGCGTGCGACGCGCCAACAGCGTCTGGCGGCGGTTTTCCTGCTCGATCAGCGCGAGTATGGGATCGCGGGCGTTCGCTTCCGCTTCGTCTTCGAAATAAATGCGGGTGTGGAGGTGGATGTTGATACCGCGAGCGAAGATCAACAGCGAACAATGCGGGGCCTGCACGCGCCCGTCGCCCATCGGGACAGGCCCCGGCTTGATGGTCTCGAAGACGAAAAGACCGGTCGAAAAATCCGCCGCTGCGCGTCCAAAGCCGAAAAAGGCGGGATCGGCATCGGTATCGTGGCCAGGATAGCGGCCTTGGGCGTCCGCCTGCCACAGTTCCAAAACCGCGTCGCGCACCGGTGTTTCGGTGCCGTCGAACACGATGCCCTCGATGTGGATCCGCGTGCCCTGCACGCCGTCGCGGAACAGGCGGTTCCAGTTGCGCTCGGGTTCGAAGGGGATCCCGATCACCCCGGGCATAAGGCCGATGTGAACATAAGGACCGGCGGTCTGGGACGGTGTTTCCTTGGGCATCGTCAAGCACCCTCCGGTCGGTTCTCGAAGAAGGTCTGGCGCGGCCCGCGCAGGACGAAGTCGATGCGCCAGGTCAACAGATCGTGCGGTAGGCTCTCATCCATCACGAGCTTGGCGACCAACCGTGCGCGCGCAGCGGGATCGGGCACGCTGTTGAAGATCGGGCAGTGCGGCAGAAGCGGATCGCCCTCGAAATACACCTGGGTGATGAGCCGCTGGGCGAGCCCCGCCCCCCAAAGCGAGACGTGGATGTGCGAGGGCCGCCAGTCATTGACGCGATTGCGCCAAGGATAGGGGCCGGGGCGAATGGTGCGGAACCAAAAGCTCCCGTCGGCTGCCGAGAGCGTACGCCCGACACCCCAGAAATTGGGATCGAGGGGAGCGAGATAGCCGTCGTTGACGTGCCGGTAGCGGCCGGCGGCGTTTGCCTGCCAGATCTCGATCAATACGTTCGGCACCGGCCGCCCGTCCTCGTCCAAAACGGCGCCGCACAGCACCATGCGCGGGCCGATCGGATCACCGTCCACCCGACCGTTGACGATGAGATCGTTGTCGGTGGGCCGGATCATCCCGTGCCCGAAGACGGGCCCGGTGAGTTCGCTTTTGGTCGCGGTGAATGACACAAGCGGCAGGCGCGGCGATCGCAAGACCGAGGTCTTGTAATCCGGAAAATAGGCCGGCGGATGCCAACTGCGATCACGCGGGCGCACCGCCTCGAGCTTTTGCTTCATCCTCATCCCCCCTCGCCCATGAAGTCGAGCACGAACGCGCGAACGCGAGTCTTCTCGAACAGCGCAGACACCCGCATCCCCCCTTTCACCCGCGGCTGCGCATCGTGCCTCGAGGCCGAGCCGAGCGCGCTTGCGGCGCGCGAGCGACCGCGCCTGCCCACGCCGCGTCCGCCGCTTAGGGGCGGGTGTGCGCGAGTGGCAGCGGCTCGCGCCCGATGCCGCTTCCAACCCCCGTCTTTTGCCGCCGCGGTCGGCGCGCTGTGAAGCGCGACGCGCGCAGCCCGGCTCCGCCCGCGCCTGCTCCGCACCGCCACTCCTTAGCCCAAGACGTGCCCGCTCGCCATTGACGAGCGCAGCAGCTGCGATAACCGAAAAGTCATATCAGGGAGGAAGAAGGTGGCGGTGCTCGATCCGCGCATCAAATTGCGGCACCTCGCGTGCTTTCTCGAGGTGGCGCGGTTGGGACGGGTAGGGCGGGCGGCGGATGAGCTCCACATCACCCAGCCGGCCGTCTCCAAGACCATCAAGGAACTGGAAGAAGTCCTCAACACCAAGCTGTTCCAGCGCACCGCCCACGGTCTCGTCCTCTCTGCGGCCGGCGCGCGCTTCCACGCGTATGCCGCATCGGCGCTCGCGGCGCTGCAGGAAGGGGTGGCGAGCGTCCGCCGCGAGGGGGCGCTCTTTGAGACCATGCTGCGCATCGGGGCGCTTCCCACCGTAGCAGCGCGGCTGTTGCCGGAGGCGGTGGAAGAGCTCGGAGCGCTGCGCCCCGATGTGGTCGTCGATCTTTTAAGTGGTCCCAATCGATTCTTGCTCGAGCGCCTTAAGGCCCGCGAGCTCGATCTCGTCGTCGGTCGCCTCGCCGACCCCGACGCGATGGTCGGCCTCGCCTTCGAACAGCTCTATACCGAGCCCATGCGGGTCGTCGTGCATCCCGACCATCCGCTCCTCGCCGAAGAGAACCCGCTGCCGGCGGCGATCGCGCGCTTCCCGCTCATCGTTCCCGGTCGGCGCGACATCACCCGCCCGCTCGTGGAGCGCTGGCTGATTGCCAACCGGGTCCCAGCGCCGGTGCGGCGCATCGAGACCGTCTCCTCCGACTTCGCGCGCGCCTTTCTTGCGCGCACCCAGGCGGTTTGGATCATCTCCGAAGGGGTCGTCGCACCCGATCTCGAGCGCGGGACGCTCGCTCCCTTGCCTTTCGATACGGCGATCACCGCCGGACCGGTGGGCGTGACCCTACGCGCCGACGAGCGGCCGTCGGCGGCGCTCGTGCTCTTCCTTTCCATCCTGCGCTGCCGCGCGGCGGCGATGCGCAGCCGACCGGCGCCGACGGCATAACCGACCGTTATCGGTCTGCTGCGAACGTTCACTTCCCCCTGCGCTCGTGAGCGTCTACCACAATGGTGCGACAGCGCAGGGAGGCAATCGGTCGTGGACTTCGGGCGCCCCCACCGCACGCGGCTCGCTGGTCTTGTGGGTGCCGCCATCGGCCCCTCGCGCACGCCCTACATGCACGAGGCGGAAGGCGCTGCGCAGGGTTTTCCTTACGTCTATCGCCGCATCGACCTCGAGGCGCTGGGTCTTGGGGTTCAAGACCTGCCGGCGATCTTGGCTTGGGCCGAGCGGTTCGGTTTCGACGGCCTCAACATCACGCATCCCTGCAAACAGGCGGTGATCGCCCATCTCCACGCACTCGCCCCGGCGGCACAGGCGATCGGTGCCGTCAACACGGTGGTGTTCGCACAAGGCCAACGGATCGGCCACAACACCGACGGCACGGGCTTTCTCGAGGCCTTCCGACGC
This sequence comes from Pseudomonadota bacterium, assembly GCA_030549795.1. Lineage (GTDB taxonomy): Bacteria > Pseudomonadota > Alphaproteobacteria > Geminicoccales > Geminicoccaceae > JANXAZ01. The sequence goes on along the minus strand of JAUQQO010000039.1, from coordinate 4,398 downwards.
GGTTTGCCGGAGGTGGCGTGTGATCGGGTGGTGCTGATCGGCGCCGGCGGCGGCGGTGCCGCCGTCGCCTGGGCGCTTCTCGAAGCGGGGGTGCGCACGCTTTTGCTGTTCGATCGGGACCATAAGCGCGCGCACGAGCTCGCCGCGCGCATGCAGGGCATGTTCCCCGCCCGCACCGTGCGCGCCAGTGCCGAGCTCGAAACCGCTCTTTGCGGGGCGGACGGTCTCGTCAACGCCACCCCCGTGGGCATGGCGGCTTATCCCGGCACGCCTGTGCCGCTCGCGCTTTTGCGCCCCGAGCTCTGGGTCGCCGACATCGTCTATTTCCCGCTCGAAACCGAACTCTTGCGCGCCGCCCGCGCCCGCGGTTGCCGCACCCTCGACGGTTCCGGGATGGCGGTCTTCCAAGCGGTCGAGGCTTTCCGTCTGTTCACGGGGCGCGAACCCGATGTTGCGCGCATGTTCCGCCATTTCGCCGCCGCTGCCGAGGGCAGCACCAGTTAGGAGACCCTCCATGACCCTCAACCGACGCCGTCTTTTCGTTTCTTTTGCGGCCTGCGCCCTGCTCCCCATGGCCCCGGGGGCGCGAGCACAGGACTTCCCCGCCCGCCCGCTGCAGGGCACCATCCAATGGGGCGCCGGCGGCTCCACCGATGCCGTCACCCGCGCTGTTGCCCCGATCGTCGAGGAGAAGCTGGGCCAAAAGCTCGTGCTCACCAACCGCCCGGGCGGCACCGGCGTGATCGGCTTGCAGTATGTCCATTCCCAGCGCGCCGATGGCTACAACATCCTCTTCGGTGCCGAGAACCCGATGCTCTATGGCGTGCTCGGCCTTTCCGAACTTTCTTATGACGATTTCTATCCGCTCGTACTCTTGGCCCGCGGCACACCGGTGTTGGTTGCGCGCAAGGACGCGCCCTGGGCCGACGCCAAGGACCTCATCGCGCACGTCACGTCTCATCCCGACTCGGTCAAGATGGGCGCCACCGGCGTGGGTGGCCTGCCCTTCGTCGTGCACGCCATGCTCGCCGCCGAAGTGCCGGGCTTTAAGGTCACGCAAGTGCCCTTCGATGGCGACGGTCCGGCCTTGACCGCGCTCGAAGGCGGGCACGTCGATTTCATGGCCGCGGTGTGGGGGGCGGCGCGCGAGCGCATCCGCGCCGGGCGGATCAAGGCGCTTGCGGCGATCGCAACCGAGAAGATCGAAGGACTCGACGCCGCTCCCATCACCGAGACCCTGCCCGGCTTCACCAAATATCTGCCCTGGGGTCCTTTCTTCGGCGCCTTCGTCAAGAAAGAGACGCCGCAGCCGATCATCGCCAAACTCGAGAAGGCTTTCGTCGAAGCCGCCAACGATCCGCGCTTTAAAGAGTTCTGCGCCAACTTCGGGGTCGTACCGATGGGCATTTCCGGCAAAGCGGCCATTGACTTTATGAACCGCTGGCGGTCGGTGACCGCCTGGCTGTTGGCCGATGCCGGAGCGGCCAAAGTGGATCCCGCTAAGCTCGGCATCCCGCGGATCTGAACCGAGTGGGGGCCCGACCGCAGCCGGGGTCGGGCCCCTTGCGGAGACAGCGCGTGGACCGCCCGCGATCTTCTCACCCGGGGGAGCTCGCCTTTACCGTTCTGCTCGTTCTGGGCACGCTCGTGCTCGGCCGCGAGGCCTCTCGCATCGACGGCTTGAGCGGGCCCTCGTCCCCTGCGTTCGGGCCGCTCGCGATGGTGGCCGTGGTGCTTTTGGGCCTGCTCGTCGAGCTCGCGCGCGTGGCCTTTGCACGACCGCTCGAGCGCCCGCCGCCCGTGGTTCGCCTGCGCCGGCTCGCTGCCACCATTCTGCCGCTTCAGGTCTTGAGTGCGATCGCGCTCTTGATCCTCTACCTGATCGGCCTCGAGCTTTTGGGCTTTGTTGGCGCTTCCTTTTTGTTCCTCGCCATCGCCATCGGCTCGTTCTGGCGCGAGCGCCCCTTGCGGAGCCGCGTTCCCGCTGCGCTTGCCCTCGCAGCCGGCACGGTTGCCGTCATTCGCCTCCTGTTCCAGGAACTGTTCCAGGTTCTTCTGCCTTAAAGCGGCCGACCATGGAAACCGCCCTCGGCTATTTCTTGATCAGCTGGACCGATCCCCGGCTGCTTGTGCTCATCGCAGTGGGCACCTTCGCCGGCATCTATGTGGGCGCCATCCCGGGCCTTTCGGTGACCATGGCGGTCTCGATCCTCATTTCCTTCACTTACGCCTGGGACACCAACGAAGCCTTGGCCCTTATGGTCGGCATCTACATGGGCGGTGTGTACGGCGGCGCGCGCACCGCCATTTTGTTGAACATTCCGGGAGCGCCCGCAGCGATCGCCACCGCACTCGACGGTTATCCCCTGGCCAAGCTCGGCGAGGCGGGCAAGGCGATCGGGATCACCACCGTCGCCTCCTTTTTCGGCGGTTTTGTGGGCATCCTCGCGCTTGCGATCGGCGCGCCCTTGGTTGCCGAGATCGCGCTTCTCTTCGCGCCGCGCGATTACATGCTCTTGGGTATCATGGGGCTTTTGCTCGTCGCCTCGCTTTCCGGCGAATCGCTCCTTAAGGGCATAATCGCCGGCGCGCTTGGGATTTTGATCTCGATGGTCGGGCTCGATACGATGAGCGCGCAACCGCGTTTGACCTTCGGCTCGAGCGCGCTTTTGGGCGGCGTCTCTTATGTCGCGGTGATGATCGGCATGTTCGGCATCGCCGAAGCGCTCGTGCAGCTGCACGGCCTTTCCGCCCCGGTCATCCGCCAAAAGGTCGACCGCGTCTTGCCCTCGCTTGCCACCGTGCTCCGCTATCTCCCCTTGAGCCTGCGCGCCTCTGCCCTCGGCGTGTGGATCGGCGCGCTGCCCGGGGCGGGCGGCGATATCGCCGCGCTTATGGCCTACGATCACGCCAAGCGGAGCGTGAAGAATCCCTCCCGTCCGTTCGGCAAGGGTGCCTATGAGGGACTGGTGGCGCCGGAAGCGGCCAACAATGCCGCCGTCGGGGGCGCCTTCATTCCCATGCTCACGCTCGGCATCCCCGGCGATGCGGTGACAGCGGTGATCATCGCCGCACTCTTCATCCACGGGCTCAGGCCCGGTCCCAACCTCATGGTCGACACCCCGCATCTGTTCTGGTTCACGGTCGGCAACCTCACGCTCGCCAACATCTTCCTGTTGATCTTCGGCCTCACGGGTATCCGCCTCTTCGCCAAGATCGTCGAGGTGCCCAAGGCTGTCCTGTTGCCGATCGTGATCGTCCTCTCGGTGGTGGGGGCCTACGCCATCAACAACAACATCACCGATGTCTATTGGGCAGTGGGATTTGGGATCTTCGGTTACTTTTTGCGCGTCTATGGCTATCAGCTGGGGCCGGTGGTCCTGGGCGTGATCTTGGGGCCCATCGTCGAGTCCAACTTCCGCCGCACCATGATCGCCGTGCGCGAGAGCTGGATCGGCTTCGCACTCGAGCTCGTCTCCCACCCGATCACCCTCATCCTCTTGCTCGGCATCATCATCAGCCTCTTGCGCGGCACGCCGCTGTGGCCGCAGCTGCGGGCCCGCTTCGGGCTGCGCTCTTGACGCGCGCGCGCCCGACAGCCTCCTTGTGATGGGGCGGCTTTTACGCGTGATGCCGATGGAGACCGCAGCGGATGCGCTCGACGATGTGCCTGCGGAACTGCGCGCCCAACTCGCGCAGCCGCCGCGGGCTGTCGTCGTGGATGTCACCAACGCCTGCAATTTGCGCTGTCCGGTCTGTCCCGTGACCATCGCCATGACGCGGCCGCGCGGGCTTATGTCCTTGCGCGTCTTCGAAGCGATCCTCGCCGGCTTTCACGACCTTCCGCAAAAGCCCGAACTCTTCTTTAATTTCTCGGGCGAGCCCACGGTCAATCCGCTTCTGCCCACCTTCGTGCGCTCAGCGGTCGCAGCCGGTCACAAGACCTTTTTGTCCACCAACGCCACGCTTTTGTCGGAAGATCGGTCGCGCGCGCTCATCGAGGCCGGCTTGCACCGCGTGTACCTGTGCCTCGACGGCTTCGATGCCGAAGCCCAGGAAAGCTATCGGGTACGCTCGAATTTCGCCCGCACCAAGGCCAACATCGAGCGCTTTGTCGCCCTGCGCAACGCCCTTTCCCCCGGCCGGCCTCTGTGCATCCTGCAGACGCTGCTCACCCGCTATTCCGAGAACCAGCGCGAGGCGATCGTGGATTGGGCGCGCGCGATCGGGATCGATCGGGTGCGCTTTAAGAGTTTTTCGGTCGGCACCTATACGAGCCCAGAAGAAAAGGCGGCGGCCGAGCGCTTCCTGCCGCGCGATCCGGCCTTGCGCCGCCGCCACGATGACGGCCCGCCCCCACCCACCTGCGGGGAACCCTTGCATTCGCCGGTGGTGTTC
>JAUQQO010000022.1 GCA_030549795.1 Pseudomonadota bacterium | reverse complement strand
CGATGAGCTCGTTGGCGATGCGTGAATAGCGGCCGAACAGGCCGGCCGAGAGGGGATGGGTGCAGGGAATGGCCCCCTTGCCGCTCATCGTGTGGGCGACCGGGATCTTCTGCGCTTCTGCAAAGCGCAAAAGCGCGTCATGGGCGCTGGAGAGATGGATCCCGCCTCCCACCAAAAGAAGCGGCCGCTCGGCGCGGCGCAACAGCTCAACAGCGCGCACAAGCGCCCGTGGATCGGGCCGCGTCGGCCGCGCCGGCACGGCGAGCGTGGCGGGATCGAGCCAGAGCGCGCTCGCGTCGACCTCTACTTCTTCGTGCGCGACGTCTTCCGGCACATCCAAGACCACCGGCCCCGGTCGCCCCGAGGTGGCGACCGCGAAGGCGCGCCGGACGAGTTCCGGGATGCGCTCGGCGCGTTCGACCCGGATCAGCTCTTTGACCGCCGGGCGCAGGATCTCCACCTGCCGCGCCTCTTGGGTCATGTTCTTGCCGGCGTGCAGGCGATGGGCGTCGCCCGTGATCGCGATCAGCGGGATTCCGGCATTGAGGCTCTCGATGAGCGCCGTGACGAGATTGGTGGCGCCGGGCCCGAGGGTGGCGTCGCACAAGCCCGGGCGGTTGGTGATCCGCGCCCAGGCATCGGCGGCGAAGGCACCGCAGCGCTCGTCGTTGACGAGAATGTGGCGCAAGCCGAGCACGCGGCAGCCTTCGTAGAACGGCAACAGCTGAAAACCGCCCATGCCGAAGATCGGACCCGGCAAAGCAAGGGCGAGCATCTCGGCTAAGAGCTTACCGCCGCTTGTGCGCAGGCGGGCGTTCGATCCCGCTCGCTCTTCTCCCATCCTCACCCTCCCCCTCGCCTGCCCGCGCGCCTTCCGCTCGCCGCCTCCACACACAGTGCTACGAACGCGCGCGCGCTCATTCCCGGCTGTGCCCCGAGCCGCGCTGCGATCTCGTTGACCCGACTGAGGATGCCATCGCGGTACGTCGAAAGGCCTTCCCCGATACGGGCCGAAAAACAATCGACGGTGGCAGCCGCGATGCCGCGCGCGGCGAGCACCGGCAACCGCGTCACCCCGGCCTCGTCCTTGCCGATCCCGGCATCGTTGAAGAGCGCGGCAAAGGCGCAAACGCGCAAGGCCTTCTCCGGCCGGCCGCCCAAAAGCCCGCCATGGCTGCCGATGGCGAGGATCGCACCACAATCGGCGGGCCGCACCAAGGATGCGGAGTCGAGCGCCCACACTTCCACCCCGTCGCGGCAGGCCTCCTCGATCCGCTGCCGGGTTTCCGCAAGGTCCGGAACCTCAACCGCGTGTCCAGCTGCCTTGGCGAGCCGGGCGACCGCTTCGGCCGTCGATTGACCCGGCCGCACGCCGAGCGCTTGCGCCGCGCGGTTAACGCGGCTCACCACCCCGCAAGCCCAGGCATCGGCACCATCGCCGATACGGCAGCTGTCGTGGTCGAGGGCGGCGGCCGGGATCCCGAGGGCATCGAGCCATAAAAGGCCGGCCACACCGGCCTCGTCCTTGCCGATCCCGGCATCGTTGAGGACCAGCGCCCGCACCCCGAGTCTGGCCGCGTACCAGGCAGGATAGATGCCGCCGTGGCTTGCGCACACTGCGATCCGCCCGGCATGCTCGGGGCCGAGCTCGGTGACCGAATCGCACACGACCGGCTCTTCGCGCATCGCCGCCTCCGCACCCGCTTCTTATGCGCAGCGCGCTCGGCTGTCAGTGGCCGCACAGGGCCTCGAGGCTCGCCGCCTCGGCCGAAGGTGGTGCTCTTTCGCGCGCGGGCGCACCCGCCTAGCCTTGCGCGCGCGAGCGATAAAGGACGCGCTATGGCTGTGGATCCGATCACCGTCTCCGTCGTCCAGCACCGCCTCACCGCCATCGTCGAGGAGATGGGCGAGGCGATGCTGCGCACCTCTTATTCGCAGATCCTCAATTCCTCGCGCGATTTTTCCACCGCGCTCGCCGACCCGGCCGGACGCTTGATCGCCCAGGCCGAACACGTGCCCATCCACGTGGGCGCGCTTCCCTTCGCGGTGCGCGCGATCCAATCCGCTTTCGAGGGTACGATCCGCCCCGGCGATGTCTTCCTGCTCAACGATCCGTACCGGGGCGGCAATCATCTTCCGGATCTTACCGCCTTCGTTCCCGTCTTCGCCGAGGGGCGGCATCTGTTTTGGGCCATCAACCGCGCGCATCAATCCGACATCGGCGGCTCGACGCATGGCGCCTACAACCCGGCTGCCACCGAGATCTGGCAAGAGGGGATCCGCGTGCCGCCCTTGCGCTTGTACGACGGCGGCACGCTGCGGGAGGACGTGCTCGAGCTCTTGGCCTTGAACGTACGCCATCCGCGCGACTTCAAAGGCGATCTCTCGGCCATGATCGGCTCGGCACGGCTGGGAGCGCGGCGGCTCGAGGCGCTCATCGCCGAGCTCGGCTGTGTGCGCGCGCTTGAAGCGATCGAGGCGGTGCTCGATGGTGCCGAGCGGCGGGTGCGCGCCATCCTCGCCGCTTGGCCGGACGGCACTTGGTACGGGGAAGCACGGCTCGACGACGATGGCCACGGCCGCGAAGACATTACCATCCGCGCCAAAGTGAGCAAGCGCGGAACCGACCTCGAGATCGATCTCTCGGATAGTGATCCCGAGTGTGCGGGCTTTATCAATTCTTCGCTTCCCAACACCTATTCGGCCTGCGTGGTGGCGCTCGCCTATCTCATCGATCCCGATATCCCCAAAAACGATGGTGCGTTTCGGCCGCTTTCCGTGAAGACGCGCGAGGGCACGGTGGTCCACCCGCACGAAGGGCGGCCGGTCACGCTCTGCACCAACCACTGCGGCCAAGAGATCATCGAAGCGATCATCAAGGCGCTCGCGCCAATTTGCCCCGAACGCGCCATGGCGGGATGGGGACGGCGCTTTCGCGTCGCGTTGCGCGGCATCGACCCGCGCACGGGCCGCCCCTTCCTGTGGCATCTGTTCCAGGCCCGCCCGGGAGGCGGTGCTTCGTCTGCCGGCGACGGCTGGCCCGCAGCCGGTGAATGGCAGGCGGCGGGCGGGATCAAGTTCGGCTCGCTCGAGGTCCAAGAAGTGCGCTTTCCTCTTTTCTTCATCCGCCACGAGTTCCGCCCCGACAGCGGCGGCGACGGCGAGCACCGCGGCGGCTGCGGTGCCGTGCTCGAGATGCGGGTGGAGGTTGAAGAGCCTGCGGTGGCCAATACCGCGGGCGATGGGGTCCGCTACGGGGCCTGCGGCATCCTGGGGGGCGAAGACGGAGCGCCGCATGATTATCGCTTGCGCACCCCGGACGGCGTCGAGCGGGTGCTCCGCACCAAGGAAGTCGGTATCCCGGTTCCCCCCGGCGCGGTGCTGGTCGCCCACTCGGGTGGTGGGGGCGGCTGGGGCGATCCGGCGCGGCGGTCGGCCGAGGCCCGTGCGCGCGACCGCCGCGAAGGGTTCGTGACCTCTGGCGCGGAGGAGCGGCCGTGATCCGCATCGGCATCGACGTCGGCGGCACCTTCACCGACCTCGTGGCGGTGGACGAGAGCGGCCGTCTCATCCACGCCAAGACCCCTTCGACCCCCAGCGACCAATCGCTCGGGGTGCTCGAGGGGCTCACGCGGCTGGCAGAAGCGATGGGTCTTGCGCGCGAGGCGCTGCTCGCGCGCACCGAGCGCATCGTGCACGGCACGACAGTCGCCACCAACGCGCTCTTGGAGCGCAAGGGCGCGAAGGTGGGGCTGCTCACCACCGAAGGCCATCGCGATGTACTCGAGATGCGCGAGGGGCTCAAAGACGACCGCTACGATCTGCGCCAGCCGCCGCCCGAGCCGCTCGTGCCGCGTCGGTTGCGCTTGGGGGTGCGCGAACGGCTGCGCGCCGACGGGCGCATCGAGATCCCGCTCGATCCCGCTTCCTTGCGCGCGGCGATCGAGATCCTGCGCGCGGAGCGGGTGGAATCGGTGGCGGTGTGCTACCTGCACGCCTGGCGCGATCCCCGCCACGAACAGGCCACGCGCGCCGTGCTCGCCGAACTCATGCCGGGTGTGCCGGTTTCGCTCTCGAGCGAAGTGTGGCCGCAGATCAAGGAATTCGAGCGGGTTTCGACCACCGTCGTCAACGCCTATGTGCAACCGGCGCTTGCCCGCTATCTAGGGCGCTTGGAAGAGCGCCTGCGCGCTGCCGGCTACCGTGGGCCGCTGCTCGTGATGACAAGCCACGGCGGGCTCGCCACGGTTGATGAGATCGTGCGCCTCGCTGCCGGTGCCGTGCTCTCGGGGCCGGCGGGTGGGATCGCAGCGGCGGTGCAGGTGGCGCGCAGCATGGGCACGCCCGACCTCGTGCCCTTCGACATGGGCGGCACCTCCACCGACATTGCGCTCGTGCGCGGTGGCCGCGCGCAAGTCTCTTCCGATCGGCGCTTCGCCGGCCAGCGCATCGCCCTGCCATCGCTCGACATCGTGAGCATTGGCGCAGGCGGGGGCTCGATCGCGCGCGTCGATGCGGGCAAGATCTTGCACGTCGGGCCCGAAAGCGCCGGCGCCGATCCCGGCCCCGCCTGCTACGGCAGGGGCGGCGTCCACCCCACCGTCACCGACGCCGATCTGCTGTTGGGCTATCTCGATCCCGAGCGCTTCGCGGGCGGCCGCATGCGCCTCGACCGCACCGCCGCCGAGCGCGCCATCGGCCGTCTCGCGCACGAGCTCGGCTGCTCGCTCGAAGAGGCGGCAGCCGGCATCCAGCGGGTGATCGACGCCAAGATGGCCGATGGCGTGCGGCTCGTCTCCGAGCGGCGGGGGGTCGATCCGCGCGGCTTCGCGCTCTTGGCCTTTGGCGGCGCCGCCGGCTTGCACGCGAGCGCGGTCGCCCGCGCGCTCGGGATGAGCCGCATCATCGTACCGCAGCTCGCCTCGGTGCTCTCGGCCTATGGCATGCTCACATCCGATCTGCGCATCGAAGTCGCGCGCTCGCATATCGCCGAGACGCGGGCGCTGTGCGCGCACGAGCTGCGCGCGCTTTTCGCGGCACTCGAAGAAGAAGGCCGCGCACGCCTCGCTCGAGCCGGCTTTACCGGTTCGGTGCGCGTCCACCGCTCGGCCGAGATGCGCTATGGCGAGCAGATCTTCGAGATCGCGGTCGATCTCGATCCCATCCCGTTCGAGGCGCCCGATCTCCTCGAGCGGATCGCCGAGGCCTTCCACCGCCGCCACGAGGAGCTCTACACTTATGCCTTGCGCGACAGGGAACCCGTGCTGGTCAACGCGCGGGTGGCCGTGGTGGGCGAACTTCGAAGCATTCCCGAAGAGCCGCCGCGGTCGAACGGCCCGCCA
>JAUQQO010000033.1 GCA_030549795.1 Pseudomonadota bacterium | reverse complement strand
GTAGGAAGGCGAGGACGTCGTCGCCGCCGGCATAGACGAGCGAGCCGCGGTGCTCCTGCTCCACGATCGCCCGCACCTCGGCCGCGAAGCCCGCGAGTTTCTTCGAGAACGTCCGGTGCGCCTCGGGGTCGGCGAGTGCATCGAGGGCTTTGCCCATGTGATCGCCATCAGCAACAAGACAGCCGACGTAAGCGGGCGGCTCGCCCAGGATGCGATAGAGCGGCCGCAGTTCGTGTCGGACGAAAGCATCGGGATCGCCCGCGACGGCGAGCTCCTCGAAAAGCGAAGGCACGCGGCTCGCGACCAGCGCCTCGCCGTCGAACGGAAAGGACTTCGTCCAGGCGAGATCGGGCCGCATCACGCGCGGCAGATCGAGCTCGCGGGCGCGCTCGCACAGCCTGGCGAGCTCGTCCTTCGCGTGCTCGGCTGCGGCTCTGATCCACGGGGCGAGGGCGATGTTGACGATCGGCGGGAACTGCTCGGGCTCGCCGCCGGCCCGCTTGACGAGACCCACGGCATCGAGCTGCTCACCGCGGCCGATCCGGTACCGTCTCACCAGCGCGTTGGCGCGGACCTCGGCGAGAACCGACACCCGAGCGCCGTCGAAGCTCGATTTGGGGGCCCCGGCGCGGTCGTGCTGCCATCGCACGAAATCGCGCAAGAGTTTCCGCCCGGCGATTGTCCGCTCGAGCTTGCGCCGCACCTCAGCATAGTCGCCCGCAAGCGGCGCCCAGCTCGCATAGAACTCGAGCGCGGTTTCGATCTGCTCGTCCCAGACTGCGTCCACGCCCTCCGCGATCAGGCCACGACAGCGCTCTCGCACGCCATCGGCGAGCCGCTTCCAATGAGCCATCACGGCTGCCCGGGCCGCGCGCGCCGTCTCCGCCGGATCGAGGCCCGCGGGCAGCTCGGCCAAGAGCTTGTTGGCGATGGGCGCCGCCGGCTTCCCGTTCGCCCGCAGAAAGCCCTCGCAAGGCGCGAGCTCGGGATCGCCTTTCTCGAGCGCCGGCAGGATCGAGCGCGCGCCGGCCTCGGCGAGCGCCTTCGCCCCGGCGCGGGCGAGCTCGGACAAGAGATGGCTGCCGTACCAGAGATCGCGCGTACGCCGCGCCTGCGCGATGAACTCCTGCACCGGGCCCAGGGTGATCAGGAGGAGATGCGCGCTCATCCGGCGATCCTCCTCACCCCGCTCTGTTTGGCGAGCCAATCGAGGAAGGCTTCGCGCAGGCTCGTCTTGCCGGCGAGCGGTGCGAAGAGCGCCTTGTCCCCTTTCCCGAGCAGTTTGTCGAACGGCGCTGCCGATCTCGCAACCTCTCGCCCTCCCATCCGCAGCACGACCTGGCCGTCCGCTGGCCAGGCACGCTCCAGCCAGAGCGCGATCGGCACGAACCTTCCGTCGGCGAGCGGCATCGCCTTGACGATCAAGGGGCTCGCGAGGCGGTTGTGCGCTTCGTTTCCCTGTCGCCAGTTGATTTCGAACGGCCCCGGCTCGTCATAGCGCTCACCTTTTCGGCCGACTGTCTGGAACTGCCCCACGATCGGCAGCCCGAAACCGGCGCGCGGCCAAGCGGGGTCAGGCCCGTATTCGTCGCGAGGGGAGTGACTCCAAGTGCCTGCCCTAAGGCGTCTGATCTTGTCGGCTTCCGGCCAATTCGAAATGGAGGGGCGGTTGGGCTGCGGTTTACCCGCTCCGCTCTGTCGCGCCCCCGTATTCGTCCCCTGGCGGAAGTCGCGCAGCCAACCGAGCGCCGTCGTCCATGCCGTCTCGGCATTCGGAGCCGGCTGCCCGACCAACAACGACGCCCCCGCAAGGCGCGGTGTTTCGCTCGGCGAGCCGGCGGGTTTAAAGACGTCGCGGCCGAAGAGTGCGCGGAGTGCATCGCATGTCGCCGCCTGAGGGAGCCAGCTCGCGCGCTCGTCTACGACCCCGAGGCTGCCGAGCCCGCGGCGCGTGCGGCCGCCATAGCCGCCGAAGAGGATCCAGGCGCGCAGGACGTTTTCAAGCTTTCGCAGCGTTTCGGACGGACCGCGCAGCTCGAGGGTGAACTGGGTCCCCGGCTTGCGCCGCGGCGCGGTCGGCGTCCCGCCCGCTTCGGCGCGCGCGGGAAAGAGCGCATAGGCCCCGGGCGTCGCCGGCTTGTCATCTTTGGGATAGAGCCGGATGTCCTCGCGATCGATCTCCGCGGCCCGCTCGATCTGCACCCGCAGCTCGACCGGCGAGCGGCCGCCCGTCTCGTCCGCCGCCCGGCCGAAGAGCGCGCTCTCCGCCTCCCAGAGCTCCCGCGGCGAAGGGAATTCGTGCGCGTGCAGCGCCCGCCACCAGAAGCGCAGCTGCCCGCGGATCGACGGCACCCGCACCTTGTCGACCTCGTCGATCGTCCGCGGCACCGCCGCCCCGCCGAGCACCGGCGTGACGAGCTGGAGCTTCAGCGAGAGCGTCTCGACCACGGGTCCGCCGCGCCGTGCGCGCGAGGGCCGCGACAGTAGCTCCTCGACCCGCGGGCACGAAACCATTATTTGGCTCACTCCGCCTTTCTACAAATCAATTTGGTTGTATACCCGCTCCCGTCTGGCGTTGCAATGGGCCCGCTGCACGAGCTGCGGCGCAAGAGCGCTGGTACGCGCGGTGGAGTTGTGAGCACGAAACGCGGCAAGCTGCCCACGCCCAGACTGCGGCCGAAGGTCGGATCCAAGCGATAGATGCGCACATCGTCCTGCTTGGGGTGGACAAGGAGCGCGAGCTCGCCGACCAGCGCTTCGATGGCGGCGCGATCGGCCTCGACCAGAAAGACAGAGTATTGAGCGGGCAGGCCGCGGCGCACCATGAAGCGGTGCACGCGCACGAGCCGGCGCTCGCTCGCGATATCATAGGAAACGAGCCAAGTGCCGCGGCGCATACTCATGGACCGGATCCTCAAGCGAGGGCTTCGCGCAGGCAGCGGCGCAAGAGCGCCATGGCCTCGGTGAAGGCCTTCTCCAGGCGTGGACTGTGGCTTTCGAAGAAACGGGCGATGCGTGCCTGCAGGAGCGTTTCCGTGCGGTGCTTGTTGGCGTGAAGCGCAAGATAGCGGGCCAAGCGCCAGGCGAGCGGCCACAGCTCCAAGCCCAAAATGCCTCGGAAATCGGCGGCGATGTCGAGGTCTGGATCTTGCCCCTGCAGGCGCAAGCCGGCTCCTTCGCTCAACAGCCGCTCGGCGACGAAGGCGGCGAGCAGTGCCTCGAGGCGAGCCATAAGGGCGTCGGTAGAAAGCGGTGCGCCCGCGAGGTCGACGAGGCGCGCAGCGGCGCGCGCCACCGTGCGTGCCCGCAGATCCGCAACCCGCACCGGCATGGCCATGGTGACCCGGATGCAGGCGGCGCGGTAGGCCGCGGCACGCCAGTTCTCGCGCGCCACCGCGAAGGACCCGCAGGCCATCGCCTCTTCGACCAGCACCAAAAGCTCCTCGCGGCGGCGATGCACGGGGACGAGCTGGCCCAGGCTCTGGCCGCTCTCGTCGAGGAAGGCGATGGGTACTCCGGCCTGCAGGCAAGCGGTGATCGTCTCGGCGGCGAAGGTCACCGAACCGCGCACGGTCAAGCGCGCAAGGCGCGCAATGGGCAGGCGGCTGTCGGCCGCGCCCGCGCGCCGGATGCGCAGCGAGGGGCCATCGAGGGTGACGAGAAGGGGTGTCTCGGTTCCATCGAGGTGGGCGGGGATCAGCATCCGAGCCACTCCGGAAGCGGCATGCGGCGCAGCGTGCGGGCCAAGCCGGAAGCCATCTGGCGCAACAGCCGCGGCAAGGCGGCGAGTTCCTCCTCGAAGGCGGCATAGAAGATCTCGCGCCCGCTCTTGCCCATAAGACAGCCCGTGTGATCGCTGCGGAAATGCTCGGCGCGCAGCCGGCGTTCGGCGAACAGGCGCCAGACGAACTCGTCGATATGGGCGCGGATCGGCTCGACGAGATCGCAGGCAAGCGCCGGCCGACCGAAGGCGGGAGCGTGCAGGAAGCCCAAAAGCGGGTCCAGCCCGACGTGGGCGAGCGCGCGCACGGCAGCGAAGGTGGCGAGCGTGTAGCCCAAGGAAAGCGCGGCGTTGACCGGGTCGCGCGGCGGCCGCCGGTTGCGCCCCTGCATGCCGAGAGCAGGAGGGAAGAGCTTGGAGAAGGCCTCGAAATAGGCGGCAGCCGCAGCCCCCTCGCAGCCCAACAGCGCCGGCAGATCGGCGTGCAGCGCTGCCTCTTTGCGGGCGGCGAGCGCCTCGAGGCCGCTTGTCAGGGGAAAGCGCAGATCCGGCCGCGCCTTAAGCGCGCGCGCAAGCAGCCGCATCTGGGCGTCGAGCTTGGCGAGCACGAGCGGTCGCGCGAAGGCGAGCCGCTGCGCGGGCTCGCGCGCCGCCTCGAACTGAGCAAGACGCAGGCGCACATCGGCGTGCGGGCGGCCCAAAAGCGTCGCCGTGGGCTCGGCGCGCCGGCCGGAGAGGACGAGCAGGCCGACATCGGCGGCGTGCAAGGCGGCAAGGAGAGCGGTGGACACCTTGGCCTCGCCCTTCACGATCACCCGCTCGAGCCCCACAAGCGGCACCCGCGCCGGGTGCTCGCCGGGAAGGCGGATCAAAATGGAACCGGCATCGAGAGCGAGTTCGGCGTTCTTGCGATCGAGATAGAGCGTGCGCACGGTCGACGTTGCCGTTAGCCGATGAAGACGAAGCGGGGGTCACACGGTTTTTGCGCGATACCGAGCGTGCGTACTCCAGCTGAGAGATCCGGGCGCAGGATGAGGAGCGAGTCTTCCTCGCGGTCGATCGCATTGAGCAGATCGCGCTCGAGGATGCGCAGTTCGGACGCGCTAAGCCAACATTCGTGGACGGATTTTTGACCGCCCGTGCTCCAGCTCTTGACCACGCGCAGAACGCGCGCGAGCCGGCGCGGGCAGCGCACATCATAGCACACGAGGTAGAGCAATCGGTTGGCCATCGTCCTCGCTCGCATAACAGCGCGCATACCTTTTAGCGTGGCTTTGTGAGGTCGCTACGGACAACAAGCTTGTCGCAGCGGATGCGGCTGCTCTTACGAGCGGCTGGGCTGGTTGTGGCTGCAGAGAGAAAGTTTTCGAATTAAGACGAGGTTGGTGTCTTTCGAGCCGCGGGTCGGTGGTCGCAGTGCGGCCGTAGCTGTTCTGTTTATCGTTAGCTGAGAGCTGCCGGTTCCCCGACCAGGGCAATCTCGCCCTCTGCTTTTGTTTCGGGCTTTTTTCGGGGCCAGGGTGCGAAGCCGGCGCGGCCGCGAGCCGCTGGCGCTTTTTCATCCCTTCTTCGTCAGGGCAGAGGTTCGAACCGTCTCCCCGGAGCGGTGGTAGTCAGGGACTACTAGTCTTAATCCCTTCTTCGTCAGGGCAGAGGTTCGAACAACGGACGGCGACGAGCTTCTCGTCGCCGTCCATGTCTTAATCCCTTCTTCGTCAGGGCAGAGGTTCGAACTGGCGACGGTCGTTGTGATCGCGACGGCTTTCATGTCTTAATCCCTTCTTCGTCAGGGCAGAGGTTCGAACGGTGGAGAAGCCGCCTATTAAAGACCTGACCGCAGGTCTTAATCCCTTCTTCGTCAGGGCAGAGGTTCGAACGCGAGATGCTAATGAAGGTCGGGATGGGGCGGTCGTCTTAATCCCTTCTTCGTCAGGGCAGAGGTTCGAACCGCGGTTCTCCGG
>JAUQQO010000027.1 GCA_030549795.1 Pseudomonadota bacterium | reverse complement strand
GTAGCCGCGCGAGCCCGAACCACCGAGGGCGTCCTGTTCCAAAAGGCCGAGTCCGCCCAAGAGCCAGTTGAGGCACTCGTAGTCGCGCTTGCCGCCGTCGCCCGTATCGAAGAGGCGGAAGGACATCGAGAGGTCGAACCGGGCACCAGCCGGTACGCGCTCGGTCTGGCGGGGGCCGACGCGGTCGTGCGCTTTGCCAGCGATCCGGTCGATCATGACCTCGGTCTTGTCTTCGGTCAGCATCAGTCCCTCAGCGAGGACCTGATCTCGCCACTCCTTCTCCAACGGGGCATCGCGTACAATCAGCCGCGTGGGACCCTGCGACCAGCGCTCGCGCTTGAGGGCACAGCCGAAGATCCGCAAAATCGGATCGTCGGGCTCGTAAGTTTGGTTCTCCCTGTCATCGATTCCCCAAGGCTGCCCGTCGAGCCGCACCTTCTGAAACGCCCACTCCATCAAGAAGCGGAGCCTGCCCTTCAGCGACGAGCCTGGGATGTAGGGCTCTTGGGTGTGCGGGTGCTTGACAACCGGGTTGTCGATCCCGCCGATCTCGATCGTATCCTTACCGGCACCGATGTGGAGGCCAGACAGAAGCTTGATCTTTCCGGTGATCACCGCGTGGCCGATATACTGCAACGTCATCAGTCGTTCCTCCGGTCGGCGCGCTTGTCCTCAAAGACTTTGTGATACGCCATCACCGCCTCGAAGTGGCGGGCGAAAGCGAGGAAGGATCGGCGATCCTCGATACTGTTGCCGTGACGGACCAGCATGGTCAGGAGCTCGTCGGGCTCGTAACCCTTGCTGGGATCGGGCTTGTAGCCTAGGCGCGCCAGGGCGTAGGCCCCGCGCGCCTTGAGGAGAGCGAGCTCGGCCTTGATGAAATCTGCGCCCAACTCTTTGTCGAGATCGAGCTTTCGTTTGATCGTCTGCACGACGCTGTAGAACCTTCGCAGCTGCGAAGCCGGGATGCTCGCGATCTTTTTGGCGAGGGTCTCTGCCTCCTCGTCGAATAGCTCCTTGCGGGGAGAAGGCGGTTGGTCCGAGGAGACCGAGCCGGCGAAATAGTCGATGCGCGTCTTGTCCCGAAGACGACGCTCGATGCGTTGCGCGATCGGCTCTTCCCGCGGCCGGTCCACACCGCCGCCGTGGCCTCCCCCACCACCACCCCCGGTGGGGCGCGCCCCTCCAACGCCGCCGCTCTGCGGACGCGGACCGCCCCCGGGCCCGCCCGGCCGCGAACCGTGCTGATTCGGTCCTCTCCCGTTCATCCTCTCCTCCTCACCGGTTGCGCCAGAGCGCAAAGGCGATCGCGAGCTTGCTGGGCGGCGCGGGTCCGCCGCTCTTCCCGTTCAGCCCCATGATCGCGTTGAACTTGCGCCAGATCGAGGGCTGCTCCCTCGCCTCGCGTTCGGCCGGGCTCGGCGGGTAGGTCCGCGCGAGGAAATAGCCGTAGCGGGCCCGCCAGATCGCCGCCCCGGTATCCGGATTGTGCTTGCGTTCGGCCTTCGCCTTGAGCTCGAGGAAGGACAAAAGCTTGTAGGCGAAGGAGGTCTTCGCGGCGTCCTCGCGCAGCTGCGTACAGAGCCAATCGGCCTTGTCGAGGAGCCAGGGCAGGCCGCAGGTCTTGTCGGTCCAGGGCAGGACCTCGCCCATGATGCCGAGCGCGTCTTTTTCGGGCCGGGCCTTGGCGGCTTCGAGCGCCGCTTCGGCGGCGTCGGCCGAGCGGTTCAAGGGCTCGCGCGGGGAGACGAAGGCGATGCCGGCCGAAAGCGTGAGGCTCGGATTGCCGCCGCAATAGCAGCCGAAGTCGGCGCGCAGCGCGCCCGCGAGCTCCAGCATCTGCCGCCAGGGGCCGATGAGCAAGAGATCGTCGCCGCCCGCGTAGACCGTGTAGTCGGGCCAGCGCGTGGCCAAGAGGTGCGGCAGGCGGCCGGTGAAGTACCAGTCGAGCGCCCGCGAGAGCGCCACGAGCCGGCCGATCGAGCGCTTCTCGCCCAGGCCCTCGCCGAAGATGCGGCCGAGATTGTCGACATCCGCCTTGAGGACGCCGAGGAGCGGCCGGCCGATCCAGCGCGAGTCGCCGAGCGGCTCGCGCGCCTCGGCGGCAATGTGTGCCATGGTCTTGATCTCGCCGATGCCGATCGGCTCTTCGGACAGCCGATCGCGCTCCTCGATGCCACGGTACTTGTTCGCAGCGTCGCGGACGTCCCGTTCCCCGAAGGTCGGGACGTGGTTGGCGATCGGGCGGGTCGCGACCGGCCAGGTGACCTCGCTTTCGTCGACCCCCCACGGTCGCCACCCCGAGACGACGTTTGCCCCCGGGTCGAACAAATCCTCGTCGTCGACGACGGCGCGCAAGCGAACGGCGCCGAAGAGATCGAGTGTCTGGTCGTCACCGGGACCGTCGAGCCAGAGGAGCTGCTTGAGCTTCGGCAGCCGGCGACCCAGCCGGTATTCGTGGTGGCAGGCCCAGCAGCGCGCGACCCCGTCCTCGGTGTACGCACGCTTGCGCGGCCGCACACCACAGGCGGGACAATAGCCGTCCGCTCCCGCTTCGTAGTCGTCTTTGAGGACGACCCCATTCGAGCGCAGGAAGGTCTCGAGCGGGCGCTCTTTAGCGGCCTCGGTCGCGGCCCGCAGGCGGTCGAGCGTGGTGCGGATGTTCTCTTGTGCGGGCCGATTGGGATCGGGTTGCAGGAAGGCTGTCGGCGTGAGTGCCTCGGTAAGGCCGAGGTTCAAGGAAAGCTCGCCAGCGTAGCGGGTGGCCATCCAGGCGTCGATCTCGCCCCGGATCGCCTCGATCTCGGCCTCGATGTCCGGAAGCTCGGGCAGGAGCATGGTGAGCTGGCCGCCCGCGCGCATGAGCACGACATAGGGCGGCAGGCCGAGCCTTCGGCGAATGAGAAGCCCCGCCGCCTCGACGAGCTGGCCCATGAGGAAGGAGCGGGCGCGCAGGATCCGGTTGACACCCTTCACCTGCTCGCTGCCGAGGCGGAAGAGGGCGTGCTGGATACCCGAGAGATCGCCCCGCAGAAGGCGGAACTTGGGTCGACTGCGGTCGCGGATGGCAGCGCCGTCGCCGAGCTCCCCACGCGCTTCATGGTGTTTGAAAAGACAGGCGGCGAAGGCGGCGACGGCGAGGCTGTGGTCGAGCAGCGAGACGTCCGGCTCATCGACGGTCGACGAGGGAACACCCCACCAATAGCGCTCGGCGAGGCCGATCGCGCCCTCGTGCAGTACCGAGGCGCTTTGGCGGAGCTCGCGACAAAGCTCGATCCAGGCGCGGCGGAAGGCCTCGGTCGTCATCCGGTAATCCTCGGGCAGCTCGCGCTCGTGCTTTTTGGACGTTGCGCAGATGGCCTCCGGATCCGCCGGCCGCGGGCGAAAGTAGTGAGGCTGCGGCAGCTCGCGATCGGGAAGGCGCACGGCCGAAAGGATCGAGACGAGGGGCGTCCGCCGATAGAAGTCGCGGGTGCGCTGATCGTCGTCCTGCTCGGCTTTTGCGTCCTTTGCCTTGCGGTCCATGCCCGCGGCGAGCCGATCGGCCTCGGCCACGATCCAGCCCCATTCCGGCCCGCTTTCGGGCTTGTGGTGCCAGACGGCCGCATCGCGCACGTTCTTACGCGAAAGACCAGCTGGCAGGATGAGTCCTTGCCGCTCGAGGTCGTGGAACAGAAGTTCGGTGAAGAGCACGTGCTTGTGGGTGTAGTACTCGCCTGCGGTAGCCTTGGGGCAGAGCGTGCTCTCGAGGTCGCGGATCTCCTCGGGCAGTTCGTTTGAGTTGAGCCCTCGCTGGAAAAGCTTGCCGGCGTCGTGCAGGAAGGCGCCGAGGGCGACTTCGTCGATCGTGGGCAGTTCAGTTGTGCTTGTGCTCATGCCGAGTCCGTTCCTAGGGTAGGCCAACGAGCCGGATCGCCTCGGGCGGTGTGGCGAGTTGCCAGCGCGTCCTCGGTCGTTTGCCTGAGGCTTCGATGCCATAATGGCGTGCGGCTGGGCCGAGTGCGCGCGCGACAAGCTTGTTGTGGCGCGTGATGCGCTCGGAGAGCCAATTGTTCTTGGGATCCGCCCGCACAGCCTGTTCGGTTCGCTTGCGCGGTTCGTAACCCGCGATCTGTTCGTACAGCTCGAAGAAGCGGGTGAAGGCCGCAGGGTTGGTCTTATCGACCGCTGCCGCGTCGCCAAGCGTTTTCCGCCGCTCGGCGAGCCACGCCCAAAAGGCGAGCTCGATCGGCGCGCAGGGCACATGCCGTCCGTGAGCCTGGACCTTCTGCTGCGCAAGGTCGATGATGAGCTCGGGCGGGTGGAACTGCTCTTGGAGGGCCGCGACCGTGTCGGCGAAGCTCGCCTGGCCTTTGAGCAGTCGATCCGGCACACCCTCGCGCAGCCGCACAAACGGGATCTCGGCGAGCACGATGCCCGCTCGGTCGGTGGAGATGGGCCGCTGGTCCTTACTTTGGCTCAAGAGGACCTTGGGCTCAGGTGGCGGGTAAAAGAATTCGGGGTGCTGTTCGAAGGCCGGATCGACCAGCACGTGCGAGAGCCGGTCCTGAGGGCGGCCGACGAGGGAGAGCGCATATCCCGCAAGGAAGCCCATCGTCTTTCTCCCACCAGCGATTGAGAGGTGGACAGCGCTCGCGGGATCCGCTGTGAGATTTCTCACAACGTCGAAGAGAAGATCGGCTAGGGCGGTATTCGCCTCGAGCGTAGCGATGTCGGAAAGCGGGCTGCCGCTCGGATCGCAGACGACATGGACGGTCGTCCGCTGGGCGAGGCCCTCCAACCCCCGCCCTGGATAGTCGGCAGCCAGGGCATCGAGCATGCGCTTGCCCTTACGCAGCATGAGCTCGATCCGCTCCGCCCCTTCGCGCGTGGTGACGATGACGAGCTCGGTGGGCACAAAGGGTGGCTCACTTTGAACCGCGAGTACCCAGAGCGTCTCGGTCACGACCTGCGGTGTGAGGCCGACAACACAGAGGAGAACACGGCGTGGAAAGGTATGGGGCAGCTTGGGATCGGGGGTCATCGACTGATCGCAGTCTGAAGACGAGGTGATCGAAGGCTCGGCGATCGCGGAAAGGATCGCACGGTTCGAAGCGGACTTCGCCATGTGGACCATGTCGTGACGGGTTCTCGGATCGAGCGCCGGTATGGTGTCTCGACGATGGAGGCTCGACAATCGCAACAAGCTTGTCGAGCGGGGTTCCTCAGGCACCGGTGCTACCGTCCTCGGCATGCCGAAAAAATCTGACCTTTCATCAACCTTTGGGTGTGACTTGGGTACGAGCCGCCAGGCTTCGCAATCGTCCTCCCAAGGGGAAGCCCGCACCACGCGGCGATGATCGCGCGAACGCTGCGGCCGTTGGCCAAGCGGTTTACGAGAGCGGGCGTTGCTGGCTTTGCGCCTCCGCTGCGCATGCCGCCCGGGTTCGGCCGGGAGCTCATCGGGCGGTTTCATGCCTTCGAAGGGAGTTGGCCTTAACCTTCTGTGGGCCGCAGGGGCGAGCTCGGTGCGGCAGCGCGGGCGCGAAGCGCGAGCCGAACGAGGATCCACAAAAAGCCGGGCCGCAGCGGACGGGGCGCCCGGGCCGAGAGCCGCAACAGCTCGGCGGCGGAGCTCAGTCCGCGGCGAATAATCAAGGCGTGTGCCGTCTGTGGGGCGAGGGCGAGGCCGGATCGGCGGGCGAGGGCACGCAGCGCGGCAACCCGCAGCCGGGCGAGCGCAGTAGCAAGGCGGGTCGCCGCTTCGCTCATCCGCCTACCCGATAGAAGGGGAGGTGCTGGGTGGCCGCGCTGCCGAGTGGGCCCACGACCCGCAGATATTCGCTCGTGGGCGCAGACAAGGGCAGCTCGCGGCGGACTCTGATCCAAAACCGACACTCGGGATCTTGGCGTTTGGACCATTCGGTGAGCGGCCGCGTGGCGGCTACGAAAGCGTGGACGTCGATGAGCCGGTTGCGCTCGAACGGGCCGATCGAGGCCCAGGGCTCGCCCTTTTTGAACTGGGCAGGCGCCGTGTCCGAGACCACGATCTTGCCGCCTGTGCGCAAGACGACTTCGAAAACGAACACCGGGCGTCCGTTCTCTTCCCAGCAGGAGGGATAGACGCCGCCTGCGATCATCCTTCGGGCGAGCTCGCGGTCGCGATCCCGCTCGACCGAAGCGAGCTGCGCGCGGAGCTCGTCTCGCTCCCGCTCGGCCTCGCCCAGCCGCTGTTCCAGGTCGCGGCCGTGCTCGACGAGCTTGGCAAAGCGCTCGGCCACCGTGCGTTGCAGACCGTCGAGGCGGGCCCTGGCCTCGTCCCGTTCGCGCGCGGTCCGCTCGAGTGTCGCTTCCAGCTCGG
>JAUQQO010000054.1 GCA_030549795.1 Pseudomonadota bacterium | reverse complement strand
CGTCGACGTACTCACCGTCCACCAAAAGCGCTACTACGATGCGATGGGTGAGAGTTGGCCAGTCGACTGGGACGATCCGAACCCCGTCGCTTTCCTCTCGGTGCGTCCCGGCGCGCGGTTTCTGCTCGCGCTCTCGGGCCCGGCCGAATGGACCGCGCTCGCGAAGGAGCTCTTACTCGAAGCGCTGGCCGGGTGGGGCGTGGGCGGCAAGACCACGGCCGGCTATGGGAGGCTCGAGGCGCTCGGGCGGGACGAGCCTCGGCCCGGAAGGACCGCGGCCGACGCCGAGCGCGAGGGACCGCCGAAGCCGGCCGTCACGAAGGGACCGCCGCCGAAGCCGGGCGAGATCGTCGAGTGCATCCTGCTCGAAACGAAAACCAAGAAGGGCGGGTGGAAAGCGCGCCACGAACCGTCCGGTATTGAGGGAGCAATTCAGAACAGCGCAGCCGTTCCGTCGGAGGCAAAGCCTGGCGATAAGATTAAGCTCAAAGTGAAGATTGCAAAGGGTAAGGACAGCGGATTCGAGTACTTGCCGGGATAGAGATCAGTCGTACGACAAGATCGCCGCCACGACTGCCTCCACCGCCGCTTCGCGATCGACCGCCACCGCGTACGCGACGTTGGGAGGCCTCGGCCGCCGGTCCTCGGGCAGCGCGGCCGCATCCACGATCCCGCGCAGATCGACGATCGTCATCCCGCGCGCCGGGCCGTGCGCGCAGACCACCTCGAGCGCGGTCGGCACGAAGCGCAGGATCCCCGGCGGTACGCGTTCTGCCAATGCTAGAGCGAGCACCGCGAGCGCATCGTGGATCGGCGCGCCATCGATCCCATAGACGCGGCGGTAACGCTCGCGATAGGCGCGCAGCGCCGCCGCCATCGTCCGCGCCACCTTTCCGCCCTCTTCAAGGCGCACGAGCTCTGCCTCGCCCAAAACAACCGTGCGGGTGAGCTCGTAGCCCAGCCAGAAAAGCGGCAGGCCGGAGGTGGCCACGATCGCCGCTGCTTCCGGATCGGCGAGGACGTTGAGGCAAGCCATCGGGCGCGCGTTGCCGGGACCGGCTGTGCCTCCCATCACCGCCACTGCTCTGAGCCACGATACGAGGCGCGGTTCGAGCCGAAGCGCGAGCGCGAGGTCGGTGTGCGCGCCTGTTACCACCACCACGAGCTCACCTCGATGTGCGGAGGCTGTTTCAATCAGAAACTGAGCACCGCAGCGAGGATCGAGAGCTTGCTTCGGCTCCGGCAAGGCGACACCGGCAAGGCCGGCAGAACCGTGGAACGCCGCGCCGGAAACCGTGCCCTCACCCATCAATGATCGCGGACATCCGCGCGCCACGGGCACCTCGAGCCCGGCCCGCTCGCAGAGGGCAAGCGCGTTCCTTGCGGTCACCTCGGCCGGTGCGTTGCCGTGGGTCGCAACGATGCCCAAAAGCGTGCCGAAGTGTGCCGCGCAGAGGATGGCCACCGCATCATCGACACCGGGATCGCCCATCACGACGAGTTTGGTCATCGTTCTGCCATGGTCTTGGTTCCAAGAGGCGTCCATCGACCTCCGACGAGCCGCGCTTTAGGCTCGCCAGCGACGGTCGACCAAAAAGTCAGCGATGGAGGTAGACCGATGACCCGTCTCAGCCGCCGCGCTGCCCTTGCAGGGGCTGCAGCGGCCAGCGCGCTGCTCCCCGCGCGTCCGCTCATGGCGCAGCCTAAAACGACACTCAAAGTGATCTGGATGGGCTGGCCGGAAGGGCAAGTGAAGCCCTTGATGGACAGCTTCCGAAGAGCCCAGCCCGAAGTCGAATTGCAAGTCGAGACTATCCCCTTCGTTCAGATCTTCCAGACTCTCGAAGTGCGGCTGGGTGCCCGCACGCCGGATCCCGACATCTTCATTTGCGACTCGCCGCTTACCGCCTCCTATGCCGCTCGGGGGCACCTGATGGACCTCACTCCCTATCTTGATGCGGGCCGCTTCACCAAATCGGCTATCGAGGCGGCGAGCTGGCAGGGTAAGATCTATTCCGCTCCTTTCGGCAGCTCCTGCCCGGTGCTGTTCTACAACAAAAAGCTGTTGCGCGAAGCGGGCATCGCCTTCCCGCCGGCTGATGTCGCCAAGCGCTGGACTTGGGAGGAACTGGTCGAGGCGGCGAAGAAGCTCACTGATCCTGCGAAGAACCAGTGGGGCTTCAGTTTCGAGCAACAAGAGCGGCCGTACATGTTGTTGCCGCTCGCGCAGTCCTTGGGCGGAGTTGCCCTCTCGCCTGACGGCTTTAAAGCTTCCGGCTACATCGACAGTCCGCCGTTCATCGAAGCCTACAGCTTTATGCAAAAACTCTACACCGAATGGAAGGTAAGTCCACCGGGGCTTTTCGATCCCAATCTCCCTGTGGAACAATTTGGTAACGGCAAGATCGCCCTGCTGGTCGCCGGCACGTTCAATGAGGCGACAATCAAGAACAAATATCCCGACATCGAGTTCGGCGTTGCTCCCTATCCGCGATTTGCCAAGGGCAAGGCCGTTACGCCCACCGGTGCCTGGCACATCGGCGTCAATCCGCGCACGCGTCATCCCAAAGAAGCGCTCGCGTTTATCGAGCATTTTATGAGCCACGAGCTGCAAGTCCTGTGGTTTGAACTGCGGCCTTACCCGCCGGTCCTCAAATCGGTGTGGGAGAAGGAAGCCAAGCGCTTCGAGACAGACATGTGGAAGATCGTGCGCTTTGAGCTCGAGCACACCGCGGTGCCGCGTCCGGCCACGCCAGGGTTTCGGGAGTACGAGGACATTCTGCGTACTGCGCTCCGTGACATCACCACTGGCGCCGACGTTGCCAAGACGCTCTCGGCCGCTGCGCAGCGCATCGACCGCGAGCTCGAAAAGTACAAAGCTTGATCCAAGAAGGGCGGTGCCCTGGCACCGCCCTCTTTTGCACACGCCGGCCAATTGCCCGATTTCGAACGCCTACGATGAAACATGGCTTCCGTGAATCATGGGTGATCGTCGCCTTGTTCTTGGCGCCGGCGCTTCTTGGCCTGGCTCTGTTTCGTCTCGCTCCCATCCTGATCGCGCTCATCGGCGGGTTCACCGGGACCAGGCTCACCGGCGAGACCGTATGGGTAGGGTTGCAAAATTACGAACGGCTCGTCTCGGACCCTGCTTTCTGGAATTCGGTCCGAATAACTTTGCTCTTCAATGTCATCATCAATCCCTTGCAGATTCTGATCGCGCTCGGCCTTGCTCTTCTTGTCTTGCGACCCACGCCGCTCGTGCCGTTGTTTCGCGCTGCCTACATGGCACCGATGACCGTGTCCCTTTCGTTGACCTCGATTTTGTGGGCGATCCTGCTCGAGCCGACGATGGGACCGGTTAATGGTCTGCTGCGCGCGCTTGGTGTGCCTCCGCAACCATTCTGGCGCAGCGAAGAACAGGCGCTCGCCACCTTGATCGCCGTGGCGTCGTGGAAGGGGGTCGGTTACTGGATGGTCTTTCTGTTGGCTGGTCTCTTGCTCGTGCCCAAAGAACTGCACGAAGCAGCGATGATCGATGGAGCCAGCGCCTGGCAGCGTTTCCGTTGGGTAACCCTTCCCTTGATGCGGCGACCCTTGGCGTTCGTCCTCGTTGCTGATACCGCAGCCAATTTCTTGCTCTTCGCGCCCATGTACTTGATCACGCAAGGTGGGCCTAATGGAGCAACCGCACTTCTCATGTTCGAGGCCTATCAGGCTGCGTTCACTTATCTCGACCGCGGCCGAGCACTCGCGCTCTCGACCGTCATTCTGTTGGTGATCGGGCTTCTCGCCGTCTTGGAACTGCGCTTGTTGCGGGAGCGGGAATCGTGACTATCTCGGATCTGCGTCGTTTGTTCGTCGCTTTTGTTCGCTATCTTGCTCTTGTGTTGGTTGCAACAGTTCTCTTGCTTCCGATTTATTGGTTGGTGGTCGCCTCCTTTCGACCCGCGGCCGATATCTTCGCCACCTCGAGTTCGGTGTCACTCGCTACGCTCGTGCCCGAACGGCTCACATTAGACCATTGGCGGGAGGCGTGGTCCGGGGAGCTTCCGCGGGCGGTGGCCAACTCGCTGTTCGTGGCGCTCACTACCGCGGGGCTCGGTGTGCTCATCAATTCGCTTGCCGGATTCGCCTTCGCCGTCTTCGAGTTCCCCTTAAAACGTGTGATCTTTGCTTTCGTTCTCGCGACCTTCATGATGCCATTCGAGTCAATCGTCATTCCGCTTTATATGCTCGTGCGCGGCCTCGCTCTTACCGATACGTATGCTGCGCTGATTTTGCCCGAGGTGGCAAGCGGTCTTGTCATCTTTCTGTTTCGCCAGTTCTTTGCTGCCGTGCCCAAGGAGCTCTACGAAGCGGCGCGCATCGACGGCGCCTCATGGCTGCAGATCTGGTGGCGGCTCACCCTTCCCCTTTCGGGACCGACGATTGCCACCGCCTCCTTGATGCTGTTCGTCCACCAATGGGATGCTTTCTTTTGGCCACTCGTGGCTGCTCCTAGTCAAGAGCGAATCGTTGTCCAGGTCGCCATCGCGCGTAACGTCACCCTCGAAGTCGCCAACTGGGGCGCGCTCTTCGCCTCCGCTTCCACAGCCATCCTCCTCGCGCTCATCCCTTTTCTGTTGTTGCAGCGATTTTATCTGCGCACGATCACCGCTGCCTCCGAGCGGTGAGCAGTCGCCCCTCCGCTGCAGCCGCAGTCGCGAAGCCCTCTTCTGGCTCCGAATGCGGGCGGACCACCTTAACGAATTTTTCAATCCTTTGGGATGAAATCGCTTTCGCCCACGTCTGTTAGGGCGCGGTGGCCGATCGAGGCCACGAGTCATCGAACGACCGCTGGGAGTAATCGATGCGCAAGCTCTCCGTGCGCAGCACAGTTAAACGTGTGGCCGCGACGGCCGGTCTTGCTGCCACCATCGGTCTTACTTGGACCAACGTTGCCTTAGCACAGCCGACGTGGCCGAGCGGAATGAGCTGTTACTGGCAGCGTCTCGAAACCTTGGAGAACTGGCGGGGCTCACGCTTTGGTGTATTGCATACTTGGTCGTATCACGACACCTGGGCAAATATGGTCTCGTATTTCGCGAGGGTTTACGGTCCGGTGCAGGGCCGTTTGCGAGCCGGTCGTCTCGCCGCGATCAGCGTCCCGCTCGTACCCAACGAATCGAGAGGGCAGTTTTGGCCTTGTGCATCCGGTGCGTTCGATCACCACTTCCGACAGATCGCGACGCATCTGCGCAATCAGGGTAGCGGCGACGCCATTATTCGACTGGGCTGGGAGGCCAACGGCACTTGGTTCGCTTGGTCGATCAACGGCAATTATGACGGATACAAGGCTTGTTTCCGTCGGGCTGTACAGGTCATGCGATCGGTTGCTCCGGGTCTGCGCATCGAGTGGCCGATGAACCGAGAGACTTATGCCAGCAAATATCAAACTACGGCATCTCGCGCTTATCCAGGCGACGATGTCGTCGACATCGTCGGCTTATCGTACTATGATATGTGGCCAGCAGCAACAAGTGAAGCGGTATGGAATTCATCTTTCCAGCCTGAACTGAATTTCTGGGCTAATTTTGCCCGTAGTCGCGGCAAGAAGCTTGGGTTCGGCGAATGGGGTCTCGGTTACAGACGGGGCGGCGGATTTGACAACCCTCTTTACATTCAGAAGATGTTTGAGTTCTTCAGAGCCAATGCGAGTTTGATCGCTTACGAAAGTTATTTCAATTGCGAATCGGCGGAATTTCTGGTCTTCCCTGAGCACCTGAACCCGCGGGCGGCGCGAGTGTACCAAACGCTGTGGTGACGACCGAGCGGCTCATCGTCGAGGCGTTAACTCCAGCATTTCTTAACACTATAACACGGAACCTGGGCGGGTGCGCGCGCTCGCACCCGCTTTTTTTACGACGCTGCGTCGTTGATTATACACAAATGTGACTGCGTTTAACAATCGAGTGTATATTAGGAACAGTCGTCGTTTTCGGGATGCTCCAGATATGATGCCACCCTCGACGTGCAGAAATCAATCGCAGCTAGCCGCGTATTTTAGACCTTCGGACACGAGGACGCAAAACGAAAAATTGTACTCGTCTCGAATCTTATGTACGACGCGCTGTAATGGTTAACATCTGCGACGTCCCAATGCGATTGTCGGCGCGGTCTCGGTTGAAAAAGGAGTGAGCTGCCCCTTTAGCCTCTCAACGCGAATAGACGCCGATGAGCTCGGTTCCGGCCAGCACGTGCGGCTCGGCGGCGCTTAAGACCTCGCGACAGCCCGCGCGCGGTCCTAAGGGAAGGTTCGCCACCGACAGCGCAAACAGGCGAAAGTGATAGTGGTGCGTGCCATGCCCGCGCGGCGGACAAGGCCCACCATAGCCCGGCTTGCGGAAATCGTTGATGGCCTGGCGCAGCCGGCCCACCCTTTCGCTCTTCGTGAGCCCCTCCGGCAGGCTCGTCTGATCGGCGGGGATGTCAAAGACCGCCCAATGGTACCAGGTTCCAGCCGGCGCGTCCGGGTCCTCACAGATGAGCACAAAGCTCCGCGTGGAAGGTGGAGCCCCGCTCCAAATCAGCGGCGGCGAGAGATCGGCACCATCACAGGTGTAACGCTCCGGGATCCGTCCGCCGGCCGCAAAGGCCGGACTCGTAAGGCGCATCGCCGCCATCGTCTCCTCCCCTCGACCGAAATAGGATCATGCCACGCCCGTCGCGGCGCGCCAGGGGCCTGGGCGCACCAACCGAAGACCAAAGCCTCCTCTTAAGCTGGATCGAGACTGCACCTTTACCCAATGGCGCGCGCTTTTGTACCTTCATCTTCCCATTTCGATCGCGCCGATCAGAACGAAACAGCGCGTCTTCGTGCAACCAAGCATCTGTTCCGAAAATGACCTGTTGTTCTGATCAGGGCGGATCGGCTTGCCATAAACTTTTTCCAAAGCGTACATATTCGCTTTTGAAGCGCTTTTGCCACACACCGAGATCCCACTCTTCGTCAGTTGGCGTGAGTTGCCCCGGAACCGCGCAATAGACTTGCGCACGAACCGTTTCGCCGGTTCGCGTTTCAACGTCAATCGCAGTGCGGCGGTAACCGGCGCCCTCATAGGCATCGAGCCGCAAGCGGTCGGCTGCGCGCACACCGCGCCACAATACGCCTTCGACCCGACCCGAGGCGTCGGCCACGAGCATGGGATAGCTCGCCCCGCGCACGCGCACGCGCCGAAACCCACGCAAGACGGCCGGCTCGAGCTCCTCGGCTGCCACGTTGCGTCCAATCACGAGCCCCAAAATGTCGGGATCCATAAGCGTGCCGAAGAAAAACAGAGGTTCAACAGCCGCTTCCTCAGACGGCAAAGACGCACTCATGAGTTGACCTCCGCCATGTTGCACCCGGCGATCGCCGGCCGCTTTCCGCCCTACCCATACCGGCTGGCGCGCGATGCGCACTTGCGCTTCGCGCACGCCACTTGCATGAACCGTCGCGGCTTGTGGCGCCGGAACAGGGTGCATGCTTGCGACCGTCTTCGATTTGTGCACTCCTCGGGTCGATGTGCTCGCGCAGCGGCTCGACGATACCCAGCTCGCCGCCGATCTCGCCCAGGTCTTAAAGGGACAAGCGCCACCCATCTACGCCGATCCGGCGCTCTTCTTCGCCAACAGCTACCCGACCCGAGGGCTTAAGGATCTTTTGCGCAACGTGCTCACGGTGCTCTCGGGCGCAGGCGCTGAAGCGGGCAAGGTGTTCCGCCTGCACACCCATTTCGGCGGCGGCAAGACGCATGCCCTGATCGCCCTCGTCCACGCCGCCCGCGGGCATGAGCGTCCTGCCGAGATAGCGGATTTCGTCGATCCGACACTCCTGCCGCGCGAGCCGGTGGCAATCGCCGCGTTCGACGGCGAGAACGCCGATCCGGTCAACGGTCGGCACCTCGATGGCGATCTTCGGGCCTTTTCGCCTTGGGGCGAAATCGCGTTCCAGCTCGCCGGACGTGAGGGTTTTAAGCGGGTGGCCGAAAGCGACCGGATGCGCATCGCGCCGGGCGCCGCGGCGAGTCGCTGCCCGGCCTGCCCGCGCATCGCTTCGACCTCTTCCCCGACCGCCTGGTCGACACCGACCAGGGCGAGATCCGCGAGGGTTGGCGAAGTTAGCGGTTGGAACAGTTGGTCACCTTGAACCGCGAGACCCCATCCCCCGGGAATGACTACGAGACCCTCTTCACACACTTCAGCATCGCAGCCTACGACCAGGGTCAACGACCAGGGTCAATGGCTGACGAGTGGGTCCGGTAACACTATCAAGAGCATCAAGACCCGAGTACCCTTGGGGTGCGGTCCTCGTCTCTAAGCTTAATCCTGAGGTCAACAGAGTTTGGCTTACCCCGTACCTGGCAGACGGGTTTCGCGTGTGCTCGACCGAGTTCCTTTGCTTCACTGCGAAGCCACCTGCCGGACGGCACCTTCTCTATTGCCTGTTTAAGAACGAGGATTTTCGTGAGACGATGGTAGCGATCGCCACCGGCATGTCGAAGAGCTATCAGCGAGTGTCTCCCCGGGCGCTCTTGGAGGTGCCGGTCCTTTGTGCCGAGCGAGGAACGCTTGCGGCGTTTGAAACGCGTGCGTCGCCGCTGCTAGAGAGCGTTCTGTAGCGTCAGACTGAGTCCCGCACGCTCGCAGCGCTACGGGTCACGCTCCTGCCCAAGCTCGTCTCGGGCGAACTCCGGGTGAAGGACGCCGAACTGTTCCTAGAAAAGGTCGGGATGCTCTCCTGAATAACTGGAACCCTTCTCTCCGGATGCCCCGTGGTATATTTTGCCCTATCCTTACAGGCAAAGCGGCCGTTACGATGGGAGGTCCTTGCGCGTTTCGAATGTTGGTGTATCCGAACGGATTGGGAGATTCCACGCAGTCGTGGGCTATGCAGAGGATGAGCGAGGTTACCCACGTCGGATTCGCCGACGAGGCTAATTGGAACGAAGGACGTTATCGTGCGATCGCACTCGTCACAACTACGCTGGCTGCGCTCTCGAAATTACAGGATCACATTTTTCGAGCGCTTTCGGAATCTGGCGTAACCGAGTTTAAGTTTAAGAAGCTTCGTAGCGCGCGCGAGCGCTTTGCTGCCATCAAGCTCATCGATCTCGCACTTGCCGAGGCGTGCTCCTCGCGATTGCGAGTTGACGTGCTGATATGGGATACTCGCGATAGTCGCCACAACGTCAAGCGAAGGGACGATGTATTGAATCTTGAAAAGATGTATTATCATCTTTGCAAGAACGTACTCCGGATGCGGTGGCCACCAGAATCGACATGGGCGCTTTATCCCGATGAGCACACGGCGGTAGATTGGGACCGCCTGAAATGCTATGTCAACGCTGCAGCACAAGTATATGTTGAAGGCGATGGTCTCGGAATTGTATTGCGCAGCGAATTCGGCGTCGAGCGTATCGAAGAAAAATCCTCCCGCGAGGAGCCAGCTCTTCAACTGGCAGATCTCTTCGCGGGATTGGCTACATTTTCACGAAGCCATTACGATGATGTCGTCATGGAGCTCGATTCGCGAGGCGAGGGCGACTCGACACCGAGGGGAAGGAATAAGAAAACCTCCAATTCGTTGATTGAGCGCACGTCGGTCATTGCACATTTGGTGCAAGAATGCAAAAGACGAAAACTCGGCGTTGGATTTCGCAACAGCAGAGGGCTATGCACACGGAATCCCACTAAACCGATAAACTTTTGGCTTTATCAACCGCAGCATCCGCTCGATAAGGCTCCCGTGAAGGAATGATCGCAATCTGTGCTCGAGTCGGGGACAGACGAGGGCCGATGAGAGCAAGCAGCTAGCGAGGGGGAATATTCTGATCGGCCGTGGCCCGGGGTCAGGCTCTGCAGACCGGGCACCGAACCAGCGCTAGCAAGAAAATGGTTTGCTGACAATAGCGGAATTCGACCGACTTCTGGCCGACCCGAGCAAGCGGATCAGGGGTGACCTGCGCTGGGACGACGATCACGACCATGCGCCCGCAGTCGAATTCAGGGCGGAGGTCGAATCCGACGAAGGTTGGCCGTTGTTCGTCGCCGGCCGCTTCAATCCGGCCGCGGGAACCCTGTCTTTCGCCCTCGTCTATCGCGGCGCCGGGCCCATCTACGCGCTCAACCTCGGCGCCGACCATCACAATCCTACGTGCGAACGGGTCGGCGAGAAGCACAAACACCGCTGGACCGAGGGCCTGCGCGAGAAGGTGGCCTACGTGCCCGAGGACATCACCGCGCCCTGGACCGATCCCCTGCCGGTATGGCAACAATTCTGCGGGGAGGTGGGAATCCGGCTCGACGGCGCGTTGGCACCGCCTCCGCCGCAGCAGGGGGCGCTGTTCTGGTGAGCCCGGGCGAGCCGTGTGCCGAGATCGCGCGGGGCCTGCCGCCCTTGTTCACCTGCGCGCCCGCGCCGCAGGAGGGCGTGCGGATCCGCACGCCGTTTCTCTACCCCGACGGTGGTGTGGCCGACGAC
Organism: Pseudomonadota bacterium; assembly: GCA_030549795.1. Taxonomy (GTDB): domain Bacteria; phylum Pseudomonadota; class Alphaproteobacteria; order Geminicoccales; family Geminicoccaceae; genus JANXAZ01. The sequence continues at coordinate 104,018 of JAUQQO010000054.1, read as the reverse complement.
TTCGCGATTCCCCGAGGCGAGCGCTGGTTCCTCACCGACCACGGCGAGGCCCTGGGTTGGTTGCGAATGCAGTCGGCGCGTGGCCGATTGAGCGAGAACCAGTAGAGGCTCCTTGAGGACGTCTGCCGGACGCTCGGCATGGAGCTTCAAAGTGCCCGACTCGTTCTCCGGGTCGCGGAACGGGAGCGGCTGCCCGAGGCGGTGATCCGGCTCGGCCAGGGTGTCGTTCGCGTGGCCGACCTCTGGTTCACCCTGCGGACACGCGCTATCGAGAGCGTGCCGGACGAGGTCGCGCGTTGGCTCGAGGAACACCGGATCACCTTCGATCGAAACGCTCGCCATACCGGACGTTCCGGTCGGACCTGGACGATCGACTTCCAGACCTTCACCGAGGCCCGAACGGCCCTGATCTTCGTGCTCGCGACCGGCTCGCGGAGCTTCGCCCCGCGGCTCACCGAACACGGCGTCGCCGGCTGGCACGACCTCGGACACCTCAAGCTCGTCAAACCGCACCTCGCTTTCGTCTCGCTGTTCGACGACAACGAGGACGTCTGGCGCGAGGAGGATTTCCGCCTGGTCGAGGCGCTCTCAGACGTAGCCCGTTGGTCGCGGCCGGACGAATTCGCAAGGCTCCTGGAGGCGACCTGAGATGACCGCATTGACCGAATCGGGGATCGAACGAGCTGCCCTCGCCTGGCTCGAGAGGGTCGGCTGGGGGGTCGCGCACGGGCCCGAGATCGCCCCGAGTGAGCCGGGCGCCGAGCGAGCCGACTGGCGGGAGGTTATCCTGGAGGAGCGGCTCCGGCGGGCGCTGGTCCGCCTCAATCCGGATCTACCGGCCGAAGCACTCGAGGACGCGCAGCGCAAGCTCCTGCGGATCGAGGGGGCGAGCCTGCTCGAGCGTAACCGCAACGCGCACCGACTGATCGTCGACGGCGTCACCGTCGAGCACCGGTCGGCCGACGGACGGGTGCGCGGCGAGCTCGTCCGGGTCGTCGATTTCGAGCACCCCGAGGCGAACGACTTCCTGGCAGTCGATCAGCTCACCGTGGTCGAAGGCCGCAACCGTCGGCGTGCCGACATCGTCCTCTACTTGAATGGCTTGCCCGTGGGGGTGATCGAGCTCAAGAATTCGGCCGACGAGCAGGCCACCCTGCGCAGCGCCCATGCGCAGCTGCAGACTTATCAGGAAGAGATCCCGGCGCTGTTCGTGACCAACGTGGTGCTGCTCGTTTCCGATGGGCTCGAGGCGCGGGTGGGGCCCTTGGCGGCCGGCTTCGAATGGTTCAAGCCCTGGCGCACAATCGAGGGCAACGCTGAGGGAGACACGCACGCGAGCGGCCTCGAGATGGCGATTCGTGGACTCCTGGCCCCCCGGCGCCTGGTCTCGTTCCTGCGGGACTTCGTCTTGTTCGAAGACGACGGCTCGGGTCGGATCGTCAAAAAGCTCGCGGGCTACCACCAGTTCCACGCGGTCTGCGTAGCGGTCGAAGAGACCTTGCGCGCAGTCGCGCTCCGCAATGCCGGCCGATCGGACGGCCGTCGGCATGGTGGCACCCCGGGCGACCGGCGCATCGGCGTGGTCTGGCACACCCAGGGCTCCGGCAAGAGTCTCACCATGCTCTTTTACGCCGGCCGAATCGTGCGCGAGCCGGCGATGGAGAACCCCACGATCGTCGTGCTGACCGACCGGAACGATCTCGACGACCAGCTCTTCACGACGTTCGCCCGCGGGCGGGATCTTTTGCGGCAAACACCGGTCCAGGCGGAGAGTCGCGCCCATTTGCGCCGCCTGCTCGATGTCCAGGCGGGCGGGATCGTTTTTCGACCATCCAAAAGTTCATGCCGGATACGCAGGGTGATCGCCATCCGAAGCTCTCGGAGCGGCGCAACATCGTCGTGATTGCCGACGAGGCTCATCGCAGCCAGTACGATTTCATCGACGGCTTCGCCCGTCACCTGCGCGACGCCCTGCCGAATGCCTCCTTCATCGGCTTCACCGGCACCCCGATCGAGCTCGAAGACGCCAACACGCGCCAGGTCTTCGGCGATTACATCAGCGTGTACGACATCGAGCAGGCGGTGAAGGACGGTGCCACGGTACCGATCTATTACGAGAGCCGGCTCGCCAAGCTCGCCCTCGACGACGCTGAGCGGCCGAGGATCGACCCGGACTTCGAGGAAGTGACCGAAGGCGAGGAGGTCGAGCGCAAGGAGCAACTCAAGAGAAAATGGGCGCAGCTCGAAGCGATCGTGGGCGCGCCCCGGCGGATCGAGCTTCTGGCGCGCGACATTGTCGAGCATTTTGAGCGCCGCCTCGAAGTCCTCGATGGCAAGGGTATGATCGTGGCCATGAGCCGGCGGATCTGTGTCGATCTGTACGACGCGATCCGGAAGATCCGCCCCGATTGGTGCCATCCGGACGACAGGCTGGGCAGCCTTAAGGTCGTCATGACCGGTTCGGCGAGCGATCCGGCGGAGTGGCAAGAGCATATCCGAAACAAGCCGCGGCGCGAAGCGCTCGCCCGCCGCTTCCGCGATCCTGCCGACCCGTTTCGACTGGTGATCGTCCGCGACATGTGGCTCACCGGCTTCGACGCGCCGAGCCTGCACACCCTCTACCTCGACAAACCGATGCGAGGGCACGGCCTCATGCAGGCGATCGCGCGGGTCAATCGCGTCTTTCGCGACAAGCCGGGCGGGCTCGTGGTCGACTATCTGGGCCTCGCTCAAGAGCTCAAGCAGGCTCTCGCAACCTACACGGCGAGCGGCGGGCACGGCCGAACCGCGATTGATCAAGAGGAGGCCGTCGCGGTCCTCAAGGAGAAATTCGAAATCTGCCGTGATCTCTTCCACGGGTTCGACTGGTCGGCGTGGGCTGGCGGCAGTTCCGAGGACAAGCTCCGTCTGATCAGGGCCGCACTCGAGCACCTGCTCGGCCAGCGCGACGGCCGCGAGCGTTGCCTCAAGGCAGTCCGTGAGCTCTCGCAAGCCTTCGCTTTGGCGGTGCCGCACGAGGAGGCTCTGCGGATCCGCGACGACGTCGCCTTTTTTCAGTCTGTACGGAGCTGCCTCGCCAAGCGAGCTCCCGGCGAGCCGGTTAGCGACGAGGATCTCGAACACGCGGTACGGGAGATCGTTGCGCGCGCCATCGCCCCCGAGGGAGTCGTCGACATCTTCGCCGCTGCGGGTTTAGCGAAGCCCGACATTTCGATACTCTCCGAGAAATTCCTCGCCCAGGTGCGGTGCATGCCGTACCGGAACCTTGCGGTCGAGCTCCTGCGCAAACTCTTGAAGGGAGCGATCAGCGAGCGGCGGCGCAAGAACCTCGTTCAGGCACGATCTTTCGCGGAGCTTCTGGAGGACGCGATCCGGCGCTATCAGAATCGATCGCTTGCGGCAGCTCAGGTGATCGAAGAACTGATAGCTTTAGCGAAGCAAATTCGTGACGCCGACACGCGCCATGAACGGCTCGGCATGAGCGAGGACGAAGTGGCATTTTACGATGCACTCAAACCCGACGATGGTGCGGTCGCCGTGCTGGGCGAAGACACCTTGCGAACGATTGTACGCGAGCTCATCGACAAGCTCCGCAAGAACATCAGCACCGATTGGATGATCCGGGAAAATGCTCGGGCCAATCTACGGGTTCTCGTAAAGCGGATTCTTAGGGCGCACGGTTACCCGCTCGAGAAGCTGGAAGAGGCTACACAGACGGTACTTGAGCAGACCGAGTTGTTGTCCGATGAATGGCTCGTCAAGGGAGCGTAATGCCTTCCTGCGCGGAGAAGCTTGCTGTTCTTCAGGAACATTTAAAATCGTAAAGATATCAACGTTTGTGTTCCGCCTCGCTCTGCCCGGACACGCTCTCCATTTACCGGCGCACGGGTTACAGCTCGGTTGCAATAAGCATTGCGAATGACCGTTCAGCTGCTCTTTCTTTATCGCTAGGCCCGCCCCTACGTCTCATGTATAGTCGTTTCATCGGTTGGATATGATAAACACACACGGCCACGAGAAGGAACCGGTACGGATGCCACTGCCGCTTCACGCTCAACCTCGGACACCCTACAGACGAGATAGTCCTCCTGGCAGGACGATGCGAGCAGAGGCGTGGTGGCGAGATCCGCGCAGTGGACGGGCGCTGGCGGCCGATCGGCCGCGACCGCGTTAAGGAGCTCTTCGCTGAGGGCTCGGCGCGCCTGCTCTTGTGCACCGATGCGGCGGCAGAGGGTCTCAACTTCCAGTTCTGCGGCGCGCTCGTCAACTACGATCTTCCCTGGAACCCGATGAAGGTCGAGCAGCGGATCGGCCGCATCGACCGGCTCGGGCAGCAGCACGCGAGGATCCGGATCGTCAACCTGTTCGTGGAAGACACGGTCGAGACCGAGGTCTATCGTGCACTGCGGGAGCGGGTGCGGTTGTTCGAGGACGTGGTGGGGCCGCTGCAGCCCATCCTCGCCCGACTGCCGCGCCAGCTCGAGGAAGCTGCACTTGCGGGCGGCGAGGCGGCACGCGACCTGGTTGCGCGGATCCGCCGCGAGGCTGAGGCGCTCGCGCACGAAGCGATCGACCCCTTGATCGGGGCGGAAGGCGGCATCGAGGAGGCGCCGATCCCCAAGGCCCCCTATGATTTGGCAGATCTGGCGCGCGTGCTCGCGCGGCCGGAACTCTTGCCCGAGGGTTGGCAGAGCGAGCCGGCCGGGAGCCGGGACCGGCTCCTGCGGGCACCGGGGCTGTCGGGGCCGATCCGCGCTACCGCCGATCCCGACTTCTTCGACCGTCACGGCGAGAGTTGCGAGCTGTTCGCGCCCGGCTCACCCGTCTTCCCGGCGGTGCGCCCCGAGGTGACACCGCCCGATCGGGCGCGGTTCGAAGAGTTGCTCGCCGACCGCACGCACCCCTTATCCACCGCCGCGGTTGCCGGCACTTAAGAGGGCGCGTAGAGGCGCAGCCGAGACGGTTGAACGGAGATCCCGCATGCCGCGCGACGTCCGGGCCGATTTTACCAAGCTCATCGGCAACACCCCGCTTGTGCGCCTTAAGAAGGCTTCCGAGCTCACGGGCTGCGAGATTTTGGGCAAGTGCGAGTTCTTGAACCCGGGCGGCAGTGTCAAGGACCGTGCCGCTCTTGCCATCGTGGAGGATGCCGAGCGCAAGGGGCTGTTGCGCCCGGGCGGTGTGATCGTCGAGGGAACCGCGGGCAATACCGGCATCGGGCTCGCGCTCGTCGGCAACACGCGCGGCTACCGCACGGTCATCGTCATGCCGGAAACCCAAAGCCAAGAGAAGATCGACATGCTGCGGCTGTTGGGGGTCGATCTGCGCTTGGTTCCGGCCGTGCCATACAAAGACCCCAACAACTATGTCAAAGTCGCCGGTAGGCTAGCCGAGGAATTGGCCAAAACCGAGCCCAACGGGGTGATTTGGGCCAACCAGTTCGACAATGTCGCCAACCGGGAAGGCCATTATCGCACCACCGGGCCGGAGATCTGGGAACAGACGGGTGGTCGGATCGACGCCTTCACTTGCGCGGTGGGCACGGGAGGCACACTCGCCGGGGTCGGCATGTTTCTCAAAGAGCGCAGCCCCAAGATCAAGATCGTGCTCTCCGATCCCATGGGGGCGGCCCTTTATTCCTGGTACAAGCACGGTGTGCTCGAGGCAAAGGGAAGCTCGATCACCGAAGGCATCGGCCAAAGCCGCATCACCAAGAATCTGGAGGGTGCTCCCATCGACGATGCGGTGCAGATCCCCGATGAAGAGGCGCTTCCCATCATCTTCGATCTCGTCAAAGAAGAGGGCCTCGTGGTCGGTGGATCGTCCGGCATCAACGTGGCGGGAGCCATCCGCGTCGCCAAAGAGTTGGGGCCGGGCCACACGATCGTGACCATTCTCTGCGATTACGGCACCCGCTATCAGAGTCGGCTTTTCAATCCCAAATTCTTGCGCGAGAAAGGGTTACCGGTGCCGTCCTGGCTCGCCTGATTCCCGCCCGCGGAGAGTTCGATGAGCGCGCTCGTTTCCACCGATTGGCTCGCCGAGCGGCTGAACGCGCCCGACATCCGGGTGGTGGACGCCACCTGGGTGATGCCCGATTCGGGCCGCAATGCGCGCGCCGAATATGAGGCGGCGCACATCCCGGGGGCGGTCTATTTCGACATCGATGAGATCTGCGATGAGACGAGCCCTTATCCCCACATGGTCCCCTCGCCCGCCAAATTTAGCGCGAAAGTGCGGAAGCTCGGCCTCGGCGATGGGGTGACCATCGTCGTCTACGACAACAACCGGTTCTGTGCGTCCGCGCGGGTGTGGTGGATGTTCCGCCTCTTCGGTCACGAAGGGGTGTATGTACTCGACGGCGGCTTGGAGCGCTGGAAGGCGGAGGGGCGACCTTTGGAAGATCTTCCTCCGCGCCCGCGCGAGCGTCACTTCACGGCGCGCTTTCACAGCTTGCTGTTGCGCGAGCTCGACCAGATGCGTGCCAATCTCACGACTCGGCACGAGCAGGTGGTGGACACCCGCTCAGCGGCACGCTTTCGCGGCGCGGTGCCGGAGCCTCGGCCGGGGCTGCGCTCCGGCCATATCCCGGGCAGCCTCAATCTGCCCTATTCCGAACTGATCGCACCCGATGGTCGCTTGCGCGCCAAACCAGCGCTCGCCGAGGCTTTCCGGCGCGCCGGGGTCGATCTGACCAAGCCCATCGTGTGCAGTTGTGGCTCGGGTGTGTCGGCCTGCGTCGCCGCGCTCGCGCTGTTCGAGCTCGGCCGGCCGGACGTTGCGGTCTACGACGGCTCGTGGAGCGAGTGGGGTGCTCTGCCCGATACGCCCATCGAGCGCTGAGCCGCCCCTCAGCCGCTGGCGCGCTGCGAACTGACGAGGGGGACGTGGGGGGCGGCGGTGGAGGGCAACAGGCCGCTGAGGCGGGGGTCCTCGAACACCTCGATCGCAAGCTTGAACGGGCGAAAGCCCGAGCGGGTGTAAAAAGCCAGAGCCCCGGGGTGGTCGAAATGGCAGGTGTGTACCCACACCCGGCTCACCCCCGGCCGCCAGGCGCGCTCGAGCACATGCGTCATGAGCCAGCGCCCGGCTCCGGTACCGATCGCTTCCGGAACCAGCCCGAAAAAGGCGAGTTCACACTGCCCCTGGACGCGAAAGTCGAGCTCGGCGAAACCGATGTCCACGCCGCTGCGCGCGAGCACGAAGATCTCGACGCGGGGGTGGTGGATCACCGCCGCGAGCGCTTCATCCGCGAGAAGAAGGCGGCTGAACCACAGCCACGGCTCGCCCACGCGGCGGAAGAGCCGGCGGTAAGCGGCAGGTGCGGGTCGCCGCCACAAGCGAAGCTCGAGCTCCGGACGTGGTGGAAGCGCGCGCGGCTTAGGCGGCGCGGTCATCTCGAGAAAGGTGACGAGCGTAGCGAGCCGGCCCGGCGGCAGATCGAGATAGCCCAGCGCCTCCAGGGTCTTGCCCGTCATCCTTTGCCCTGAGCGCCGATCACGGGGCGATCTCGAGCGTTAGCCCGTCGTGCGCGGGAAGTACCCCGGCCGGCAACCGCTCGAGCCAGTCGGCGTAAGAGAGCTCGTGGTTCATGTGGGTGAGGAAGGCCCGCTTGGGCCCCACCCGCTCGATCCAGGAGAGTGTGAGGGCTAGATGCGCGTGGCTCGGATGGGGCCGCTCGCGCAGACAGTCCACGATCCACACCTCCACCCCGCGCAAGGTCTCGAAGGCCTCGGTGTCGAGCCCATCAGTGTCGGTGGAGTACGCGAACCGGCCGATGCGGAAGCCCCAGCTCTCGCCGCGCCCGTGGCGTTGGCGGAAGGGGCGGATCTCGACCGGACCAAGAGCGAACGGACCATTGATCTCATGGGGGGCGAGTTCGGGACGCCAATAGCCGAATTCGCTGCGACCGCCCTCGAAAACATAAGCAAAGCGCGCCCGGATCCGCTCGAACACGCTCCTGTGCGCAAAGGTCGGAATGGGCGCCATGATGATGTTGTTGATCGCCCGCAGATCATCGATGCCGTGCAGGTGATCGGCATGGGCATGCGTATAGAGAAGCGCGTCGATGGCGCCGATCCCGGCATCGAGACACTGTTGGCGCAGATCTGGCCCGGTGTCGATGAGGATCTTTTTGCCCTCGACCTCGATGAACAGCGCGCAGCGGCGCCGCTTGTCGCGTGGGTCTGCCGAGCGGCAGACACGACAGTCGCAGCCGATCTGGGGCACTCCCGAAGAAGTGCCGCAGCCCAGAACCGTCACCCTCATGCCGCCTCGGCGCACCGCTGCGCCTTTTCGAACAGCCCGAAGAAGGCTTCGGTTGTTACGCGCTCGACCTCTGCCAGCGTCACGCCTTTGACCTCGGCTAGGACTTTGGCGGTGTGCACAACGAAGGCCGGCTCGTTGGTTTTGCCGCGATGGGGTTCGGGGGCGAGGTAGGGAGCATCGGTTTCGAGCAGACAGCGCTCGAGCGGCACCTCCTTGACGATGGTGCGGAGCTCTTGCGAGCGCTTGAAGGTCACGATGCCGCCGATGCCGAGGTGGAAGCCGAGCGCGAGCGCCGCTTGAGCGAGCCTACGCGAAGAGCTGAAACAGTGGATGACACCGCGCACCGGACCTTTCCGGCATTCCTCTTCGAGGACAGCGATGGTGGCATCGTCGGCCTCACGGGTGTGGACGACGAGCGGCAGGCCCGTCTGCCGGCAGGCCTCGATGTGCAGGCGAAAGCTCCGCTCCTGCGCCGCCCGCGGCGCGCGATCGTAATAGAAGTCGAGCCCCACTTCTCCGATCGCCACGACCTTGGGATGGCGTGCGGCTTCGATGAGCGGGCCGGGATCTTCGAGCATTTCCTCGCCCGCATGGTGGGGGTGGATGCCGACCGCTGCCCACACTTCCGGCCAGCGCTCGGCAAGCGCGACCGTCTTCGCCCAACTCGACCGCCTCGTGCCGATCGAGAGCAACGCGACAAGGCCGGCTGCGCGCGCATTCGCGATCACCTCCGCTTCGCGCTCGGCCAACCCCGGATAGTCGAGATGGCAGTGGGAATCGACGATCACGCCACACTCTCCGATAGCCGCGGAAAGACCGCGCGCGGCGGCGGCACCGGCGTGCCGGGCACAAGATGCGCGCCGTCGGGCCCGAGATGCGAGAAGCGGCGTGCAGGCTCGCTCACTCCCAGCTGATCGAGGATCTGGGCGGAAGCATTGGGCATAAAGGGCAAAGTCAAGGTGGCGATGTGGCGGATCGTTTCGCAGGCGGTCCACAACACCGTCTTAAGACGCGCTGGATCGCGCTTGGCGAGGACCCAAGGAGCCTGCGCATCGACATAGCGGTTGGCGCGTCCGATCACCTCGAAGATCGCCTCGAGTGCTTTGTGGGGGGCCACTTCCTCCATCGCCGTGCGCACCGCGGGCAAAAGGCCATGGGCAGCGGCGAGGAGTTCGTCGTCTTCCGCGGCGAGCGCACCCGGCTCCGGGATCCGCCCCCCACAATTGCGCTGCACCATGGCAAGGACGCGCTGGACGAGGTTGCCATAGTCGTTGGCGAGGTCATGGTTGGCGCGCTTGAGCATAGCGGCGCGCGAGAAGTCGCCATCTTGTCCGAAGGGCACCTCGCGCATGAGGAAATAGCGGACCTGATCGAGCCCATAGCGGGCGACGAGATCGAAGGGGTCGATGACGTTGCCGAGCGATTTGGAGATCTTCTGCCCCTCGTTGGTCCACCATCCGTGTGCGAAGACGCATTGCGGCGGCTCGAGCCCGGCGCTCATCAAGAAAGCAGGCCAATAGACGGTGTGAAAGCGCAGAATGTCTTTGCCGACCACGTGCAGCGCCGCCGGCCAAAAATTCGCAAAGAGCTCGTTTTGCGTGTCGGGATAGCCGAGTGCACTCAAGTAATTGGTGAGTGCGTCAAGCCAGACGTAGATGACGTGGTCGGGATCGTCCGGAACGGGAATTCCCCAGCGGAAACTGGTGCGCGACACCGAAAGGTCCTGCAGCCCGCCCTTGACGAAGCTGATTACCTCGTTCCTGCGGCTCAAAGGCAGAATAGCGCGCGGATTGCGCTCGTAGAAGGCGAGCAGCCGCTCCTGCCAGGCCGAAAGACGGAAGAAATAAGAGGGTTCTTCGACCCACTCGACCGGCGCTCCAGTGGGCGCCTTGCCGTCCACGAGCTCGCTTTCGGCATAGAACGCCTCATCGCGCACCGAATACCAACCGGCGTAAGTACCGAGATAGATGTCGCCGGCTTCTGTGAGCTTGCGCCACAAAGCCGTCACCGCGCGCACGTGCCGCTCTTCGGTGGTGCGGATGAAATCATCGGGCGAAGTGCCCATGACCGTGACCATGCGGCGGAAGCGCTGCGAGACCTCATCGGTAAAGGCCTGCGGTTCCATACCCGCTTCGCGCGCCGCCTTCTCGACTTTTTGGCCGTGCTCGTCGGTTCCGGTGAGAAACCGCACGCGGCGGCCATCCAGGCGCATGAAACGCGCCATCACATCGCAAGCGAGCGTAGTGTAGGCGTGCCCGATGTGCGGACTGTCGTTGACGTAATAGATCGGCGAGGTGACGTAGAAGGCGTCCCGCGCGGCCATGGTTCGGCTCCTCGACCTCTTCAGGTTCCGGCGCGCACCGGCTGCGGCGCGGCCGCCCCGCCCAGGCTCCGCAGAAGCGGCACGAAGGCCTGAAAAGGGTCGAGATTGAGTGCCTCGACGCCGGCGGCGAGCGCGCCGAGCTTCTCCCACAAGGCGAGCACATGATCAAGCTCGAGTCGGCAGGCGAGCGCCGACAGCTGCCCTCGCTCTTCCTCGCTGAAGGCCACCCGCGGCTCGCGCCCGGCGAGCCAATGGGCAAGACGGCGCAAGAGTGCGCCCATGAGCTCGACCGCCCCCGCTACTCCCTCTTCTTGCGTCCACTCGGCGAGGATCTGGGCCGCCTCCAACCGACCCGGAAGATCCCCTTGCGCGAGCGCGGCGAGCAAGCGGCCGTAGGCGTCGAGCCAGCCGTTGTGCGCGCGCGCAAGCGCACGACCGGGGCAGCCCTCGGCGCAGGCCACGAGCGCCTCGACGAGCGGATGGGCCTCGAGCTCGGGGGCGAGCACGGCTATGGCCCGACGCAGGTCCGCTTCGCTAAGGGGAAGCAGGCGCAAGGGCACGCAGCGCGAGGCGATGGTGGGCGGAAGCAGACCGGGCCGCTGTACCACGAGGATGAACAACAGCCCCGGCGGCGGTTCCTCGAGCAGCTTTAAGAGCGCGTTCTCACCCTCTTCGTTCAAGGCGAGCTCGGCATCCTCGATCAGGCACACCCGCCTGTGGCCGGAAAGCCCCGTTTGTTGGAGGAGTGCTAGCGTCTCGCGCACCTCCTCCACCGGCAGCTCCGGTCGGCGGCCGCGCACAAGGCCGCTATGCCGCGGCGCGAGGCGATGGAGATCGGGATGGGCTCCCGATGCGACCTGGCGAAAGATCGGCGCTTGGGGATCGATCGCCGATGGATGCTCGGGATCGCCCAGAAGCCACAGTCGGGCGAGACGATAGGCGAGCGTGGCCTTTCCCACTCCCTTGGGGCCGGTGAGCATCCAGGCGTGGGCGAGCCGGCCGGAGCGCCAGGCGCGCCGCCATCGCTCGAGTGCCGGATCGTGACCGAAGAGATGCGGGTTGGCAGCGGGATCCAGTGGTCCGCTGCGCGCGGTAAAAGCGCGGCTCACAGGGGCAATCCGAAGCGGAGGGCGACGGCGCGCGCAATGTCTTGCGCGACCGCCTCGATCTCGCGGTCGGCGTCGATGACGAGGAAACGTTCGGGTTCACGGCGGGCGAGCGCGAGAAAACCGGTGCGCACGCGCTCGTGAAAGTCCGCCTCTTTGCGCTCGAAGCGGGTCGTGTGGCCACTTTGGTAGCGGCGCGCGAGCCCGCGCGCGGCCGGAAGGTCGAGAAGGACGGTAAGATCGGGTAGCCGAAAGCCGAGCATCTCCTCTTGCAGACGATCGACGAAGGCAAGGCCGAGACCGCCCGCGATTCCCTGATAGACCCGCGTCGAATCGAGATAGCGGTCGCAGAGCACCCAAGCACCCGCGGCGAGCGCCGGCTCGATCACTTTCTCGAGATGGTCTTGCCGCGCGGCTGCGAGCAAGAGCAGCTCGCTGCGCACGCTCCATCGTTCGCGCGCGCCTTCAAGCAGAAGCGCGCGGATCGCTTCGGCTCCCTCCGTGCCGCCGGGTTCGCGCGTGCGAACCACCGAGAGCCCGCGCGCTTGTAAGAACTGCGCGAGCCTCTCGAGCTGGGTGGTCTTGCCTGCGCCCTCGCCGCCTTCGAGGGTAACGAAGCTGCCCCGGTTCGGCTGCACGCCTGCTCAGGCCCCCCCACCCTGGACGAGGTAGACGAGCGCGCCTGCGAGCCGCCCGAAGAGCCCCGCCCGCTCGACCGAGCGGCCAGCCACCAAGGGCACGACGATGGGATTGCGACCGGGAGCGGTGATCTCGAGCGCACCGATCTCCTCGCCCTCGGCGACGGGTGCCGGCACAGGAGCCGTATAGCGCGCTGTCACCTTGAGCCCCGGCCGTTCCTCGCGCCGCAGCGTGATGCCGACCGTCGTGCGGGGCACGGCGGGAACCGTCCAGCTCGCACCCAGCCACACGGGGACCTCGACCACGGTCTCGCCGGCAGCGAACAGACGATACTCTTGGAATTCGCGAAACGCCCACTCGAGCAACAGTTCCGCCTCGTTGCGCCGCTGACGCAGTGTCTCGAGCCCAGCGAGCACGAGGATCACGCGGCGACCGTCGCGTTCGGCCGAGACCACAAGCCCGTAGCCGGCTTCCTCGGTATAGCCGGTCTTGACCCCGTCCACCCCGGGGACACCCGCCTGCAGAAGCGGGTTGCGGTTGTGCTGACGGATTTTCGCATACTCGAACTCTTTTTCGCTGTAGATGCGATAAAGATCGGGATGCTCGCGGATGATCTTGCTCGTGAGGATGGCAAGGTCTCGCACGCTCATGACGTGCTCGGGATCATGCAACCCGGTAGCGTTCTTGAAGCGGCTGTTGGTGAGCCCGATCTCGGCGGCGCGTCGGTTCATCCGCTCGGCAAAGGCGGCCTCGCTACCGGCCAGCCCCTCGGCCAAGACGACGCAAGCGTCGTTGCCCGACTGCACGATCATCCCGCGCAACAGATCCGAGACTTTGACCCGGTCGCCCACCTTGACAAACATCTTCGAGCCGCCGGTCCGCCACGCCTTTTCCGACACCGGCAGCGCATCGTCGAGCTTGAGACGGCCGGCCTTGATCTCCTCGAAGACGAGCAGAGCGGTCATGAGTTTGCTCATCGAGGCAGGCGGTACCGGCAGATCGGGGTTCTTGGCGAACAGCTCTTGGCCGGTGCGGTGATCGATGACGATCGCCGCCTTGGCAGAAGTCTCGAAGGCCTGGGCCGGGCTCGCCGGCCCGGCCAAGACGCCGGCGAACAGGATCGCGAAGCCAAAGAGCCAAGCACGAATGGCCATCGCGGTCCCCCTCCCTTGCACGCTCAACAACGCCCGATCGACCGGTCTGCGGCCGGGACCACCGACGCCTCAGGAAAGCCCAAGCGCCGCGCCCGTTCGGCGAGTGCGAGCGCCTCGCTGCGGTCCGGTACCGGTCCCGCGCGCACCCGCAGCGCAGCCCGGCCGTTGATCAACACGGGTTCGCCGTGCGGCCGATCGAGCAGAGCCGCGGTGCGCAACGCCGCCTTCCAGCGCGCCTCCTCGGTGAAGGCACCGAGTTGGATCCAATGCGGTCCGTACGCGCAGATCGACCGCGCAGGAGCGCTCAAGCTCGCCAGCTGGACCCCGGGTGCGAGGCGCGGGCCAACAAGAGCGGGCGTATCCCGCACAGGCGGCGCGGCGCCTCTAGCTTGGGGTTGCGAGCGCTCCGCCGCGGCCGGCTGCGACGCGCTCGTGCCGTCGCTGCGGGCGAGGCGGACGGTGGGCTCGGGCGGGGTGCCCTGTGCCACATCGAGGCCTAGGAACTGAACACGCACGCGCGCCAGCCCCTGCTCCTCGAACCCCAGCTCGCGCGCCGCGGCCTGCGAGAGATCGATCAGCCGATCGCCCACAAATGGCCCACGGTCGTTGACGCGCAGCTCGATCGAGCGGCCGTTTTCGAGATTGGTTACGCGAACGCGGCTTGGAAGCGGTAACGTGGGATGAGCGGCGCTGATGCGATCCTTGTCGAAGATCTCGCCGTTGGCGGTGGGCTTGCCGTGGAACGCCTCGCCGTACCAGGAAGCGATTCCGACCCGGTCGTAATGGGGATCATATTCGGGGACGTAGGTACGCCCGTTGATGGTGTAGGGCCGACCGAGCTTGTACACGCCCACAACGTTGGGGGGCGCATCCGAAGTCGTTGCCGGAGGCCGGGTCGAACAGGCGGCGAGCAAAAGGAGCGGCAGGAGAAGGATGCTGCGCGAAGGAGGCATCCTTTTGTTCTCCTCCATCTTCGGACTACGCTTCGGCAAGCCTATCGGCCAACAGTCCTACCGAAAGCGCAAAATAAGTCGAGCGATTCCACGCCATGAGCGTGCGGAAGTTGCGGTAGACGAGAAAGGCCGGCCCGCCGTCGCCGTCGGGGCGCACAAGCGAGGCCTCGAGCTCGAGTGCGGGAAGCGGGCCTCCATCGAGGGCGCGCACCCCGCGCCGCGCCCATTCGCGCAACGGCGAAGAACGCTCGAGCCCGTCCAAGTTCGGCGCAACGATTCTCTCCGCGCGCACCGGCCGGCCCCAGCGCTCCCCCGGCGCCCAACCGGCGCGCACGAGATAATGGGCGATCGAGCCGAACACGTCGGGCAGACTATCCCAGATGTCGCGCCGGCCGTCGCCGTCGAAATCGATCGCGTAGAGGAGGTAGGACGAGGGCAAGAACTGACACTGCCCCATGGCCCCGGCCCAGGAACCGCGTAGTGCCTCGACCTCGCGCTCGCCCCGCTCGAGGATCTGTAAAGCCGCCAGCAGTTCTTTGCGGAACAGGTCGGCTCGACGGCCCTCCCAGGCGAGCGTGGCCAAAGCGTCGATGACGCGATACTCGCCCATGCGCGCGCCATAGCTCGATTCGATACCCCACAGAGCGAGCACGATCGGCGGCGGCACACCGAAGCGGTTTCGCACCCGCTCGAGCAGCCCCCGATGTATGCGCCCGAGCTCGCGACCCTGGCGAATGCGCGCTTCCGTGACCACCCGCGCGCGATATTCCGCAAAGCTCAATCGGCGCTCGGGTTGCCTGCGGTCGGCCTCGATCACACTGGGAAGCGGCCGCACGCCGGAAAAGGCGCGCGCAAGCGTGGCCGCCGAGATCCCCTGCGCGCGCGCTTCTGCCATGAACGCTTCGAGCCAGGCGGAAAAGGACGTCTCCGACGCCCATGCGCGCGAGCAAGCGGCGAAGGGGCTCGCGAGGAGAAACGTGAGGGAGGCTCGACGTCGAACTCGCACCGAGGGTTCCGCGCATCTATTCGCATGCGACTTTAACGCGACGGGGCGTTTGAGAAAACCGGCCTCAAAAGATCAAGGTCAGATACCCCGCCTCCGGCGTCACCGCGAGCGGTGCGGTTGCGTTGCCGGGCTGTGGCGGCGCCAGCTGACGGCTGCGCGACGGGAAGCTCCGGTGCGGCGGGCATGCGACGACCTCGCTTGTGCCCGCGGCTGAGGTGATGCGGCAGCCCGGCACGACCTCGACAGTGACAGCAAGGGAGCCCTGTTGCGCAGCTTCGAGCCGCAACGCCGCTCCGAGGACAAAGGCGGCGAGGACAGGGGCGGCGAGACGAGGGTCGAAGGTAAACATCGCGTTTCCTTTTGGCTGTGCCGGTTGGGCCCGGCCGGCAGCGCCCAATGTAGCGCGAAGTGAAAGAGCAGGTGTGAAGCGTTGCTAACCTTACCGGGCGAGCGGCGTTTCTATCGCAGGTTGTAAGGGTCGCGCAGGTGCGGGCAGAAAAAGAAAGCCGGGGCCTTAACCCCGGCTAGTGGTAGGGAGGAAACGCCTCAAGTCGGGTGTCACAGGGGAAACCCATGAACACGGAAGTTCTATGCCAGAGGTTGAAGATCGCTGCAAGAGGAAAACGTTGTGGCGATCGCCGGCTGCGCGAACTTTCGTGCGGGACTTTAGGAGTAGTTCACTAAAAATTTAGCGAGTTTGCACCAAGGCCCGACGGGTCGGCTCCGCGCGCGCCGAAACGAGCGTCGTTCCACGACGGAGCGCAGGGTCAAAAGCGGTGCGGGCTATCCTCAGACAGGCGCCGGCCGCAGCGTGATGAGGCCGCTTTCGATCACCGCCTTGATCGCGAGCGTGACGAGGAGAGCGAGCACGGTGGTGATCGCGAACTTAAGGAGCAGGCGCGGCCGGGCGGGAGCCGACGGTACGGTGCCGGGGACCGGCTCAGCCGGTGGTTGAGCCCCCCACGGCAGGACCATGAAGAGGATGAGCCACCAAGCGACCGAAAAGACGACGATGGCCTCGAACAGCCTCATATTCGGATACGCTCACGCCTGCTCGAGCTCCAGGAGCGTGCCGAAGGCGTCCTTGGGGTGCAGGAAGAGCACAGGCTTGCCGTGGGCACCGATCTTGGGCTCCCCCTCCCCCAGCACCCGCACGCCACGTGCCCGCAGTTGGTCGCGAGCAGCGCGGATGTCTTCGACTTCGAGGCACAGGTGGTGGATTCCACCAGAAGGATTGCGGGCGAGAAAACCGGCGATCGGCGAGGCGTCGCCCAACACGCCCAAGAGTTCGATCTTGGTATTCGGCAGTTCAACGAACACGGTGCGCACGCCGTGCTCGGGCTGATCGACGATCTCGGATACGCTCGCCCCCAAAACGTCGCGATAGAACGCACGCGCCGCCTCGAGATCGGGAACGGCGATGGCGACATGGTTGAGCTTTCCGATCATCGCGTGAGCGCTCCTTCCGCTTCGTCCTCAAGGCGCGCGAGCGTCTCGGCGTCCAGCCGGGTGATGTGGGTCTCCACAAGCGGACGCCGATCGCGCGGCAAATCGAGCGCTTGGCGCACGGCGACTCGAACTGCTTCCTCGACCTCGCGATCATCGCGCACCGCTTCGTCGTCGAGCGCCTCGATCGCCTCCGCAACCGCATCGACGAGCGCGCTCTTAAGACGCTCGAGCCGTGCCGGGTCGACGACCCCGGCGGCCGAGACGCGCGGGTCGGCCAACAGACTGCCGTGCTCGTCGAGCACCAAGCTCACGTTGATCACCCCGTTGCCGGCGAGGCGGCGGCGCGTGCGGAACAGCTCGTCGTCGGCATCGACGAGCTCGCCTCCATCGACCGCCAGTCGGCCCACCGGGATCCGCCCGACGACACTCGCTGGCCCCGGGGCGAGGCGCACGAGATCCCCGTCGCTGACGAGCAGGACCTGCTCGGCACCGAGCTTTTTGGCAAAGCGGAGATGCGCCTGCAGATGGCGGGCCTCGCCGTGCACGGGAATCGCGATCTTGGGTCGGATCCAACGGTACATCTGCTCGAGTTCGTCGCGGCACGGGTGACCTGAAACATGCACGAAATGGTCCTCTTCGGTGATCACCTCCACCCCTTGGCTCACGAGCTGATTGTGGAGATCGAAGAGCACCCGCTCGTTGCCGGGAATGATCTTGGCCGAGAAGATCACCGTATCCCCGCGTTCGAGCTTCAAGCGCGGATGGTTGCCGGCAGCGATGCGCTGTAAGGCGCTGCGCGCCTCGCCTTGGCTGCCGGTGACGAGGGCGAGCACCCGATGGCGCGGCAGCTCCATGATCTCCCGCTCGTCGCCGAGCGGAGGAAGATCGTCGAGGTAGCCCACTTCGCGCGCCGCTTCGAGCATCCGCCGCATCGACCGTCCGATGACGAAGGGACGCCGGCCGGCTGCCACCCCCGCCAGGATCGCCGTTTCCATGCGCACGATGTTGGAGGCGAAGGTGGTAAAGACGACTCGGTTCGGCTGCGCTGCCACCAGCTCCATGAGGCTGTCGCGCAACTCGGCTTCCGAGCCCGAGGAACCGGCCGAGAGCACGTTGGTGCTGTCGCCGATCATAGCGAGCACCCGCGCGTTACCGAGTTCCTCAAGGCCGTCGCGGTCGGTCGTCGGTCCCAAAAGCGGAGCCGGGTCGAGCTTCCAGTCGCCGGTGTGGAGGACGCGCCCTAAGGATGTTTCGATGACGAGCGCATTCGATTCCGGGATCGAGTGGGTGACGTGGAGGAAACGGCAGCGAAAGGGTCCGACCGTGAACTCGCGCCGAGGCTCAACTTCGCGGATGGCGTCCCCAGCCGAGATGCCGAAGTCCGCGAGCTTGCGGCGCAATACGGCGGCAGCGAAGCGGGTACAATAGATCGGACAGCCGAGCCGCGGCCAAAGATAGGGAACGGCACCGAGATGGTCTTCGTGCGCGTGGGTGAGCACAAGGCCAGCGAGCTTGTCTTTCTCGGCCTCCACAAAGCGCGGATCGGGCAGGACGATATCGACCCCGGGCAGACGATCATCGGCAAATCCAAGCCCCAGATCGACGAGCAGCCACGCCTGCCCAAAGCCGTAGAGATAGGCGTTCATGCCGATCTCGCCGACCCCGCCCAAGGCCGCAAAGCGAAGCTCTTCGGCCATCACTTCTGTCCCTTGCGCTTGCCTGCCCGCACGCGTTCGCGATTGCGCTCGTAGATCTCGAGCAGCCCGGCCATCGTCAGATCGGGATCGAGATGGTTGAAGAGCCCGGCGCGCTCGAAGAAGAGCGGCGCGAGCCCGCCGGTCGCGATCACCGTCATAGGCGATCCGTATTCGTTGACGATTCGTTTGACGAGTCCCTCGATCAACCCCACGTAGCCCCAAAAAATCCCGGATTGCATGGCCTCGATCGTCGAGCGCCCGATGACCCGCTCCGGTGCTGCGACGGCGATCCGCGGCAGCTTAGCGGCAGCGCGTGCGAGCGCATCGATCGAGAGGTTGATACCGGGAGCGATCGCCCCGCCGCGATAGGTACCCTCGCTGTCCACCACATCGAAGGTGGTGGCGGTGCCGAAGTCGACGATCACAAGCGGCGGAGCGTAGCGTTTGATCGCCGCCACCGCATTGACCACGCGGTCAGCACCGACTTCGCCCGGGTTGGGAAGCGCGATGCGGATCGGGTAGTCGAGGTCCTCCCCCACCACGAAGGCCGTGCAACCGAAGAATTCGGCACTCATCCGCCTAAGCGGCGCCACCGCGGGCGGCACCACCGAGGCGATCACCACCGCACTTACGCCTTCCGGTGCAAAGCCCTTAAGGCGCATGAGTTGGATCAAAAACGCGGCGTATTCCTCGGCCGTGCGCTCGCGGTTGGTCGACAGACGCCATTGGCCCAGCTGTTCGCGCTCTCGGTAGAGCGCGAAGACGGTGTTGGTGTTGCCGACGTCGATCGCAAGGAGCATGGGCCGATCTTCCACCGAGATAGCCGAGGTCGATCCTCATAGCGGCCGCGCAAGCGCGCTTGAAGGTGCCGATCCCTGATCGAGGACGAGTTCGCCCGCCGTGAAGCGGCGCAACGCCCCGCCCGGTTCTTCGATCAGAATGCTGCCATCAGATTCGAGAGCCACGAACCGGCCTTCGTGGACGCGATCGCCAACCACGATGCGCACGCATGCGCCCAACCCGGCCGCACGCGCAAGCCAGCTCACGCGCACGGCGCCGAAGCCTTCACGTTCCCACGCGCCGATCCGCACCTGCAAGCGTCGGTCGAGCGCGGTGAGGAACGCGTCCACCGTCGGCACGGGAAGCCCCAGAGCCTTGAGCGAGGTCGCGGGGCGGTCGATGTCCGTGGGATGGTGCGCGAGGTTAACGCCGATGCCGAGTACGAGCGCCTCGCACGAGCCCATCGTGCCGGCGATCGCCTCGGTAAGGATGCCGGCCAGCTTCGCGGGCCCAACCAGCACGTCGTTCGGCCATTTGACGGCAGGTGCGATGCGACCGGCGACGAGCTCTTCCACAGCTTCGGCCACCGCGAGCGCGGCCACGAGCGAGAGCGTGGCGCATTCGGCAAGCGGTCTTTTGGGGCGAAGCAAAAGCGAACCGTAGAAATTGCCGGGCGGCGAGTGCCATGGACGGCCCAGCCGTCCGCGTCCGGCCGTCTGGCGGCGGGCGACGACCCACAGACCCGCTGCTTCGCCGCGCAGGGCGGCTGCGCGCGCGCAATCGTTGGTGCTCGTGACCTCTTCGTGGAGCTCGACCCGGCAGGCCCAGAGCGGCGCGTCGCTCATCGCGCGAGTGCCGCGGCGGCGAGCCTGGCCGCGGCGAACACCGGACCGGGTACGACGACGAACCCGAGCACGAACACAACCGAGAGTGCGGTCACGATCTGAAGACCGGGCGCTGCCGGAGGCTCGAAGGGTTCGGCTGCGGGATCGAAGTAGATGAGCTTGACGATCCGCAAATAATAATAGGCGGCCACCACGCTCGCGAGAAGGCCGAGCACCGCGAGCCAGACGAGATCGGCCCGAACGGCTGCGAGAAAGACGAAGTATTTGCCGAAGAATCCGGCGAGCGGCGGAATGCCGGCGAGCGAGAACATCAGCAAGGCGAGCGCGGCCGCCATGAGCGGACGCCGCTGCGAGAGACCGGCGAGTTCAGCGATCTCCTCCACATAGCGACCCTCTCGCCGCATGGCGAGGATGCAGCCGAAGGCTCCGAGAACCATGACGATGTAGATGATCATGTAGACGAGCGCCGCCTCGATTCCCTCGTTCGTTCCCGCTGCAACGCCTACGAGCGCGAAGCCGATATTGGCGATCCCGGAATAGGCCATAAGACGCTTGATGTTGGTCTGCACGAGCCCGGCGAAGGCACCGAGCAGCATGGAGGCGACGGCGAGCAGCACGATCACCTGCTGCCACTGCGGTGCCCAATCGGCGAAGGGACCGCTCAACAGGCGCACAGCGAGGCCCAAGGCAGCGAGTTTGGGAGCAGCGGCGAGGAAGGCTGTGGTCGAGGTCGGAGCGCCCTCGTAAACGTCGGGCGTCCACATGTGAAAGGGCACCGCCGCGAGCTTGAAGGCGAGCCCGGCGATCACGAACACGAGCCCGACGAGCACGCCGATCGGCATCCCCTGCGGGGCGCCGGGGCCGAACTGGGCCGCGAGTTCGGAAAAGGCGAGGGTGCCGGCGAAACCGTAGACCAGCGAACAGCCGTACAACAGCATGCCCGAAGCGAGCGCGCCCAAGACAAAATATTTCAGGCCCGCTTCGCTCGCGCGCAGCCGGTCGCGCTGGAAGGCGGCCATCACATACAGCGGCAGGCTCTGCAGCTCGAGCGCCATGTAAAGGCCGAGCAAGGATTCGGCGCTTACCATGAGGCTCATGCCGATCGCCGAAAAGAGGGCGAGAAGCGGGAACTCGAAGCGGTCGATCCGCTCGTCTTCCTGATAGCTGCTCACGAGCAACAGGCTCGCCGCCGCCGCGACCAGGACCAGGACCTTAAGTACCGCAGCAAAGCCGTCGAAGCGGAAATGACCGCCGAGCACCAAGCCTGGGGTCTTGTCGAGCACCGCGGCGAGCACAGCGGCCACGAGCAGAGCGGCGACGACGAGCGGTGTCACGATCGCCGCCGCCTCCCCGCTGGTTTCGCTCGTCCGCGTGCGGCGCTCGCTCGCTGCACCGAGCAGCAACAGGACGAGTGCGGCGACGGCGAGCACGACTTCGGGAAGGAGGGGGACGAGATCGAGGGCGGGCATGGTCGTGCTCATGGGACAAGCGCAGCAGCGCGGGTCGGGCTCGAGGCTCCGATCTCGGCCAGCACCCGCTCGATCGCGGGCATCATCGGATCGGTAAAGAAGGAGGGATAGACCCCCATGAGGATGACGAGGATCACGAGCGGCGCGAAGGCTGCGATCTCATTGAGGCGGAGATCCTTGATCGTGGCAAGGCTGGCTTTCTCGAGTGCGCCGAAGATGACCCTTCGGTACAGCCACAGCATGTAGGCGGCGCCGAGCACCATGCCGGTGGCGGCCAAAAGCGCCACCCAGCTGCCCTGCGCGGGAATGACCGGGGTCGCCGGGGTCACGTTGAAGATCCCAACGATGACCAAGACTTCGCCGACGAAGCCGGCGGTGCCGGGCAATCCCACCGATGCGAGCGTGAACAGCATGAACAAGGTGGCGTAGATCGGCATGCGCTCGGCGAGCCCACCATAGGCGGCGATCTCGCGCGAATGGATGCGGTCGTAGACGACGCCGACGACCATGAACAGGGCTGCAGAGACCAGGCCGTGGCTCAGCATCTGCACGAGCGCTCCCGCGAGCCCGAGCGGATTGGCGGTAAAGCAGCCGATGGTGACGATGCCCATGTGCGCCACCGAGCTGTAGGCGATGAGCTTTTTCATATCCGTCTGGGCGAGCGCCACGAGTGAGGTGTAGATGATCGCCACGATCGAGAGCGCATAGACGAGCGGGGCGAAGAGTGCCGAAGCCTCGGGCAGCATCGGTAGCGAGAAGCGCAAGAATCCGTAGCCGCCGAGCTTTAAGAGCACGCCTGCGAGTAAGACCGAACCGCCGGTTGGCGCTTCCACATGCGCATCCGGAAGCCAGGTGTGGAACGGCCACATCGGCACTTTGACGGCAAAGGAGGCGAAGAGCGCGAGCCACAGCCAAGTCTGCATCGCCGGCGCAAAGTCGTAGCGGGTGAGTTCCGGAATGGCGGTCGTCCCCGCTTCGCTCACCATGGCGATGATGGCGACGAGGAAGAGGACGGAGCCGGCGAGGGTGTACAAGAAGAACTTGAACGCCGAATAAATCCTACGCGGCCCGCCCCAGATACCGATGATGAGATACATCGGTATCAAGATTCCTTCGAAGAAGATGTAAAACATCACGATGTCGAGCGCGCAAAACGTCCCGACCATGAGCGTGTCCATGATCAGGAAGGTGATCATGTATTCCTTGACGCGCTCTTGCACCGAATACCAGGAGGAAAGCACAACGACGAGGGTGAGCAGGGTCGACAACAGAACGAGCCACAGAGAGATGCCGTCGATCCCGACATGGTAGCGAATGCCCAGTGGCTCGAGCCAGGTCGCCTGCTCGACCAGCTGGTAACCGTCTCGGGTGGGATCGAAGTTCGCCCACACCATAAGCGAGAGCAGGAAGGTAGCGAGCGCCGTCCAGAGCGCCACGGCGCGCGCGTTCTGGGCGACGACCTCGGCCTCGCCGCGGATGAAGAGGATGAAGGCGACGCCGACCAGCGGCAAAAAGATGGTAAGCGAAAGAAGCGGCCAATCGCTCATCGGCTCAGCCTCCGAAGACGAAGAGATAGATGCCGACGAGCAGCACGACGCCGATCAGCATCGCAAACGCATAGTGGTAGAGATAGCCGGTCTGCAGCCGAATGGTGCGCAAACCGCCGGCGAGCACCGCTTGCGCCACTCCGTCCGGACCGAAGCGGTCGATGATGCCGACATCGCCTCCCTGCCAGAACAAGCGACCGAGCGCGAGCGCCGGGCGTACGAAGAGGAAATCGTAGAGCTCGTCGAAATACCACTTGTTGTAGAGGAAGAGATAAAGAGGCCGCAGAGTCCTGGCGACGCGCTCGGGCCATTCGGGTCGGGCGATATAGAAGAGCCAAGCGAGCCCGAGACCGAGCGCCATGGCAAGGGTCGGCGCCAGTTTTACGAGCAGCGGGACGTCGTGCATCGCGTGCAGCACGTGGTTCTCAGGTCCAATGAAGATCGCTCCGCCCCAAAAGCGTCCTTCGGGGTCGAGCATGCCGCTGCCGAGCCAACCGCCCATGAGCGCGCCGACCGCGAGCACGGCAAGGGGAACGAGCATCACGGGCGGGCTCTCGTGGACATGCGCACTCACTTCGTGATCGGCGCGGGATTCGCCGTGGAAGGTGAGAAACATGAGCCGGCCGGAGTAGAACGCGGTGAGCACCGCAGCACCGAGACCGAGCCAGAAGGCGAAGAGATGGAACTCGTTATGTGAGGCCCAAGCCGCCTCGAGAATGGCGTCTTTGGAAAAGAAGCCAGCGGTGCCGGGAAAACCCACAAGCGCCAGTGTTCCGATCCACATCATGGCATAGGTGAATTTGATCTTAGCGGCGAGCCCTCCCATCTTGCGCATGTCCTGCTCGCCCGACATGGCGTGGATGACCGACCCGGCGCCCAAGAACAAGAGCGCCTTAAAGAAAGCGTGGGTGACGAGATGGAAAATCCCGGCGGCATAGGCACCCACACCACAAGCGAAGAACATGTAGCCGAGTTGCGAGCAGGTCGAATAGGCGATGACCCGCTTGATATCGAACTGGGTGAGCCCGACCGTCGCGGCGAAGAAGGCGGTGGCAGCCCCGATGATCGTCACGAGTGCGAGGGCTGAAGGGGCGAATTCGAACACCGGCGAAAAGCGCGCGACCAAAAAGACGCCGGCGGTGACCATGGTGGCGGCATGGATGAGCGCCGAGACCGGCGTTGGCCCCTCCATCGCATCGGGAAGCCAGGTGTGCAAGCCGAGCTGGGCCGATTTGCCCATCGCGCCGATGAAGAGCAGCACACACATGAGCGTGAGCGCATGCACCTCGAGCCCGAAGGCGTAGACAATCTCGTGCGCCCGCTCTTGAGCACCGGCGAAGATGACGTCGAATTGAATACTGTCGAAGAGAAGAAAACACAGCGCCACACCGAGGGCGAGGCCGAAATCGCCCACCCGGTTGACCACGAAAGCCTTGATTGCTGCGGCGCAGGCCGAATCGCGCGTGTACCAAAAGCCGATGAGCAGATAGGAAGCGACGCCTACGCCTTCCCAACCGAAATAGAGCTGCAACAGATTGTCCGAGGTAACGAGCATGAGCATCGCGAAGGTGAAAAGCGAAAGGTAGCTCATGAACCTCGGAACGCTCGGATCGCCGGCCATGTAACCGATCGAATAGATGTGAATGAAACAGGAAACGAAGCTCACCACGAACATCATGACCGTGGAGAGCGTGTCCACCCGCAAGGCCCACTCGGCTTCGAAGCCCCCGACGTCGATCCAGCGCAGGAGCGGAACTTTAAAGGCCGGCTCACCGAGGTAGAGGAACAGCCCGATGGTCGCGCAGAGCGCCGAGAGCACCATGAACCCGCAGGTGATGAGCTGGGCTCCCCGATCGCCCAACCAACGTCCGAACAGACCGGCGAGGAGCGCACCAATCGCCGGGCTAAAGACCAGGACCAGGTGCAACATCGCTCGCCTCAGCCGCGCATGAGGTTGATATCTTCGACCTCGATACTTCCGCGGTTGCGGAAATAGACCACCACGATCGCAAGGCCGATCGCCGCCTCTGCCGCCGCCACGGTCAAGATGAACATGGCGAAGATCTGACCCAAGAGATCCCCGAGCGCCGCCGAGAAGGCGACGAAATTAATATTCACAGCAAGCAGAATGAGCTCGATCGACATCAAGATGACGATCACGTTCTTGCGATTGAGGAAAATACCGAACACACCGATCGTGAACAGTGTCGCGGCGAACGTCAAATAGTGGCTCAGCGGGATCGCGCTCATCACACCCCCTTGCCGGTCTCGACCCGAACGAGAGTCACCGTTTCCGCCGGTCGGCGGTGCACCTGCCGCGCGATGTCCTGGCGCTTGACGGCCACGCGCTGGCGCAGCGTCAAGGCGATCGCACCGATGATCGCCACCAAAAGGATCAGTCCGGCGATTTGGAAGACCACGAAATGTTCGGTATACAAAAAGCTACCCAGGGCGCGGGTGTTGTCCAACCCTTCCACCGTCGCAAGCACAGGCGACGGCTCACGCAACGCCCAACTCGTGCCCACGAGCACGAGTTCGGCCAACAACACGATGCCAACCAATGCTCCCACCGGAAGGTAGTTCAAAAAGCCTTCGCGCAAGCGAACGAAATTGATATCGAGCATCATCACCACGAACAGGAACAACACCGCAACCGCGCCCACATAGACGACCACCAGGATCATCGCCAAAAACTCGGCGCCGATGAGCACGAACATCCCGGCAGCATTGAAAAAGCAGAGGATCAAGAACAAAACCGAATGGACCGGATTTTTAGCGGCGATGACCATGACCGCCGAAGCGATCGCGACCAGCGCCAACATCCACCACACGAAGAGCTCGGCGGTCATGGCGGTTTTTCCCTCTTCGCTCAGCGGTAGGGCGCGTCGCGCTCGAGGTTGGCGGCGATCTCGCGTTCCCAGCGCTCGCCGTTGGCGAGCAATTTCTCTTTCGTATAGATGAGCTCGGCGCGGGTCTCGGCTGCGAATTCGTAGTTCGGTCCTTCGACGATCGCATCCACCGGACAGGCTTCTTCACAGAAGCCGCAATAGATGCACTTGGTCATGTCGATGTCGTAGCGGGTGGTGCGCCGACTGCCGTCCGGGCGGGGCTCACTCTCGATGGTGATCGCCTGCGCCGGGCAGATCGCCTCGCACAATTTGCAGGCGATACAGCGTTCCTCGCCGTTGGGATAGCGGCGCAGCGCGTGCTCGCCGCGAAAGCGCGGCGAAAGCGGGCCTTTCTCGTAAGGATAGTTCAGCGTGACTTTGGGTTTGAACATGTAGCGGAAAGTGAGCGCGAAGCCCTTGATGAGCTCCTGCCAGAGGACCGTCCGCGCGAGTCGATCAAGAGCGAGCATCGATCACCTTCCCGAGCACGCTTTACGGCCGCGGTATGGGAAACGCCACCACCACGCCCGCAGTGAGCACGAGCCAAGCGAGCGAGAGCGGCAAGAGAACCTTCCAGCCCAAGCGCATGAGTTGGTCGTAGCGGTAGCGGGGCAATGTCGCCCGCGCCCAAATGAAGACAAAGAGTACCAAACAGATCTTGAGGATCAGCCACAGGGGACCGGGGATCGCGGTAAGCGGCCAGATGTCCAGCGGCGGCAGCCATCCGCCCAAGAAGAGCACGCTCGTGATCGCGCTCATGAGGATCATGTTGGCATATTCACCCAAGAAGAAGAGCGCGAAGGTCATCGAGCTGTATTCGACATTGTAACCGGTTACGAGCGAAGCCTCGTCTTCCGGCAGGTCAAAGGGGTGCCGATTCGTCTCCGCCAGGATCGCTACCAAGAACAGCATGAACATCGGGAAATGCCAGAAAACGTACCATCCGTGCACTTCTTGGGCCCGCACGATGGCCGAGAGATTGAGCGATCCGGCGCTGATCAACACCGAGATGATGATGAGGCCGATGGCGATCTCGTAGCTCACCATCTGCGCCGAAGAGCGCAACGCACCCAAAAAGGCATAGCGCGAGTTGGATGCCCACCCGGCCATGATGATCCCGTAAACGCCGAGCGAGCTCACCGCGAAGAGATAGAGAACCCCAACGTTGATGTCGGCCAAGACGAGGCCTTCACCGAACGGGATCACCGCCCAGCCGATGAGCGCCAAAATGAAGGTGATCATCGGCGCCAACAAAAAGACGACCTTGTTGGCCCCGGTCGGGATCACCGTTTCCTTGACGAACAGCTTGAGACCGTCGGCGAGCGGCTGGAGGAGCCCATAGGGTCCGACCACCATCGGCCCCTGGCGCAGCTGCATCGCCGCGATGATCTTGCGTTCGGCGTAAGTGAGATAGGCGACCGCCAACAAAAGCGGCACCACGACCAACAGGATCCTCAAGACGAGGACCGTGACCGGCCAGATGGTGGACGTGAAGAGCTCAGCCATGGGTGCCCGTGGCCTGCGCGCGGTTGCCGAGGATCACCGCGCTGCACTCTGCCATGGTGCGCGAGGCGCGGCTGATCGCACAGGTGCGATAATAATCGGTGATGGGCGAGCGGAAGGGAGCCGGATCGATGGGGCCCGGCCGCCCGAACGCCCCCCACGTGGCGGGGGTAACGCGATCGAGCCGGGCGATCCAGGGCGCCATTTCCGCCATTCGCCGCCGCACTTCTTCCGGGGTGTCGAGCGGCACCGTGCATCCGAGAGCCTCAGAGAGGGCGCGCAGGATCCGCCAATCCTCCTTCGCTTCGCCGGGTGGGAACACCGCCAGCCGGCTGCGCTGCGGCCGTCCCTCGAGGTTCACCCAGGTGGCCGTTTTCTCGGTGTAGGCCGCACCGGGCAGAATGACGCTCGCGATCGGTGCCGTGCGGTCACCGTGGGTGCCCTGATAGACGACGAAGGCCTTGGCCAGGCGCTCCGGGTCGATCTCGTCCACCCCGATCGCGAAGACGAGCTCGATGCTGCCGTCCTCGATACCCGCCAGGATGCCGGCGAGATCGCGCCCGCCGGGCTCGGGAAGGAGCCCGAGATCGAGCCCACCCACCCGGGCCGCTGCGGTGTGCAACAGGTTAAAGCCGTTCCAGCCTTCGCGGCACAAGCCAACCGATTCGGCAAGACGATACGCGAGCGCCAGCACCGCCGCCCCATCCGCACGCGCGACGGCGCCCGTCCCCACGATCACCATCGGCCGCTTAGCAGAAGCCAGCCGCTCGGCAAAGGAATGGCGCCCCAAAGCGAGCTCTTCGAGGGTCTGCGGGCCCGCACCGAGATCCTCTACCGGATAGGTGAGGTCGAAGGGCACGCCGATGCGCGCTACCGTAAAGCCGCCGCGCCGCCAGCGCTTGCGAATGCGCGCATTGACGAGCGGCGCCTCCCAACGGGGATTGGTGCCGACGAGAAGGCACACATCGGCCTCTTCGATGCCGGCGATGGTGGTGTTGAAGAGATATTGGGCGCGCGGCTCACGAGCCAAGGGCGCACCGTCTTGGCGGCACTCGACATGCGGGGTGCCGAGCCGGCGCGCGAGCTCCTTGATAAGCACCATGGTCTCGCAGTCGACCTGATCGCCCACAAGGAACGCGATCTTGCTCGGGTCGGTGGCCCGCACCCGCTCGGCGATGACAGCAAAGGCGGTGCGCCAATCGGTCGGCTCGAGGCGTCCGTTGCGGCGCACCATCGGCACATCGAGCCGACGGCGCTTGAGCCCGTCGTAGGCGAAGCGGCTCTTATCGGCGAGCCACTCTTCGTTCACCTCTTCGTGCAGCCGCGGGAGAATCCGCATGACCTCGTTGCCGCGGCTATCGATGCGGATCGCAGAGCCCACGGCATCGAGCACATCGATCGATTCGGTCTTCTTAAGCTCCCAAGTGCGCGCGCGGTACTCGTAGGGCTTGGAGTTGAGCGCGCCCACGGGGCACAGATCGATGATGTTGCCCTGCAATTCGGAAGTGAGCGCCGCCTCGATCCAGGTCGTGATCTCCATGTGCTCGCCGCGGAACACCGCCCCGAGCTCTTCGACGCCGGCGATCTCGTTCAAAAAGCGAATGCAGCGCGTGCAGTGGATGCAGCGCGTCATGTGGGTCGAGATCAGCGGCCCCAGATATTTGTCGGCAACCGCACGCTTATTTTCTTTAAAGCGACTCTTATCCGGCCCGTAGAACAGCGTGAGATCCTGCAGATCGCACTCCCCGCCCTGATCGCAGATCGGACAATCGAGCGGATGGTTGATCAACAGAAGCTCGAGCACGCCCCTGCGCGCCTTGTGCACCATCGGGCTGTCGGTGCGCACGACCATGCCATCGGTCGCCGGCAGCGCGCAGGAGGCCTGCGGCTTCGGCATCTTTTCCACCTCGACCAGGCACATCCGGCAGTTGCCGGCGATGTTCAGGCGCGGGTGGTAACAGAAGACCGGGATTTCCCGTCCCGCCGCTTCGCAGGCCTGCAACACCGTCGAGCCCGGCGGGACCTCGACCTCCTGCCCATCGATGATGAGCTTGGGCATCGCGCTCTCCCTCAGGCGGCGCGGCGGGCGAGCAACTTACGCTCGCGAATGCGCCGCTCGAGTTCGTGGCGGAAATGGCGGATGAGCCCTTGCACCGGCCACGCGGCGGCATCGCCGAGCGCACAGATGGTGTGGCCCTCGATCTCTTTGGTTACGTCATAGAGCTGGTCGATCTCGGCGATCTCGGCCTCACCACGGACCAGGCGCTCCATCATCCGCCACAACCAACCCGTTCCTTCGCGGCATGGCGTGCACTGACCACAAGATTCGTGCATGTAGAACTTGGACAGCCGGGCAATCGCTTTGACGATGTCGGTTGAGCGATCCATCACGATCACCCCAGCCGTGCCCAAGCCGGAGCCAACCTCGCGCAAGGAATCGAAGTCCATGCGCACGGTATCGCAGATCTCTTTGGGAATGAGCGGCACCGAACTGCCGCCGGGGATCACCGCCAAGAGATTGTCCCAACCTCCCCTCACCCCGCCCGCGTGTTTCTCGAGGAGAGTCTTAAGCGGGATGCCCATCTCCTCTTCGACCGTACAGGGATGGTTCACGTGACCGGAAATGCAGAAGATCTTGGTGCCGGTGTTATTGGGGCGACCGAGCCCGGCGAACCACGACGCCCCGCGCCGCAGGATGGTGGGAACAACCGCGATCGTCTCGACATTGTTGACCGTCGTCGGCCGCCCGTACAGCCCCACGGCGGCGGGAAACGGCGGTTTAAGCCGCGGCTGGCCCTTTTTTCCCTCGAGACTCTCAAGAAGCCCCGTCTCTTCGCCGCAAATATACGCCCCAGCGCCGCGGTGCAAGTAGAGCTCGAAATCATAGCCCGAGCCGCAGGCGTTCTTACCTACAAGCCCAGCCTCGTACGCTTCCGCAATCGCCGCGCTTAAGATCTGCGCTTCGCGCACGAACTCGCCGCGGATGTAGATGTAGCCCGCCGTCGCGCCGATCGCCGCGCCCGAGAGCACGCAGCCTTCGATGAGCTTGTGCGGCTCGTTGCGGATGATCTCGCGATCCTTGCACGTGCCGGGTTCCGATTCGTCGGCATTGACCACGAGATAGACGGGACCGTCTGCCTGCTTGGGCATGAACGACCATTTAAGGCCAGTTGGGAAACCGGCCCCGCCCCGCCCCCGCAGGCCGGATTCCTTAATCTGTTGGATGAGCCACTCGCGGCCTTTGAGGATGAGCTCTTTGGTCCCGTCCCAATCGCCCCGCCGGCGCGCCGCCTCGAGGTTCCAAGGACGCTCGCCGTAGAGGTTGGTGAAGATGCGATCGCGGTCGTGCAGCATCACTCGCTCACGTCCAAAAGCGTGGTCTTGCCGCCCGCTGGCATCGAACCTTTGCGCCCCGACTGCGGACCGGGTGCGGGGCGCTCGCCACGCACAATCGCCTCGAGCACGCGCTTTGCGCGCTCGTACGTGAGATCCTCGTAGAAATCGTCGTCGATCCACATCACCGGAGCGTTCGCGCAGGCCCCAAGACACTCGAATTCGCGCAAGTAAAAGCGTCCATCGGGTGAACTCTCGCCCGGTTCGCACCCCAGCACTTCGCGCGCTGCCCGCAACACCTCATCCGAACCGCACAGCCAACACGGCGTCGTCGTACAAACCCGCACCTGCACGCGGCCTACGGGTTCGGTGTTGAACATGTCGTAGAAGGTGGCCACCTCGTAAACGCGGATGCGCGGCATGCCCAGGAAGTCAGCGACATAGTCGAGGGCAGCCTTGGGTAGCCAGCCGCCATGCTGTGCCTGCGCGAGATGCAACAGTGGCAGCACCGCACTCGCCTGCCGACCGGGCGGATAACGGGCGATGATCTTCTTCGCCTCTTCGAGGTTCTCGGGGGTGAAGGCGAAGTGATCGACGTCGGGCGCCATTGCCCCATACGGCACCTTCTTGCCCGCCGCCACACTCATCGATCGATCTCCCCGAAGACGATATCGAGCGAGCCGATGATCGCCACGACGTCCGCGAGTTGGTGGCCCCGCGCCATGAAATCGAGTGCTTGGAGATGGACGTAGCCGGGGGAACGGATCTTGCAGCGGTAAGGCTTGTTGGTGCCGTCTGAGACCAGATACACGCCGAATTCGCCTTTACCGCTCTCGACCGCGGCATAGACCTCACCGGCCGGCACCCGTACCCCCTCGGTGTAGAGCTTGAAGTGGTGGATGAGCGCCTCCATCGAGGTCTTCATGAGCGACCGCGGTGGCGGTGTGATCTTATAGTCCTGCACCCGCACCGGACCTTCCGGCATCTGCTCCAGGCACTGGCGCATGATCTTCAAGGATTCGCGGATCTCGGCCATGCGCACGAGGTAGCGGTCATAGCAGTCGCCGTTTTTGCCGACCGGCACGAGGAAGTCCATGCGGTCGTAAACCTCATAGGGCTGCGCCTTGCGTAGATCCCAGGGGATGCCACTTGCGCGCAGCATGGGCCCGCTGAAGCCCCAATCGAGAGCGTCTTCCGGTTTGACAACGCCAATGTCGACCGTGCGCTGCTTGAAGATGCGGTTCTCCGTCAACAGTTCGTCCATGTCGTCGAGCTTGGGGACGAACTGTTCGATCCACTTCCAGATTTGTTCTTCGAGCCCATCAGGCAAATCACGCGCCACACCACCGAAGCGATAATAGTTGGCGTGCATGCGCGCACCCGACACCGCTTCGTAAAAGCCCATGAGCTTTTCGCGCTCCTCGAACATCCACAGAAGCGGTGTCATCGCACCGACGTCGAGCGCCATGGTGGTGACGTTGAGAAGATGATTGAGGATGCGCGTGATCTCGTCGAACAACACGCGAATATACTGCGCGCGGATCGGCACTTCGCAGCCCAACAGGCGCTCGACCGCGAGCACATAGGCGTGCTCTTGACAGAGCATCGAGCAATAATCGAGCCGATCGAAATAGGGAATGTTCTGCAAATAGGGTCGATATTCGATCAGCTTCTCGGTGCCGCGGTGTAAGAGGCCGATGTGCGGATCGGCGCGCTCGACCACCTCCCCGTCCATCTCCAGCACCAGGCGGAGAACGCCATGGGCCGCCGGGTGCTGCGGCCCGAAGTTGATGGCGAAGGTCTCAAGCGTCGTTTCGGCCATACCCGCTCAAACCCCGTCCCCGCCGCCTTCGGCGCCCATTTGCCTCGCCGACCGGTCGCCGCCTGTCCCGCACTCACCGACCGGCCTTCTCGTCCCCCGGCAGAAATCCACCGCCCCCTTCCCAAGGGCTCAAGAAATCGAAAGTGCGGAAATCTTGCCGAAGCTTCACCGGCTCGTGCACCACCCGCTTCTGCTCATCGTCGTAGCGAAGTTCAACGTAACCGGTGAGCGGGAAATCTTTGCGTAACGGATGTCCCTCGAAACCATAGTCGGTGAGGATGCGCCGCAGATCCGGATGGTCCGAAAAATAGATCCCGTACATGTCCCATGCTTCGCGCTCGAACCACCCGGCCGTCGAGAACACGCTCGTCACCGAGGGTACCGGCGTGTTCTCGTCAGTCTCGATCTTCACCCGAATCCGTTGGTTGTGCTTAAGCGAAAGAAGATGATAGACGACCTCAAAGCGGCGCTCGCGCTCGGGATAGTCGACCCCGCACAGGTCGACGAGCTCTTTGAAGAGCATGTGCGGGTCGTCCCGCAAGAACAACAGCACCCGCCGGATCGATGCCGCGGGAACGCGGATCGTGAGCTCGCCGCGCGCGATCTCGGCCCCGAGCAGATAGTCGCCGAGCGCCGCCTCGATGAGGCCCAAGAGCTCCTTAAGCGCCGCCTCGCGCTCGGCGAGCGTCTCAACCGGCATACCCTCCTCCGCCCTATCGTACGATGGTGGCCGTACGGCGGATCTTCTTCTGCAACATCAAGATGCCGTAGACGAGCGCCTCGGCCGTGGGCGGACACCCCGGAACATAGACGTCGACCGGAACGATCCGGTCACAGCCGCGCACGACCGAATAGCTGAAATGATAATAGCCGCCGCCGTTGGCGCAGGATCCCATCGAGATCACGTAGCGCGGCTCGGCCATCTGATCGTAGACTTTGCGCAAAGCCGGCGCCATCTTGTTGCACAGCGTTCCGGCGACGATCATCACGTCGGCCTGCCGCGGGCTCGGCCGGAATACACAGCCGAAACGGTCGAGATCGTAGCGCGACGCCGCCGCGTGCATCATCTCGACCGCGCAACAAGCAAGCCCGAAGGTCATCGGCCACAATGATCCCGAGCGCGCCCAGCCAACGAGCTCCTCGAGCTTGGTGACGATGTAGCCCTTGTCGCGCACCGCCGCGTCGACCTCGCGAAAAAACGGATCGACGGTCGGCCGCGCCAATGTGGTCGCGTTCGTGCTCATGCTCACTCCCACTCGAGGGCGCCTTTCCACCACTCGTATATGAAGCCCACCGTGAGTACGGCAAGGAAGACCACCATCGACCAAAAGCCGAACAGACCGATCTCACGCAGTGCCACCGCCCAGGGAAACAGGAAGGCGACCTCGAGGTCGAAGACGATGAAGAGAATGGCGACCAGATAAAAACGAACGTCGAAGCGCTGGCGGGCGTCGCCGAAGGGTGCGAAGCCGCACTCGTAGGCCGAGAGCTTCTCGGCATCGGGCCGTTGCGGCGCAACCAGGATAGAGCCGAACACGATCAAGGCGGCAAGGCCGACCGCGATCCCGAGGAAGATGAGGATCGGCAAATATGCGGCGAGGTAACCGTCCATGGATCCGCCCACCCTTGGCCGAGCGGCGCGGACCTTAAGCGCCCGCAGCGCCAAAGCCAAGAAGGCTTTCGGCCACAACCTGTTTGCGTGCGAGCGAAGATTGTATGTTGGAAGCGTGGCGAGGACGACGGGACTTGAACCCGCGACCTCCGGCGTGACAGGCCGGCGCTCTGACCAGCTGAGCTACGTCCCCAAAGGGGTCGCGCGGCATGTAGGCGTCGATCGGCGCCCTGTCAACCGCATCGCTTGGCATCGGGGCGTCGTCCGGCTACCACGCGTCCCGTGTCTCGCGCCAATCTCGCTCTCGTGCTCGCAGCCGTGGCGGTCTCGATCGCTCTTTTTGAGGCCGCTGCGCGCCTGCTCGGGCTCTCTTGGACCGTCTTTTACCGCCCCGATCCGGTTCTGGGTGAAGTCCCGATCCCCCGCGCCGAGGGTTGGGACCGCTCGGAAAATCCCGTCTATGTGCGCTTCAACGCGTTCGGCATGCGCGATCGACCGCGCTCGCAAAACCGCCCGCGCGACGGCTTTCGCATCGCTCTGCTCGGCGATTCTTATGTGGAAGCCAAACAGGTCGAGCTCGAGGCGACAGTCGGTGCCGTGCTCGAGCGCGAACTCGCGCGTTGTCCCGCGCTGGCGGGCCGCACCGTCGAGGTCTTGAACTTTGGTGTGGCTGGATATGGTACCACACAAGAGCTTTTGATGTTCGAAGAGCGAGCACGCCATTTTGCGCCTGATCTCGTTGTCCTCGCGTTTTTCTGGGGCAATGATGTGCGCAACAACAGCATCGAACTCCAAGGCCCCTCTAAACCCCATTTCATCGACCGCGACGGCGAGCTCCTCCTCGATCGTTCCTTCGCCAAAGGGCTGGGCAATGCGCTGCGCATGAGCGCTCTTGGCCGCGCGTTCTACGAGCTCGCCCCCGACCTGCGCTCGGTCCAGCTCATCCTTGCCGCCGCCCGCGCTCAACGCGAACGCGAAATGGCCGCACGCCGTGCCGAAGAAGAGCGCACAGCGGCCGTACGCGCCGGAACGCCGGGCTTCGAGCCGGGGCTCGATCATCAGATCTACATCGAACCGCCACTTCCGGTTTGGGAGCGTGCGTGGATCCTCACCGAAAAGATCCTGGCACGGCTTGCCGCACGCGTGCGCGAAAGCGGCGCCGATCTGGTTCTTGCGAGCTTCGGCGCGGGGATCGAGGTCCACCCCGATGCGGCCGTGCGCAACGCCTTCGCCGCCGCTTTGGGTGTGCGCGATCTCGAAGCGCCGGCCCGCCGGCTTGCGGCCTTCGCGGCGCGGGAAGGGATCGACCATCTCCCGCTCGTACCACTGTTGCGCGCCTACGCCGAAGAGACCGGCCGCTGCGTGCACGGCTTTTTGGGTGCGACTCCGTGCGGCGGCCATTGGAACGAGGAGGGTCATCGTGTAGCCGGCACCGCCCTTTCCACCCATATCTGCGAACGAGTCAGCATGCGCGAACGGCTTGCCGGTCGCGGCGCGAAAAGCTAGTCGAAGCGGGCCAAACGGGCGTAGCTCAGGGGTAGAGCGCGACGCTTACACCGTCGATGTCGGGGGTTCGAATCCCTCCGCCCGTACCACGTCATCCAAGGCCTTGCCCAGCGTGATCCCTCCTAAGGCGCGCGAGCCGCGCATCGTGCCCCTGCACACCGCCGTGCGCGGGCGGGTGCGGTTGCGGATGGGCGAGCTCAAGCGTCGCCCGGAGCGCGCCCACGCGCTCGAAGCGGCCTTGCGCGCTCATCCCGCGGTAAGACATGCGCGCGCCAATCCCTTAACCGGCTCGCTCCTCGTCGAGCACGATCCGCTCTTCGGGCTCGATGCGCTGCTCGCTCTTGTGCGAACTTCTCTCGACCACTCGCCCACGCAAGTGGATGGTGCGGGTGCGAGAAAGCCCGCTCCCCCCTCGCCCACAACCGCGGCGGATCGTCAACCGCTCTGGCACACGCTCTCCGTCGCAGAATGCGCCCGCATTCTCGGCACCGATCCCAAGCGCGGCCTTTCGCGTAAAGAAGCGCAAGCCCGATTGCAGCGCGACGGCCCCAACGAATTGCCGACACCGCGCCCCCGCTGCGAACTCGCCATCTTAGCCGAACAGCTCGTCTCTTTGCCGGTGGGCCTGCTCGCCGTCTCAGCGGCGATCTCGCTTGCTACCGGCGGCATCGCCGATGCGCTTGCAATTCTGGCCGTCGTGGCGGCGAACGCGACGATCGGCTGGTACACCGAGAGCCGCGCTGAGCGCGTCATCGCGAGTCTCGAGACGGCTGAGAGCTTGTTTGCGGAGGTCGTGCGCGACGGCACGCTGCAACGGATCCCGGCGCGGGAGGTGGTGCGCGGCGATCTGCTCGTGCTCGCCGCCGGTCAACGCGTCATCGCCGATGCACGCGTCATTGATGCGGACGGTCTTGCTGTCGATGAAAGCGCGCTCACCGGCGAGAGCCTCCCGGTTCACAAGCGCTCCGCTCCGCTTTCCGATCCGCTACTGCCGCTTGCCGATCGCGCCAATCTCGTCTTTCGCGGCAGTGTGGTGACGAGCGGCGCCGGCCGTGCACTCGTCGTTGCGACCGGTGCGGCTACCGAAGCCGGTCGCATCCAAACCCTGCTCGGCGAGGTGACCCCGCCGCCCACCCCGCTACAGCAACGGCTCGAGGATCTCGGGCGGCGTCTTGTGCTCCTAAGCGCTGCTAGCTGCGCAGCTATTTTCGGCGCCGGTCTCTTACGCGGCATCGGCTTGGCCTCCATGCTCGGCACCACCGTCTCCCTCGCGGTGGCAGCAGTACCCGAGGGCTTGCCGGCGGTCGCCACCTCCACCCTTGCCCTCGGCATCCAACGCATGCGGGACAAGGGCGTGCTCGTGCGCAAGCTGGCCGCGATCGAGACTTTGGGCTCGGTGCAGGTGCTGTGCTTCGATAAGACCGGCACGCTCACCCAGAACCGCATGTCGGTGGCAGCTCTCGGGCTCGGCTCAGGGCCGGGCTACCGTCGGGGTAGCTCAGCGCACGAGCTGTTGGATGGGCGGGGGAGTCGCGTGGCGGCGGTGCGCGATCTCCTCGCTGTCATGGTCTTGTGCAGCGAGGTCGAGCTCATC
Organism: Pseudomonadota bacterium; assembly: GCA_030549795.1. Classification (GTDB taxonomy): domain Bacteria; phylum Pseudomonadota; class Alphaproteobacteria; order Geminicoccales; family Geminicoccaceae; genus JANXAZ01. The sequence goes on along the minus strand of JAUQQO010000054.1, from coordinate 66,524 downwards.
GGCGCAGCACCCGATTGCGCGCTTGAGGGCTCGCCCACCGAGGTCGCGCTCTTGCGCTTCGCGCGCGAGGCGGGCGTCGATGTCTTGACTTTGCGCGCGCGATGGCCGCGGCTCGCAATGCTGCCGCGCACCGAGGCGCGGCCGTTTATGGCGAGCCGGCACGGCAACGCGCACGGGCACCATCTCCTTGCCGTCAAGGGTAGCCCGCTTGCGGTGCTCGAGCTGTGTGGGACGGTGCGGGAGGACGAGGCGACCTTTTCGCTCGATGATCAGCGTCGGCGTAAGATTCTCGCCCAGAACGAAGCGATGGCAGCCGAGGGGTTGCGCGTGCTCGGCTTTGCCGTTGGCACTCTCGCACCGGATGCGCCCTTCGCGCTGCAGGATCTGACTTGGCTCGGCCTTGTGGGCCTCGCCGATCCGATCCGACCCGGCATGCGGGAGCTCATCGCCACTTTTCACCGCGCGGGCATCCGCACCGTCATGATCACCGGCGATCAGAGCGCAACCGCCTATGCGATCGCCAAGACGCTCAATCTTTCCGCTGAGGATGAGCTCGAAATCCTCGACAGCACCCGCCTCGATCGGATGGAGCCGGAAGTTCTCGAGGCGCTCGCGCCGCGGGTGCACGTCTTCGCCCGTGTAAGCCCCTCCCACAAGCTCGCGATCGTGCGGGCTCTGCAACGCCGGGGCCTGGTGGTGGCGATGACCGGGGATGGGGTCAACGACGGCCCGGCACTCAAGGCCGCCAACGTCGGCGTCGCGATGGGTAAAAGCGGAACCGATGTCGCGCGCGAGATCGCCGACATCGTGCTCGCCGAAGACGACCTTGCGGCCATGGCGACGGCGGTTGCCGAGGGCCGCACCACCTACGCCAACATCAAGAAATCGGTACACTACCTTCTTTCGACCAATTTCTCCGAGATCGCGGTCACTGGAGCTGGCGTACTCTTCGGTGGGCAAGCGATCGTAAGCCCGATCCAACTGCTTTGGCTTAACCTTATTTCCGACGTTGCCCCGGCCCTGGCCCTGGCGCTCGAGCCGGCGGAACCCGATGTGCTCGAGCGGCCGCCGCGCGATCCCCTGGCGCCATTTGTGAGCGGGCGCGAGCTCGCGCGTTACGCCCGCGAGGGCGCAGTGATCAGTGCCGGCACGCTCGCTGCTTGGGGTGCGGCGCGCTGGCTTTACGGATCCGGTTCTCCGGTCCCGGGGTCGATCGCTTTTCAAACTCTCACCGCCGCGCAGCTCCTGCACGCGCTCCTCTGCCGCAGCGAGCGCCGCAGTCTTATTCCCGGGCGACGGCCGCTTGCCCCCAACCCCTGGCTCTCCCGTGCTCTCCTCACCAGTGGCGCTCTTCAGCTCGCAACGGCCGCATTGGCGCCCTTGCGCAGCCTGTTGGGGCTTGCGCCCTTGGGTATCCGCGATCTCGCCCTGGTCGCGGCGGGCAGCCTTCTGCCGCTCGTCGTAAACGAAGCGCTCAAACCGCATCCCGCCGCGCCGGCGAAACTACCGGAAGGCGGCGGGTCGGAAGAAGGTCCGCCGTCATGATGCGCGACTTCGTCTTCACTTCCGAATCGGTGACCGCCGGCCATCCCGACAAGCTGTGCGACCGGATCAGCGATGCGATCATCGACCGCTTCCTCGCGGTCGATCCCTTCGCCCGTGTTGAGGCCGAGTGCGCCGTCGCCACCGGCACCCTTTTTCTTGCCTGTCGCTTCGCTTCGCCCGCCCGCCTCGATCTGCCGAGCATCGCCCGCGAGGTGATCGCAGCCTCCGGCTATATCGGTGGCGCCTTTGATGCCGCTTCCTGCGCGATCCTCACCAGTCTGGCCGAGATCACGACCGCTCCGCGCGTTGAGCAGGACGAAGCCGAGCTTGATGATGAAGGCCTCGAAGCCGTCCCGGCGACGCACCAGGTCACCGCCTTCGGTTTCGCTTGCCGTCAGACCCCCGAGCTCATGCCCGTGCCGATCGTGCTCGCCCACGCGCTTGCCCGCGCCCTCGAGAGGGCGCGCGATGCCTTGCCCTGGCTCATGCCCGATGGGAAGGTGCAAGTTGCGGTCGAGTACCGCGATCGCAAGCCCGCACGGGTGCACGCTGTGGCCGTACTCGCCGCCCTCGATCCCGACCGCCGCCCCAAGCCAGCGGAACTCGAGGAGGCTCTGCGGGCCCTTGTGATCGTTCCCGCCTTCGCTGACGCTGCGCTTAAGCCGGATGCGCACACGCGCATCCTCATCAACCCGGGCGGGCCGTTCCTCGTCGGCGGTCCGGCCCGCCATGCCGGCCTGACCGGGCGCAAAAACGCAATCGACACTTATGGTGAGTACGCTCGTCACAGCGGTGCGGCGCTCTCCGGCAAGGACCCGGCCCGGATCGACCGCATCGGGGCTTATGCCGCGCGCTGGGCGGCCAAAAACATAGTCGCTGCCGGTCTGGCCGAGAGCTGCGAGGTCCAACTCTCGTGGACGATCGGCCTCGCGCGCCCGGTAAGCTTGGTCGTCGAAACCTTTGGAACCGGGACGCTCCCGGAAGAAGAGATCGCAGCGCGCATCGCACGGGTGTTCGATTTCCGACCGGCTGCGATCGTGCGCAGTTTCGATTTGCGCCGCTTGCCCGCCCGATCGTCTTCCGGGTTCTTTGCCCAGCTCGCGGCTTACGGCCAAGTCGGTCGCGTTGATCTCGATCTGCCCTGGGAGCGCCTCGACCGGGTCGAGGCGCTGCGCGGCTGATCGCTTCAGCCAGCCTCGGGCGGCTCACCGCCGGCTGACTCGGCTGTCGGCTGAGGCTTGGCCTCTTCGGCTGCTTTGCGGCGCGCAGACGAAGCCTTGGCCGTACGCGCCCGCGCCGCCGGTTTGCCCGTGCGACGCGCGCGCGGCGGCTTCGCCGCCCCCTCCCCCGCTTCGCCCGCCGCGGCCGTTTCGCGTGGTGCGAGCTTTTGCACCATGAGCTCGCCGATCGCACGCACCACGCCGCCGATGGTGCCGAGGAGCTCTTTGAGCGTGCCCACCGCCACCCCGCCGATGCCGCTTACCGCTTCGAGCGCGGTGTTGGCGGCGGTGCGCGCGATGTCCGCCGTGCGCCCACTGACCTGAGTGGCGGCCTCGAGCACGCCATCGACCGCCCGTTTGGCGACCGCGGCGGCATCGGCTCCCGACTGCGCCGCTGCTTCGGTCGCGGCGCGAACGATACCGCCCGCAGCGGCGGCGACGTCACCGCCGACATCCGCTACGCCGAGCACAGCGCCCTTAGCCGCCGCCCGCACGGTGATGAGCAGGCTGCCGGCATCTTTGGCTGCGGCTATCGCCGTGCGCACGGCATCGCGCGCGATGACGAGCGCATCCACCGCCGTACGGCCGGTGGCGCGCGCGCTCTCGCGGATGCGCGCGCGCACGAGTTCAGCGATCTCCTCTTCCGTGCGGGCGATCTTTTCGAGCTCACCGCGCACCGCCGTCTCGAGCTCGTGATCGACCGCTGTCACCTCCTGCGCAGTCGCTGCCTGTTCTTGCATGAGCCCACCTCTACTCCCGCCTTCGATATTGACTTGGTCGTGCGGTCGTCGGCGCGAAAGTCGATGCTCGGCGACCGTTCAGCGGTTATTGCGCGCGAGATTGGAGGCGTACCACAAAAGGCTCACGGCCGGGCCCGCGACGTGACCGCGCAGGGCCTGAACGAGCGCGAGGAAGAGGAGCCCGAGAAGGGCTGCACCCTGCAGATCGAGTTCGCCCGCAGTCGCTTGACGCAGCCGCGCATCGAGTCGGCCGGCTCGTTCGCGCAATCGGCGCGTTAGGGGAATTTCGCGCGGCTCGAGGCTCTCAAGGCGCACAAGACCGCGCGCGGCGAGCGCATCGAGGACCGGCTCGAGCGGTCCGTCGTGGAACAAGAGCAGGCTTGCGGTGCGCGGATTGACTTCGACGGTGCGGATGCCCTCAACGAGCGCGAGTTCGAGCGCGAGCGCTTCAAACCACGCGGCATCATAGCGACGCTGATCGATCTTGAGCCGGACACGGCCGGGAAGACGGTGTACGATGCGCGCCGTTTCGGGTTCAGCCATGCGCACGCGCCTCACTTGCCCCGGGCGCGGTCCCGGCAGCAGCAGGGGCTTCGCCGACCAGCTCTTGCGCGAGCTCGGCGCGCGCTTCGGCGAGCATGTCCTCCGCCGCTTCGGCCAGTTCGGCCACCGTCTCGCGGGTCGTCTCCCAGGCGAGGATGACTCCCTTGATCGCCGCCTTGGCAATCGGTCGACCGACCCGCGCGATCGTCGGGAGCAAGACAGGCGCCAACGCGAGCGTGGCCGCCCCTACAAGGAGACCGGTCAAAACGAGCTGGCCGCGGCCGTTGAGCGAGCCGAGCGGCATGGGCGCAATTCTCCTTCCAACAGTCCCAACGACGGCGCCTTCGCGAATGCCATAGCCGGCGCAGGGAGTGCAAGCACGGCCGCGCACGTTAAGATCGCATCAGCGGAGAGCTGCACAAGCAGTGCGCCCGAAAAGGAGAAGATCGATGAGCGCCAATGCGGAGCACAGCGATGCGACCGCCCGGGTCGTCATCGAAGCGCCACACGTTCGTCACGAGTTCGCCTTCGACAAAGCCGAAGTTAGCACTGTGACATCAACGCATGTCGTCGTGGTGCTGAGCAACGATCGGGGTGAAAGGGTTCGCGCCGTCCTACCCAAGTCGATGCTCCGCAGCGTGGTCAGTTGGAAGGTGCTGTGGTAATCGTCCCTTTGCCGGCTGTTCGCAAGACCCGCACTTTTCCTTTGAACTCGCTTCCTAAAGAAGCGCTTGAGGAGCTCGAACGAGCGTGGCTCGCGCTCGAGCGGCCGAGTCTGGCGGCGCAGCTGTCGAGCATCCTCGGCACACCCATCGAGCAAATTTTGCGCCTGCTTCCCGAGGAGTGGTCATTGCCTCTGCGCCGCGCCGCGGAAGCGGCCGTGGTACGCGCCTACGACGTCGCCGCGCAAGCGCTACCAGAACAAGGTGCCGCCGCTGGGTTCGCCGGCCATCGCTTGGCGGCGGTGGCGACCGGGGCGCTCGGCGGTTTCTTTGGACTTCCGGCGCTTCTTTTGGAGCTCCCGACCACCACACTTCTCATGTTGCGTGCAATTGCCGACGTCGCCCGCGCGAATGGCGAAGATCCGCGCAGCCCCAAAACCCGTCTCTCCTGCATCAAAGTGTTCGCGATCGGCGGGCGCAGCCATGCCGATGATTATGCCGAGCTCGGCTATTACGAGCTGCGTCTTGGCCTCGCTTGGCAGTATACCGCGATTCCGTCCCTCGATGCCGGCACCGCCGCCTCGTTGCCGCAGCCGATCGGCTTGCTGCGCGCCATCGGCGCGCGCTTCGGTGTGGTGGTGACGGACAAAGCGGCAGCGCAGCTCGTACCGGTGTTCGGCGCGCTCGCGGGTGCTACGGTGAACGCGCTTTTCATGGACCATTTCCTGTCGGTAGCAAACGGCCACTTCACGGTGCGCAGACTCGAGCGCGCCTTTGGCCGAGAGGCGGTCGAGGCGGCCTACCGCGCGATCGGCGCCCGCTACGGCAAGCCGCGGCCGATCAAGCGAGTAGCGCCACGCAGGCGAAATAGACGAGCAGCGTGAGCAGGTCCTGGACGACGGTGGCAACCGGGCCACTCCCATAGGCGGGATCGAGCCCGAGACGGCTCAAGATCCAGGGGAAAAGAAGCCCGATCCCGCACGCGCAGGTCCCAGCGGCGAAAATGGCCGTGGCCACCGCCATGGCAAGGCCGAGCCCGGCTCCGAGCAGTAAAGCGGCCGGCATGGCGCCGAGGCCGAGCACAAGACCCAAAAGCGCTCCGGTGGCAAGCTCGCCCCACAGAACGCGGCTGAGTGGCATCGCCTCAAGCGAGAGCCCGCGCACCGCCACTGCCTCGCTCTGCGTGCCGATCGCATCGGCGAGATAGACGATCGAGGGTACGAAAAATGCGATGGCCAGCTGCGCCTGCAGCTGCGCTTCGAAGCCTGCCATCACCGCTGCGGCCACGATGCTGCCCAAAAGGCCCACCAACAGCCACGGCAGGCGGTGCGCCACGCGCCGCAGAGGCGAGAGGGCAAGGGCCTGGGTGGCGTGGTTGGCGGAACCGAGCATGCCGGTAAAGCGCCGCAAGTCCTCATCATGCTCGCGCCAGAGCACGTCAATGAGCGCCTCGGGTGGCACCACGCCCAAGAACCGCCGCTCACCGTCCACCACCGGCACCGCCGCCAAACGATGACGATGGGCGAGGATCGCCACCCGCTCCTGGTCGGTGTCGTCATCGACGGTGGGTGGCGGTGGGCGCATAAGCGAGGCCAGGGGGGCATCGCGGGCCGCGGCTAAGAGTTCGGCTGTGGGCACCATCCCCGACAGTCGCCCGAGGCGGTCCACGACCCAAAAGGGATCGACGAGCGCGTAGCGCTCGCGCGACAGACGCGCCAACGCCTCTGCCGCCGTCTCCTCTTCACACCCGCGCGGAACCCGATTCTCGAGATGGGCCCGCGCCGTTTCCGCAATGGGACTGTGCCGTCCAGCCATGGTCTCGTTCATGGGTGCCCGATCCCCGAGCCGAGGCAAAGCGGGAACGCGCTTCCTGCGCCGCGCCCTTTTTGCACCGCACCATGGCCGGACCGTGTCAGCCGTGCTATCCGCTCCGCGGTCCGCTGTCCGATCAGGAGAGGATCTCGTGCAGCGCCTTGATCTTCCGGGTGTGGAACTCCGTGGCCCTGTGCTTCCCGGCTTCGAGCGCGTGCTTACCCCCGAAGCGCTCGCCTTTTTGGTCGATCTCGAGCGGCGGTTCGGCGGCGAGCGCCGGCGCCTGCTCGCGCTGCGGGCGGAGCGCCAAAAGCGGCTGGATGCCGGTGAACTCCCCGACTTTTTGCCCGAAACGGCACACATCCGCGCCGCCGAGTGGAAGGTTTGGCCGATACCACAAGACCTGCGCGACCGCAGGGTCGAGATCACCGGTCCCGTCGACCGCAAGATGGTGATCAACGCGCTCAACTCGGGCGCCTCCTGCTACATGGCCGACTTCGAGGACGCCACCACGCCCAGCTGGGTCAACCTCGTCCAAGGTCAGCTCAACCTCATGGACGCGGTGCGGCGTACCATCGCTTTCGACGACCCCCAGACCGGCAAGAGCTATCGTCTGGCTGATAAGACCGCAGTTCTTCTCGTTCGCCCGCGCGGCTGGCATCTTCCCGAAGCGCATCTGTTGGTGGATGGACAGCCGATGTCGGGCGCTCTCTTCGACTTCGGCCTCTATTTCTTCCACAATGCGAAAGAGTTGTTAGCGCGCGGCACTGGTCCCTATTTCTATCTTCCGAAGCTCGAAAGTCACCTCGAAGCACGGTTGTGGAACACTGTCTTTCACCATGCGCAGATGCGCCTGGGACTGCCGGTCGGCACGATCAAGGCCACGGTGCTCATCGAGACGATCCTCGCTACCTTTGAGCTCGACGAGATCTTGTGGGAACTGCGCGAGCATTGCGTTGGGCTCAACTGCGGTCGCTGGGACTACATCTTCAGCTACATCAAGAAGCTGCGGGCGCATCCCGACCGCGTGCTGCCCGACCGCGCGCAGGTGACCATGACGGTGCCGTTTATGCGCGCTTATACGCGTCTGGTCATCGCCACCTGCCACCGCCGCGGCGCGCACGCCATGGGCGGCATGGCGGCGCAGATCCCGATCCGCCACGATCCGATCAAGAACGAAGAGGCGCTTGCGCGCGTGCGCGCGGACAAGGAACGGGAAGCTGCCGACGGCCATGATGGTACTTGGGTCGCCCATCCCGGTCTCGTGCCGGTCGCCAAAGAGGTCTTCGACCGGCTGATGCCGGGGCCGAACCAAATCGACAGCGGCAAGCAAGCCGGCTTTACTGCCACCGCCGCCGAGCTCCTCGCGGTCCCCGAAGGTACCATCACCGAAGATGGTCTTAGGACCAATTGCGCGGTCGCCATCGGTTATCTCGAGGCCTGGCTGCGCGGGGTGGGCTGCGTGCCGCTCAACAATCTCATGGAAGATGCCGCCACCGCCGAGATCAGCCGGGCGCAACTGTGGCAGTGGCGCCGCCATCGGGCTCGTCTTGCAGACGGCCGGATCGTCGACGATGCTTTGATCCGGCGCACCGTCGAAGAGGAGCTCGCCCGCCTTGAAGCCGAACTCGGCCGCGAACGCTTCGAAAGCGGCCGCTACCGCGAGGCGGCTGCGCTTCTCCTCGATCTCGTCTTGCGCGAGGATTTCGTCGAATTCTTGACGCTTCCCGCCTACGAGCAGATCGTCGCTCGGGGAGCGTGAAGCGCGCCTTCGCCTTAAGCTCTAGACGGCGCGCTACACGCGCACGATCTCCCCTTCCGGGCTCGTTGCGAGCTCGGAAGGGGTCATCGCGATGCGTGTCGCCGCAGCAATCTGTGGGGTCGGCGCCTTGCTCCTCTCAGCCGGCCCAATTTCGGCGATGGAATGGCGCCTCGTCCCCGAGGCCAGCCGGATCAGCTTCGAAACGCGGCAGGGCGCGCAGAAGATCACCGGCTCGTTCACCCGCTGGACGGCTCAGATCCGTTTCGATCCCGAGGATCTTGCGAGCGCTTCGGTGGAGGTCACGGTTGAGCTCGGAAGCCTCCGCACCGGCGATGGCAATCTCGACCGCCAAGCCCTCGCACCCGAATTCTTTGACGTCGCGCGATCGCCACAGGCCCGTTACCGAACCATCGCCTTTCGGCCGCAAGGCGATGGCGTCTTTCTCGTCGAGGCGGAGCTCGCGATGAAGGGCGTAGCGCAGCGGATCCACCATCCCGTGCGAATCACGCTTGACGGCACGCGAGCGCGCGCCGACGGCGAGGTGCGCCTTGATCGCCGCCTGTTCCGCTTCGGGGAGGGTCCCTTCGCGAGCGAACAAGTCCTCGCCTTTGAGATCCTCGTGCGCTTTGAGGTCGAGGCGATCCGGCCGTGAACTGGCGTAGCGATCGCGAGCGCTGGGGCCTCGGCATTCGCCTGTTGCACTGGCTGTCGGCTGCCCTCGTGCTCGTGCAATGGCTGCTCGGCCGCTACATGGTGACCCTTGGGCCCGAGTCCGTAGCCGAGAAGTTCGTGCTCTATCAGCGCCACAAGAGCTTGGGTTTTGTCGTCCTCGCTCTCACCCTTGTCCGACTCGCCTGGCGGATGACTGAGCCCGCCCGACCGGCGCTGCCCTCGACGGTGCCGCTTTGGCAACAGCGCGCGGCGACGATCAACCACGGCCTTCTCTACCTTCTTCTCCTCACCATGCCGATCACCGGCTTCCTCGCCGCCGCCGCTTCACCACTTGGGATCCCGACCCTTCTCTTTGGCGTCATACCTATTCCTCACCCGATCGGCCCCGACGCGCAGCTGGAGGCGATCCTGCTCGCCGCCCATCGCGCTCAAGGCTGGGCGCTTGCCGCGCTGCTTCTTCTCCACATCGCTGCCGCGCTCAAACACCAGGTGATCGATCGGGACCGCGTCCTCGTACGTATGATTCGAGGGAAGTGAGCGTAACGAGATCCGGGCCCGTCCAATGTTTTCCAAAGCGGTTCGACGTGATAACTGCGCTCGTGCGGCAATGCCGCCGATAAGAGGTGCTGCGCTGCGCTCGGATAGGCGCCGTGGTCGGGAGGAGCGGGCGATGGACAGCCGCAAATGCCGGAGGTCGCTGTGAGTCCGGTGGCCCGCGCGAGCCGCGCGCGCGTCGTCGCCGCCGAGAAAGTGCTCGCCGGCGGTGGCACGTGTCTGATCCTCGACGCGAGCGGCGCCATTCTCGTCCATGCCGTCGAACCCTTCGATGAGCCCGGGCTCGGCGAGTGGCTCACCGTGCACAGTCCGGCAACGCTTCTGCTCACCGGCACGCGCGCCCAGGCGCTGGGCCTTGCGGCAACGGCCACCAGTTGCGTTGCGCTCGAGCTCGATCCCGCCATCACATCCTCGACCCTGTTCGCCCTCGTAGGCCCGAGCCTGCCCGGCGGGGCGCGCTCGCTCGGTGAGGGCTATCGGCTGCGCCTTGCCACGCGGGTGGAGGAAGCGGCGGTCGAGCTCGCCAAGCGCGCCGGGCTCATCCCGGCTGTGCTGGCGCGCGCTGCAAATGCGGAAACGCGCGCTGATGTGGTCGTCGAGGCGGAAGCCATCTTCGCCCGCTCGCGCGACGACCTCGCGACCCTGCGGCCTCTGGTCGAGGCGCGCTTGCCCATCGCTGCCACGGAACACGCGCGGCTTGTGCTCTTCCGCTCAGCCTCGGGCGCGGTCGAGCATCTCGCGCTGGTTGTGGGCGATCCCGCGCGGCAGCCTTCCCCGCTCGTTCGGCTGCACTCGGAATGTTTCACGGGCGATGTCTTCGGCTCGCTGCGCTGCGACTGCGGTGCGCAGCTGGAAGCCGCGCTCACGCAGATGGCCGAAGAAGAAGCGGGTGTGCTCGTCTATCTGCGGCAAGAAGGCCGCGGTATCGGGCTTCTCAACAAACTGCGCGCCTATCGGCTGCAAGACCAAGGCCTGGATACGGTAGATGCCAACACCCATCTCGGCTTTCTACCGGATGAGCGCGACTATGCCTTCGCTGCGAAAATGTTGCGCCTGCTCGGCATCGAGCGGGTACGGTTGATCACCAACAACCCCGACAAGCTCGAAGCCCTTTCTCGGCACGGTATCGCGGTGATCGAGCGCGTTCCCTCGGCGATCCCGCCCAATCGGCACAACCGCTTCTACCTCGAGACCAAAGCCCGCCGCAGCGGCCATCTGTTGCGCATCTTGGGCAACGGAATAACCGGTGTCCCGATCGAGGGGGGCGCCGGCTGAAAATCTAAAGGAGGCCGAGCCGTGATTCGGTTTGCTGCCCGTGCTCTTCTGGCCTCGCTCCTTGCGGTTGCGGTGTCCAAGACAACGTATGCGGAGCCGCGCCGCTGGCGGATCGACCCCGAACATTTCGCCATCGCGTTCGAAGCCATGCACATCGGCTACTCCAAAGTGCTCGGCCAATTCCTCAAGGCCGAAGGCGAGTTCGTTTTCGATGAGACGACCCGCACGCTTTTCGATGCCGAGATTCGGGTCGATGCGCGCAGCGTGTTCACCAATCACGAAGCCCGCGACAACCACTTGCGTGCCGCCGACTTCTTGGATGCCGAGCGGCACCCGATCATCAGCTTCAAGATGACCCGAGCCGTTCCCAAAAGCGAAACCACGGGCGTGGTCGAGGGCCTGCTGACCTTCCGCGGCGTAACCTTGCCGCTTTCGGTCGACGTCACCTTGAACAAGATCGGCCGCTATCCCTGGGGCGAGAACTATGTCTTGGGATTGAGCGCGCGCACGGTCGTCAAGCGCAGCCTGTGGGGAAGCACCTACGCCGTGGACAACGGCTGGGTGGCCGATGAGATCCCGATCCAGATCGAGCTCGAGGCGATCCGCGAGTGAAGCCGCCCGCACGCGAGGAAGGTCCGCAGGCACGCTGGATCGCACGCGCCTGGGAGCGTCTTTTGGACTGCGCTCACGGCGCCGGCGATCTCGCAACAGTGCCGCTTGATGGCCTTGGACCCGAGCAGCAGCGCTTGTTCGCCACCTACCGCGACTTCCTCGCCCCCTCTCCCGACGGGCTGCGCGTCGTCGCCCATCTCGGGCAGAGCCTGGATGGCCGCATCGCCACCGAGCGCGGCCATTCGACCTTCATCACCGGGCGTGAGGATTTCGTCCACATGCATCGCTTGCGGGCGCTCGCCGATGCCGTGCTCGTGGGTGCGGGAACCGTCGCCTATGATGATCCCCTCCTCACCGTGCGCCTCGTGCCCGGGCCCAGTCCCTTGCGCGTGGTCTTCGATCCCGATCGCCGCCTGGCGGCCGATCGGCGCCTGTTCCGCGATCCCGAGCCACCCACTCTGCTCCTCTGTCGCGCCGATCGGCAGGATTGCGCGCGGCTTGGGACGGCGGAAGTCTTGGGCCTACCCGCGCAGGGAGGGGTTCTCGAGCCGCGCACCGTGCTCGCTGCGCTTCGCGCGCGCGGCATCCGCCGTCTGTTCGTGGAAGGCGGCGGCATGACGGTGTCACGCTTTCTCGCCGCCGGCTGCTTGGATGCGCTCCACCTCTGCGTGGCACCGCTTATCATCGGCTCCGGCCGCGCCGCCCTCGTGCTGCCCGCCATCGGCCGCATGGAGGAAGCCCTGCGGCTTGCCCCCGAGGTCATCCGCTTGGGCGAGGACTGGCTCTTCTACTGCCGCTTACGACGCCGCACGCTCCCGGCGCGGCAGGCGCAAGAGATCGAGATGGCCGACGCGCGCCCGCCCAAGCCCGGCCTCGATCGCGCGCAACCGCTCCTCTTGCCATGAGGTGATCGCCGCCGTCCGCTCGGGTGCGATGGCACGGGCCGCCTCACTCCAGCCCATGATGAGAGCACGTTGCAGGGCGGCATCGGCCGGCCCGGCGCGCCAGTCCGAACGCGCGACGAGCGATACCTCGCCCGCCGCCCGCAGAAGCTCGGTGCAGTAGCGCACCGCCTCGGGGCCGAGCGCCGGACCGAAGCCCTTCTCGGTTCGCTGGTGGCGGTTGACGAGCCCGATCACCTCACGATCGAGCGGGTGCGGTGGTTCGAGTTCGACTAAACCGTCATAGCTCAGCACCGCCAGGAACGCGAGATCGCGCGCGATCAAAAGGCGCACGAGCCGCGCGAGCCAATCCGCCGAGACGAGATCGAGCAGTGCCGAGCAGGTCACAAGATGGACCGGTCCCGCAAGGACCTCCTCGAGCGCGCGCGCAAGATCGGCTCGGCGATACGCGACCGCGACCGCAGGAGCGGGCGCCGGGCGGCGCGCGCCTGCGGCGATGAGGGCGGGATCGAGCTCGACGAGCGTCCAGCGCTGGGGCACCGGCAAGCGCGGGGCGAGATGGCGCAAGTTGCTGCCCGTGCCGGCGCCGAGATCGACGACCTCGAGCTCGCCACGGCGCCCGGCGGCCCAGGCCGCCAGCTTCTGCTCGAGCCCAGGATCGCGCGCGGCCGCATCATAGGCCTCGCGCAGATCCAGCCAGTCAGCCGAGAACCCGCTCAGCGCGCCAGCTCCTGCTCGAGAACGGCTTCTGCGCGCGCGATCTGCTCGGGCCAGCGCGGCAAGTGCGCGCGCGCCGCGATCGCACCCTTTTTCAGATGTGCGCGCAAGGCGGCATCACCGATCGCGCGCGCGAGCGCGCGCGCCAGCGCCTCTTCATCGCGCGGCGGTACGAGGAGTGCCGCATCCGCCGGCAACCAATCAGCGACCGCTCCTCCTGCCACGGCAACGATCGGCAGGCCGCGCGCGAGCGCTTCGGACAGAGCCATGCCGTATCCCTCGTAGGCGGAGGCGGAGACGAAGAGATCGGCGCGGTCGAAGGCCGCCTCGAGCGCCTCGCCGCGCAGCTCGCCTGCAAGTGTCACGCGATCGCCGAGCCCGGTCTCGGCGATCGCCGCGCGCAGCGCCGCAACCGCTTGCGGAGCGCGCTCGAGCGAACCCACGACGGTGAGGTGCCAGGGGAGCTCGGGCAGCCGGGCGAGAGCGCGCACCAAGCGGTCGAACCGCTTTCGCGGGATCACCGCGCCCACGGCTAAGAGTTGCACCTCTGGTCCACCCGAGCCGCGCGCAAGCGGGGCGGGATCGGTGCCGGGCTCGATCACCACCACCCGCTGCGGCTCGACGCCGAAATGGTCTTCGAGCGTGCGCGCGGTGGTCTGCGAGGTGCACAAGATCCGCCGCGGCCAGCGCAGCGCGGCGCGCTCGCTCGCGATCAGCTGGGTTGCCGTTTCGTGGTCGAGCCCGTCTTCATAGCCGAGCGGGTGATGGACGAGCCCGAGCAGGCGCAGCCTTTGGCTCTGCTCGCGCGCGAGTTCGGGGAGAACGCCGAGCGCGAGGCCGTCTACGAGCAGCAAGGTGCCGCGCGGCAACGCGGCGAAGGCTTGCGCCGAAGCGGCAACCGCTTGTTCGTCCGGAAACGGGAAACCGTCGGGCAACCGCAGCCAATCCACCTGCCAGCCACGTTCCCTTAGACCCTCGGCGAGGCGGCGGTCGTAGATGGTACCGCCGGTGGCGAGATCGGGGTCGAGGGGTACGGCGAGGACGAGCCGACGTTCCATCGCGTCACTCCGCACGGCCCAGCGCGGCGCGGTAGCCTGCCCAGGCTATGTCGCTTTCGGCGAGTTCGACCGCAAGGCCGGTGAGCCCGTGAGCATGCGGTCCGAGTCTGCCGGCCGCGATCGCTTCCCGCACGCGCTCGAAGATCCAACGGGCGAGGAACTCGGTGGTCGTGTTTACGCCTGCGAACTCCGGCATCTCGTCGAGATTGCGGTAGGCGATGTGCGCGAGCACCTCGGCGAGTACGGCATGGGCCCGCCCGATATCCACCACGAGCCCGTCGGGATCGAGTTGGGGCCGCTCAAAGGTGACATCGACCAGATAGGTGGCGCCGTGTAAGCGCTGCGCGGGTCCGAAGATCTCACCTTTGAAGCTGTGGGCGATCATCACCCGATCGCGCACCCGCACGCTGTACATGGCCCTCTCCATCACTCTGGGTAGCGAATACGCAGACAACCGCGCCGCCGCGCGCGCAACAGCTCTGGTAGCCGCAAAGGCGCGTCTTCGAAGCGGACCGTCTCGTCGAGCAGCGCCTCGAGCGCCGGATCGGCGAGGAGCGCGAGTGCCTTCGCGAGTCGACGCCGATGCGGCCAGCGCGGCCGCATGCTTGGCGCCACCGCACCGACTTGCGAAGAGACGAGCTTGAGCCGGCGGGCGTGGAACGCCGCCCCCAACGGCACTGCTGCCGCCTGCGCTCCGTACCAAGAGAGGACGAGGATCGTCGCCTCTTCTCCCGCCGCTTCGAGCGCAAGGGAGAGCGCCTGCGGGTTGCCCGTTGCCTCGATCACGAGGTCGACCTCGCGCGGGAGGTTGGGGGCTTGCGCGAAGGCGCAGCCCAAGGCACGCGCGAGCGCCGCCGCCTCGGGCTCACGATCGCAGAGCACCACCTCGGTGCCGGGCAGCTGCGCGCACAGCCGCGCCGCGCACGCGCCTACGACCCCCGCCCCCAGCACGAGGATGCGCATGCCGGGTAAGGCCGGTGCGTCCCACAGCGCATTGAGCGCGGTTTCGAGGTTGGCGGCGAGCACCGCCCGATGGGCCGGCACGCTCTCAGGCACCGGGACCACCGCCGCGGCCGGAACCACAAACGCCTCCTGGTGCGGGTGCAAACAGAAGACGGTGCGGCCGAGCAGCGCGGCTGGTCCGGCCTCCACGACACCCACGGCGCAGTAACCGTACTTGACCGGAAAGGGGAAGGACCCCGCCTGGAAGGGACAGCGCATCCGCTGCCATTCGCTCTCGGGCACACAGCCGGCGGCAACCAGTGCCTCGGTGCCGCGGCTCACACCCGAAACGAGGGTACGCACGAGCACCTCGTCGGCACCGGGGGTCGGCAGGTTCTCTTCGAGGAGTGCGGCCGAAAAAGGACCCATCCACCACAAGGCGCGGGCGGTGCGCGGACGGTCAGCCTCGCTCATCATATTCCTTCGGCTAGCACAGCCGCTCGTGCACTGCCAATCACCGGCTCGGCGGAAGCGAAGGCGTCTCATTTGGAAAGAGGGCGCGGCTTGTCGCTTTCTCCTATCCTCGATAGCATTTGGCGCGCGCGCGATCCTAAAGCGAAAAAAGCGAGAGCTGGGAAGGGAGGCTCGAGATGACAGTAAGAAGTTTATTGTTATCTTTTGTCGCCGGATTTTGGCTTTTCAGTCCAGCGCATGCGGCGATCGAACTTAAAATGAACGGACTGCATGCTCCGGACCATCCTGTATCGATGACCCATGAGTTTTTCGCCGAGCGGGTCGAAGCGCTGACGAAGGGAGAAATCAAGATCGACGTGCACCATGCACGGGCTCTTGGCGATGCGGTCGAGTCGGTGCAGTCGATCCGCAATGGTACCATCGCCTTTTTCACGGTATCCTCTGCGAATCTCTCGCAGGTCGACCCAAGGATGGATATGTATTCATTGCCGTTCCTGTTCAAGAACGCGAAGCATTATTGGTGGTACCTGACGTCCGATCGGGCGCGCGAATTCGTGAAGCCACTGGAGGAGAAGGGCATCGTCGTTCTCGCCTTCATGGACAGCGGGGCCCGAAGCTTCTTCGCCAAAGAGGAACTTTCCCATCCCTCCAAGTTCGTCGGCAAGAAGATCCGCACCATGGCGAGCCCGGTGCAGATCGCCATGGTCGAAGCCTTTGGCGGTGCCGGAGTGCCAGTGGCTTGGGGTGAACTCTACAACGCGCTGCAAACCGGCGTGGTGGATGGAGCCGAGAACAATCCGCCATCGATTCGGTCGATGAAATTCTACGAGGTGACGAAAACCCTCGTCCTCAATGAGCATGCCCGTATTCCCGATATCATGATCGCATCCAAGCGCGTCATGGATCGGCTCAAGCCCGAACAGCGCGCCGCCATCGTTCAAGCCGGACGCGAGGCCGAGGCGTTCATGCGCGGTGCCTGGGCGGCCGATGAGAAAGCCTCCTTGGCGTTCTTAAAGAGCCTGCCCGACTTCAAGGTGATCGAGAACGTCGACAAAAAGCCGTTCCTTGAAAAAGTCTCAGCGCTTCTCGACCGCGAAGCCAAGCGCCTCGGTGTCGAGGAGGAAGTCAAGTTCTTGCTCGAGACACAAAAGAACTTCTGAGCACAGCCCTCGGCTCCCCGCGTGGAGCCGAGGGCTCTTCTTCGCGCCGAGGGAGCCCGGTTTGCGCAGCTTCAACCGCTTGTGTGACTTCGTTCGGCTCGTCGCGCGCGCTTGGACGCTCGTGCTGGCCAGCGCGCTCTTCGCGGTGGTCATCGCCGCGGTCGTTCTGCGGGCGACGATCGGCAAGGTCCCCTCCTGGTCGGAGGAAGTACCGCGCTATCTGTTGATCTGGGTCGCCTTCATGGCTGCTGCCTGCGGTGTCGATCTCAAGGAACACATCGCCCTCGAACTCTTGGTGGAAAAGGCCAAGGGTCGCCTCGCCCTTCTCTTGGCCTCGCTCGTCGATCTGGCGATCCTCGTCTTCGGGATCGTGATGCTCGTTTACGGCATCGGCTTCGTGCGTGAGTTCGGCAGTGATTTTATGGAAACGATTCCTTATCGCAACGTATGGTACTATATTTCTGTACCGATAGCAGGAGGCCTTATCGTTCTCTTTGCGCTGCGCGATCTTTTGAACCTGTGGTTCGCACCGGAGTTGCGCACGCGCCGGGTCGAACTCGTCACAGCCAGCGATTGATTATCGATGATCGTTCTCTTGCTCCTTCTCTCCTTGATCCTCTTGATGCTCTTGGGCGTGCCGATCGCCTTTGCCATCGGCCTTGCCGCTGCGCTTGCGAGCCTCGGCTATGCTTGGCTCGGCAACCCGTTCGTCATCGACGAAATCACCCTCGTCCAAAAGATGCTCTTTGGGATCAACAGCTTTCCGCTTCTTGCCGTCATCTTCTTCGTCTTTACCGGAGCCGTGATGGCTCATGGCGGGGTCGCCAAGCGCCTCGTGGCCATGGCCGAAGTCTTGGTCGGTCGCTTCCCGGGCGGACTCGCCCAGATCAACGTCCTCTCTTCCATGTTCTTCGGTGGCGTGTCGGGCTCGGCCGTGGCCGATGTGTCGAGCATCGGCCGGATGATGATCGGTGCTATGGTCGCCGACGGCTATTCCAAGCCCTTTGCCACCGCGATCACCCTCGCTTCGGCGGTGATGGGCCCGATCATTCCGCCTTCGATCGCCATGATCCTCTTCGCCTATCTTGCGGGCAATGTGTCGGTCGGAGGTCTTCTCTTGGGCGGTGTGGTTCCCGGGATCTTGATCGGGCTTGGGCTTTTGGCCGCGGCCTACGTCCACGGCCGGCTCTACCATCCCAAGCGCACCGCCGCTTTGCCATGGCCCGAGAAGCTGCGGCGGATCGGTGCCGGCCTCGCCGGGCTCTTCACCCTCGTCATCATCCTCGGGGGCATCGCCTTTGGCCTTACGACCGCCACCGAAGCCGGCGCGTTGGCTGCGCTCTACGCCCTTTTCCTGACCATCGTGGTCTATCGCGAGATTTCCTGGCGCGATCTTCCGCGCATCATGTGGGAAACTTGCCTTACGACAGCAGTCGTTCTCTTTCTGATCGCCACCACCTCGGTTTTCAGCTTCATCCTCGCCTACGAGCGCGTGCCGGCGTGGATCGCCGAAAATTTTCTCGCGCTCGCCAATGAGCGCTGGATCCTGCTCGTCTTGTTGAACATCTTGCTGTTGATCACAGGCATGTTCATCGACATGACACCGGCCCTGATCATGACCGTGCCGATCATCTTGCCGCTCGCACAAAAACTCGGCGTCGACCTCGTGCACTTGGGCGTGATCATGGTCGTCAACCTCTCCTTCGGACTGATCACGCCACCCGTCGGCACCTCGCTCTTCGTCGGCTGCCGTATCGCTGGCTTGCCGATCACCGCCGTCATCAAGCCGATGCTGCCTTTGCTCGCGATTATGGTCGCCACGCTCTTCCTCGTGACGTTCGTGCCTGAGCTCGTGCTCTGGCTGCCTCGGCGCTTCGGCTTTGTGAGCTGATCGGCGGCAGATCCGACACCATCGGCCACAGCTGGGCGCGCCCGCACGCGAAGTGCCGCGTCACGTTCGAGCTCAGCGGCGCCTTGCCCAAGCCGCGCCCGCGCAGCTGTGCTCGGCTCGGCACAACCGCCTCAACCCCCGCGGCCTGAGGCGGTAGCCGCACGGCGCCGCTTTCCCGATCATCGATCAGGCGGGCGCTCTCGGCCGGCATCCGCTCGCAGAGCCTCCGCGCGAACGGTGGGCTATGGGGGCGCTTCACCATTCTTTGCAGCGCCGTTCGGCGCGCCGAGCGCGTGCGCTTCCACCTACGCGGACAGAGCTACGCGACCAGCGCTCGCAGGCGAGCATTCTTTGGACTTTCCACTTTTCGCGTTATATGAGCGAGCATCAAGCAAAGATCTCAATTTTGCAGGGAAAACGGAAGTCGCGGAATGCAAGCGACGCTGACGCTCGTGCTCTGTCTTGTGAGCGCCCCCGATCAGTGCGAGGTGCATGAAAAGCGCGTCGACGCCCTCGCCTGCGTGTACGCCGGTGCCAATGTGATCGCTGCCGCGACGCCCGCGGGCTACCGCGTGCGGTACGCCCGCTGCGTGCCTTATCACCCCGCTGCCGCGCGCCCCAAAGGCCTCGCCCCCTCCACGGGCTGAGCGGCGCTCCGCTCGAAGGTGCGCGTTCACCTGTGTGCCGGCCTCAGGCTCGAGCTGGCGTGCCGACCGCGCGCCCGCGCATGCGGCCTTGCCGGCGCTTCGCCGGCCCCGGGCGCTGCCGCCTCGCGCGAGCCGATCGCGGTGTGGGAAAAGCGCGCGCTGAGAGAAAAGCGCTCCCTTTCGGTCTCTTCGCCGATCCCGCCTTCGCTGCGCGCGCCGGGTGCCATCGCCGGCTGAGCGATCGTCGCGCGCGACGCTTTAAAGCCCGTGCTTTTTCGGGTGATCGATCTGCCTTGCACGGCTGCGCTTGCCTTTCGGCATTGTCTCGAAGAGGGTGCGGCGCGCGATCTCGCCAACGCCGACCCGTGCTCTCGCGCCGCGGCGCGGGGGCGGGCAGCGATCGGAGCCCGACCGTGATCGATCCGACCCATCTTGATGCTTGGTTTGCCGCGCGGGAGCAAGAAATGCTCAGCCTGCTCGCGCGGCTTGTGAACATCGACAGCGGTTCCCACCATCCGGCCGGCGTGACGGCGGTGGCAGAAGCGATCGCTGCCTTTCTCGAAGAGCACGGGGTCGCGGTGGAGTGGCTGCCGCAAGCGGGCGTCGGCCACATCGTGCGGGCTCGGGTCGACGGCCCGGCGGGGCCACCCATCCTGTTGTTGGGTCACTGCGATACGGTGTTCCCGGTGGGCGAAGCGGCGCGCCGTCCGTTCCGGATCGAGGGCGGCCGCGCGTTCGGTCCCGGTGTCGCGGACATGAAGGCCGGGCTCGTGATGAACGCGTTCGTCCTCGCCGGCTTTGCGCAATCGCGCGCAGCGCCCTGCCCGTTGCTCGGGCTGTTCACGAGCGATGAAGAGATCGGCAGCCCTAAGGGGCGATCCGTCATCGAAGCCACGGCGCGCGGCTGTCGGGCCGTCCTCAACGCCGAGCCGGGGCGGCCCTCCGGCAATGTCTGCAACGCCCGCAAAGGCGGCATCTTCGCCGAGATCCGCATCGAGGGTCGAGCTGCGCATGCGGGATCCGCCTGGGCGGAGGGGCGCAGCGCCATTCTCGAGCTCGCCCACAAGACCCTCGCACTCGCCCGCTTGAGCGACCCCGAGCGCGGGATCACGGTGAATGTGGGCGTCGTGCGCGGCGGTCAATCGGTCAACACCGTCGCTCCTTGGGCGGAAGCCGAAGTGGATTTGCGCTACATACGGCTTGCCGACCGCGAACCGTTGCTCGCTGCCGTCGGTGCGATCGTCGCGCAAGCGACCGTACCCGACACCCGCGCGACATTCGCGATCAAAGGCGAGTTCCTCCCGCTCGAGCCGACGCCCGCCTCGGATCGGCTGCTCGCTCTTTACCAGAGTGCGGCGCGCGCGCTCGGCTTTTCGGTGGAGGGCGAATTCTCGGGCGGTTGTGCCGATTCCGGCTTTACCGCGGCGTTGGGTGTTCCCACCCTGTGCTCGCTCGGGCCGGTCGGCGGCAAGGGCCACACCCCTGAGGAATATGTGGAACTCGCGACGCTCGTGCCGCGCGCACAGGCGCTCGCGCGCACCATCCTCGCTCTTGCCGCTCAATAGATCCCGGGCAGGCCGAGGCCCTGTGGCGCGAGCGGGATTTCTGGCGCGGGCCCGGGCTCCTCGATGATCGGCTCATGCTCTGCGCGCAGCGGTCGGGTGATGCGCATCGGAACGCCGCGGCGTGCGATGAGCTCCGCTTCCACGCGTTCCCAATCCACCCGCGCGATCTCGGTTCCGGCCTTGCGGCGGATAAGCGCGAGCGAGGCTTCGTCGATCTCGCCCGGCCGCGGGGTGAAGCTGTAGTTCTCCTCGAGTTCCTCGAGCTGGCCGAGATCCGGATGAGCCTCGAGATAGAGCTCGCCCTCGTGCCAACCCGCTTTCACCTGCTGGTCGACGACCGTGACCCGAGTTCCGATCGGAACTTCCTCGTACAAGCGCTCGATCGCGGCGGGATACATACGGATGCAGCCGCGGCTCACGCGTCGGCCGACGCCATAGGGCTTGTTGGTGCCGTGGATGAGATAGCTCGGCCAGGCGAGATAGAGCGCGTGGCGGCCTAGGGGGTTGTCGGGGCCGGGTGGAACAACGGGAGGGAGTTCGGGCCGCTCGGCGCGCGTTCTGGGGGTGGGATACCAGGTCGGATCCTTTTGCTTGCGCACCACGCGGGTTTCGCCCACCGGTGTGTCGTAGCCGTCGCGGCCGACGCCGATCGCGTGGCGACGCACCGGACCACCGCGCGGGAACCAATAGAGGCCGAGTTCGGCCTTGTTGATGAGGATCCCCTCGCGCGGACCGTCGGGCAAAATGTGCAGCTTGGGCAGAAGGATCAGGCGGTTGGCCCCCGGCACCCAGGGATCCACACCGGGGTTGGCGGCCGAGATGGCGAGGATCCCCACATCATTGGCGACCGCGATATCGAGCAGCGTGTCGCTTTCGTCGGTCAAATGCCAGCGCAGCGCGCCGATCAGCTCGCTCGATTGGGAGGCGGCCGCGCGCGCGCCGACGCTTGCAAGCCATGCGGGTGCAGCGAGCGCGGCGAGGAGAGCGCGGCGGGTGAGCACGTTTTTCAGGAGCAAAAATGCGCCCCGGCCGCGCGGACCGGGGCGCTCTCATGTCACTTGCGCAGACCGGCGCGGAAGATGCGATCGGCCTTTTCGCTCGCCATCTGGGCGTCCTGAGCGGCTCGCGCCGCATCCGCCGCCGCCTGCCGGGAGTTGGCCTCGGCCGCCGCCGCCTTCTGCTCGGCGCTTTGGGCGATGGCGCGCACACCGGCGATCTCCTGCCGCAAGCTTTCGATATCGCCCTTAGTCGCGCAGCCGCCGAGCAACGCGAGCGGCGCCACGGCCGCCAAGAGAGCGAGTTTTCTCATCGTCGGTGCTCCTCCTTCGACAGTGGGTGTCGCATCGGAACGGTCCGCGGGCCGGTGAGGCCCTCGGAGCATCACGGGAGAATATCGATGGGCGTGCCGGGTTCGGCGCTCGCCCATACGATGTCCATCTCCTCGTCAGTAACCGCGATACAACCCTGGGTCCAATTGAACAACCAATGATCGCGCCGCCAGCGGGGCTCCATCTTCGGATCGAGACCATGGATCATGATGTTGCCCCCTGGAGAAACGCCGAGCCGACGCGCGCGCGCGATGTCCTCTTCGTTGGGGTAGGAAATGCGAATGGCTTTGTAAAAATAGCTGCGCGGCAGGAACTCGACGAGCTCGTACCGCCCTTCCGGTGTGCGGCCGTCGCCCTCGCGCAGCTTGTGCCCTTCTGGACGTCGGCCGAGCGCTACGCGAAAGCGCCAGAGCACTTCGGAGCCGGCCTTGAGCTCCATGACCCGCTCGCGCTTGCGCACCTCGATGCGATCGATCCGAGGCAGCGCCCGAGCGCGGCACGGCAAGGCAAGGCCGGCAAGGAGCGGCGTCAGCACGGCGCGACGGGTGAACATGAGCGAACGAAGGAATGCTCAGCAGGTCCGTGTCGCTTCCAAGGGTATAGCGCAGACGCGCGAGTTCAAGGCGCAGGCGGATGCTCGCGGGCTGCTTGCGGTTTCGCTGCAACGCTCGCGCCCCCGGTTGCGGTGCGCCCATATTTTTCTTCGCCGTGCGGTACCAGCGAAGCGCCGGTTCGCCTCTTACCCGCGCTGTCGCGCGCCGCTAAAAGGGGCGCATGCACGGCCTTCGGTGCGAGCTCGGCGAATTCGTCGAACTGTTCGATCCCGGCCGCTGCGACGATGTGCTGATCCTCGTCGACCACGCCGGCAATTGCATCCCTCCTGAATTCGACGGTCTCGGGCTGCCGCGCGCCGAGCGCGAGCGGCATATCGCCTTCGATATCGGGATCGCACCGCTCGCCCGCCGCCTCGCGCGTCGGCTGGGGGTGCCTGCGCTCTTCAACCACGCCTCGCGGCTGATCATCGACCCCAACCGGCGACCCGACGATCCGGCTGCGATCCCCGAGCAAGTCGACGGCACTGTTGTGCCGGGCAATCTCGGCCTCACAACAGCCGCCCGCAAGGCGCGCATCCGACGATTCTTCCTGCCCTGGCACCGCGCCATCGCGCGCTGGATCGCGGCGCACGCAAGGGGGAACCGCGCGCCCGTGCTGCTTGCTCTGCACAGCTTCACCCCACGGCTGATGCGCGGTGACTATCGTCCTTGGCAGGTCGGTGTGCTCTGGCGCGGCGACGATCGGCTCGCCCGACCGTTGCTCGCCGCTCTGCGCGCGCCGGGTGACCTCGTCGTCGGGGACAATCAGCCCTACTCGGGGATCGACGGCTTCGGCTACACGATCGAGTTCCACGCCCAGCGCACGCGCTTGCCGCACCTTCTGCTCGAGATCCGCCAGGACGAGATCGCAAGCGAAGCGCGCGCGCAGGCCTGGGCCGATCGGCTCGCGGATCTTTTGGCGCCGCTTCTCGCTCGACGTGCGCTTTACAGCCGCTGGCCGGGGGTGCCGCCCGTGCGCGCGTGGAAACGGCCGCACGGCGGCGCTGCGGCTACGGGCTCGGCTGGCTGCGCGATCGCAGCCGCTCAGCAATTGCCTTTCTTGGCCTGACCGGGCGGGCAGAAGCGCGGATCCGGCTCGCCGATCGTGACCCGCACCGGCGGCGCTTCGACGGACACCTCTGGCCCCCGCACCCGTGCCGTGCAGGCAGCGACGGTAAGAAAGAGGAGGACAACGAACAGGCGCATGGCGCACGCGATCCGGTTTCGCCCCATTTCTCGCACCTGCAGATCACCAAAATCTTAACGGAGGTGCTTGCAGCTTCGCGGCGAGCCGTCGCAGGTGCGCCTCGCGGATGGGAGGTCGCGGTGCGTGGCTGGCGATGGGGCGAGCGGTGGGTCTCGAACCCACGACCTCCAGGGCCACAACCTGGCGCTCTGACCAGCTGAGCTACGCCCGCCGTGACTGCCCGCTTGTGGCGGAACGGCGAGAGTCCGTCAAGGCGCGGCGCCGAGCGTTCTCGCGCGTATGCCTAAAAAATAGGCGATCTGCCCTTTTTGTCAGCAGATGTTGCGCCGTTTCGCGTGACCGAGGCGGCCGAGGGCTGTGTCCACGGCTTGGCACGATATGTGCGAAGTCGAGCCCGAACGCGCTGGACCGCCGCGCGGTCCCTCGAGGGGTAGGGCTGCATGAAGAAGATCGAGGCCGTCATCAAGCCGTTTAAGCTCGACGAGGTCAAAGAGGCGCTGCAGGAAATCGGCCTCAAGGGCATGACTGTCACCGAGGTCAAAGGTTTCGGGCGCCAAAAAGGGCACACCGAGCTCTATCGCGGTGCGGAGTATGTCGTCGACTTTCTGCCCAAGGTGAAGATCGAGGTCGTGGTCGAGGATTCGCTCGTCGAACGCGCGGTCGAGGCGATCCAACAGGCGGCGCGCACCGATCGTATCGGCGACGGTAAGATCTTCATCATCCCGATCGAGGACGCCATCCGGATCCGCACCGGCGAGCGCGGGGTCGACGCGCTCTGATCCTGCTCGTCCGCGCGGCAGGAGGCTCCACACCGCGGCGGCCCGCATCGCGGGTCGTCGCAATCAGTCGCGGCTTACCAACTGAGTAACGAGGAAGACGATCGATGAGCTTGGGTTGCAAGACCGCAGCCGATGTTATGCGGGCGATCAAAGAACACGGCATCGAGATGGTGGACATTCGTTTCACCGATCTGCCGGGTATGTGGCAACACACTTCGTTTCCAGCCGCGGCCATCGACGAGGGGACGATCGAAGAAGGGCTCGGTTTTGACGGTTCCTCGATCCGTGGCTTCAAGGTCATCCACGAATCCGACATGCTCTTGATGCCGGATCCGACCACGGCCTTCATCGACCCCTTCTTCGAGCACAAGACGCTCGTGATGATCGCCGACATCAAGGATCCGGTCACCAAGGAGTTTTATGCCCGCGATCCGCGCGGTGTCGCTAAGAAGGCAGAGGCTTATCTCTTGAGCTCCGGGATTGCTGACGCCGCTTATTTTGGCCCGGAGGCAGAATTCTTCGTCTTCGACAATGTTCAATACGGGAGCGGACAGAACTACTCGTCTTATCTCGTCGACTCGGTCGAGGGGCATTGGAATACCAACCGCGCCGAGGGCCCCAACCTGGGCTACAAGATCCGTCCCAAAGAGGGCTATTTCCCCTGCCCGCCCAATGACACCTTGCAGAACCTGCGCGCCGAGATGGCGCTTACGATGATGCGCTGCGGCCTCAAGGTCGAGTGCCAGCACCATGAGGTGGCAACCGCCGGCCAGTGCGAGATCGACATCAAGTTCGATACGCTCGTCAACATGGCCGACCATCTCATGGTCTACAAATACGTGGTCAAGAACGTCGCCCGCAAACATGGCAAGACGGCGACGTTTATGCCCAAGCCGCTCTACGGCGACAACGGCTCGGGCATGCACTGCCATCAGTCGATCTGGAAGGACGGCAAGCCGCTGTTCTCCGATCCGGCCGGCTATGCGGGGCTGTCGCAGATCGCCCGCTGGTACATCGGCGGCCTGTTGAAGCACGCCCCGGCGATCCTCGCCTTTGCCGCGCCCACCACCAACAGCTACCGGCGGCTCGTGCCCGGCTATGAGGCGCCCGTGAACCTCGCCTGGTCGTTGCGCAATCGCTCGGCCGCCTGCCGCATTCCCATGTACAGCGACAGCCCCAAGGCCAAGCGGGTGGAGTTCCGCTGCCCTGATCCCTCCTGCAACCCCTATCTCGCCTTCGCCGCCATGCTCATGGCCGGCCTGGATGGGATCAAGAACAAGATCGACCCGGGTGAGCCGGTGGATAAGAACATCTACGACCTGCCGCCCGAAGAAGCGCGGCTCATCAAGCAGGTTCCCGGCTCGCTCGCCGAGAGCCTGGCGGCTCTTGAAGCGGACCACGAGTTCTTGCTCGAAGGCGATGTGTTCACGCCCGATCTGATCGCTACCTACATCGACTACAAACGGTCGGCGGAAGTGGATCCGATCAGGCTGCGGCCGCATCCCTACGAGTTCTTCCTGTACTACGACTGCTGATCAAAAGCGAGGCGGGCGCTCGCAACAGCGGGCGCCCGCCTTTTCAATAGCGCAAGGCGATCGCCAGTTGGTCGCTATAGTGACCTGCTGCAATCCCTGATTGCTTCGGGATGATCGCGTAGATCGTAAGACGGGTCGGTCGCCGCCCGTCGTTGTGGGCGCTCACCGTATCGCCCTTCGCCCCGCCGTCGCCCCACAGGCGGCGATGGCCGGGATCCTGGTACAGCCGATAGCGCAAGCGCTCGCCGCGCGGCGTCGCCAGTTCGCGCTCGCCGCCGCCTAAAATCGCGATCTCGAAATTGGTCGGGCGATCGCAGCGCACGATGACCGCGCCCTTGCCGTAATGGGTGCGGCCGAGCTCGATGATGCCGAAGACCACCGGCTGC
The DNA here is from genome assembly GCA_030549795.1 of Pseudomonadota bacterium. Lineage (GTDB taxonomy): Bacteria > Pseudomonadota > Alphaproteobacteria > Geminicoccales > Geminicoccaceae > JANXAZ01. The sequence goes on along the minus strand of JAUQQO010000054.1, from coordinate 39,942 downwards.
ACCTCCACGCTACAGCGCGCGTCTGCCGCCGATGCAAAGCAGAGAAGCGCGGCAGCGAGCATCAAGACCCCGATCACCGGCATCGCAGCTCGCCCAGCTCGGGAAGAGGATCGTCAACCGCCACGGCCGGAACGGTGCACGAGAACGCCTCCTGGTCGCCGCGTCCCTCGACTTCGACCGGCTGATCGAGCGGACCGGTGATCAAGGCGAAGCCATCGCGCCCGACCAGCACGGTGGTGAGCCCGTCGCGCGATGCGAGCTCGAGGCCCGCGGCGAGCGGCGCGCCGTCGCGATCGCGCAGGATCGCCTTGGCCTGCCGGCGTCGGTCGATCGGAAAGCTTATCCGCACCCCGCTGCGCTCGAAGGGAACGGCGGCCAGTTCGGTCCGCGTGAGGTTGGCGCCGATCGGTAGATCGTCCAAGTCCAGCCTGACGCGATTGACCTCGTAGGGTCGCAAACCCGGCAAGAGCAGCTTGCCCTCCGAATCGGTGCGCCCCACCTCGCGGTTGTCGAGATAGACGCGCACGTCCGGAAAACCCGGCACGTCGACGAGCCCGAAGGCTTGACCGAGCCGGCGCGAGGCGCGCAGCGTGCCCTCAACGAGCGCGAGGCTCCCCTCGAGATTCACCCGCGCCCGCTCCTCGCCCCCGGACCGTTCGGCCTCGAGCGCGATCGCCCCGAGGCTGCCCTGATAGCTCACGCGCGCGTCAAAAGCGCGCGCGCGCTCGCCGATCTCGGCGCCAGCGCGGACATCAAAGCCGAGATCGGAAGCCCCGCGGGTATGGCGCAGTTGCACGCGGGCGTTTTTGTAGCCGTCGCCCACCCGGGCGTCGGTGGCGAGACTGGTGCGGTCGCCGAGCGGCAGCACGTAGGTCAGGGTGAGCGCGAAGTCCCGCTCCGGACGCAGGCTCTGACCCGCGTTGACGAGCAGTGCCCCGGGTCCCAGGGCGAGCGACCAGCTGGCGGCGACGAGGCTGCGGTCGTCGCGGCGGTCGCTCTCTTCATTGGCAAAGAACAGCCCGAGCCGGCCCAAGCTCCCGAGATCAAGACCGAGGTTGAGCTGGTCGACCCGGCGCACCCCCTTGTGGCCGCCGAGCTCGCTCCAATCCGCGCTCGTAAAACGGGTGCGCGCCCCGAAGCTGAAGCCGCGGGCGAGATACTCGTAGGCCAGCTGCCCCATCGCTCCGCCTCCGCGCTCGCGGTCGTAGCTGGCCCCGATCCCGGCGGTGAGTGTGCCCAAAAGACCGAGTTGGAACGCCCCGCCCAAGATCAATCCCTGGCGATCCTCCTGCAAAAGGGCATGCGCTTCCCCGGTGATCGTGTCGGTAAAGCCGTAGCGGTGCGTCGCCGAGAGAAGTGCGTCGCCGTAGCGAAAGCTCGCTTCCCCGTAGCGCCGACGCTCGAAACCGACTTCATAGGAAAAGTCGTGCAGACCGCTTTTGAGGTTGCGCGCGCTCACATAATAGGGTTGCGTGACGATGCGCTCGCGACCCAACAGATCTTTGACCTTGAGCTGTACTTCCCCTGCTCCGGTGACAACCGGAAGTGCACCGAAGCTGAAAGGGCCAGCGGGAACTTGGCCCACCGCGCGTTTGAAATTGTCGATCAACACTTCCACCGTCGCCGGCTGTTCGGCCAAGCCGCCGATGGCGGGAAGCGGGAAGGTCACGAAGGCGGGATCGGTGGCGAAATTGGTGGCCCATTGGATACCGCCGAAGCGGGCCGGTGCGGCAAAGGACCCCGTTCCCGTAATGCTGTCGCCGAACCGCAGACTCGCGCGTCGCTCCGGAATGTCGCGCGTGAAGCGTGTCTCGAGGCGAACGATCTCCGGATCGCCCGCGAGGTCGCGCAAGATCGCGCTTGAGGTGAGAACGCCCCATGGCCCGAACACGCCGGCTTCGGCGAGGCCGTCCAGCCGTTCCGCGATACCCTCACCGAAGCTCGCCAACAGGTCATAGTCGAGGAAGGCGCCGCGGGCGCTTTCGGGGGGCGGCCCCGGCTCGGGGCCCAACTCGACCGTGTAACCCTCGAAGGCCTCGGGCGGCAGATCCACGCGCAAAACGAGCGCCTCGCGGTCGACCGCGACGCGCGCGCCTGCGAGGGCATCGAGCGGCAGGAACGGCTCGCCTTGCAACGTGATCGCCGCCGCGGGGTCGACGCGCACCCGCCACCGGCGCAGTTGGCTCACGGGCAAGGCGAGCCGCCCGCTCGCCGGCTCTTCGGCGACGATAAGGCCTTGGGCGACCTCCTGGCCGTTGAGCACGAGGGCGAACACCCACTCCCGCCAACCCTCATCGAGAAGCGGCGGCTCGATCGGGTCGCGGCGCAAGATGCGTCGCGGCGGCACCGGTTCCGGTGCGACGAGTGCCGGCACGACCCGCGCCCCTTCAACCGGTGTGCGCCGCGGGGTCGGCGGTGGCGGCGCGTGCGGCTCGGGGTCGAGCGCGCCCGGCGGCGCTGGCTGTTCGGCAACTGCGGCACGAGGCTCGGGCGCAGGCGCCTCTTGTTGGGCAGCGTGATCCCGCGTCGGCACGGGAAGCTCCCAACCCCGCTGGCGGTTGGCCATGATCAACCGCAACAGCTGACCGTCGCGGCGGATCGCGGGCGCGGGGGGGCGATCGAAGGCTTCTTCCGGCCCGAGTGCACCCAGGCCCGACCAGACGGCGAGCAGCGCCGTTCCGCCGGCGAGACTAGCCGCCTTGAACAGGAACCAGGAGCTCGATCTCGCCAAGGTTGGTCTCGGCGCGCAAGCCGAGCGCATGCGCTCCCTCAAGACGCAGCTCGCCGAGCGCCCACTGATGCGTCTGGCCGGCGAGCACATAGGCCGGCGCCACGGTCACCGGCAGCACGCGACCATGGACGAGGATCTGTGCCTCGCGGACGTGGAGATGCGCGGTACCGAGGTTGCGTACCTCGAGCACGAGACCCGCGTGATCCCGATGCAGGCGCCAGCGCGGTGCGGCGCGCGCGCCCGGAGGGGTGACGAACACCGGCAGACTCAAGCGCAGCGCCAACCGCACCCCACCCCGCTCGCCGCCTTCGGGAACCTCGCTCACGAGCAGGCGATAGGTTTCTTCTACCTGAAGTGGCGTGTTGCTGCGCCGGGCGACCCGCACGAGCTGCTTCTCGCCCGGTGCCAACCGCAGAACGGGCGGCACGGCTAAGAGCTCGCGCGTCGGCTCGAGATCGGCGGTGGCCGGGCTGGCGCGCCAGGCGAAGGTCTCCACCTGGACGAGAACCGGCGCTTTGCCGTCGTTGGTGACCGTGACCGCGGCGGCCGGCCGATCGGGAGCGAGCTCGAGGCGCGTGGGCGCGACCGAAAGGGTGGTGGCAGGCGCCGTTGCGGCGGCGAGCAGCAGCACGGCGAAGAGAAACGTGGCGAGAAGACGGATCGGGATCATCGGCCCGAGCTTTTAAAAACGCAACGTAATGGTCACGGTATCGCTGTACGATCCCGCAGGAACATTCTGGTTGGCAAAGATCCTACCATAGACCGGTATGGTTCCGTTGCCGCCGGCGAGAACCTGATAGCCAAGTGCTTCCGATCCAGTTCCCCATCGCGTACTGCGCGCCGCTGTCTTGTAAATTTCGTAGTTCAAATAGTTTGAGCCGGAGCGCAGCCGGCGCTGGCCGCCCTGGGCGTTGAGACCGTTGTCGAGCTCGATGGTCAGCGCGCTGTTGGCTGGGCAGTTGGTGTAGCTGATCGTGCCCTCGGCATCGAGCGCGCTCGGTTGCCCCGAATTGTAGGTGCCGAAGGCGAGCGTCCCGCCGGTGACCGAGCAGCTGCTCTGCACCGTTGCGGTAACGGTGAGCTGGGCTGTGGAAGTCTGGCTCTGCGCACTGGCCTGAGCGGCCCAAGCGAGGGCGAGTGCGACCCCCGCCGCCATGCCACGCGCCGTCCGTCCCACCATGGTTCGCCCTCCGTGTGGCGGTTGGAGGATGGGCGGGACCGCACGGTCCCACGCGCCGCGATCCTATCTTTTTAGTTGAACTTACGCAAGTGTTTTCTCGTGTTGCGCGACAGATTCGCCGCTGGCGGCACGCTCCACCGCCGCCAAGAGACTCGCCCCGTCGATGGGCTTGGTGAGATATCCGTTCATTCCCGCCGCCCGGCAGCGCGCTTCTTCACCCGCCATCGCGTTGGCGGTGACCGCGAGCACGGGTATGCGCGCGCGCCCCGGATCGGCGAGCGCACGGATGCGCTTTGTTGTCTCGAGCCCGTCGAGGCCGGGCATCTGCATGTCCATGAGGATGAGATCGAAGGACCGCGCGGCGAGCGCGGCGAGTGCCGCCTCCCCGCTCTGCACCGTGGTCACGCGGTGACCGGCGCGCCCGAGCATGAGCGCGAGCAACCGGCAGTTGAGCGGATTGTCGTCGACCACCAGGATCTCGAGCGGCGCCACCGCGCGCTCAGCGAGACTGTGCCGGGTGACGAGCTCCGCCCTGTGGCCGCTGCGCAGGGTGCGCAAACAGGCCATGAGCGTTTCGGCGGTGACCGGTTTTTCGAGATAGGCGGCGAAACCGGCATCCGCGGCGCGGCGGGCGTCGCCGCGCAGTCCAGCGGAGGCCAAAAGGATCAGCCGCGTCCCGGCGAGCCTCGTGTCGGCCGCAACCCGCCGGGCCAGCTCTTCTGGTGCGGGATCGCTCAGCTGGGCATCGATGAGGGCGAAATCGAAGGGAGAGCCGCGATCGGCGGCTTCGTTTAAAAGCGCGAGCGCTTCGCGGCTACTGGCCGCGGTGCGCACGAGCATGCCCCAAGACAGCGCCAAGGCTTCCACAAGCGCCCGGCTGCGCGCGACCGGATCGACGATCAACAGCTGCGCACCCGAGAGGGCCGGAGCGGCAGCGGACGGCTGCGCCGGCTGCGCTCGGGCACGGTCGAGGGGCAGCTCGAGGGTGAAGGTGGTTCCCTCTCCGGGTCGGCTCGCGCACCGAATGCGGCCGCCCATCGCCTCCACGATGCGGCGCACGAGCGAAAGTCCGAGCCCGCTGCCGCCGTAGAGCCCCCCGCGCGCCGCGCCGATCTGCGTCCAGGGCGTAAAGAGCCGCCTTTGCTCCTCCTCCGTCATGCCGATACCGGTGTCGGCCACCTCGATCCGCAACAGTACGCCCTGCGCGTGGGGCTCGGCTGAAGCGCGCAAGGCGATGCGCCCTTGCGAGGTGAACTTGAGGGCGTTGCCGAGGAGATTGAGAAGCGCGCGGCGCAGCCGCGTGGGATCGAATTCGAGTGTCTCCGGCACCGAGGGGGCGATCGCGAGCTCGAAAGCCAGGCCTTTGGCCTTGGCCCGCGCCCGCACATGGGCGGCGAGCCGCTCGAGAAACGGCCGCACCGCCACCGCGGTCGGGGCGAGCTCGAGCCGGCCGGCGTCGATGCGCGAGAGGTCGAGGAGCTCGTTGACGAGGGTATGCAGAGCCTCTCCCGCTTCGATGATCGTATCGACGAACTCGCGCTGTTCGCCGTCGAGCGGCGTGTCGCGCAACAGCCGCGCCATGCCGATGAGGCTGTTGAGCGGATCGCGCATGTCGTGGCTGACCGCAGCCAGCATGGCGGCGCGCGCTTCGGCCAGCTTGCGCGCGCGCCGACAGGCGTTGCGCCAACGTTTCCAGCGAAGACCGCGATCGCGGCCCGGCCCCGGCTCCTTGCCGCTTGCGCGCATCGTCCCCTCTCCCGCCCGCGGGCGTCGGGCGACACCCCCGCAGGGAAGATTGATCCGATGCGGCTTCAAAATCAACCTTTACGCGAAACGCTCCTCGCCTCGCAAGCGCGCGGGCGCCTTGCGGAAGCTGGCGGCCGGCTATTCTTTCACCGCGCCGGTCAGGCTCGAGACATAGTATTCAACGAAGAAGGAATAGAACAAAGCCACGGGGATCGAGCCCAAAAGCGCGCCCGCCATCAGCGATCCCCAGTGATAGACGTCGCCTTCCACGAGTTGCGTGAGCACCGCAACTGGAACCGTCTTTTTCTCGGCGGATTGGATGAAAGCGAGCGCATAGATGAACTCGTTCCATGAGAGGGTGAAGGCGAAGATTCCCGCCGAGATCAGCCCCGGAACGGCGAGCGGCAGGGTGATCTTCCACAAGATCTGCAAGCGCGTCGCGCCGTCGATCAGCGCGCATTCCTCGAGCTCGTAGGGTATGGATTTGAAGTAGCCGATCAAAAGCCAGGTGCAGAACGGAACGAGAAACGTCGGATAGGTGAGGATGAGCGCGAGCGGGCTATCGAAGAGCCCGAGCTGGTGGACCATGGTGGCGAGCGGAATGAACAGGATCGAGGGCGGCACGAGGTAGGCGAGGTAGATGGCGAGCCCAACCCATTGCGACCCCTTAAAGCGCAAGCGCTGGATGGCATATGCGGCGAGCACGCTCGCGAACAGGGAAAGGAAGGTGGAAACCACCGCCACCGTCATCGTGGTGGTGAGCCAGCTCGGATAGTCGGTCTCGAACAACAGCTTCTTGATGTTGGCAAGTGTAGGCGAGTACACCCAGAAGGGATTGAAGTTCTTATAATCGTAGAGCTCCTCGTTGGATTTGAACGTCGTCACCGTCATCCAATAGAAGGGAAAGAGAAGGACGATGACGAAGCAAGCGAGCGGAACATAGACGGTGACGACCCGCCGTGGCAGGCTCGTCCATTCGATCACTCCGGTCCGCTCTGCGAACTGGGTCGGTCCAGGTGCGGTGCTCGCCGCCTCAGTCATCTTTGCCTCCCTGCTGCCACTTACGGCGCGCCAGCGCGAAGTAGCTGAAGACGGTAGCGAATACGAGGAACGGGATCATGGAGACGGCGATCGCAGCGCCCTCTCCCAGCCGACCACCGGGGATCGCCCGCTGGAAGGCGAGCGTGGCCATAAGATGCGTCGAATTCGCCGGACCGCCGCGGGTGATCGCATAGACGAGTTGGAAGTCGGTGAAGGTGAAGATCACCGAGAAGGTCAGCACAACCGCCAGAATCGGCATGAGCATCGGCAAGGTGATGTGCCAAAAGCGTTGCCATGCCGTGGCACCGTCGATCATCGCCGCTTCATAAAGTGAAGGCGAAATGGTCTGCAGACCAGCCAGAAGGCAGATCGCGACGAAGGGAATGCCCCGCCAGATATTCGCCGCGATCAAGGACCAGCGCGCGTTCCACGGATCGCCCAGAAAGTCGATATAGCGATCACGCAGCCCCAAAACGTCGACCAACAGGTAGGAAAGGATCGAGAACTGCGGATCGTAGATCCACCAAAAGGCAATCGCCGATAGAACCGTGGGAACGATCCAGGGAATGAGGATGATCGCGCGCAAAAATGACTTGAACGGCAGATGATGGTTGAGCAACAACGCCAACCATAGTCCCAACGCGAACTTCCCGATCGTGGCAACGAACGTGTAGAAAAACGTCCACCAAACCGCCATCAAATAAGTATCGTCGTGCAAAAGCGAAATGTAGTTCTCGAGGCCGATCCACTCTCCGGGCCGGCCGATGCGCGTGTCGGTAAAGCCGAGCCAAATTCCCAACCCCAAGGGATAGGTCAGGAAGATCAACAGGAGTGCGGCGGCCGGCAGCATACACATGAAGACGAGAAACGGCTTCCAGTCGAACAGGCGCACGATCCAGCTCTGCTCGATCGGGGGAAGGGCCACCCGCTCCGTCCTCGTCGCCACCGTGCCTCTCCTTTCGCGGTGCCTGTTGTTCTGCGAGCTAGCGCAGACCCGCTCCGCCGGGTAGCCCGCAGCGCGCCCGCGGTCGAGAGACAAGACGCCTTTCGCCTATGCCGACCGCGCAAGACAGCGCGAAAACACCGCCGAAGGCGGCTGGCGGCGCCTTGTGAGCTTTCTTTGCAAGCGGCGCGGCCAAGTCGGCTTTCCGGCTGCGCACTTGCGCGCCCGCACGCACAACGAGCGCTTCTGCCTTCAATAGATCGATGTTCCACCACAAGCGGACCTGCCCCGCCTTGGCTCGCGGTGCGCGAGGGCATTGCCCCGGCGGCTTTTGCCGCCTCTTCCCGCCGTGGCAGGATAAAAGCGCGAGCGCGAGAGGGCGGTGCCATGGCGGACGCGCTTTTCCAAATCGACGGGTCGACCGGAGAAGGCGGCGGGCAGATCCTGCGCACCGCGCTTGCGGTGGCCGCGCTTACCGGGCGCGCGCTCGAGATCGTCAAGATCCGCGAGAAGCGGCCCATTCCCGGCCTTGCCGCGCAGCATCTCACCGCCGTGCGGGCGCTCGCGGCTCTCTGCGATGCCGAGCTCGAGGGGGCCGAGCTCGGCTCGCGCAGGCTGTGCTTTTACCCCAAAAGCCCGGTGCGCGCCGGCAGCTACGTGATCGATGTCGGCGCAGCGCGCGCAGGCGGCAGTGCCGGGGCAGTGAGCCTCGTCCTGCAGGCGGTGGCCATCCCCCTCGCGCTCGCCCGCGGCAGCTCCGAACTGCGGCTCGAAGGCGGGACCCACGTCCCTTGGAGCCCGCCCTTCGACTATCTGGCCGAGGTCTGGGCGCCCATGCTCGCCCACCTCGGCATGGTGGTCGAACTCGCACTTGAGGTCTCGGGCTGGTTTCCGCTCGGCAAGGGACGAGTACACGCCCGCATCCTCGGCCGCGCCGGCAGACCCTTCGAGCCTCTCGATGCCACCACGCGCCCGCCGCTTGCGCGCATCGAGGGACGGGCTCTCGCTGCGAATCTGCCCGCGCACATCCCCCAGCGCATCGCCGACCGCGCCCGCAAGCTCTTGGAGCCGCTCGCTGTGCCGCTCGCCATCCGCCCCGAGCGGGTTCGCGCCGCCTCGCCGGGGGCAGCGCTGTGCCTGATCGCACACCACGAGGATGTGCGCGCCGGCTTCGATTCGCTGGGTGCTCCGGGCAAGGCTTCCGAAGTCGTCGCCGAAGAGGCGGCGCACGCGCTGCTCGCCTTCGAGCGCGGCGCCGCTGTCATCGATCGTCACCTCGCCGATCAACTGCTCTTGCCGCTCGCCTTCGCATCCGCGCGCTCGCGCTTTCTCGCCGAGGCGATGAGCGGCCATCTCGAGACCTGCGCCTGGCTGTTGGGCCTGCTCGACGTCGCGCGCGTCCATCTCGAGCACCGCGAGGATGGAAGCGTGCTGGTCGAGGTCGAGCCGGCACCCGTGGCGTTGCCGCTCGCCGAGCCGCGCGAGGAGCCGGTCGTGCTTGCCGGTGCCGGTGAAGCCGCGGGCGCCGAACGGCAGGTGCGCGAGCGGGTGACCGCCCCAGAGCAACCCCGCCCGCCCGCGGCCATCGCTGCCGTGCCCTGGAACATCGTCGCCACCGCCCACGCCGAGGGCTGGCGGGAAGCACGCGCCATGCTCGGGCGTTTCGGCAAAGTCGTGAAAACCCCCTATTACAATGTGGTCGTGATGGCGGTCGACGATCCGCGCGCGGTCGCGGAAGCGCTCGCCGCCCAGATCGCCGCCGAGCCCGGGATCCTCAACTTCATCTCGCGTCTTGTGCCGCTTGATGCGGCCTTCGAGCTCGGGCCGCTCGAGCACGCGGCGGATCGGCTGTTCGCCGCCTTTGAGCCCATGCTGCCGCGGCTCGCCGGCAAGAGTTTCCACGTGCGGGTGCACAAGCGCGGACCGGGCAAAGCGCTCTCCGGGCACGAGCTCGAGCGGACACTCAACGAGCGGCTCCTGCAAGCGCTTGCGGCGCGCGGCACCCCCGGGCGCATCGCCTTCGACGATGTCGATGTCATCCTCGTGGTCGAGATCGTCGACGAGCGGGCAGGTGTTGCCGCCTTCGATCGCGCGGAGCGGGCACGCTTTCCCTTTTTGCGCCTCGATTGAAACGCGCGCGTCATTTAAGCGCGAATTCGGCCTCAAAGCGCGCTTTGGTAAACGGATCGAGAAGTGCTTCGACCACGATCCGCCAGGAGCCGGGCAGGCTCAATTCGGGACCGTTGTGCACCCAACGCTCTCCTTGGGCGGTGAGCACGACGCGCGTTGGCTCGATCGCTTGCGCTTCCGATTCAATCAAAACTTCTGCTGCGAGGGGCTTAAGTGGCTTGTCCACCGCGTCGAGGAAGCTCACCGCGATCTGGTTCCAGCCTACTTGGCCCGGTTGCAGGCTGATGCGTGCGCGCCGCCCCGCCTCGTCGGCCACCTCGCGCAGCTGTGCGCGCGCTGCCGCTGCTTGTGCTTGCGCGAGCGCCCTTGGCGGTGGCGTGAAGCTGAGCGCCGAGGCCAAGCTCACCACGAGCGCGAGGCCCAACAGCTCGAGGACGAGATTGCGCTGAAGCCGCGCGCGCGCACCCGCATCGCCGCAGGCGAGCGCGGGTGTGAGCACCACGCGGTTGTGAAGCGCGATGAGCAGTACCGCGATTATGGCTGCGACCTTCGCGCTCAAGATCAAACCGTAGGCGGTTGTGAAAAGCGCTGAGAAGCTGGCGAGCTGGCGCCACGTGAGCAAAAGACCACAGGCGAGAAGTACGATGACCAGCGGCAAGGCGAGCGAAGAAAACCGTCGCAACAGTATCGAGAGTTGCGCGAGCTTGAGATGACGCGTCGCCCGCCACAGGAGCAGGAGTGCTCCGAACCACAGAGCCGCGAGCACGAGATGCACGGCAAGTGCTGCGATCCCGAGGACGCGCGGCGGCGCCGTGATGGCGTGGCCGGCGAAGGCGAGCGCAGCTGTGCCTGCGATCGCTGCGAGGGCGGCGACGACCCCACCGGGTCCACCGGGCCCCATGATCAGAGCGCTCACACTCGCGAGCACGGCAACCGCGGCCGAGAGGGCGCTCACCCCCGAGGCCGAGGCCAGCCCCTCGGCGAGCGCCGCCAACACCCCTTCGATGTCCTCGCCGACCAGCGCGAAGCCCTGCGCCAGCACCTGCGCAAAGGCGCTCACAACGGCAAGGCTCGCGACCATCACGAGCACGCGTTCGCTCGCCCGCACGGTCGCGGTCGACAGCGCGTCCGCGAACCACAGCCGCGCCACCGTGAGCCCGGTGGCCGCGAAAATGCTCGTAAGCAACAGCGGCCGCACCACGAGCGCAAACGACGGCGTGGGCCAAGCCCACCTCTCATGCGCCACAGCCGGCGGCGGATCGACGCCAAGAGCAAAGCGCAGCGAGCCGCCTACGGGGTGGCCATCGTCTGAGACCACCTGCCAGCTGAGTGTGTACAGCTCAGCTGGTAGGGGTTCGGCCGGAACGAAGACGAGCTCTTCCCCGCTTAGGCTCGCGCGCGGCTGCAGCACGTGTTCCTCGCCGCGCGCGTTGAGCAAGCGCACGGCGAGAAGCCGAACCGGCTCGTTGAAGCGCAGGCGGAACTCCGGCGGCGAGGTGGACAAGCGGGCACCTGCCGCCGGCGCGCTTTCGAGGAGCACCGCGTGCGCGTGGGCCTTAAGCGGAATCGCGAGCGCCCAACTCAGCACCGCCGCAAGCAAGGATGCCCCGATGCGCAAAAGGGACGAGCGGCGGCAACCGCTCGCCCCCTTATCCGGCCCGCGCATCAAAAGCTGATCACCCGCGTTCCCGGAGCCATGAGGATGCGCCGGAACTCGGGACCTCCTGGCTCGATACCGGGAAGTCGGTCCGCGAGCTCGAGCCCGGCCTGCCTGGTGCACGCTGGGCAGACGAACACGCGCCCGCCCTTTTCGATGATCTCGGCGATCAGCTCGGCGGCTGTCTTGCCGGTGATGGCGCCCCGATGCTGTGGGACCTTGGTGTTGGCGATCGTGACCGCGCGCACATTCAAGAACACGACCACGGGATAGCCGTCGTCTTGAATGTTGCGGGCGAACGCGAGCGCCATTTGCTCGGTCCAAACGTCGTCACTGGTGAGGTTGACGACGAGCGTGGGTTTCTCCTCGCCGAGCGCCGGTCGTTCGGCGAGAGCGAACAGCAACGCCACCGCACAAAAGACAGTTGCGACCCAGCGTTGCATCGAAACGCTCCGCTTGAGGATTGAACTTCCGCGCCGTCAAGGCTTGGCGGTGAGCGTCACAGCCGGTGCCGGCTCGCGCAGCTCGCTTGCCTTTTGACCGGGCTGGGGGATCTCGATCCAGCGGTGCACCCCCTGCTCACACTCCTGGACGGTGGGGAAGTAGGTCACTGTCCCCGGCGGCGCCTCCGGCAATTTCAAGCGGATGCGGAACTCGTCATAGTGCTCATCCAAAAGTTTCCCGTCCGTCCAGTGAACCTCGCTCACTCGCTCGCTGATCTCGCGACCGTGAGCATCTTTGTAGGGTTGATCGAGCTTGGTCTTGATGATGTGCAAGTTCCAACCGGGCTTGGGCTGTGGACGCACACTCGTCGCCCCTTCCGGAATCTTCACCATCACCTTTTTGGTGGGCGAACCGTTGCAGCCGTGGGTGATGCGGATCACCGCCGTGTAATAACTGCCGGTCGGTGCTTGCGTCGTCTCCAACGAAGCATGTGCGAAAGCTGCCGTCGACGCCGTGATGCCCAACAGGAAAGCGCATGAAAAGCGCAGCATGAAGACGTCCTCCTTGCTCGCGTGGACTGAGATGGAGCCGTGTGCCCGAGCGGGCGTTTGCGATCAAACGCGAGCGAGAAGCGGTGGAGCGCGGACCGGAGGACGGGTGTGGAAAAATTCGGCGCGCCGATCCTTGGCCTCGAAAAGCGGATGGACCGGGGCGGAAGGAGCGGGCAGCTGCGCCGATTGGACTTCCGCTGCAGGTGCACTCGCCTCTATGCCGCGCGCGAGCACACAGGCAGCACAGGAATAAGCCTTTCCGCTCCCACCCTCTTGTGTGCCGCCTTCGCGATCTTGCGCGCCTGTAAGGCAGGTGGGCGCCTCGCCGCTGAGCTGCGCGGCGAGATCGAGGAGCGCGTGCGCGCGGACGAGCGGGCCCAGGAGCAGAACGGCTAGGATCGCCGCCCAGGCCAATGTGCGATGCGCGAACCGCTCTTCGCGTCTCATAGTCGCATTTTTAACGGCGCAGCGAAGCGAGGATCAAGCGGCAGCGCTTAGGCGAGGGTTACCGTGCCGATCATGGCGAGCTCGCCGCGGGCGCCCTCGATCCACAGCCGAATCGTGCCGCTGTCGGTCTCGGGATCGCCGTGCACGGTGAGCTCTTCCTCGGCGAAGAGCGGGGCGGTGGCGCGAAAGTCGAAGCGGCGCACGAAGGCATGCGGCCGCTCGCGGCGCACGAGATCGAGCATAAGCGTAGCCAAGAGCGGCCCGTGCACGATCAGCCCGCGGTAACCCTCCACGCGCGTCGCATAAGGGTAGTCGTAGTGGATGCGATGCCCATTGTAGGTGAGCGCGCTGTAGCGGAAGAGGAGCACCGGATCCGGTCGCCAGCGACGCTGCCACGGCCCCGGTGCCGGTGCGAGCGGCGGCTCGGGTCCATCCTCCGACCGCGGCGGCTCGCGGTAGACGATATCCTGTTCCTCGATGAGGGCGAGCTCGTGCTCGGCGCTGAAGCGGTGCTCGACGGTCACGAACACCAAAGGACCGCTGCGGCCCTGTTTGACGTTCACGGCGCGCACGATCGATCGGCGCTCGAGCGTCTCGCCGATGCGCAGCGGACGCTCCCAGTGCAGCCGCCCGCCCGCCCACATCCGCCGCGGCAAGGGCACCGGGGGCAGAAAGTCGCCGCGGCGCGGATGGCCGTCGGGACCGGTGCGCGCGGCCGCCACAACCGGAAGAAAGTAGAGATGGTGCCAAAAAGGTGGCAGCGGCTCGCCCAAAGCTGGCGGGTCCTCGCGATCGAGTGCCGCCGTCAAGGCGGCTGCCGGCCAGGGACGCAAGCAGTCGGTTGTGCGCTCTTCGCGCCCGATCCACTGGCGGAGATGTTCAATGTCCACAGTCTCGTTCACGGTCCCAGCGCCCGGTCCAGATCGGCGATCAAGTCTTCCGCATCCTCGAGCCCGACCGAAATCCGGATCAAGTCCTCGCTGATCCCGAACCGCTCGCGCAGCTCGGGCGGCACTTTGGCATGCGTCGTCGTCGCCGGATGAGTGGCGAGCGAACGCACATCACCCAAGTTGTTCGAGATCTTGATCACGCGCAAACGGTCAAGAACGTTGAAGGCCCGTGCCCGCCCGCCGCCCACCCGTACCGCGATCATGGTTCCCGGCCCCGACATCTGCCGCTCGGCCAGCTCGGCCTGGGGATGTGAGGGCAGGCCCGGATACCGCACTTCCACGATCCGCGGATGACCCTCGAGCCAGCTCGCGAGGGTTTGCGCCGTTCTTTGTTGAGCTTCGATGCGGATGCTCAACGTCTCGAGCCCTTTAAGGAGCACCCAGGCATTGAACGGCGACAGGCTCGGCCCCGTGTTGCGCAGATAGGGGCGCAAGACCTCGCCAAAAAACCGGCTGTAACCGGCGATGAGACCGCCAAGACAGCGCCCCTGCCCATCGATCAGTTTGGTCGCGGAATAGACCGTGAGATCGGCACCGCGCGCGAGCGGCCGCTGCAAGTAGGGTGTGGCGAAGGCGTTGTCGACCACAAGTCGTGCTCCCGCAGCCTGAGCGAGCCGCGCCAGATGCGCGATGTCGACCAGCTCCAAGGTGGGATTGGCGGGAGTCTCGACGAGCACGAGCTGAGCCGGGCGCGAGAGCGCGCGTTCCCACCCCTCCGGATCGCCGGCCGAAACGAGCTCGGTTGTGATGCCAAAGCGCGGCAAGAGCTCGGTGAGGATCCAAAGACAGGCTCCAAAGAGCGGTGCCGACGCGACCACACGGTCGCCCGCCCGCAGCTGCGCGAAGAGCGCGGCGTGCACGGCCGCCATGCCGGTTGCCACCGCCGCACAATCCTCCGCCCCTTCGAGAAGCGCGAAGCGCTCTTCGAGCATGCGCACGGTGGGATTGGCGATGCGGCTGTACTGATAGCCGGCCGTGCGTTCGGCGACGCGTGCCTCGGCTTCTTCCGCGCTCGGGTAGAGAAAGCCGGAGGTCAAAAAGATCGCTTCCGAAGTCTCGCCGAAATCCGAGCGGAGCGTGCCGCCATGGACGAGGCGAGTCCGTACCCCTGTTCCCTGCTCCATCGCGCGCCTCCGCCGCGACGGGTGAATGCGCCGCGGCGATTATCGGAATCGAGCGAGCCCCAAAAGGGCGGCGCATCAGCCGCCCCCGCCGGGTCCGGCTTGCGCCTCCCTGCCCCGGCTGTCAACCGCCTGGGCTTTGGACGTCGAGCCCGATCGCGTCTTCGAGCCGCTCGAGCCGATCGCGGTCGAGCAAGCGCTCGAGCCCATCGAGGATGCGGGCGAGCAATCCCGGGCCCTCGTAGATAAGACCGGTGTAGAGCTGAATCGCCGAGGCCCCGGCGCGGATCTTGGCGTAGGCGCGCTCGGCCGAATCGATCCCGCCCACCCCGATGAGGACGAGCCGCTTGCCCGTTCGCCGCGCGATCCGCCGCAACAGTTCAGTGGATGGAGCGAAGAGCGGCGCGCCGCTCAGCCCCCCCGGCTCCACCCGCAAGGGCGAGCGCAAATGCGAGGGGCGGGCGATCGTCGTGTTGGACACAACGAGCCCGTCGATGCCGGCATCAAGCGCGGTGGCGACGAGCGCCTCTTCGCCCGCCGGGTCGAGATCGGGAGCGATCTTGAGGAACAAGGGCGTACGCCGGCCACCTGTGCGCGTGGTGAGGCGATCGCGCAGTTGCGCAAGAAGCGGAGCAAGACGTTCCGGCCGCTGCCAATCCCTAAGGCCCGGCGTATTGGGCGACGAGACGTTGACGACAAGGTAGTCCACAAGCGGCGCGAGCTTCTCGAGCACGGTGATGAAATCGGCGATCGGATCGGGGCTGTCGCGATTGATGCCGATGTTCGCACCGACCACCCCCGCTTTGGGATCGCGCCGCGCCAGGCGGGCTGCCACCGCCTCGACCCCGTCGTTGTTGAACCCCATGCGGTTGATGAGCGCTCTGTCCTCGAGAAGGCGGAACAGGCGCGGTTGCGGGTTGCCCGCTTGCGGCCGCAGCGTGACGGTGCCGACCTCGACGAAGGCGAAGCCGAAGTTGAGCAGGCCCGAAAACGCGACGGCGTTCTTATCGAAACCAGCGGCGAGGCCGACCGGGTGAGGAAGCCTGAGCCCGGCTAAGGACAGAGCGAGGCGCGGCCGCGGCCGATGCGGAAGCGGTGGGATCGCCCCGGCGATGAAAAGCGCTGCGCGGTGCGCCGTCTCGGGTGGCAACAGGCGCAACAGTCCGGCCAACACCGCCCTAACCGCCCCAGGCGACGAAACCGGGATTGACGAAGCCCGGCTTGCCGTAGCGCAAACGGCTGCCGTCTTGCGTCTCCACGCGCCCGCCCGCGGCCTCGAGCACCGCCTGCCCGGCAGCCGTATCCCACTCCATGGTGCGCCCGAAGCGCGGATAAACATCCGCCCTTCCTTCTGCCACCAGGCAGAACTTCAAGGCACTGCCGGCCGAGACGGTTTCGCGTACGCGATGCGAAGCGAGCCAAGCATCGGTTGTCGGATCACGATGCGAGCGGCTCGCCACCGCCACGAGCCCGTCCGCTGGCGGGCGCCGAGTGTGGATCGCCACCTCGGCGTCCTGCTCGCGGCGAAAGGCGCCGTGTCCCGCGACCCCCCACCACAGCCGTGCGAGGGCGGGTGCCGCGACGATGCCCAGGATCGGTCGGCCGGCCTCGATCAGGCCGACGTTGACCGTGAACTCGCCGTTGCGCGAGAGGAACTCGCGGGTGCCGTCGAGGGGGTCGACGAGCCAAAAGCGCGCGTTGGCGTCGATCGTCGGCACACAGCCGGCGGCCATCGCCTCTTCAGCGACGATCGGCAGATCGGGTGTGAGCGTGCGCAGGCCCTCTTCGATCACGGCCTCGGCGGCGCGATCGGCCGCGGTGACCGGCGAAGAATCGGCTTTAAGGCCGAAGCCCGCGGGTTCTCGGTAGTGATCGAGGATGACCGCGCCCGCCCGCGCAACCAGCGCCAAAAGCTCGGGAAGGAGGGCCAAGGGATCGACCATCGAAACCTCCGATCGGCGCCGCACCCGACGCTTCATTAAGACTTTTTCAAGCATCTGCGCACAGAGTGCGCGCGGATGCCGCGGGTTTCCGCGAGCGCCACTTCCGCATCGCATGGGGCCGCACAGCCATGCGCGAACCGGCTGCGCACGACCGCGGCGCACTGTTCGAACTCTACCCGCCACGCGCGCGCGGCGGCTTAGATCCGCGCCGACCGGGGGCGTTCGCTGAACAGCTCGCTCGCTTTCGCCGCGCCTTCCTCGCCCGGCCGCAACCGCGCGCAGCGTTTCTGCCCATTCTCGACTTCGCCCGCCTCAAAGAGCATCTGGGCCGACGCTGGCCGGAACTGCGCGCCAAGGTGCTCGCCAACGTCGAGGCTTGCGTCGCCCGCCGCCTGGAGCCCGCCGAGCATTACCTCTTGGTCGACGAGACCACCATCTGGCTGTTGCCGCTCGCCCACGACCGCAGCGAGGTCAAGCGGCGGAGCGAACTGATCGCCGCCGATATCACCGAACGGCTCCTCGGCGTAACACCTGGGGCACGCTTTGTCCGCCTGCGGCTGTTGCCCTTCGACTTCGCTTCCGGTCTGCGCAACGTGGCGGGACTCCTCTCACTGCGCGAGCGGGTGGAAACGGCACGGCGGGAGGCCGCGTCCTGCGAAGAGAAGCTGTTCGAATCGCATGCCGATTCGCTCCTCGCCCTCTGGCGTCCGGTACTCGCCGTGCGGCTCGCCCGCGTGGTCGGCTTTCGGGCGTTTGTGCGCATGGTCATGCCGGATGGCTCCCTCGCGCTGCCCTCGCGTGTGTGCCCCGAATGCGTCACCGGCGCCTTCCAGGCGCAACTGGACTGCTGGCTGCTCGATCAGGCGATCGCGGTGCTGCGCATGCCGCGCCCGCCGGATGCCGCCCTGCCGGTCCTCGCCATCCCGGTGCATGGCACAACCCTTGCCACACCGGGCTTTCGCGGTCCGTGGCGCGAACGGTTGTTCGCCCTGCCGAGCGAGCTCAGTCGTTACATCTTCCTTGAAATTCGCGATCCCGAAGTGGACCTCTCGCCGTCGCAGCTCACCGCTATGCTCGCCCCGCTCGAAGGCCGCGTCGGGCTCGTGCTCGTGCGCGTACCGCCCGATCCTGCGGCGATTCGCGCCTTTAAGCAGACCGCGGCGCGGGTTGCCTCCATCGACGCCTCCGAGCTCGCAGCCGCTGCGCCACCAACGCCGGCTCGGCTCGCGCAGCTGGTGGCCGCCTGTGCGGAAGCGGGCCTGCGCAGCCTGCTCGTGCCCGTTTCCGATCGCGCGCTTTTGGAACAGGCGCGCGCAGCCGGCATCGACTATGTGGCGGGTGATGCCTGTCTTCCGCCGGTGCGCGTGCCCGGCCAGCCCGTGCGGCCGGTCCTCGGCTAGTGCATGGAGCGTACAGTCGCCTCGGTATTGCGCGCATCGGGGTACGTCTTCGGTCCGATTTGATGCCACGGCTCCATAGCCCGCGGTTAATCAGCGGCGAGGCTTGGAGCCCTCGTCGTGGCCTTGCGTCCTGTTCTCGTCCTCCTCGTTGCGCTGCTCTTCGGCTCGGGTCTGCTCGCCCTCGCCCAGGGCGGGAGCGGGCCTTCGACCGCCGCGCTTTCCGGCTCGCCCCTGCGCGGTGTGGTAACACACGTGCGCGACGGCGACACGCTCGAGCTTTCCGGGCGCGTCGTGCGGCTGCAGGGCGTGGCCGCGCCCGAACTGCACGAAGCATTCGGCCGCGAAGCAAAAGACGCGCTCGAACGGCTGGTCTTGGGACGCACCCTCGACTGTATTCCGGATGGAAGCCGTTCCTACGGTCGGATCGTCGCCGTTTGCCGTTTATCGGGCGAGGATGTGGGCGCGCGCATGGTCGCTTCGGGTTTCGCCCGCGATTGTCCGCGGTTTTCCGCTGGGCGCTATGCCGCCTTAGAGCGCGAAGCCGAGCGCCGCGGCTCGCTCTTGCGCCGGCGCTACGAACTTCCCGCCTATTGCCTGCCGCGGCCGTAAGCGAGGCGGACGTCTTTTCAACAGGCGGCGATCAGCTCGACCTCGAGCCGCGCCTCGGGGCGCACGAGGGCTTTGACCACAACCAGTGTGGACGCGGGCGGCGGGCTCTCCACCCAGGCATCGCGCACCGCCATAAAGGCGGGACGATCGGCGAGATCGACGAGATAGGTGTTGAGCCGCAGCACGTGCCGCCGGCCCATCCCGGCTTCGGCGAGGCAGCGGTCGAAAGCGGCGAAGATGAGCTTGGCTTGCGCCTCGCAGCCCTCGGGGATGGAGCCGTCGGGGGCGATCCCGAGCTGGCCGGACACGACGAGCAGCCGTTGGAAGCCCCGCACGAGTACGGCGTGGCTGTAGTTGGCCACGGGCGGGGCGATGCCTGCTGGGTTGATGTAGCGGCGCACGGCGACCCTCCCCTTCCTCGCTTACACGTGCGTGCTGACCGCTGCGACCGCCGCGCGCGTCTGCCCCCGCGCGGCCTCGGCGGCGCGAACGGTGGCGATCACATACTCAGGCGGCGTCCCGAGGCGAATAGGCAAAAGGCTCGTCCCCACACCGGAGGTGACGAGCAGGTGCCGCCCGCCCACTCGGTGCAAACCGCGCGCGAAGCGGCGCGGTAAGGTGCTCATCGTCAACAAGGGCCCGATGCCGGGAACGCACACCTGGCCGCCGTGCGTGTGGCCGGCGACCACGAGCAGCGGCTGATCCGGCAAATAGGCCACCGAGTCCGGCAAATGGGTCAAGACGATGCACGGACGCTCGGGGTCGAGCCGCTCGAGGACGGCCGGAAGATCGGTACGGCGGCTGATCGCGCAGCCCAAGCCGGCGACCTGCAGCGTGGATTGGCCGAAGGCGAACTCGACCACTTCGTTCTCGAGCACCGCGATCCCCACCCGCTCGAGCGCAGCGCGCACGAGATGGCCGGCGCCCCGGTGCCAATCGTGGTTGCCGAGGACCGCGAGGGTGGGCGCTGCCTTGGCGAGCGGTGCGAGCGCCGCGGCGATCGCCGCTATGGGCAGCGGGCGCACGAAGGCGGTACGGTTGGCCAAGAAGTCGCCGGGCAACAGGATGAGATCCGGCCGCTCCGCGATGACCCGCGCAACCAGCTGCGCCAGGCGCGCCTCGCTCACATGTGGCCGCGCCGCGTGCAGATCGCCCACCACCGCGAGGCGAAGCGGCGGCAAGCCGGCCGGCCAGCGCGGAACGCTCAGCTCGTAGCGAGCCGCCACGAGACGGCGCGGCTCGATGAGCCCGGCCCAAGCGGAAATGGCGGCGATGCCCGCCCCGCCCAACAGCACGTACTCGATCACTGCGCGCTGCGCCCGTTCGGTACGCGCGCGTTCTTAGCATGGCAGCGCGGCACATGCGAGGAACGCGCACATCGCAGGGCGCAGGCACCACACGGGATTACGCCTCCCGACGCTCTGGCGCGGGCGTGGCGGTCTCGAGCGCGCAGGCAGGGGAGGTCGTGCTCTTGCCTCGCTCGTCGCGCAGCGCGCCGTTGAACTGGGCGCCCAAGATGAAGATCGCAGCCGAGATGTAAAAGAAGAGCAGCGTCACGATGATGCCGGCGAGGCTGCCATAGGTGAGCGAATAGGAGGTCGGAAGCGAAGCCAGATAGGCCGAGTAGAGCTCGGCGGCGATCGCCCACAGCGCGACCGAGAGCAGCGTGCCGGGCAAGACCTCGCGCAGGCGCAAGGAGACGGTTGGCAAAACCAGGTGCAGGGTCGTGGTGAGGGCGAACAACAGGCCGAGGCCGAGCCCGTAGCGCGCCCAGAACCAAAGATCCCGCGCGAACAGCTCGTGCTCGCCGAGCCACGCCGCGATCCGCCCGGCAAGGGGCAGGCCCACGAGCGCCAGCATGGCGATGAGAATGGCGAGGGCCACGAGCACGACCAACAGCAGGCTCTGCATTCGCGCCCACAAGAAATGGGCGGGCTCCGGGCAGCCGTAGGCGCGATCGAGAACGTGGCGCACCGCCTCCATCCCCGAGGATGCGAACCAAAGCGAAACCACGATGCCGAGGCCCAACAGCCCGCGCGGCGCCCCGCCCAGGATCTCGGCGATCACCGGCCGCAACACGGCCGCGACCTCGGGCGGTACGAGTTCGAGGCCGAGCTCGATCGAGGCCTGCGCGGCTTCGCTCTGACCGAGGATGCCGGCGATCGACAAGAGCACGATCAAAAAGGGAAAAAGCGCAAAAAGCGCGGCGAAGGCGACATAGCCCGCGACCACGAGGCCGTCTTCGAAAAAGAGATGGTGCACAGCGCTTAAGAACGCGCGTCCACAATGCGCCACGCGGGAAAGGGCGCGCACGAGCGCCTGGAGCCGCACGGGTGGTTGCGGGGCGCCGGGCTCACCCGGTGCGGGTTCGCGTGCCGAGGGTACGACGGAAGGTGGCATGGCGGAGCTCGGCGCGCGCGTGCAAGAGGATCCGCGTCGAGCTGTGTAAGAACAGCGCGGCCATCGCGAAGGCGACCAAAAGATCGGGCCAGGCGCTGTCGGTGAGCGCCACCGCCACGGCCGCGCCCATCACCGCGAGGTTGCCGATCGCATCGTTGCGCGAGCACAGCCACACCGAGCGGACGTTGGCATCGCCTTTGCGCCAGCGCATCAGGATCGCCACCGCAGAGAGGTTGGCCGCGAGTGCGAGGAACCCCACAAGACCCATCACCTCCGCGCGCGGCCGCCCGAGCACGAACACGCTCCACAGCGTTGCCCCCAGCACCCACAGGCCCATAAGCGACAGGCTCGCACCCTTGATCAAGGCGGCGGTGGCACGCGTGCGATCGGAACGGCCGACAGCCCAGAAGGTGAGGCCGTAGGTCAGGCTGTCGCCCAGAAAGTCCAACGCATCCGCTTGCAGCGCACGGGACCCGGCGAGCTGACCGGCGAGCGTCTCGAACACGAACATAGAGGCGTTGATGAGCAGCACGGCGAGAAGGGCCCGACGATAGCGCGGGTCTTCGCCGGTGAACGGGCGGGCGAGCTGTGCGCAGCAACGCGCGGGTTCATCGTATGCCGCTGTGCCGCAGCCGGTCGCAAGCGACGCTGGTCGCGTGCTCTGGTCAGCTTCCGCGCATGCGGCTAAGGTCCGCGCCGCCGCGCGGCTCTGGGAGGGAACGTCCATGGCGATCACGCTCTTCGACAAGTCCAAGCTGCCGAGCCGGCACAGCACGGTGGGCCCGGAGCGGGCACCACACCGGTCCTATTACTACGCCATGGGCCTCGGCAAGGAGGATATCGCGCGTCCCTTTGTCGGGGTCGTCACGACGTGGAACGAGGCCGCACCGTGCAACATCGCGCTGCACCGCCAGGCGCAGGCGGCCAAGATCGGGGTGAGCCGGGCCGGCGGCACTCCGCGCGAGTTCACCACCATCACCGTCACCGACGGCATCGCCATGGGCCATCAGGGCATGAAGGCCTCGTTGGTCTCCCGCGAGGTGATCGCCGATTCGGTCGAGCTCACCGTGCGCGGCCACGGCTATGACGCGCTCGTGGGCTTCGCCGGCTGCGACAAGAGCCTGCCCGGGCTCATGATGGCGATGGTGCGGCTCAATGTGCCGTCCGTGTTCATGTACGGTGGCTCCATCCTCCCCGGCAAATACAAGGGCCGAGATGTTACGGTCGTCGACGTGTTCGAGGCGGTCGGCAAACATGCCATCGGTGAAATGAGCGACGAAGAGCTCGAAGAACTCGAGCGGGTCGCCTGTCCGTCTGCCGGCTCTTGCGGCGGCCAGTTCACGGCTAATACCATGGCGTGCGTGTCCGAGGCGATCGGCCTCGCGCTTCCCTATTCGGCCGGACTGCCAGCGCCCTTCGAGGCACGCGACCGCTATGCCGAACTCTCGGGCGAGGCGGTCATGCGCTGTCTTGAGCTCGGCATCCGCCCGCGTGATATCGTCACCCGCAAGAGCCTCGAGAACGCGGCACGCGTGGTCGCCGCCTCGGGCGGCTCAACCAACGCTGCCCTGCACTTGCCAGCGATCGCGCACGAAGCCGGCATCGACTTCGATCTCTTCGACGTCGCCGAGATCTTCCGCTCCACACCCTATATTGCTGATCTCAAGCCAGGCGGTCGCTATGTGATGGCCGATCTTGCTCAGGCCGGTGGCGTGCCGCTGATTATGAAAGCCCTTTTAGAGGGCGGATATTTACACGGCGATTGCATCACCGTGACCGGCAAGACGGTGGCCGAGAACCTCGCGGAAGTGCGCTGGAACCCGAACCAGGACGTGGTGCGGCCGGTGAGCGACCCGATCACGCCCTATGGCGGGGTTGTCGGTCTTAAAGGCTCGCTCGCTCCCGATGGAGCGATCGTTAAGATCGCGGGCCTCAAGCATCTCGCGTTCCGAGGTCCCGCGCGGGTGTTCGACTGCGAAGAGGACTGCATGAAGGCGGTGCAGGCGCGCGCCTACCGCGAGGGCGAGGTGCTCGTCATCCGCTACGAGGGGCCCAAGGGCGGACCGGGCATGCGCGAGATGCTCTCCGTCACCTCCGCGCTCTACGGCCAGGGGATGGGGGAAAAGGTCGCGCTCGTCACCGACGGTCGCTTCTCGGGCGGCACGCGCGGGTTCTGCATCGGCCACGTCGGTCCCGAGGCGGCGGTGGGCGGCCCCATCGCACTCGTGCGCGATGGCGACATCATCGCCATCGATGCCGAGAAGGGCACCCTCGACCTCGAGGTGCCGGAAGAGGAGCTCGCGCGCCGACGCGCGGAATGGAAACCGCGACCCACCATCTACACGAGCGGGGCACTCTACAAATATGCCCAGCTCGTAGGCCCAGCGCGCTATGGCGCGGTCACCCACCCCGGCGCCAAAGCCGAGATCGTCGCGTACGCCGATCTTTAAGCGTCCGCCCGCGCAAAGCGCGCCCGCCACTCGCGCGCCAGCCGCTCCGCTAGACCGTCGGCTTCACCCACCACCGCAAGCGCCCTCAGCTCGGGCAGTTGGGTGCGGAAAAAGGTGCGTTGCCGCTTGGCATAGGCGCGCACCTGGCGCGCGATCTCGGCCTCGGCTTCAAAGAGCCCGAGGCGACCATCGAGGACCGCGAGCAGCTCGCGGCAGCCGTGCACCTTGAGGATCGGCCAGCGCTCGGTTTCGTTGGCCCGCGCTGCCTCCCCGAGGCCCGGCGCGCGCGCGGCCAAAGCGGCGACCTCGTGAAGCGCCCCGCGCGCGAGCTGGTCCTTAAGGCGGCGAGCGATGCGCGGGCTCGTCACCTCGGACGGTGGCAGGAGCGCCACGCCCATCATGGCGCGCGGCCGGATCAAGGGCCGGCGGGGCTCGGCCTGGAAGAGGGCGAGCGGACGCCCGGTCGCCTCCAACACTTCGAGCGCGCGCAAGATCCGTTGCCGGTCGGAGGGACGCAGCCGTGCTGCGGTCATCGGATCCAGCCGCGCGAGCCGGGCGTGGAGCTCTGGGCTCGGCAATTCCCTCGTCTCGTCGATCAAGCGCGTGCGCACTTCTTCGGGCACCGGGGGGATGGGCGAGAGCCCGTGCAGGAGCGCGGCCAGATAAAAGCCGGTACCGCCGACGAGGATGACCGGTCGCGCGCATGCCGCGAGCTCGGCAAGAACGGGAAGCACGAGCGCAAGCCAGCGCCCGGCCGAGGGCTGTTCGCGCGGACCCAAGACTCCGTAGAGCCGATGCTCGGCCCGCGCCTCGTCTTCGGGCCCCGGCCGTGCTGTGAGAATAGGCAGATCGGCGAACAGCTGCTGGCTGTCGGCGTTGACGATCACCGCGCCGGTGCGCTCGGCAAGCGCGAGCGCGAGAGCCGATTTGCCGCTCGCTGTGGTGCCGCCGATGATACAGAGCGGGCTGGTGGCGAAAGGCTCTTGCGGGCCGATAGCGTCTGCGCGCGCAACTCCGTCTTGCTTTGCTTCCGCCCTTTCTCTGCTCATCGGCCCGAAAACTCCGACGCGGCGAGGCGTCCTGCCGCTGCCCGCGCAGATCCCCTTCGAAGCGGCTCTTTCCCGCCGCCGCGCACTCGGCGCTCCTGCCTTGCGATCCGATCTGCCGGTCGGCGCGGCGGCCCAAAGGCGCGGTCCCTGCGACCGTTGTTCGCGCCCGGATTTCGAGCCGGTTCACCCCAACTGGCCGCGCTGCTAGCGTCACGCGCACCCTAAGACTTAGGGTCGATCCGTGTCGCAGGTTCTCGTCCTCATCGCCGATCCCGCGCGCGCGCCGCTTTCTTTTGAGCTCGTGCGCGCGCTCGAGCGCGCCCTCGCCGGAAGTTCGCGCTGGCTCGCTCCCGAGCAAGCGGTCGAGATCCTAAGCCCGCTCACCGCAGAAGAGATCCGCGCCCGCGCAACTCCGCTTTTGGCTGATCTGCCGCTCGACGTTGCGGTGCTGCCGGCGGCCGGGCGCCGCAAGCGCCTGCTCGTGGCTGATATGGATAGCACCATGATCACCGTCGAGTGCTTAGACGAGCTCGCCGATTACGTCGGGTGCAAGGCCGAAGTGGCGGCGATCACGCGTGCTGCCATGAACGGCGAGATCGACTATCGCGAATCCTTACGGCGCCGCGTGGCTCTCCTTGAGGGTCTGCCCGAACGCGTCATCGAGGAGGTGATCGCCGAGCGCATCCGCGCGACACCGGGGGCACAAACGCTCGTTGCCACCATGCGCGCTCAAGGGGCCAAGACGGCGCTCGTCTCTTCTGGCTTTCGCCAGTTCACCCGCCATGTCGCGGCGCTGCTGGGCTTCGATGAAGAGCGCGGCAACCGCCTGATCATCGAGGACGGGCGACTGACCGGTCGCGTTGCCGAGCCGATCCTCGATGCCTCCGCCAAGCTCGCCACGCTCGAAGAGTTGCTCGCCCGCGAAGGTCTTCCCGCCGAAGCGGCGCTCGCCGTGGGCGACGGCGCCAACGATCTGCCGATGCTCTTGCGCGCCGGTCTCGGTGTCGCCTTTCGCGCTCATCCGCGCGTGCGCGCGCGGGCGCCCGTGAATATCGTCCATGGCGATCTGCGCGCGCTCCTTTTCCTTCAGGGCATCCCCGAAGCGGAGCACCGCAGCGCGTGAGCCGCGGCGGCTATTCCTTGAAGCGCGGCGCGATGAAGCGGCCCTCGCCTTGCCGTTCGACGAGCAGGAGCGCGGCTTTACGGCCGGCTCGTTTGCTCGCCTCGATCCTGGCGGCGAGCTCGTTCGGCGCCTTGATCTCCTCTTGCATCGCCTCGACGATGAGATCGCCGGGCCGGATTCCTTCCTGAGCAGCGGGGCCGTCGGGTTCGACCTCGACCACCACCACCCCTTTGGCGCGATCCGGCAAGGAGAAGCGGTTCTTGAGCTCGGGCGTAATCGGACTGACGACGAGGCCGAGTTCGGGGACGCGCACTCCGCCCGTGGGGCCGGGCCGCGGCGGTTGCTGCGGCCTGCCGAGCTCGGCGAGCTGCTCTTCATCGGGCAGTTCACCGAGCTTGACGCGCACCGTCTTCCTCTCGCCCTTGCGCCAGATCACCACCTCGACTTCGCGCCCGACCGGTGTCTCCGCCACGATCCTCGGCAGCGAGCGCATCTTGTCGATCTTCTTGCCGTCGAACTCGAGGATCACATCGCCCTGCTCGATCGCCGAGGCCGCGGCCGGTCCTCCCGGGGTGACGCTCGCAACCAGCGCGCCGGCCGGCTCTTTAAGGCCGATGCTCTCGGCGATCTCCTCTGTTACGGTTTGGATCCGCACGCCCAACCAGCCGCGGGCGACGCGACCGGTGCGCTTTAAGCTCTCGATGACCGGACGGGCGAGGTTGGAGGGGATGGCAAAGCCAATGCCGATGTTACCGCCGGAAGGCGAGAAGATGGCGGTGTTCACCCCGAACACCTTGCCGTCCATGGTGAACGACGGCCCGCCCGAGTTGCCGCGGTTGATCGCCGCGTCGACCTGGAAATAGTCGTCGTAAGGACCGCTGCGGATATCGCGGCCGCGCGCGGACACGATCCCGGCGGTGACCGAAGAGCCGAGACCGAAGGGGTTGCCGATGGCGATCATCCAATCGCCCACGCGCACCTGATCGCTGTCGGCCCATTCGACGAACGGGAAAGGCTTGTCACCGTCGATTTTAAGAAGCGCAAGATCAGTCTTGGGATCGCGGCCGACGACTTTGGCCGGAAATTCTTTTTCATCATACATGATAACCGAGATCTCGTCGGCGTCGGCGATCACGTGGTTGTTGGTGACCACATAGCCTTCGGGATCGATGATGAAGCCGGATCCCAAGGATACACTGCGCCGAGGCGGCACGGGCTCGCGTTGCGGTTCGCGCTCGAAGAACTCCTTGAAGAACTCTTCGAAGGGCGAGCCGGGAGGAACTTGCGGCAGAGATGGAGCCTCGGCGCGCGGCGCTCCGACCTTGCGCGTGGCGATGTTGACCACCGCGGGTGCCACCCGCGCCACGAGATCGGCGAAGCCGGGCGGACCAGCGGGTGCCGCCCAGCCACCCGGGACGGCAAGGATCAAAAGGAGCAAGGCGCTCAACAGCATGAGCCATGCGCCGCGGAGCCCAAAGATCTGCGGGTCGCGGCCTTTTACCCTCGACATCGTGCCTCTCCTTCGCGCCGGCCGGCGTCGCGCTCCTCCCAGCGGGTTCCGACCGCCCCCGGGAGTCAGTATCCGCCTTTCCCGAAATGATGTCACCGGCCTAGCTCAAGCAGCAAGTCTCGCCCGCCCCCGCCCTCAACCGCGCACGAGCCATACGGCGAGAACTCCAAGGGCGGCCACAGCGAGCCCGGCGATGCGCAAGCTCGAGTCGTCGAGCTCGCCCAAACGCGCGGTGACGCGGCGCAGAGCCCCCGGTGCTACCGCCCAGGCGAGCCCCTCGATGACGAGCACGAGGGCGAGCCCCGTCCACAGATCGCGCATGGATCAATACGCGGATGGGTCGAGCGATCCGCTGCCCGCGTGCCCGTTTCGGCGATCACCGCGGCGCAGCTGTCGCCGCGCCGTCTTGCGGTGTTGGACGCGCGGCGGGAGCGAGGACGGCTGCGGTATCGCCGCGCGCGGCGAGGTCGGCCGGTGCGGGGGTGCGCCCGGGCACGCTGTCGACCAGACCGGGGCTCGCGAAGAAGCGGAAGAACTCGCTTTGGGGCGACATCACGATGCTCGTGTTGCCGTCCCCGAGCGCCTGCCGGTAGGCCTGCATGGTGCGGTAGAATTTGAAGAAATCGAGGTCCTGGCCGAACGCCTCGGCGAAGATGCGGATCACTTCCGCATCGCCTTCGCCGCGGATGATCTCGGCTCGCTTTTGGGCCTCGGCGATGAGCACGCGCCGTTCGCGATCGGCGCGGGCGCGAATGCGCTGCGCGAGTTCGGCACCCTGCGCCCGCAGCTCCTTGGCCTCGCGTTCGCGCTCGGTCTGCATGCGGCGGAAGATCGCCTGGGTGTTCTCAACCGGCAGATCCGCCCGCTTGATGCGCACATCCACGACCTCGACGCCGAAGCGCTGCAGCGCCTTATTCGCCTCGTCGCGGATACGGTTCATAAGCGTCGCCCGGTCCTTGCTCAAAACCTCCATAAGCGAGGTCTCGCCGAGCACGCTGCGCAGCGCCGCGAACACCGTGGGCTCCAACCGCTGGCGGAAGAGCACCTCGTTGCCGGCCGCCTGGCGGAAGCGCAGGGGATCGACGATGCGGTAGCGGGTGAAGGCGTCGACCACGAGCCGCCGCTGGTCACCCAAGATCAACTCGACCGAGGGTGCATCGTAGTCGAGAACGCGCTTTTCAAAATATTCGACCTGCTGGATGAACGGCAGCTTGAAGCTCAACCCCGGCTCTTTGACCACCCGCACCGGATTGCCGAACTGGAGCACGAGCGCCTGGCGGCTCTGGTGCACGGTGAAGACCGAGCCCGCGAGCAACACGACTGCGGCGGCGACGAGAATGCCGACGAGCAGGATGAGGCGTTGATTCATTGGTTCGCTCCCTGCGCCTGCGGGGCCGCGCGCCGCTGCTGCAGTTCGGGCAGCGGCAAATAGGGCACCACCGAGCCGACGCCGGCCTGCGCCTCGACGATCAGCTTGCTCATGCCCTTGAGCACCTCTTCCATGGTCTCGAGGTAGAGGCGCTGTACGGTGACGTCCTGCGCCTTTTGATACTCGGCGAGAATGGCCTTGAAGCGTTGTGCCTCGCCGGTTGCGCGCGCCACCACCTCTTGGCGATAGGCTTCCGCATCTTGCAACAGCCGCTCCGCCTCGCCGCGCGCGCGGGGGATGATGTCGTTGGCGAAGGCCTCGGCGATGTTCTGTTCGCGCTCGCGGTCGGCTTGCGCCCGCTGAACGTCGCGGAAGGCGTCGATCACCTCGGCCGGCGGATCCGCTTTCTGCAGCTGCACCTCTTGGATCTCGATACCGGCGCCGTAATCGGTCATGAGCTGCTGCAGCATTTCGCGTGCCCGCGCTTCGATCGCCCGCCGTCCTTCCGTCGTCGCCTGCACGATCGGCGTTTGGCCGATGATCTCGCGCATCACGCTTTCGGCCGCGGCTTTGACCGTGACTTCGGGATCACGAATGTTGAAGAGGTACTGTGCGGCGTCGGCGATCTTCCACAGGACAACGAAGTTGATGTCGACGATATTCTCATCGCCGGTGAGCATGAGCGCCTCTTCCGGCAGCTCGCGCCGCCCGCGCACCCCGGGACCACCGCTCGTGAAGCCCACTTCGATGCGGTTGACGCGCGCCACTTCGGGCGTGAGCACCTCCTCGATCGGCCACGGCAGCCGGTAGTTGAGGCCGGGACCGGTAAGACGGTCGAGCTTGCCGAAGCGCAGCACCACACCTTGCTGCTCCGGTCCCACGCGATAGAAGCCGGAGGCGAGCCAGAGCCCGAGCGCGGCCAAGGCGATGATCGCCAAGGCGCGCCCCGATTGTCCTCCCCCCGGCGGAAACAGCCGCTTGAGGCGCTCCTGGCCGCGCCGGAGCACCTCCTCGAGGTCGGGCGGCTGCGGCCCGCCGCTCGGACGACCACCCCAGGGGCCCTGCCCGCCCCAACCGCCGCCACCTTGCGTGTTCCAGGGCATCGCGGCTCCTCGACGCTACACGTGCCGGTTGCGCGCGCTCTGGCAGAGCGCGCGTGCTCCCCCTATATCGCCTCCGCGGGCGAAGGGATCAACTATGGCTGGATTAACAAAAGAACAGGTTCTCGACGCCTTGCGTGCCGTTCGCCATCCGCAGCGCGGCGTCGACGTGGTGAGCCTGGGCATGATCTCGGGCGTCGTCATCAAGGGCGGCAACGTCGGCTTGTCGATCGAAGTGGATCCGCGCGAGGCGCGGAGCCTGGAACCGTTGCGGCGCGCCTGCGAAGAGGCGATAAAACGGCTGCCCGGCGTGACCTCGGCAACCGCCGTGCTCACCGCCGAGCGGCCCGCGGCGCCGCCGCCCCCGCCACCCAACCTCGCCCGGCCCGAGGCCTCAGCGCGCCCGGCCGTACCCGGTGTGAAGGCGATCGTTGCCGTCGCCTCGGGGAAAGGCGGGGTGGGCAAGTCGACCACGGCGGTGAATCTGGCCATGGGGCTTTCCGTTTTGGGCGCGCGCGTCGGGCTCTTGGACGCCGACATCTACGGCCCCTCGCTGCCGCGCATGACCGGGGCCGCCGGTCGGCCCTCGGCGAGCGGCAACAAGCTGCGGCCGCTCGAGAGCTACGGGGTCAAAGTGATGTCGATGGGCTTCCTCGTCGACGAGGACACGCCCATGATCTGGCGCGGCCCCATGGTGCAGAGCGCCATCCAGCAGATGCTGAGCGACGTCGAGTGGGGCGATCTCGACGTCATGATCGTCGATTTGCCGCCCGGAACCGGCGATGCCCAGCTCACCATGGCGCAGCGCGTGCCGCTTTCGGGGGCGGTGATCGTCTCCACCCCCCAGGACATCGCCTTATTGGATGCCCGCAAGGCGATCAACATGTTCCGCAAAGTCGACGTGCCGATCTTAGGCATCGTCGAGAATATGTCCTATTATTGCTGTCCCAAGTGCGGCCATCGCGCAGAAATCTTCGCCCACGGCGGGGCGCGACGCTGTGCCGAGCGCTTCGGGGTCGACTTTTTGGCCGAGATCCCGCTCGATCCCGAGATCCGCGAACTCTCGGATTCCGGACGGCCGATCGTGCTCGCCCGCCCCGAGAGCCCGCAGGCGCGCGCCTATCTCGATCTCGCGCGCAGCGTGCGCGACAAGCTCACCGAGCTCGCGGGCGGCAAGGCCCGCCGCTTTCCGCGCATCGTCTGGCTCTAACGGCTCAAAAACGCGCAGGCCAGGGTTGCACGCCGTGAGGGGTTGACGGCTAGCCGCGATCATCTCATCCTCATGCTGCAGCGCAAAAGAATGCTGCGCTGCAGCATCATCGGACCTGCGATGCTGTGCGTGCTTCGCGCCGGCGAGGTCCGGTTCCGGCGACTCGACAGCCGGGACCGGACCGCCCGGCTCGCCCATCTTACGCGGTTGGAACCCGAGGCCCGCCGCGCTCGCGGGCTTTGCGCCCGCAACCTCGACCCGCCCGAGCCGCCTCTGGCGGTCGGCGCCTTCCTCGACGATCGCCTGATCGGCACGAGCGAACTCTACCCGGTGCGCGTGGGCACGGGCGAACTCGCCCTGGCGGTGGAGCCGGCCTATCGGCGTCAGGGGATCGGCCGGGCTCTGTTCGAGCGCGCCCTCGCGCTTGCCCGCAACCGCTTCTGGCGCGAGCTCTTCCTGTTCTTTGCCGTCGACAATGCGGCGGTGCGGGCCCTCCTGCGCACGCGTGCCGCACGCGTGCGCCTCGAGCCGCCCGAAGCCTGTGCCGTGCTCGCGCTGCTGCCGCCCACCCCCGCCACCTGGGCGCTCGAATTGTTGGATCTTGGCGAGCTCTGGCGTGAGCGGCTGCGCGGCTGGCCCTGCGCGCAGTTGGCGCAGGCCCGGGTCTTCGCTCCCTTTTAGCTCGCCGCCTGGCTCACGGCCTCGAGCCGAGCGCGGGCGATCGCGACCGCGCGCTCGAGCCGGGCGCGCTCTTCCTCGCTCGGCGCTTTCGCGTCGGCGAGATCCTCTTCGGCGTCTTTGAGCGCCTGTTCGGCTGCTGCCCGGCTGATCTCCTCGAGCGGTTCCACCCCTTGCGCGAGCACGGTGCAACCCTGCTCGCTCACTTCGACGAAACCGCCTGCTACGAAGAACTGCCGTACCGGGCGGCCGTTTTCGAACAAGGACACCACACCCGGGCGCAGGAGCGAGACCAGCGGGGCGTGCAGGGGCAGGACGCCGAAGTCGCCCTCGGCCCCCGGCAGCACCACCATCTCGACCGCGGCGCTTACGATCACCCGCTCCGGATCGACCACCTCGACGTTCAGCGTCTCGGCCATCGCTCAGACCTCGGCGGCCAGGCGCTTCGCCTTTTCGATCGCTTCCTCGATGGTGCCCACCATGTAGAATGCCGCCTCCGGCATGTGATCATAGGCACCCTCGCAAATGCCCTTAAAGCCTTTGATCGTATCTTCCAGCTTGACGAATTTGCCCGGCACGCCGGTGAACACTTCAGCGACGTGGAAGGGCTGGGAGAGGAACCGCTGGATCTTGCGCGCACGCGCAACGATCAGCTTGTCCTCCTCCGAGAGCTCTTCCATGCCGAGGATGGCGATGATGTCCTGCAAGGCCTTGTACCGCTGCAGGATCTCCTGCACCCGCCGCGCCACCTGATAATGTTCTTCGCCGACGATCGAAGGCTCGAGGATCCGCGAGGTCGAATCCAGCGGATCGACCGCCGGGTAGATGCCGAGCTCGGCGATCTGGCGCGAGAGCACCGTGGTGGCATCCAGGTGGGCGAAGGTGGTGGCGGGAGCCGGGTCGGTGAGGTCGTCGGCCGGCACGTAAATCGCCTGCACCGAGGTGATCGAACCCTTCTTGGTCGAGGTGATGCGCTCCTGGAGCGCCCCCATGTCGGTGCCGAGCGTGGGCTGGTAGCCCACCGCCGACGGAATGCGCCCCAAAAGGGCCGAGACTTCCGAGCCGGCCTGGGTAAAGCGGAAGATGTTGTCGACGAAGAAGAGAACGTCCTGACCTTCCTGATCGCGGAAATATTCGGCGATTGTGAGCCCGGTGAGGCCGACGCGGGCGCGCGCGCCCGGAGGCTCGTTCATCTGACCGTAGATGAGCGCCACCTTCGATTTGGTCGGGTCCTCGAGGTTGATGACCCCGGATTCGATCATCTCGTGGTACAGATCGTTGCCCTCGCGCGTGCGCTCACCGACCCCGGCGAACACCGAAACGCCGCCGTGCGCTTTGGCGACGTTGTTGATGAGCTCCATGATGAGCACGGTCTTGCCCACGCCGGCACCGCCGAAGAGGCCGATCTTGCCCCCTTTGGGATAGGGTGTGAGGAGATCGACCACTTTGATGCCGGTGACCAGGATCTCGGTTTCCGTTGACTGATCGACCAAGGCCGGGGCCGGTTGATGGATGGAGGCCGATGCTTTGGCGTTGATGGGCCCGCGCTCGTCCACCGGCTCTCCCACCACGTTGAGGATGCGCCCGAGCACCTCGCGCCCGATCGGCACCGTAATCGGGGCTCCGGTATCGAGCACTTCTTGGCCGCGGGTGAGCCCGTCGGTCGAATCCATGGCGATCGTGCGCACCGTGTTCTCGCCCAGATGCTGGGCCACCTCGAGGACGAGCCGCCGGCCGCGGTTCTCGGTTACGAGCGCATTGAGGATGGGCGGCAGCGCGCCATCGAACTGGACGTCGACGACCGCGCCCATAACCTGCGTAATTCGCCCGCGCGCGACGTTTGCTTGCACCATCGCTCGATCCCTCGCCTCGATCGCCCCGCCTGCGGCTTCTTAAAGAGCCTCGGCGCCGGAAACGATCTCGATCAACTCCTTGGTGATGTTGGCCTGACGCTGGCGATTGTAGCGGAGCGTGAGCCGCTCGATCATCTCGCCCGCGTTGCGGGTGGCGTTGTCCATCGCCACCATGCGCGCTCCTTGCTCGCTGGCGGCATTCTCGAGCAGCGCGCCGTAGATTTGAACCGCCAGATTACGCGGCAAGAGTTCGCTTAAGATGCGCTCCTCATCGGGCTCGAACTCGTAGATCGCCCTCACCCCTTCGCTCTCCGCCGCGACTTCCGGCGCTTCGACAGGAATGAGCTGCTTGAAGGTGACGATCTGCACCATCGCGCTCTTGAAGCGGTTGAAGACGATGGTGGCGACGTCGAACTCCCCCGCCTCGAAGAGCTCGAGGAGCTTTTGCGCGACGCGCTCGGCATCGGCGAAGCCGATGCGCCGCTTGCCGGCGATCCCGTCTAAGAATTCGATGATGAGATCCCCGTATTCGCGGCGAAGCATATCGCGGCCCTTACGGCCGACGCACACGAGCTTGACCGTCTTGCCTTGGCTTTTGAGCTCCTCGATCCGCTTGCGGACGGCGCGTACGATCGAGCTGTTGAAGGCGCCGCACAAGCCGCGGTCGGCCGTGGCTACGACGAGGAGATGGCTATCCTCCTTGCCGGTGCCGGCGAGAAGCGGCGGGGCCTCGCCCTGCGCGCGCACCGCCGCCGCCAGGTTGGCGAGCATGGATGCCATCTTGGCGGCATAAGGACGTGCCGCCTCGGCATATTCTTGCGCCCGCCTGAGCTTGGAGCCGGCGACGAGCTTCATCGCACTGGTGATCTTGCGGGTGGCCCGGACCGAATTGATCCGGTTCCGCATGTCCTTAAGGCTGGGCACGGCAGCTCGCCCCGTTTCAGGCGAAACGTTTGGAGAAGTCGTCCAAGAAGTCTCGCAGCTTCTTTTCGGTCTCGGCGTCGAGATCGCCCGTATCGCGGATCCGCGTCAGAATATCGGCGCCCTTCTCGCGCAGCTCGTCCAAGAATTCGCGCTCGAAGCGCTGCACGTCCGAGACCTTGATCGGGTCGAGATAGCCGTTCACACCCGCGAAGATCGAGCAGACCTGCTCTTCCATCGGCATCGGGCTCAGCTGCGGCTGTTTTAGGAGCTCGGTGAGCCGCGCGCCGCGGTTGAGCAGCCTTTGCGTCGCGAGATCGAGGTCGGACGCGAACTGAGCGAAGGCGGCCATCTCGCGATACTGGGCGAGCTCGAGCTTGATGCGTCCGGCGACTTTCTTCATCGCCTTGGTCTGCGCCGCCGAGCCCACCCGCGACACCGAAAGACCGACGTTCACCGCCGGGCGGATGCCCTGATAGAACAGGCCGGTCTCCAGGAAGATCTGGCCGTCGGTGATCGAGATCACGTTGGTCGGAATATAGGCCGAGACGTCGTTGGCCTGCGTTTCTACGATCGGCAAAGCGGTAAGCGAGCCGCCGCCATAATTTTGATTCAGCTTCGCTGCGCGCTCGAGCAACCGCGAGTGCAGATAGAAGACGTCACCCGGATAGGCCTCGCGTCCCGGCGGCCGGCGGAGCAGGAGGGACATTTGCCGATAGGCGACGGCCTGCTTGGAGAGATCGTCGTAGACGATCAACGCGTGCATGCCGTTGTCGCGGAAATATTCGCCCATCGCGCAGCCGGAATAGGGCGCCAGGAACTGCATGGGCGCCGGGTCGGATGCGGTGGCCGCCACTACGATGGTGTAGTCCATCGCCCCGTGGTCCTGAAGCGTCTTGACGAGCTTGGCCACCGAGGAACGCTTCTGGCCGATCGCGACGTAAATGCAGTAGAGTTTTTTCGATTCGTCTTCGCCGGCTGCGTCGTTGTAGCGCTTTTGATTGATGAAGGTGTCGATGGCGATCTGCGTCTTACCGGTCTGGCGGTCGCCGATGATGAGCTCGCGCTGACCGCGACCGATCGGGATCAGCCCATCGATCGCCTTCAAGCCGGTCATCATCGGCTCGTGCACCGAGCGGCGCGGCACGATGCCGGGTGCTTTGACCTCGACCAGCCGCCGCTCGGTCGCCTGAATGGGCCCTTTGCCGTCCAAGGGATTGCCGAGCGCGTCGACCACCCGCCCCAACAGCGCCTTGCCCACCGGCACGTCCACGATCGCTTTCGTGCGGCGGCACAGAGCGCCTTCGCGGATGTTGCGGTCGTCGCCGAAGATCACCACACCCACATTGTCGACCTCGAGGTTCAAGGCCATTCCGCGGGTGCCGTCCTCGAACTCGACCATCTCGCCGGCTTGGACTTCGTCCAAGCCGTACACACGCGCGATGCCGTCGCCGACCGAGAGCACGCGGCCGACCTCGGCCATCTCGACTTCGGCACCGAAGCTCGCGATCTGCTCTTTTAGGATCGCCGAGATTTCGGCGGCACGGATGTCCATCACCCGACCCCTTTCATCATCGTCTCGAGCTGTTGGAGGCGACGGCGCAGCGAGGCGTCCACCATCCGCGATCCCACTTGGACCGTAAGCCCGGCCAGGAGATCGGGGTCGATCCTCGTCGTAAGCCGCACGTTCTTTCCCGCAAAGCGCGCGATCGCAGCCCGCAGCCGCTCGAGCTCCGCTTCCGCGAGCGGAGCCGCAGAGACGATCTCGGCGGTCGCTTCACCGCGGGCTTCCGCGAGCCGCTCGCGAAAGCGCGCGATCACCTGCGCGAGCAGGCTCATCCGCCGCTGACGGGCGAGCACGCCCAAGAAGTTCTTGACCAGCTTGGTAAAGCCCGCCCGCTCGGCCAGCGCTCCAACCGCGCCCACCAATTCCTCGCGGCTCGCGAGCGGCGAGACGAGCATCCGGCCGAGATCGGCGCTCTCGGCCAACACCGCTTCGAGCCGATCGAGGTCCGAGGCGACGGCATCGAGCATGCCCTGCTCTTGTGCGAGCTCGAAGAGAGCCGCGGCGTAGCGTAGCGCCACACCCGACGAAGCGGCTGATTTCGCTGCCACCCGGCGCGTCCTCGCGTTGTTCCCTGAAAAGACCGCAGTCGACGGAACCCCGGCCCCGGAACGGTTCCGCCAAGAAGCGGCGGCCGCTTAACATGCTTCTTTCGGCCCGGCAAGCGAGCGCCTGTGTCGGATCGGGGACGGGTTGCCGCAGTGCCACCGCGGCTAGCCGCGCGCCAAAAGCTCTTCTACCCACGCGGGTACGATGCGGCTCGCCGGACCGAAGCGGTGTTCAGCGAAGCGCGCGCTGATCCGCGAAGGCTCGAGGTTGAGCTCGATTGTGTGCGCGCCATGCGCGCGCGCCTCGTCGACGAAGCCGGCCGCCGGATAGACCTCCCCCGATGTGCCGATCGCCACGAACAACGCGCAGCGCGCAAGCGCCGCCTCGATCTCATCGAGGCTGTACGGGATCTCCCCGAACCACACGACATCGGGGCGCAAGCCCGGCCGCGCTCCGCAGCGCGGACACGCCCGCCCGGCAAGCGGCCCCTCAAGACGCTCGTTGAGCCCGCAGCGCACGCAGCGCACCCGCACGAGCTCGCCGTGCATATGCAGGAGCTTGCGCGATCCCGCCCGCTCGTGGAGGTCGTCGACGTTCTGGGTGATGAGCAAGAACGGCCCCTGCCAGGCGGCTTCCAGGCGCGCGAGCGCAAAGTGGGCAGGATTGGGCGCAACGCGCGCAAGCGCCTGCCGCCGGGCATCGTAGAAGCGCAGCACGAGCTCGGGATCGCGCGCGAACGCCTCAGGTGTCGCGACGTCTTCGACCCGATGCCCTTCCCACAGGCCACCCGCACCGCGGAACGTAGGAAGCCCCGATTCGGCCGAAATACCGGCGCCGGTCAAGATGACGAGGGCGGGATGGTGCGACGACAAGACGCAGTACCGTTCGGCGAGATGGCTCCGGCGGTAGGACTCGAACCTACGACCCAGCGGTTAACAGCCGCTTGCTCTACCAACTGAGCTACGCCGGAACACGCGCGGCCTTCTAGCAGCGCCCAGGCCTCGACGCCAGGGGGCTTCGGCCGTGGAGGCCCGGGCCGGAATCGAACCGACGTACGCGGATTTGCAGTCCGCTGCATGGCCACTCTGCCACCGGGCCGGCTCGACTTCACTTAAGATCACAAGGCGCACGGGTCAACCGAGCCCGGCTTGGCGATGTCCCACCGCACCGGCTGTGCCTTGCCGCGGCTCGCCTTGCCGACTTATGAGCGCGCCCGTGCGCTTGATGAGGGTTCACAATGGAAGACCACGCCGAAGCCCGCCGCCGGATGGTCGACAACCAGCTCAAGCCCAACCGCATCACCGATCGCCGCGTGCTCGCCGCGATGGGCGCGGTGCCGCGCGAACTCTTCGTGCCTCCGGCACTGCGCGGTGCCGCCTATGTCGATGAGGATCTGCCGCTCGGCGACGGCCGCTTTTTGATCGAACCCTTAGCCCTTGCCAAACTCCTGCAGGCGGCGCGCGTCGCACCGCACGATGTCGCGCTCGTGATCGGCGACAGCACCGGCTATGTCGGTGCGGTGCTCGCGCGGCTCGCCGCTACCGTGATCCTGCTCGCGACGAGCCGAGACGAGGCCGCCGAGCTCGATGCCAAGCTCGCCCAGACCGGAGCGGACAACGCCGTGGTGCAAGTCGGCGTGCCGCGCGAGGGCCTGCCGAGCCAGGCGCCCTTCGATGTCATCCTCATCGTGGGCGCGGTGCGCGAAGTTCCCGAAGCGCTTTTGCGCCAGCTCACCGACGGCGGCCGCCTGGTCGCGGTGATGTGCGACGGGCGCCCGGGAGAGGTCACGCTCTTTACCCGCATCGGCGACAGCTTCGGACGCGTCGCCGTCGACGACGCCCTGATCCCGGAGCTCCCGGCGCTGCGCCCACCGCCCCGCTTCACCTTTTAAGGGCGCGTCGGCCACCGCGGGCGATGGCGTCTTTTCTTTTTGGTTGAGTTTTGAAGGATCAGCTAGCGCGTGGGGCGAACTCGTGCTACCCATAGCGCATGCTGCGCGCGCTCGCCTGCGCCCTTTTGGGCCTGCTCCTGCCCCTAGCCTCGGGACACGCAACCTCCCTGCCCGAGGTCCTCGCTCGCGTTTACGCGACCAATCCGCGTCTTGCCGCCGCCCGCGCCCGCTACGAGGCCGCCGTCGAACGCGTCGCCCAGGCTCTTGGCAGCGGGCGACCGCGCATCTTCGCGCTCTCGAGCGCGGCAATAAGCCGGCTTGAGCGTGCCGGTGCGACGCGCGGCGTTCTCGGCTTCCGCCAGGTCCTCGCTCTTGAGCAGCAGCTCTATTCGGGAGGTGAAACGCAGGCGCTTGTGAACTCGAAGGAGAACGCTGTCCTCGCCGAGCGGGCCCGCCTTGCCGCGGTCGAACAGGACGTGCTGCTCGAGACGGTGGTGACCTACGCGGCCGTGTTGCGCGACCGCGCTCTGCTTGCCATCGCCCGCGACACCGAGCGCAGTCTTGATCGGCAGCTCGCCGCTACCCGCGATCGCTTCCGCTTCGGGGAAGTCACCCGCACCGATGTCGCCCTCGCGGAAACGCGCTTTGCCCGCGCGATCGCCGATCGGCTGGCGGCGGAAGGTGCTGTTGCGGCGTCTTCTGCCGATTTCCGCAGGCTTACGGGCGAACCGCCGGGCGAGCGGCTCGCGCCCATCGGCCTGCCCGAGCCGCTGCCGCGCTCGCTCGATGAAGCTCTCGAAGCGGTCGACGTGCACCCCATCGTGCGCGCGGCGCAGTTCGTCTTGGCGAGCGCCGAGGACGAGATCGCGGTGGCACGCTCGGCTCTTTTGCCCAAGCTGGCGCTGCGCGGTGAGACTGCACTCGGTCGCGATCCCGCGCGCTTGGAAGCGCGCCGAAACGAGCTCGCGCTCATCGCCACCTTAAGTGTGCCGATCTACCAAGGTGGGGCCGAGTACGCGCGGGTGCGCGAGAGCCGCAGGCTCGCGCAGCAGCGCCGCTACGAGCTTGAGGACGCGCGCCGAAGCGTGGCGCGCGACATCGCCGCTGCTTGGCACAATCTTATGACCGCCCGGGCTCGCGCCGCTGCCCTCGCGAGCCGGGTGCGCGCCGCTGAGCTGGCGCTTGAAGGCGTGCGCACCGAAGCGCTCACCGGCGCGCGCAGCGTGGTCGATGTGCTCGATGCCGAGCAGGAGCTCTTCGCCGCCCGCCTCGAGCAGCAGCGTGCAGCACATGAGGAGCTCGTTGCGGCGCACGCGCTTCTTGCCGCTACCGGGATCCTCAGCATAGCACAGCTCAAGGTGCCGGTAGCGGCCTACGATCCG
>JAUQQO010000056.1 GCA_030549795.1 Pseudomonadota bacterium | reverse complement strand
CCGCATGCGCGCGCCCTCAATTGGATCAATAGCGACAGGGAGGGGCCGGGATGAGGAAAAGGTTCGGATCGGTCGTCGGTGCTGCGCTTGCTGCTCTCGTTGCCCTAGTCTCGCCGGCTGATGCTCAGACTATCCGCCTTAAGGGCCAATCTTCCCATCCGGCATCGGCGAATTGGCACCTCGTGTTCAAGTTGTGGGCTGAAACGGTGGAAAAGATGACCGCCGGACGGGTGAAGATCGAGGCCTTGCCGGCGGGTGCCATTGTTCCCGCTTTCGAGGTCTTCGATGCCACCTCGCGTGGAGTGCTCGACGTCGGGGCGGCACCCTTGGGTTTTATCTTGGGCAAGCATCCAGCCACCATCCCCCTTTCGCATGGGCCGCTGTTTGGCATGGACGGTTTTGATTTCTGGGCCTGGTACTATGATGGTGGCGGCCTTGAACTGCTCGATGAGTTCTATCGCGATGTGATCAAACTCAACGTCGTCGGTTTCCCCGCTCCCACCGATTTTCCACAGGCCCTGGGCTGGTTCAAACGGCCCATTCGCAGCCTCGAGGACATGCGAGGCATGAAGTTTCGCATCTACGGTATCGGGGCGGAGACGTTCGGCCGTCTCGGCGTTTCGGTGGTGACGTTGCCGGGTGGCGAAATCGTGCCGGCGATGGAGCGCGGTGTCATCGACGCGGCCGAGTGGCTCAATTGTTCGGATGACCGCAAGCTCGGCCTGCACAATGTCGCCAAGCATTTCTATACGCCCGGCATGCATGAGCCTGTGACGGGTGGTCAACTGATCATCAACCGCAATGTGTGGAACCGTCTCACCCCCGATATCCAGGAGATTATGAAAGCGGCGCTCAATGATGCAACCCTAAAGCGCAACATGATGTTGGCGCGCGAGAACGCTGAAGGGTGTCAGCAATTGCTGAAGGATGGGGTTACCATTCATCGTACGCCGGATGACATTCTCACGCGTTTCCTCGACGAGTGGGAAAAGATCCAGGCGGAATACGCAGCGAAAGATCCGTTCTATAAAAAGGTGATCGAGAGCCAGAAGGCCTATGCCGAAAAGATCGTGCCCTTCCGGTTGAGCTTCTATCCTCCTTACGAGTTCGCCGGCAACTATTACTGGAAAGATAAGGTCTATCTTCGCAAAGACTGAGTGCGGGCGCCGTCGGCTTGCGGCCTGCGCGCAGGCGCGGGCCCACGGCCGCTGGCGGCGCTCGGGGGTCGGGAGCTCTCAGGTTCGAGGGCGAATGGAGAGGAAGGGAAAACAAAGGCGGGCAAAAAAGGTGAGACGGGCTGCGATTGACAGGCGAGAGGGGTGCCGCTTTGCTCGCTCGCGTTGGTCGCTCCTGCGACTGGTACAGGGAGGTCCGTTCATGAAGAAACTGCTGGCGTTGCTCGCCGGCGCTGGGCTCGGGGCGATGCTCGCCTGGGCCGACCCAGCGGACGCGCAGACCATTCGGCTCAAGGGCCAATCTTCGCATCCGGCTTCGGCGAACCTCCACTTGCTCTTTAAGCTGTGGGCGGAGAACGTCGAGAAGATGACCGCCGGACGGGTCAAGATCGAGGCTCTGCCGGCAGGTGCGATCGTTCCGGCGTTCGAGGTGTTCGATGCGACCTCGCGCGGGGTGCTGGATGTCGGCATGGCGCCGTTCGGCTACATCCTCGGCAAGAGTTTGGCCGGCATTCCGCTCTCCCACGGCCCGCTGTTCGGCATGGACGCCTTCGACTATTGGGGCTGGTACCATGACGGCGGCGGCATGGAGCTCTTAGAGGAGTTCTACCGCGACATCATCAAGCTCAACGTGGTCGGCTTCCCGGCGCCTACCGACTACCCGCAGGGGCTCGGCTGGTTCAAGCGGCCGATCAAGAGCTTGGAAGAGCTCAAGGGCATCAAGTACCGTATCTACGGAATCGGTGCCGAAACCTTCGGACGGCTCGGGGTGTCGGTGGTCACGCTGCCCGGTGGCGAGATCGTGCCGGCCATGGAGCGGGGCGTGATCGAAGGGGCCGAGTGGATCAACTGTGCGGAAGACCGAAAGCTCGGTCTCCACAACGTGGCTAAGCACTTCTACACCCCCGGCATGCACGAGCCGATCACGGGTGGGCAGCTGATCATCAACCGCAACGTTTGGAACAAACTCACGCCCGATATTCAGGAGATCATGAAGGTCGCGCTCAACGATGCGACCTTAAAGCGCAACTTCATCTTCGCCCGCGAGGCTGCCGAGGGGTGCGAGCAGCTGCTCAAGGAAGGGGTGACGATCCACCGCACGCCCGACGACATCCTCATCCAGTTCCTCAACGAATGGGAGAAGATCCAGGCCGAATATGCGGCTAAGGATCCCTTCTACAAGAAGGTGATCGAGAGCCAAAAAGCCTACGCCGAGAAGATCGTGCCGTTCCGGCTGAGCTTCTATCCTCCTTACGAGTTTGCCGGTAACTACTACTGGAAGCACAAGGTCTACGTAAAGAAAGACTGAGTGCAACGAAGGGGCGGATCGGTTGATCCGCCCCGTCCGTGTCTTTCACCCGCAAGGCCGAGGTGCGACCTTGTCTGCGATTTCTGCCGCGGCCGGACGTCCTCCGGCCTCCCTCGTGCGCATCGTGCGCGCCATCGACCGACTGACGCTCTCGACCGGAGCGATCTTCTGCTGGCTCGTGGTGCCGCTCGTCGGGGCCATGGTCTACGAAGTGTTTGCTCGATATTTCTTCCACCGACCGACTATTTGGGCCTTCGACGTCAGTTACATGCTCTATGGTAGCCACTTTATGTTAGGCGCCGCCTATACCCTGTACAGGGGTGGCCACATCAGAACCGATATGTTTTATCAGAATTGGTCGCCACGCACCAAGGGAATCATCGACGCGACGCTTTATGTGTTGTTCTTCTTTCCTGGTATTGCTCTGTTCTTTTGGATGGGATTGCAGGAGGCGCTGCACTCCTTCGACATCCGAGAGGTCTCCGACGCCAGCCCCTGGCGGCCGCCGATTTGGCCGTTCAAAATGGTCATGCCAGTTTCGCTCGCCTTGCTCTTCATTCAGGGCGTTTCCGAGTTCCTCAAGAGCGCCTATGCGGCGGTGACGGGAAGAACGCTGTGAGCCAGGAGCTTCTTGGTCTGGTCCTGTTGGGCGCTCTGCTCACCGGGATCTTCGCCGGCTTTCCGATCGCCTTTACGCTCATCATTCTCTCAATCGTGTTCGGGCTGATCGGGTTCGGCGACACCGTTTTCTATTTGATGGTGTTCCAGACGATCGGGCTCATGAAGGAGGAGACGCTGGCCGCGGTGCCGCTCTTCATCTTCATGGGCCATATCATGGAGCAGGCGGGGCTCATGGAGCGGCTGTTCCGCTCCTTCCGGCTCATCCTCGCGCCCGTTAAGGGCTCGCTCTATTTAGGTGTGCTTCTTACCGCCACCATCTTCGCCACCGCCACCGGGATCATCGGCGCCTCGGTGACCGTGATGGGCATGATGGCGGCACCAGCGATGATGAAGGCGGGTTACGACCCCAAGCTCAGCGCTGGGACGATCGCCGCCGGCGGTACGCTCGGCATTCTCATTCCGCCTTCAGTCATGCTCGTGGTCATGGGGCCGATCGTCGGGGTGTCGA
Source organism: Pseudomonadota bacterium (assembly GCA_030549795.1). Lineage (GTDB taxonomy): Bacteria > Pseudomonadota > Alphaproteobacteria > Geminicoccales > Geminicoccaceae > JANXAZ01. The sequence goes on along the minus strand of JAUQQO010000056.1, from coordinate 31,803 downwards.
TCATCAAGCTGTTCGCCGCCGCGCTTGTCCCCGGCCTCATCCTCTCGGGGCTCTACGTCGCCTACACGCTCATCCGCTGCCAGCTCAACCCGTCGCTAGGGCCGCCGTTGCCGCCTGAAGAGCGGGCGAGCTCCTACCGCGAAGTCGTCAAGGAATTCTTCGTGGGGGTCGTACCGCTGGCGGTGGTGATCTTTGCGGCGCTCGGCTCGATCCTCTTCGGCCTTGCGACTCCGACCGAGGCCGCGGCGATGGGGGCGTTCGGTGCGGTCGTTCTCATGATCGCCTACGGGCGCTTCGATCTGCGCAAAGTACGCGACGCGTGCTTGAACACACTCGAGACGTCGAGCCTCGTCCTGTTCCTAGCCGTCGCCTCGAACATCTACGGCGCCGTGTTCACCCGCCTGGGTACGAGCAGTATGCTCGCCGAATGGCTATTGGGCCTCGGGCTCGAGCCGACGGCGTTGATCCTCATGCTCATGGTGGTGATCTTCATCCTGGGTTGGCCGCTGGAGTGGCCGGCGATCATCTTCATCTTCTTGCCGATCTTCCTGCCGGTGGTCGAGGAGATGAAGATCGATCTATTGTGGTTCAGCACGCTCGTCGCTGTTAACCTGCAAACCGCCTTCCTTTCGCCACCGGTAGCCATGGCCGCTTACTATCTCAAGGCGGTGGCCCCCAAGTGGGAGCTCCGCCTGGATCTACCGCGGCATGGTCGACTTCATGCTGCTGCAGCTCGTCGGCCTCGCCATCGTCTTCTTCTTCCCCGAAGTGGCACTCTGGTTGCCGCGCCTGCTCTTCGGCTAGCAAGGGGGGGGCGAACGGGCCGGGCGGCTATTGCGTCCGGCCCTTTCGCGCGCTAAAAACATCAATGTTAAATCGATGTTAAACCGCGGGGGAGGCACATGCAGGAGCAGGTGCTCGCGGTCTCACTGGCCGCGGTTGCGGCGGTCGCCGCCGTGTTCGCCAAGGTGCTGCGGGAACTCCAACCCGGCGAGGCAGGCTGGAGCGCGGCCGAAGCGGCGGCGAAGCTGCGCGCCCGGCTGCTCTGGGGCTCGCTGGTGATGGGTGCGGCGATCGCCCTGCTCACCCTCGTCCCGTGGCCGCACGCAGTGGCGACGGGGCCGGAGGTGGTTTCGGTCACGGTGCGCGCGCGCTTGTGGGCGTGGGAACTCGAACCGGCGCGGGTCCCCGCAAATACTCCTGTCGTGTTCCTCGCCACGAGCGAGGACGTGAACCACGGATTCGGCGTCTTCGACCTCCAGGGGCGCTTGTTGTTCCAAACCCAGGCCATGCCGGGCTGGGTGAATAAGGTGAGTTGGACGTTCGCCGAGCCCGGCCGTTACCGCATACTCTGCCTCGAATATTGCGGTCTCGTCCACCACGGCATGATCGCTGAACTCGATGTCGTCCCAAAGGGCTAGGGAGGCAACGATGACACCTCGCCTGAGCGCCGTCCGCGCTGTCCCGGAGCTCCCGCCTGCTCGCATAGCGCTGCTTTTGGGCGGCCTCGTCTTTTTGCTCATGATGGTCTTCGGCCTCGTCATGAAAGCGAGCCAGGCCGAGTTGCTGTCAATGGATCCGAGGCTCTTTTACGAGATCATGACCGCGCATGGTATTGGTATGGTCGGAACCGCTGGTCTTACCGGCCTTGCTGTGTTGTGGACATTCCTCGGGCGGCACGTTGACCTCGACGAGCGCGTGTTTTGGGCCTTTATGGCGTTGTTCTTGTCGGGTGTCGTCGTTATTTTGGGAAGTATTTTCGTTGGGGGTTTCGCGGGGGCCTGGACGTTCCTTTATCCCTTGCCCGCCCGATCGGGTGGAGTGTGGTCGCCCGCAACGGCGGTCGTCTATCTCGTTGGACTGGCGCTCGTGGGCGTGGCGTTCCTACTCGTGCACCTCGAGTGTGCGCGCGCGTTGCGTAGCCGGTGGGGAAGTCTCGCGCGAGCTCTCGGCTGGCCACTTTTGTTCGGCGGCCAGCAGGATCCGCTACCGCCACCTACCGTGATCGCAGCCTCGGCCGTTACCGTCTTCAATACCCTAGGTCTCGTCTTCGGTGCCGCGGCGATCACGATGTCTATTATCGATATTCTCGTCGCTGGAACGATTCTCGATCCTCTGTTGGCGAAAAACATGATCTATTTCTTTGGTCACGTGTTTATCAATGCTACGATTTATATGGCAGTGATCGCAGTGTATGAAATCGTTCCGCTTTACACTGGTCGACCGTGGAAAGTGACGCGGCTCTTCGCCGGTGCTTGGAGCGTGATCCTGGTCTTCGTGATGGCCGTCTACACCCACCATTTGTTGCAGGACACGGTGATGCCGCCATGGTCGCTCGTCATCGGCCAGGTCCTTTCTTACGGCAGCGCGGTGCCCCTGGTCGCCGTGACTGCTTTCGGACTGCTCACCAACCTGCACCGCTCGGGCGCAACCCTTGATCTCCCGGCAGCGCTCCTCGTGCTCGGGGTGGGCGGGTGGACAGCGGGTGTGATGCCGGCGTGGATCGACGGGATTATTGCCGTCAACAAAGTCATGCACAATACGCTCTGGGTTCCTGGTCATTTTCATATGTATTTGATCCTAGGCCAGGTCGCGATGATCTGGGGAACCCTCCTCTGGCTCGCCGGTGGCCGTCGGAGCGGGGGATTCGTTGCCTCCGATCGTCTGTTCTTCGCCTCCTATCTGATCGGCGGTGCCGGCCTCGCGATCAGCTTCCTCGTCGCCGGGGCGGCAAGCGTACCGCGTCGGTGGGCGGTCCATGATGCAGCCTGGATCGTCCACGACATTCCGGGAGTCGTCTTCGCGGCACTCGTGCTTTTGGGCGCAAGCGGGTTCTTTGCGAAATCGATCGTGGGTCTAATCGCTGTGCCAGAGGAACGCGTAGGACGGTGAGCCCGTGATCCGCACCGCATTCGCGAGCGTCCTTCTCTTCGCTGCTGGGGTCGCGGTGCTCGCCCTCGAGACCGACGGCTTCGCTGCCTTCACCACGGAAACTGCACGGCGGCTGGCCGTGGCCCGTACGCCCGTACCCGTCCCTTCGGTAGCGCTCCGCGACAGCACGGGCGACCGCTTCTTCCTGCCGCAGCCGGGCAGACCGATGCTGGTCGAATTCATCTACTCGAGCTGTCCCACTCTGTGCGTCGCCCTCGGCGACAGTTTCGCGCGCATCCAAGAGAGGATCAGACGCGGCGGCGGTGAGCCGCTCCCGCAGCTCCTCTCGGTGAGCTTTGATCCCGCGCGCGACGATCAAAAGGCGTTGCAGGCCTATGCCGAGGCGCACGGCGCCGATCCCGCCCACTGGCGCGTCGCGGTACCCGAACGCGCGAACGAGTTGCGAATCCTTCTCGAGACCTTCGGCGTAGTGGTCATCCCGGATGGTGAAGGGGGATTCGTGCACAACGCTGCCCTTCACCTCGTCGATGCCCAAGGACGGCTGAGCGCCATTTTCGATCCCGAAGAGATCGAACCGGCGCTGCGGGGCTTGCGGCGATGATCGGGGCGATGGATCGGGCCGCACTTGCCTTCATCGGGTGGGGGGCACTGTTCGTCCTTCTTCGACCGATCCTCGAAGCTCGCCTGGTCACCCATGTCCTGGTCGAGTACCCGCTCTTGCTCGCGCTGGGGGCTGTGGTTGGCGGTGGACGTTGCGGGGCATCGATACAGGCCTGGAACCGGGGCGGAGCGAGCGGGATCGTCCTCGCCGGAGCGATTCTGACCTTTTGGATGGTGCCGCGCGCGATCGACACGAGCGTGGGTTCGATCGACTACGCGCTCGTTAAGTTCGTGAGCCTGCCCGTTGCGGGGGCGGCTCTTGCGACCAGCTTGCCCGCCACCCCGTGGCTCGCCCGGCAAATGCTGGCCGTGCATGCGATCGCGATGGCGACAGCCATGGGATGGCTTTATCTCGTGCTGCCGCAGCGTTTGTGCCTACGCTATCCGCGCAACGACCAAGATGAAATCGGTGTTGCTCTAATCATTCTGTCAGTCTTGGCTTTTGTGGTTTGGCTGGTGCATTTTTCGACCTCATCGACAGCGAAGCCAGAAGCTACATCGTCTTCACGGTCTGTGCGAGCGGCGGTGCAGGCATCCGTGCGCTGACCGTTCGGGAGCGGCGAATGCGAGATCTTCGCGACACGTACATCAGTTTCGCGCAGGCAGCGGAAGCGAAGGCGCGGTTGATGAGAGACAATCCGCTCGGGTTTACGCTCGCTGGCGTCTTTGCCGGTGCTTACGTGGGGGCGGGTATCTTGCTCATCCTTTCGGTCGGCGAACCACTCGACGCCTCTTTGCGACCGCTCGTTATGGGGGCGAGTTTCGGGATCGCGCTGACGCTTGTGGTCTTCGCCGGCTCGGAACTCTTTACCGGACATACCCTGTCGATGACCATTGGCTGGCTCGAGGCGCGCATCGGTCCACGGACCGTGTTGCTCGCTTGGGTATGGACCTGGCTCGCCAACCTCTTGGGGTCGGTTGTGCTCGCGGCACTGTTCGTGATCGGAGGTAGCCGTATCCTGGCCCCGACAGCCAGTCTTCTGCGCGACGTCGCACTCTACAAAGCGGAATCCGGTACACTTTCCTTGCTCGCGCGAGGTATTCTATGCAATTGGCTGGTCTGCTTGGCTCTGTGGACCGTCGAGCGCGCCCGTAGTGATGCAGCGCGTTGTATTCTCATCTTCTGGTGTTTGTTCGCGTTCATCGCTTGCGGTTTCGAACATTCGGTAGCCAACATGACGATCTTCGCCACTGCCTACCTCTCCGGCGTGGTGCCAGGCTTGGGGGTTGGCGGGATCGCCCACAATCTCTTGTGGGTCACGATCGGCAATGCGATCGCCGGCGCTCTCGTCCTGGGAGCTGGCTACGCTCTGATCCTTACTTCGCCGGAACGTGCGGCTTCGCCGGCCCCGGTGACGACAGGCAAGGAGCAGACGTCATCCTAGACCTGCCCGTTGGCCGCTGGCGCTGGTAGACTTAGAGCAGCGATGGCGCGCGATGCGGAGCGCCGCAGGCAGGTATCGGATCGACAGCCGGTGCAGCTCTCCAAGCTCTCGGATTATGCGCTGCGCACACTCGTTCTCGCTGCGGTGCGCGAGCCCGAGCTCGTGACCGTGGCGGAGATCGCCGAGACGTACCACATTCCCGAAGGTCACGTCCGCAAGATCACCCATCTCCTAGCGCGTCACGGCTTTCTTTCTTCGGTGCGAGGCCGTGCTGGAGGCTATCGGCTGGGAGCGGCGCCCGAGCGGATCTCCCTCGGTCGGGTGGTGCGCATCACCGAGACCGATCTGCGCCTCGTCGAATGTTTCGAGCCGTCGAGCGGGCGGTGCCGGCTCGAGCCGGGCTGCGAGCTTCGCGCGGTGCTCAAAGAAGCGCTCGAAGCCTTTTTGGCGGTGCTCGATCGCGTGACCCTCGCCGATGTCGTCGCCGAGCGTCGCCGTCTTCGCGAACTGCTCGTTCCCTAGTGCGGTTGCGATCGGCCGGGCAGCGCGGCGGGCGATCGCGATGTTCACCCGCCGGCGAGGAACATGGCCGGCGCGGCCGCCGCCAGGGCGAGGCCGAAGAGGAGCAGGATAAGCAGCCCGGTTCCCGCGACACCGACCGCCGCCGTTGCGCCCACGTCGATCTCTTTGCGCTCGAGCTTGACGATCTCGGCCTTCGTGATGCGCGCTCCATCTCCGGCGATCGCATCGGGTTCCACGGCACGGACTTCGAATTCGTGCACCGAGCCGTCACGCAGCGTGAGGCGTACGCTGTCTCCAGGTTTCACGCCGTCCACGTCGGCCGCAGAAGGCGTAAGAGGCATTTCGCGCATGCGGGTGCAGCCGCCGAGCAAAAGCGCTAGGGACAAGACGACGCCGAGCGCAAATCGCAAGTACACGAGCATGTGCGCGCTCTACGAAAACTTATAAGAAATATCCCATAGCGCGCCCGCGCAGTGCAGCGCTCGGGGCTGGGCGATCTCGCGCGACGGCGCGTCGCAGCCGAGGAACCGCGATGGCGGGCTCAGTCGAAGCGGTCGAGAAAGGCGCAGATCCGCTCAAGGGCGAGCTCGAGCCGCTCGGGGGAAATGGCGAAGCACAAGCGGATGTGGCTCTCGTTGCCAGCACCGAAAGTATAGCCGGCAGCGGTGCCGACTTTCTCCTCCTCCACCAGCCGGCGGCAAAAGGCGAGGCTGTCCTTGAGGCCTTCGATGCGCGGGAAGGCATAGAACGCGCCCTCCGGCCGCAAGAGGCGCACCCGCGGATGCGCACCCAACATGCGCATGACGAGATCGCGGTTGTGACGGGTGCGGGCGCGGAATTCAGCCACGAAGGCTTCGCCCTGTTCGAGCGCGGCGATGCCGCCGTACTGCGCGAAAGCGGTGGCACCCGTGTTATTGACTTCCGAGAGCACCCGCATGGGCGTAGCGAGGCTTTTGGGGTGAACCATCCATCCCAGCCGCCAACCCGTCATCGCCCAGGCCTTCGAGAATCCGTTGAGCACGAAGACCGGCTCGTCCTCTTGGGCGAGGGTCAGAAAGGAGGGGGCGGGATCGGGGCCCTCGAACACATTGCGGTGGTAGACCTCATCGGCGATCAAAGCGAGACCGTGGCGCCGACACAGCGCGAGGAGCGCAGCCTGCTCGTGCGGCTGCATGATCCAACCGGTGGGGTTGGACGGGCTGTTCACGTAAATGGCTTTCGTTTTGGGCCCGATCGCCGCTTCGACTCGGCCGAGGTCGAGGTGCCAGCGCTCCGGGCCCTCTTCAAGCCGCACCTCTTTGGGTACGCCGCCCAACACTTCGATCACGGTGCGGATGTTGGGCCAATAAGGTGCGATCAGGATCACCTCGTCACCTGGGTTGATCAGGCACTGGCAGGTGATCATGACGGTGAGCATGGTCGAGCCCGGCATCGTGATCCGGTCCGGGTGCACAGCAACACCGTATATGCGGTAGAGATAGCGCTCGATCGCCTCGCGCACCGGCACGTGACCTCGGGTCGGACCATAGAAGGTCTTGCCTGCTTCGAGAGCGCGTATTGCCGCTTCGCGAATAAAAGGCGGTGTGACGATGTCGCTCTCTCCGAACCACAAGGGGATCACTTCCGGATCGTCCAAGTAATCGGCCGCGACTTTGGCGATCCCGGAGGGTTCGAGAGCGAGGATCTCGGACCGGATGGGGTTCATGGCGTGCCCCGGTTTGGTGCTGCGATGGCTGCGGCTTGCGCAGGAGCGGCGAGGGCGGCGAAGCCAATCCGGTTCTCGGCGCGCTTAAGGCGCGTCGACGAGCCGCCTTTCGCGGTCCACCCCGCGCTCCGCGCGGCTGCGCTTGCGGGCATACATCTCGGCGTCGGCGTGCGCGAGTAGCGCTGCGAGATCGCAGCCGTCCTCGGGTGCAAGGGCGATCCCGATGCTCGCCGCCACGGCGAGCGTGTGGCGATCGTGGAAAATGGGCGCGCACAATTTTTCCTCGAGCGCGCGGCGGCGCGCGACGAGCTCCTCGCGCCCCTCGACTTCAGCCAGCAAGAGCACGAACTCGTCACCGCCCAATCGCGCGACGAGGTCGCCTGCGCGCGCCGTTTCTTCCATCCGCCGTGCCACGATGCGCAAGACGAGATCGCCGGCCGCATGGCCCGCGGCATCGTTGACCTGCTTGAAGCGATCGAGGTCGAGCAGCATCAGACCGCAGTGTCGGTTGCGCGCGCGCGCACGCGCAAGGGCCGACTGCGCCGCCGCTTCGAGCAGGGCTCGGTTGGCAACTCCGGTGAGCGGGTCATGACCGGCGAGAAAGCGCAGACGGCCTTCGGCGCGCACGCGCGCGCTCACTTCCCGCGCCGTGCCGCGATAGCCGCAAAAGCGGCCGCGCGCGTCGCAGATCGGCACTGCATTGGCTTCGAGGATGCGCTTCCGTCCATTGGGGTCGATGAAGCTGCAGCGCAGGTCGCGAAACGGCCGGCCGGGAACGAAGCGCGGCGAGGTCGAAAGGTCGCCGAGCAACATCCCGCCGTCGAGGCCGGCGGAAGGCACGGTCTTCACGAGCTCGAAAAGGTGGCGACCCAAAAGCTCGCTGATCGGCCGACCGAGCACGCGGCTCGCTTCGGGGGAGAGGTAGACCAAGCGATAGCGGCGATCCGTCTCCCACCAGAAATCGCTCGCCGCGCGCAAGAAGTCCTCAAGCCGCGCGGCCTCGCTGGCGGGCGTCCGCCATCTGCACCGGCGCAAGAGCGCGTGCAGGAGCGCAGGGAGGCGTCGCGCGCAGCTGACGGGCGCACCCATGCTCGCGCCGCGGGTCGGCGGTGCTGAACGCCGCATCGGAGCCTGGTCCTGAATCGAGGGGACTTCTCGTTACGCCACGCGGGACGGCTGTGCAACTTAAGGTTTTGCAGCCACCGAGCAAGCCCGCGCTTAAGGTAATCCCCAGGATTCACAGTGTCGCGGGCGGCATAAGACAGCGGTCAGCGCACCGGACCGCGTTCGATCACCGTGCGGTGGCCCTGCGCGGTCGCTTCGCTCGCGAGGAGGCGATGGCCGCCGACCGCGCACAGTTCGGCCAGATCAGCCGGGGCCTTGGGGTCGTCGGTCAAGAGTTCGAGCCGCGCGCCCGGCGCGAGCGCAGCGAGCGCTTTGCGCGTTTTAAGTACCGGCAGCGGGCAGGTAAGTCCGCGCAGATCCAAGCGTTGGGTGGTTTCGCTCATCGTATTCTCGCCTCTGCCCAGGCGCCGATCGTCATGCTATGCGGCGCGCTGAACGGGACAAGGGCAAAAAGGCGATGGAGCGGATCTTAAGCGGAAGGCGCGTTTTCGGCGTGGTCGGATACAAGAACAACGGCAAGACGACCCTTTTGGTCCGCTTGGTCGAATATCTCGTAGCCCGTGGTTACCGGGTCTCGACGGTCAAACACGCCCACCACACGGTCGACGTCGACCAGCCGGGCAAGGATAGCTACCGCCACCGGGAAGCGGGCGCGCTCGAAGTCGTGCTCGCGACGTCGCGGCGTTGGGCCCTTGTCCACGAATTGCGCGATGAGCCCGAGCCGTCGCTGGATGCGATCCTCGCCAAGATGGCGCCGGTCGATCTCATCTTGGTTGAAGGCTTTAAGCGCTTTGCGCAGCCCAAGATCGAGGTACACCGGCGAGAGCGCGGCACGCCGTTGCTCGCTCGCGAAGATCCGACCATCCTCGCGGTTGCCTCAGACGAGCCTTTACCCGATCTTTCCGTACCGGTTTTCGCCCTCGATGACATCGAGGGGATTGCCGCCTTCGTACTCACCCACGCGGTGCCAGGTTAAGGGGATGGAGCTGCGCGCCAACGGTTGTTACGGGCCCGATGTCGGTCTCGTCTCGGTCGAAGAGGTCGACCGCCGCCTCGCGGCACTGGTGCGGCCGCCGGCCAGGACCGAACGCGTGCCGCTTCAAGCCGCGCTCGGCCGCATCCTCGCAGCGCCACTCGTCGCGCCGCGAGACGTTCCCGCGTTCGACAATGTCGCGGTCGACGGTTGGGCCTTTGCCGCTGCCTCGCTCGCGGCCGAGGGGTCGACGCGGCTGCGCATCGTGCCCGGGCGTGCCGCCGCCGGGCATCCGTTCCCGGGTGTGGTGCCGCCGGGCTGCGCCGTACAGGCACTCACCGGTGCGCCCATGCCAGCTGGAACCGACACGGTGGCGATGTGGGAGGAGTGTCGGGTCGAGGGTGAGACGCTCGTCGTTCCAGCTGGCTTTCGTCCCTTCGCCAATCGCCGGCGCGCTGGTGAAGACATCCGTGCTGGGACCTCCGTCTTTCCCGAAGGCACGCGCCTGGGGCCGCAGCATCTCGGCATCGCAGCCGAACTCGGGGCAGCGGAACTCGAGGTCTTCGCCCCCCTCAACGTGGCGCTTTTCTCCTCTGGAGACGAGTTGCTCGAGCCCGGCGCGCCGTTTCGGCCCGGTGCCGTCTACGATGCCAACCGAGTGATGCTGCGCGCGCTGCTCGCGCGCCTGCCCTGTTCGGTGAGCGACTTTGGGATCCTGCCTGATGACGCGGCGCGCGTTGAAGCCGTGCTCCTGGAGGCAGCCGCCACCCACGACGTGGTGTTGAGCTCCGCCGGGGCCTCCAAGGGAGCCGAAGACCATCTCGCCCGCACTGTGGCACAGAAGGGTGCGCTCGCCTTTTGGCAGATCGCGATGAAGCCGGGTCGTCCTTTCGCCGCCGGTCGGTTGGGTTCGGCGATCTTCATCGGTCTTCCCGGCAATCCGGTTGCCGCAGCGGTGTGTTTTCTGCGCTTTGCGCGACCGTTTCTGCTCGCGCTCGCCGGGGCTCCGTTCGCGCCGCCGCAACCGGTGCCGCTTCCCGCGGCCTTTTCCTTTCGCAAAGGAAGCGGGCGCACGGAACTGCTGCGCGCACGGCTCGTGCGGCGAGCCGACGGTGCGGTGGCGGTCGATCGTATTCTCCGTGAAGGCTCGGGCATCCTCACGAGCCTCGGGGAGGCCGATGGGCTAGTCGAAATCGCCGCCGAGCGTACCCGCGTGGAGCCGGGCGAGCCGGTTCCCTTCTATGCCTTGAGCGTCTTGGGCTGCAATTGAGGCGCGGGCGCGGCCAGTCTTTTCCGCGCCTCCTTCACTGCGGCCGCGCCTGCGCGCGCATCCACGCAACGATCGCCGGCCACAGCCGCGCGTGCGCGCGCCGGCCGAGCACGGCCGAGAAATGGGCAAAGACGGTACCGCACTCGAACGGCCATAGGACAAGGCGCACGGGAGCATGGCGCACGGCAGCAAGGAAAGGAACAACAGCCGCAGGGGGAGCTACGACATCGGCGGGACATGCGACCGCAAGAAGCGGTAAGGACAAATCGTCAGGGGTAAGCGAACGGCCCGCAAGCGACAGGCGGCCGCGCACGAGCGCGTCTTCCCACCAGAGCCGACTGACGACCTCGCGCACGAGCGCGCCGGGCAACGCAATCTCGTCCAGTGTCCAGCGTTCCACCGCGAGGTGCAAGGCGAGCGCTTCGCGATCGCCGATCGAGGCCCACAGATCGGCTGTGCGGGCGAAGAGAAAGGTCCCCGGCGCCGCGAAGGTGCTGAGGATGCTCAAAAGCGTTCCCGGGACGAGACCGCGCACAGCGCCGAGTGTCGGTGCGAGCTGCGCAAGCGCATCACGGAAAGGGCTCGAGCCGGGTGCAAAGGCCAAAGGGCTGTGCACCAGCACAAGACCTTGGAGTTCGTGCGCATCCTCGAGTGCTGCGATCGCGCACAGCGTTCCTCCGAGCGAATGGCCGATCAGCCACGGCTTTTCTTTGGCCAGCGCGCGCACAACCGAAGCCGCTTCGCGGATCATGTGGACGTAGGCAGCGAGGCCCCGCTCGTCGTCGGCGGCGGTGGGATCGGACCAGGCGAGGAGAAAGGGTCGACACCCTAAGGCCGCTAAGCGCCGCTTCAAACTCGCCCGCGCGGTGAGATCGAGCACGGCTGCGCGCTTGATCGGAGCCGGAACGAGCAGGACAGGGGGGCCTTGCGCCACTTGTGTCGCATTGAGGCCGAAAAGCTGCCAGAGCGAGCCGGCGGCCAACTGACGGGCCGGCGCGTCGGGCTCCACCGCGGGCAGCATGGCCGCCTGGGCTCGGCGCAGCACATCGACGATCGCCCAGGCCGCAAGCATGCGCGCGATCGCGCTCTACATGGGCGGCTGGGCTCAGCCGCTCACGAGCGCTTTGGCTGCTTCCAAGACCGCTTCCGCGTGGCCGGGCACCTTGACGTTCCGCCACACCTTTCGGATGCGGCCCTCGGCGTCGACGAGGAAGGTCGAGCGCTCGATACCCATATACTTCTTACCGTACATGGATTTCTCGACCCAAGCACCGAATGCCTCGATGGTTTTGCCCTCTTCGTCGGACGCGAGGTGAATCGAAAGATCGTGTTTTTTGCGAAACTTGCTGTGGCTTTCGATGTCGTCTTTGGAAACCCCGATCACGGTCACACCGAGCTTGTCGAACTCGGGTTTGAGGCAGGAGAAGGAGATCGCCTCTTTTGTGCACCCCGGTGTGTCGTCCTTAGGGTAGAAATAGATGACGTAGGGCCGGCCCAGAAGACTCGCCGAGCCAACGCGTCCGCCGTCGTCGGTTGGCAGCTCGAAGGACGGCACAGGATCGCCTTCTTTGACGCTCATGCTCATCTCCTCGGCTCTTCCGCGGTGCCCAGAGGTGGGCACAGCTCGTCGAAGAGTTGGCGCGCCACCGCTTCGCTTTCCACGAGCCGGCACTCGAGCGCGCTGAAATCGGGCAAGGGTTCATCCGGCAGCGCTCGCCGGGCCGCTGCCAAGAGCGCGCCTTTAAGGCCGCTTGGGGCGGTTGAGGGATCGAAGCGCTCGCGAGTCGACAGGCGCAGCACGGCTTGCAGAGCGTGCAAAAGTTTGAGCGCCGCCGCTGCCGCGCGCGCCAACTGGGGTGCGATCAAGCCGAGCTCGCCCGCGGTTTGCAAGACCGCGAGCGTGGGGGTCTGGTGGAGTTCGGGATGTTCGGCGGAATGGGCGAGGACGAGGAACTGGGCGCTGAACTCGAGGTCGACGAGCCCGCCGCGGGTGTGCTTGAGCGTCCACGGATCCTCGCGCCCGTGTTCGCGCCAGATGCGCTCGCGCATGGCGCGCACCGCCCGCGCGAGGGGTTCGCGGGCACGCGGTCGGCGCACCGCTTGGGCGATTACCGCCTCGACCTTGCGCGCGAGCTCCGGATCCCCCGCTACCACCCGCGCACGGGTGAGCGCTTGTTGTTCCCACACTTCGGCCGTCTCGAGCTGGTAACGCGCGAAATTGGTGAGAGCACAGGCCGGCGGACCGATATTGCCGGACGGCCGCAAGCGGGTGTCGATCTCGTAGAGTTGGCCTCCTGCGGTGCGGGCGGTAATCGCGGCGACCAGTCGGTTGCCGAGCCGCGCGTACCAGCTCGCGGCATCTAAGGGTTTGGGGCCGGTCGAGCGCGCGCCCTCGGGGGCGTCGTAGACGAAGACGAGATCGAGATCAGAGCCGACGGTGAGTTCGCGCGAGCCGAGCTTGCCGAACCCTAGGACGACGAAAGCACCACCCGGGATCCGCCCGTGCTGCGGCTCGAGCCACGCCTCGACGCGCGGAAGCAGCGCCTGGAGCACGGTCTCGGCGATGGCGGTGAGCGCTTCGGCCGCCTCTTCGGCCGCGGCGAGCCCCAAGAGCACCTGGACGCCGGCTTGGAACTGGCGCCCGCGCGCCCAGCGCGCGGCGAGCTCGAGCGTGTCTTGAAGGTCGCGCGCGTCGCCCAGGCGTGCTGCGAGCTCGCGCGCGAGTACTTCCGCGGGCGGCAGCGGTTCGAAGAAGTCGGGTTGGATCAGCTGTTCGAAGAGATCGCTTTGGCTTGCGAGATGGCGGGCAAGGCGCGGGGCGGCGCCCATGAGCTCGGCCAGGAGTTCAAGGAGGCGGGGATTGGCGACGAGCAGCGAGAAGAGCTGAACGCCGGCAGGAAGAGCCGAGACGAACTCATCGAAGAGCGCGAACGCGCCATCGGGGTCGCTCTGGCGGGCGAGGGCCTGCAACAGCGCTGGGGTCAGTTCGGTCAAGAGCTCGCGCGCGCGGGTCGAGCGGGTGGCACGGATGTGCCCGTGATGCCAAGCGCGCAGGCGTGCAGCGACGAGCTGCGGCTGGCGGAAGCCCATCGCCTTAAGCGTCTCGAGCGTGCCGGGGTCGTCCTCGGTGCCGGTGAAGACGAGCGCCCCGCCGGCGCCGAGGTCGGGCTCGCGCTCGAAGAGTGCGGCATAGTGGCGCTCGACCGTCTGCAGCGCGGCGTGCACCCGCTCGATCATCGCTGCGGGGCTTTCAAAGCCGGCAAAGGCGGCAAAGCGCGCTACTTCCTGCTCGCGCGCGGGGATCGTCTGCGTTTGCTTATCAGCGACCATCTGCAGCCGGTGCTCGAGGCAGCGCAGGAAGCGATAGGCGGCGATGAGCTCGGCAGCGGCCTGCGGAGCGATCCAACGTTTGTCGGCAAGCGCCTGCAGGGCATCACAAGTGCGCGGGTGGCGCAGATCGCGGTCGCGTCCCCCCAAGATCAGCTGTTGCGTTTGGGCGAAGAACTCGATCTCGCGGATCCCGCCGCGGCCGACCTTGATGTCGTGGCCGAGCACGCGGATGGAGCCGAAGCCGCGCTGGGCGTGGATCTGCCGCTTGATCGAGTGGATGTCGCGAATCGCGGCGAAATCCAAGTTCCGGCGCCAGACATAGGGGACGAGCGCGCGCAAGAAGCGCTCACCCGCATCCCGGTCGCCAGCGGCGGCGCGCGCCTTGATAAAAGCGGCGCGTTCCCAGTTCTGCCCGTGGCGCTCGTAATAGAACTCCGCTGCTTCAGAGGAAATCACGAGCGGATGGCCCGGTAGGTGCGGGCGCAGCCGCAGGTCGATGCGGAAGACGTAGCCCTCGCGGGTCGGCTGTTCGAGAAGATGGACGAGGGAGCGGGTCAAGCGCGTGGCGACCGCCATGGGCCCGTCGCTCGCGCGCGCCGGCAGGCCCTCCTTCTCGAACAGCACGATGAGATCGACATCGGAGGAGTAGTTGAGCTCGCGCGCCCCGTACTTGCCCATGCCCAGAACGATGAGGCCGCTTGCCCGCTCCGGGTCGTCGCGGTCGACGAGCGCGAGCTCGCCACGCCGGGCGGCATCGACCAACAGGTGCTGCACGGCTTTGGCGAGTGCGGTATCGGCGAAGGCGGTAAGCGTCTCGCTCGTCTCCTCGAGCGTGAACAGCCCGGCGAGATCAGCGAGCGCCACAAGAAGGGCCAAGCGGCGCCGTGCGCGGCGAAGACCACTTGCGAGCCGGCCCCGCTCGCCGAGCGGAAGGCCAGCGAGCTCGGCCATGAGGGCAGCGCGCGCGGCGCCGACACCCTGCTCGTGGATCTGGCGCAGAACATCCGGCTCGGCGAGCAGGCAGTCGGTCAAAAAGGGGCTGCCGGAGAAGATCGCCCGCAAAAGCGAACCCCACTGCGGCAGATCGAGGGCGGCGCGCAGGAAACAAGCGAGCTGCTCGTCGCTGCTCGTCGAGGCGAGAGCCTGCCAGTGGCGCACACCGGCGTCGATGGCGAGCCGGTCGAAGGGAAGAGGCGGGGCGAGGGGCGGAGGGTTCACAGGCGCGTCACCCCGCGATGGCGGTCCCGCTCTGCGCGGTCGATGAAGCGGTACGCGGGCGCAGAGGAAAGCGGGCCCGCCATGCCGCGTCCGCTCACCTCGGGCGCACGAGAACGTGCCGCTTTTTGCCGGCCGAGAGCTTCACGGCACCACCTTTGAAGCGGTCGAGATCGATGCGCATCGTCTCGTCCTCGATCAAGCGGTCATCGAGGCGCGCGCCGCCCTGACGGACGAGCCGGCGCGCCTCGGAATTGCTCTGCACGAGGCCGGCGAGCATGAACAGCTCGATAATCGGCATGCCCTCGGCGAGACGGTCGCGGTCGACCTCGACCACCGGCAGGCCGTCGAGCCGGTCGCCCTTGTGCTCGAACAGCGCTTCTGCCGCCGCTTTCGCCTTCTCGGCTTCCGCCCGTCCGTGGCACAGTGCGGTCGCCTCGAAGGCGAGGATCTTCTTGGCTTCGTTGAGCTCAGCACCTTGCAGCCGCTCGAGCCGCTCGATCTCAGCCAGCGGCAGTTCGGTGAACAACCGCAAGAACCGCCCGACGTCCGCGTCCTCCGTGTTGCGCCAGTATTGGAAATATTCAAATGGCGGCAGCCGATCGGCGTTGAGCCAGACCGCCCCGCTCGCCGTCTTCCCCATCTTTTGGCCCGAAGCAGTGGTGATGAGCGGTGTGGTGAGGGCGAAGAGGTGGCGGCCATCCAGCTTGCGGGCGAGCTCGATACCGTTGATGATGTTTCCCCACTGATCGGAACCGCCCATCTGCAGGCGGCAGTCGTAGCGCCGCGCGAGCTGCAGGAAATCGTAAGCTTGCATGATCATATAGTTGAATTCGAGAAAGGTAAGCGGTTGCTCGCGTTCGAGCCGGAGCTTGACCGACTCGAACGTCAACATACGGTTGACCGTGAAATGGACTCCAACTTCGCGCAAGAACGGAATGTATTTGAGCTCGTCGAGCCACTCGGCGTTATCCAACAGGAGAGCCGAGCCCTTCTCGAAATCGAGGAACTTCGAAAGCGAGCGCAATAGCCCTGCCTTGTTGTGGGCGATCTGGGCATCCGAGAGCAGCTGGCGGGTCTCGTCGCGCCCCGAAGGATCGCCGACCTTGGTCGTGCCGCCGCCGATGAGTGCGATCGGGCGGTGGCCGGTGCGCTCGAGCAGGCGCAGCATCATGATCGAGACGAGGTGGCCGACGTGCAGACTATCGGCCGTGCAGTCGAAACCGACATAGGCGGTGACGCGCTCGCGACAGAACAGGTCGTCGAGCGCTTCCGGCTCGCTCACCTGATGGATGTAGCCGCGGCTGGCGAGTGTGCTCAAAAACTCCGAGCGAAAACGGTGCATCGGCGGGCCTCATCACACGGGCCCGCCGTCGCGGGCCCCGGGGCTTAAAGAGGACAGCGTGCTTAGCGGGTAAGCGCCAGCGTTTCGCTGGCCGGCTTGAGGCGTCGGTCGAGATAGGCCTCGCAGATCGCCTCCACTTCCTGCACGCGGCCGGTGAAGTAGTGATCGGCGCCCTCGAGCAAGTGGAAGTCGATCGTGATCCCGCGCTGCTGGCTCAGCTTGTTGACGAGCCGCGACACCGATTCGGTCGGTGTGACGATGTCTTTGTCGCCGTGGATGATCAAGCCGGAAGCCGGGCAGGGTGCCAAAAAGCTGAAGTCGTAGAGATTGGCCGGTAGGCTCACGCAGATGAAGCCCTGCACTTCCGGGCGCCGCATCAACAGCTGCATGGCGATCCAGGCGCCAAAGCCGAAGCCCGCCACCCAACAGGAGGTGCTGTTGGGATGGTGCAGCTGCATCCAGTCGAGCGCCGCAGCGGCATCGCGCAGCTCGCCCTGGCCGTGGTCGAACACCCCTTGCGAGCGGCCGACGCCACGGCTGTTGTAGCGCAAGGTGGCGAAACCGCGTCGGGCGAAGACGTGGAACAACATATAGACGATGCGGTTGTTCATCGTCCCGCCATAGAGCGGATGCGGGTGCAGGATGATGGCAAGCGGCGGCGCGTTGCCCGCACCGCGCATGTAGCGTCCTTCAAGACGTCCGTCCGAGCCGTTGAAGATAACTTCCGGCATCGAGTGAACCTCGCAAACCTCCGCGCTGTGATCGCGCCCGCGCCTCGAGGAGGGTGCCGACGAGCGCGATTGCACGACCCGAAAACCCGATCTATAGGTCAGATCGTGGCCTCATGTGGTGGCCGCGGCCGTCGCGACAAGAGGGCGGAGCTGCACGCGACGGAGCGGGACCGGCGGCCACGGCGAGCAACTGGTTACGCGAGGCGCGAAGCGATGTTCAAGGCGCTTATGGAAGACGTGCAGGCGGTCCTTGAACGGGATCCGGCGGCGCGCTCCCGCCTTGAAGTGCTGTTGTGCTACCCCGGCGTTCACGCGGTGATGCTGCACCGTGTCGCGCATGCCCTGTGGCGGCGCAATTTCCGCCTTCTCGCCCGCTTGCTCTCGACCTTTACCCGCTTCCTTACCGGCATCGAGATCCACCCCGGCGCCAAGATCGGCCGCCGCTGCTTCATCGACCATGGGATGGGGGTGGTGATCGGTGAAACCGCCGAGATCGGCGACGATGTGACCATCTATCAGGGAGTGACGCTCGGGGGCGTGAGCCTCGACCGCCGCAAGCGGCACCCGACCATCGAGGACGGCGTGGTGATCGGTGCCGGGGCTGCGGTGCTGGGTCCCTTCCGGGTCGGCAAAGGCGCCCGCATCGGCTCCAATGCCGTGGTTCTCAAAGAAGTGCCGCCCGGCGTGACGGTCGTGGGCATTCCCGCCAAACCCGTGGGGCCGCAGCCGGTTGAAGCGGGTCGCGAGGCGTTCCCCGCCTACGGCACCTGGCCGGGGGTCGCAGCCGACCCGGTCAGTCGCGCGCTCGAGCGCGTTTGTTTGCAGCTCGAAGAGTTGCAGGCGCGCCTAGAGCGCCTCGAACAGCAAATGGCCGAGCGTGGCGAGCCGGTGCCGCTGCGCCGGGTCGGCTCATAAAGGTCGTCCTTGCACACCTCCGCTCCCGTTTACCTCGACTGGGCCGCCACCGCGCCGGTCCTACCCGAAGCGGTCGCTGCGGTGGCGGAAGCGCTGCGCGAAGTCGGCAATCCCGCTTCCGTCCACGCCTTCGGCCGGCGCGCGCGGGCGCGTCTTGAGGCTGCCCGGCGCACCGTCGCGCGCAGCTTCGGGGTCGATCCCGATGGGGTGGTGTTCACGAGCGGCGGCACCGAGGCCAATCAGCTCGCACTTTACCAGGCGCGCGGACCGATCCTGGTTACGGCGATCGAGCACAGCTGCATTCTCGAAGCGGTCCCGCAGGCGCCGCGCATTCCTGTTCGAGCAGCAGGCGTTGTGGATCTCGCTGCAGCCGAGCGGCTCATCTTTGAGCACCGCCCCGCGCTCGTGGCCTGTCAGCTCGCCAACAACGAGACGGGCGCGATCCAGCCGGTGGCCGAACTCGCGCGTCTTGCGCGCGCCCATGGGGCACGGGTGCACGTGGATGCGGTCCAGGCAGCGGGCAAACTCGACTGTGCTCCAGAAGCCCTCGGGGCGGATACGGTGGCTGTCTCGGCCCACAAGCTCGGCGGGCCCATGGGGGTGGGCGCGCTTCTCGCGCGGCCCGGCGTTGCGCTCATCCCGCGCCAGCCGGGTGGCGGACAAGAAGGCGGACGGCGCGCCGGGACGCCCAATCTGCCCGGCATCGTCGGCTTTGCTGCGGCGCTCGAGCGGGTAGCGCGGATCGATTGGTCGCCGATCGCGGCGCTGCGCGCGCAGCTGGAAGCGGACGTACGCAGGATCGCTCCCGAGCTCGTCATCGTCGCCGAGGCGGTACCTCGGCTTCCCACCATCAGCTGTCTTCTCCTTGAGGGTCTCACCGCCGAGACCCAGCTGGTCGCTCTCGACCTCGAAGGGATCGCGGTGAGTGCCGGGGCAGCTTGCAGTTCGGGCAAACTCGCCCCGTCCCATGTGCTGCTCGCCATGGGCTACACGCAGGCGCAAGCGCGCTGTGCCATCCGGGTGAGCCTGGGATGGAGTACGGGGGGTGAGGAGATCGCCCGCTTTTTGGTTGCCTGGGAGCACCTTTATAAGCGCTGGCGGGCGCGGAAAGCGGCCTAAGGATGCGCACCGAAGCGAAGCGTTGCGGGATGCGCGCCTTGTCAAGCGGGCGATGAACCGCAATTTCAAAAGCCGAACCGGATCATCTCCTGTCCGGAGCCGAAAAGGATGGATCGGCCCTTGCTCACGCTCACCGAAGCAGCAGCGCGCCGCGTGCGCCAGCTCCTCGCAACCAAAGGCGAAGGTGCTAAGGGGTTGCGGCTCGCGGTTAAGCCCACGGGTTGTTCGGGCTTCTCTTATCACCTCGATTTCGCGCGTGTGATCGAACCCGGAGATCAGGTCGTCGAGAGCCATGGTGTGACCGTCGTCGTCGACGGCAAAGCGGTGCCGCTCGTCGCCGGAACCTGCGTCGACTGGGTCGAGGATCAGCTGGGCGCGCAGTTCGTCTTCAACAATCCCAACGAGAAGGCCCGCTGCGGCTGCGGCGAGAGCTTCAAAGTCTGAGCGTTACGCTTTGCCCACCGTGCACTTTTCGTTGCCCAGCGGTCGAATCGTGTCGGTCGCGGTCGACGCGGGGACTACCGTGCTCGAAGCCGCGCGGCGAGCTGGGATCGACATCGAAGGGGCGTGCGGCGGATCGATGGCCTGCGCGACGTGCCACGTTTGGGTGGAGGAGGAGTGGTTCGCCCGGCTTCCGGCTGCGAGCCCAGAAGAAGAGGACATGCTGGACTTGGCTTGTGATTGGGCGCCGACCTCGCGGCTGGGCTGCCAGATCCGTCTCGATCCCACGCTCGACGGCCTCATCGTGCGCGTCCCGCGTTCGAGTCTGCTCAGCGATGCGTGATCATTCGGCCGACCTCGACCTGCCTCCCGGCGCACGGGTGGTAGTCGCCATGTCGGGCGGCGTCGACAGTTCGGTCGCTGCCGCCTTGTTGCACCGCCTGGGCTTCGAGGTGGTGGGCGTGACACTGCAGCTTTACGACCAGCGCGCGATCCGCCGCGACGGCAAGAGCTGCTGCGCCGGGCGCGACGTCGAGGATGCGCGCGCGGTCGCCGAGCGGCTCGGGATTGCCCATTACGTGCTCGATTTCGAAGAGCGTTTTCGGAAGGCGGTGATCGAGGATTTCGCGGACTCGTACGCCGCTGGCCGCACTCCGGTGCCCTGCGTGCGCTGCAATGAGCGCATCAAGTTCCGCGATCTCTTCGACTTCGCACGCGATCTCGGGGCGCAGGCGCTCGCCACCGGTCACTACGCCCAGAGGGTGCGCGGTCCGCACGGCCTCGAATTGCACCGTGCCTTCGATCGCGCCCGCGATCAGAGCTACTTTCTGTTCACCCTTTCACCCGAACAGCTCGCGTTTGTGCGCTTTCCGATCGGCCATCTCGCCAAGAGCCGAGTGCGCGCGATTGCCGCCGAGCTCGGATTGCCCGTCGCCGACAAGCCCGACAGCCAAGACCTGTGCTTCGCGCCCGACCGCGACCATGTGCGCGTGGTCGCTGCGCTGCGGCCGGAGGCGCTCGCACCGGGAGAGATCGTCGACCAAGCGGGGCGGGTGCTGGGGCGGCACGAGGGTATTGCGCGCTTTACCGTAGGCCAGCGGCGCGGGCTGAAGGTCGCCGCTAAAGTGCCCCTCTACGTTACCGCCATCGATGCGGCGCGCAGTCGGATCGTGGTGGGTCCCCGGCGTGCCGGGCTCGTCGGTGCGGTACGGCTTACCGACTGTTCCTGGCTCGCTGCACCCGAGGTCGGGGAGGTGGTGGCGGTCAAGCACCGCTACAACGAACCGGCGGTAGCGGCTCAGATTACGTGCGCTGCAGACGGCACCGCGCGGGTGCGCTTTGTTGAGCCGCAGGCCGGGGTCGCTCCCGGTCAGGCCTGCGTGGCATGGCGCGAGAGCCGGCTCTTAGGCGGCGGATGGATCGCCGCCACCGAGCCGTGGGCGGTATGCGCTGCGAGCTGCCTTGACGACGCCCACGCCTCTGCTTAGCTGACGCGGGTGGATCCTGAAGGCGGAGTAGCTCAGCGGTAGAGCAGGGGAATCATAATCCCTTGGTCGGGGGTTCGAATCCCTCCTCCGCTACCAGCGTTGCTCGCAGGCGCGGCTTTCGGCTAACGAAGAATTAACCTCCCACCTCGACAATCACCGGGCAGCCGGTGCTATTCTTAAGGGTGTTCAACCCCCGGAGCCGGGATGGTCGAGGTCGCGAGCTTCCGCATCGAGCGTATCCAATATCTGCGGGCCGATGGCACGCTTGCCGCTCCTCTCCCACCGTGGGCCGAAGACGGAGAGGAGCTCGTGCGCCTCTACCGCGCCATGGTGCTCACCCGCGCCTACGACACCAAGGCGGTCAATTTGCAGCGTACCGGTCGGCTCGGCACCGTCGCCTCGTCGCTCGGGCAAGAAGCGGTAGCAGTCGGCACCGCGGCGGCGATGCGCCCTCAAGACGTGCTGTTGCCCTCCTTCCGCGAGCAGGGGGCGATGCTCTACCGCGGCGTACGCATCGAAGAACTGTTGACCTTTTGGGGCGGTGACGAGCGCGGCTCCAATTGGAGCGGCCCGCGCGAAGACTTTCCGGTGTGCATTCCGGTTGGAACCCATGCGCCGCACGCTGCGGGGGTGGCGACCGCTTTCAAGCTGCGCCGCGAGCCGCGCGTGGCGGTGTGTATGCTTGGCGATGGGGCGACCTCGAAGGGCGACGTCTACGAGGCCTGGAACCTGGCCGGGGTGTGGCGGCTGCCGATGGTCACCGTCGTCAACAATAATCAGTGGGCGATTTCGGTTCCGCGCTCGGCTCAGACCGCGGCCGCCACCCTGGCGCAAAAGGCGATCGCTTGCGGCATGCCGGGAGTGCAGGTGGACGGCAACGATGTGATCGCCGTGCGCGAGGTGGTCGGCCGGATGATCGAGCGGGCGCGCGCGGGCGAGGGGCCGGCGATCGTCGAAGCCGTCACCTACCGTCTTTCCGACCATACCACCGCCGACGACGCCCGGCGCTACCGCGACGATGCGGAAGTAAGCGCGCACTGGAAAGAAGAGCCGATCGCACGGCTGCGGACTTTTCTCACCGCCCGTGGTCTGTGGGACAAGGACAAAGAAGAACAGCTCTTGGCGTGGTGTGCGCGCGAGGTCGAGAGTGCCGTTGAAGCCTATCTCGCGCGCGCTCCTGCGCCGGCTACCGACATGATCGACTATGTCTTCGCCGAGCTGCCGGCGCCGATGCGCGCTCAGCGCGCCGAACTCGTGCGGCGGGTGGCGCGGCGCGCCGAGGGGGCCGAGCGATGACGGCTATGACCCTCGTCGAAGCGGTGCGGACCGCACTCGCGCGGGCGATGGCGGAGGACCCCACCGTCCTCGTGCTCGGCGAGGACGTCGGCAAGGACGGGGGCGTGTTCCGCGCTACCGAAGGACTCCTCGAGCGCTTCGGGCCGGAGCGCGTGCTCGACACTCCGCTTTCAGAAGCGCTCTTCGTCGGCCTTGCGGTCGGGCTCGGGGCGCAGGGTTTCAAGCCGGTGGTTGAGTTCCAGTTCGACGGCTTCAGCTACCCGGCGATCGATCAGCTCGTGAACCATGCCGGGCGGTTGCGGGCGCGCACGCGCGGGCGCCTCTCTTGCCCGATGGTCGTGCGCTTCCCCTACGGCGGTGGGGTGCGCGCTCCCGAGCACCATTCCGAGAGTCCGGAGGCGTTCTTCGCCCACATCCCGGGCGTGCGCACCGTCATCCCTTCCTCTCCAGCGCGCGCCTATGGGCTGCTCTTGGCTGCCATCCGAGATCCCGATCCGGTCGTCTTTCTCGAACCGAAGCGGATCTACCGCGCCGTGCGCGAAGAGGTGGTCGACGACGGTCGCGCTCTACCCCTCGATCGCTGCTTCGTCTTGCGCGAGGGACGAGACCTCACCCTCGTCGCCTGGGGCGCCATGATCCCCGTTGCCCTGCAAGCGAGCGCGGAGCTGGCAAAAGAGGGGGTGTCGGTGGAGGTGATCGACATTGCCACCCTCAAGCCTTTGGATTGCGCGACTCTTCTCGACTCGGTCGCCAAGACCGGGCGCTGCGTGATCGTGCACGAAGCACCACCGTCCTTCGGGCCCGGGGCGGAGATCGCTGCCGTCTTGGCGAGCGAAGGTCTTTTTTCCTTGCTCGCACCTGTGCTCCGTGTCACCGCCTTCGACGTGCCGACGCCCTTGCCGCGACTTGAAGAGCTCTTTTTGCCCGCGCTTGCCGACGTTCTCGAGGCCTGCCGGCGGGCGATGGCGCACCGATGACGGCGCACCTCCCGCTTCGGCTTGAAAACGCGCCTCAGCCGTTGGCGCGCCCGCATGCGGAGCCGCCATGAGCATCTTCCGTCTGCCCGATCTCGGTGAAGGGCTCGAAGAGGCGGAGATCGTCGCCTGGCATGTCGCCGCGGGCGACCATGTGGTGGCCGACCAGCCGCTATTGTCGGTCGAAACCGACAAGGCGGTGGTGGAGGTGCCCTCGCCGCGCTCGGGGCGCATCAAGGCCCTGCTCGCCGAGCCCGGCACCGTGGTGAAGGTGGGAGCACCGCTCGTCGAGTTCGAAGAGGGAACCGGCGAGGATGCGGGGGCGGTGGTGGGCGAGCTCGCGCGCGCACCGGAAGCCCCGACCGTGACGGCGGGCGAGGGGGTCGCCTCGGCAGCCACCCGCGCTGCCCCTGCGGTGCGGCGGCGGGCGGCCGAGCTCGGGGTCGACCTCGCGCGAGTCGTGGGCAGCGGACCCGAGGGCACGATCACCCTTGCCGATGTGGAAGCCGCGGCTCGCGGCGCGGCCGCACCGGCTACCCCCGAACCCGAGCGCGCGCCCGAACTCTTGCCGCTGCGTGGGGTGCGGCGGGCAATGGCGCGCACCATGGCGCGCGCCCACGCCGAGGTCGTGCCGGCAACCGTGGTGGATGAGGCCGATGTCGGCCGCTGGCGCCCGGGCACTGATGTCACTCTTAGGCTTGTCCGCGCGATCGTCGCCGGCTGCCGTGCCGAGCCGGCACTCAACGCCCGTTTCCTCTCCGAGGCCGAAGGCCGGGTGCTCGAATCGCGCATCGATGTCGGAATAGCCGTCGATCTTCCCGATGGGCTGATCGTGCCGGTCCTGCGCGATGTGGCCAACCGCACGCCGGCCGATCTGCGCGCCGGGCTCGATCGGCTCAAGCGCGATGTGCGCGCGCGCACCATTCCCTTGGCCGAGCTCAAAGGAGCGACGATCACCCTCTCCAATTTCGGCACGCTCGGCGGACGCTTCGCCCAGCTCGTGGTGGTGCCGCCGCAAGTCGCGATCTTGGGCGCCGGACGGATCTACGAGGGCGTGCGGGTGAGCGCCGGGGCGATCCGCATCACCCGGCTGTTGCCGCTGTCGCTCACCTTCGACCACCGCGCGGTGACCGGCGGCGAGGCGGCGCGTTTTCTTCAGGCTGCGATCGCCGATCTGGAATTGCCAGATTGAGGGCGCACGCACGCCAACGGCACGGGCCAACCGAGACACGGGTGCGACCAATCAGCGAAGGGAGGCACAACGGATGGCGGGCGGATGGTTCGGTTTCGAAGACGCACTCGGTCCCGAGCAGGTGGTCCACCTCTGGCGTCCGCGCCTTGGTCTCGAAGCGGTGGTGGTGATCGACAACACCGCCTGCGGGCCGGCGATCGGCGGGGTTCGCATGGCTCTTGATGTGACCACCGAGGAATGTTTTCGACTTGCGCGCGCCATGACCTTCAAAAACGCCGCCGCCGGCCTGCGCCATGGCGGTGGCAAGGCAGTCATCCGCGCCGACCCGGCCATGCCGCTCGCCGAAAAAGAGCGGCTCTTGCGCGCCTTCGCCTGCGCCATCCGCGATCTCACGCGCTACATTCCCGGTCCCGACATGGGCACGGACGAGCGCGCCATGGCCTGGGTCCACGACGAGATCGGGCGCGCTGTCGGGTTGCCGCGTGAGCTCGGCGGCATTCCCTTAGACGAGATTGGGGCCACCGGCCACGGTCTTGCGGTTGCCTGTGAGGTCGCCTGCCGCTTCGCCGGGATCGCGCTTGAAGGGGCGCGGGTGGCGATTCAGGGTTTTGGTGCGGTGGGGCGGCACGCTGCCCGACGGCTCGCCGAGCGGGGTTGCCGCATCGTCGCGGTGAGCGACAGCAAGGGCACGATCGTGAACGAGCAGGGGCTCGATGTCGTCGCGTTGCTCGCTCATAAGGCCAAGGGCGAGCCGGTTGCGCGCTTTTCGGGCGGACGCGCCGAATCGCTCTCGGCCATCCTCGAAGTACCCTGCGAGATCTGGATCCCGGCGGCGCGCCCCGACGTCATCCACGAGGGCAACGTCGATCGGCTGCGCGCCGCGATCGTGGTAAGCGGCGCCAACATCCCGATCACCCCGAAAGCCGAGGCGGAGCTCGAGGCCCGCGGGGTACTCCTTGTTCCCGATTTCATCGCCAATGCGGGCGGTGTGATCTGCGCCGCCGTCGAATATGCCGGCGGCAGTGAAGCCCAGGCGCTCGCGCTGATCGCCGAGAAGATCCGCGCCAATACCGAGGCCGTACTCACGCGCGCCCGGCGCGAGCGCATCGCAACGCGCCACGCCGCGGAAGCACTCGCGCGCGAGCGGGTCGAGAAGGCGATGAGCCTGCGCCGGTTCGGCTCTTAGAGTGATCCCGCGTGCCTTTGCAGATCGGATGGATGCACAAGGCAAACAGCTGAGCGCGGGGGTCGTAGCGGCGTCGTTGCGCTCGATGCGTGCGGCGCGCTATTCCGTTGTTTCCTCGCTCGGCTTTTCCTTTTGGATGAGCACCTGACGGCCGCGGTAGCGCCCGGTCTTGAGGTCGATGTGATGGGGGCGGCGGAACTCGCCGGTTTCCTTGTCCTCGACCCAAGTCGGCATGGAAAGCGCCAGGTGCGAGCGACGCATGTCGCGGCGCGATTTCGAGATCTTTTTCTTGGGAACGGCCATCGACGGACCCTCGCGGACGCTCGCCGCGCGCGGCGGACAAAACTCCATGGTCGCGCAGCTGGCGGAAGCTGTGCAGACGCGCGGTTACCGGATAAGACGATCGGGGTCAAGGCTCGAGAGGCTTCCCAAGAGGTGGGGTGCGACGCTGTCCTCGGCCGGCAACGGCACATCGCGGCAGCAAGGTTCGTGCGTTTCGGTCTCCGCTTCGAGCAGAGCTGCGCCAAGACCGGGCGCTTCAATACGCGATGGGTCAGGAAGGCCGACAATCGGCCCTCACCTCCTGCTCCCGATGCGAATAAGAAACGCGTGCCGGGATCGTAGCGCGACCGGCCCTGAGGAGGTACGCGATGCGCCGCATTATGGGGATCTCGCTCTCTCTCATCGCCCTGCTCGCGGTCGCGGCGATCGCGTTCGTTGCGCTTCAAGGCGCGCGCTTGTTCACGCCACATCTTGAAGCGGCGGCGAGCCGTGCACTGGCGCGCCCGGTTGCGATCGAAGGCTCGCTTGCGCTGCGATGGTCGCCGGCCCCGAGCCTTGTCGTTGAAGGGTTGCGGATCGGCGACGGGCAGGATGCGACGTCGGCCGATCTTCTTCGGATCGGGCGGCTGGAAGTCCGCCCCGCGCTGGGGCCGCTTCTGCGCGGAAAGATCGAGCTCGATGAGGTGAGCCTCGCCGACGCCACGATCGCAGCCGCGCTTTTTACCCGTGCTCCACCCGGGCAGACGGAGCCCACAGGCAACAGCGGATCCGGCGGGCGCGGTGCGCTCGTCCCGCGCATCGGCATCCTCCGCGCCGAGCGGCTGCGGCTGGAACTGCCGCGCCTTGAGGGCGGCTCGCCTCGGCGGGTCGAGATCACTCGCCTTGAGGCTTCCGTTTCCGATCAAAACGACCGAATGGAGCTCGACGCTTCGGGAATCCTGGAGGGAACAGAGTGGACGCTGCGTTTTGGGCTCACACCACTGAGTGGTTTGGTAACGCGCGCCAGCGTTGAGCTCGAACCCTTTGCGCTGCGCCTGGGCGAAGACGATCTCGAGGGCAAGCTCGCGCTCGAGCTGGGCGGACCGCGGCCGCGGCTTTCGGGGCGCCTTCAGAGCCGGCACTTGGCTCCCCTACGGTTGGCGGCGCTTCTCTCCGGCGGGCAAACCGCCCCCGCACCACGCGCCGAACAGGACGAGCCGCGCTTTTTGATACCGGATCGCACGCTCGATGTTACGGCTCTGCGGGGGATCGAGCTCGCGCTCGAGCTCGTGGTGGAAAAGCTGCAGCTGAACGGAGCGGCTCTGCAATGGGTGCGGGGGCCGCTCGAGCTCGCGAACGCTCGCCTTACACTTCCGCTTTCGGCGCAGTTCGCGGGCGGGACGGTCAAGGGCCGGCTTGCGCTCGATGCCGGCGCGCCCGAGCCGGCGCTCGAACTCGATCTGGCGCTGAAAGGGGTTGCGGTGAGCGAACTTGAGCGTGCGCTCGGACAGCCGGTCTCCATCGAAGCTCCCCTCGATCTCGCCCTTGCGGTCACGGGACAGGGGCGGACGATAAGGACCCTGGTTGCGTCCCTCGATGGCCGGCTCACCGCTGCCCTGGGCCGCGGCCGCATCGCGCTCGCCGCGCTCGATCGCTTGGCGGGAGGCGTGCGCGAGCTCGTCTTGGAACTCGTAAGCGAGCGGCGCGGCGAGTGGGTGCCGCTGCGCTGCGCGGTTGTCGACTTGCCCCTGCGCGCCGGTGTGGTCGAGACCAGAACCGCTGTGCTCGAGACCGAAGCCGCGCGGCTGATTGCCGAAGGTCGCATCGATCTCGCAACCGAGCGCCTCGATCTCACGCTCGTTCCGCGCGCGCGAGCGGCGACGCTCACCTTCATCGTTCCCGTGCGCGTGCGGGGTACGCTTGCACAACCGCGCTTCGCCCTCGATCAACGGGAAGCGGCGCGCCGCGCCGCCCTTGGCCTATTGGGCGCTTTGGTCTTTCCGCCCGCCGCACTCGCCGCTTTCGCCGAGCTCGGGGTTTCCGACAACCCCTGTCTGGCGCCGGTCGCCGGCGCAGGCCAAAAGCCGGCCGAGGGACCGCCCGCTCTGCCGGGCGCCGATGTCTTGCGGCGGGGGCTGGAGGGTCTGTTCGGGCGCTAAAGCAGGCACGAGGCCTAGCTTCTCCTCTTGGGCGCTGCCGGCAAAAATGGGATCGGCAGCCGATGGCCAGACGTCCCCGCCGGTTCTTCTCCCAGCTCAATGCTCGTCCACGTGCGGCTCGAGGACCACAGCGGCGCCGCATCGTCGGGCTTGGCGTTTCCCGTGCTTGCCGGTAGCGTCCGCACGCGCGCGAGCGAATCCGGCCGCGATCGGTCTTGAAGACCGCTCGCTTGCGGCTCGGGGGGTCGAAGGGAGGGAGGCCAAAGACCAATGCAGGTTATCGCGTCACGCCGCTCTGTGCTCTCGGGCGTGAGCATGGTGGGTGCCTCGTTCCTTCTCGGGCGTCGCGGTGGTGCGGCCGAGAAGGTGCGACTTCGCCTGTCGACGGTGGCCACACCCACCGACCAGCGCTGCCGTGCTCTCGAAGAAGTGTTCGCACCGGCGGTCTCAGCGTTTGCGATTTACGAGCCGCACTACAACGGCACCTTGTTTAAACAGGCAACCGAGCTCGAGGCGATCGCGCGCGGCAATCTCGAGATGGCCATTACCTCGGCCCAAGAGCTCGCCACTTTCTTCCCCGAGTTCTCGGTCTTCACCGCTGGCTACGTGCACCGCGATGCGGCGCATCAGGTGCGCGTGTTCAACGATCCCCTGATGCAGCCTTTCAAAGAGAAGGCAGAAAAAGAGCTCGGGGTGAAACTCTTGACGGTCATGTACCTGGGCCGTCGCCAGCTGAATTTGCGCACCGATAAAAAGATCCGCACCCCCGATGATTTGGCCGGGGTCAAGCTGCGTATGCCGCCCACCGACGCCTGGCAGTTCTTGGGCAAGGCGCTGGGTGCCAACCCCGTGCCGATGGCGTTCACCGAGGTGTACACGGCCCTGCAGACCGGAGCCATCGACGCGCAGGACAATCCGCTGCCGACGGTCAAAGATTCGAAATTCTATGAGGTCACCAAACAGATCGTACTCACCTCACATCTCGTCGATTTGAACTACCTGGCTTTTTCAAAGAAGGTGTGGGACAGGCTTACACCCGAACAACAGAAGATCACGCAAAAAGCGGCGGATGATGCGGCCGAACTCGCGCGTCAGCGACAGCTCGCGCTCGAAGCGGAGCTCGTCCAGTTCTTCAAAGAGAAAGGATTGGAGGTCTACGAGCCGGATGTAGCAGCGTTCCGCGCCCGCGTGCAGAAGGCATACCTCGATTCGCCCTACGCCAAGTCCTGGCCTCCGGGAATCCTCGAGAGAATCAACGCGCTTTGAGCTCGCGCTGGCATCGTTTTGTTCTTGCGCTGCGCGGCGCGGCAGATGCGCTCGTAGGTGCTCTGCTCGCCGCGCTCTTTGCGATCTTCGTTCTCCAGATCGCCTTTCGCTACCTGCTCAACTGGCCTTTGGGCTGGACGGTCGAGCTGTGCTTGACCATGTGGTTGTGGCTCGTCCTGCTCGGAGCCGCATTAAGCGTGCCCGAGCGGGAGCATGTGCGCTTTGATCTGCTCCTCCAAAAACTGCCGCGGCGCGCGCGCCGCTTGGCGGGCATTGCGGTTGCGCTCGCTCTATTCTCGGGCTTTGCGGCCGTCATCGAGCCGAGCTGGGAGTATGTGAGCTTCTATCGCATCAAGCGCAGCGCCACCCTGCGCATTCCCTTATCCTATGTGTTCGCGGTTTCCCTCGTCTTTGCCATCGCGATGGCGGCGCGCCAACTCTGGGTTCTATGGCGGCTTGTAAAAAAGGGTGATGTCCCTCGCGAGCCGAGCGAGGAGCGGTTCAGCGCCGCCGCGAAGTGATGAGCAGCGCGTTTTTAGCCTGCATCGCCACGGTCTTCGTGCTCGCCGCGTTGGGAGCGCCGATCGCGCACGCGCTCTTCGTCGCCGCCGTCGTGTATCTCGCGGTTCAAGGCGCGGACCTTGCGCTGGCTACAGAACAACTCGTGCAATCGCTCTACGACGGTTACGTGCTGTTGGCAGTGCCTTTGTTCGTCGCGGCCGCCAACATCATGAACGCGGGAACGGTAAGCGAACGTCTTTTGGCCTTCTGCAATGCTGTGGTGGGCCGATTCCGCGGCGGGCTGGGGCATGTCAATGTGGTTGCTTCGGTGATCTTCGCCGGCATGTCGGGTTCGGCGGTGGCGGATGCCGCGGGTGTGGGCAAGCTCATTATGGAGATGATGACCACGAGCGGCCGCTACCCGCGGGGCTATGCCGCCGCCTTGACGGTCGCTTCGGCGACGATTGGGCCGATCATCCCGCCCTCCATCCCAATGGTGATGTACGCGCTCGTCTCCGATCAGTCGATCGGCTTTTTGTTCCTGGGCGGTGTCATTCCGGGCTTGCTTATCGCCGCTGCGCTCATGGCGCTCAACCGGGTGATGGCGGTGCGGCTCGCCATCGCGCGCGAGGACCCCGTGCCCTTACGCATGCTCCCGCGGCGAACCTTAGAGGCATTTCCGGCGCTGTTGATGCCGATCATTCTCCTCGGAGGGATTTACGGTGGCGCAGCCACGCCGACCGAGGCGGCTTCCATCGCGGCGCTCTATGCTCTTGTGATTTCAGCGCTCTTCTACCGCTCGATGAGCTTTATACAGTTGTGGTCGCAATTGGTGTTGAGCGCGCGGCAAGCGGCGACGGTGGGCATCGTCATCGGCTGCGCGCTCATCTTCAATTACATCGTCGCTTCTGAGCGGATACCGCATAAGCTCTCTTCCATCCTCGCAGGCCTTGAGGTTTCGCCGCTCCTATTTTTGTTCGCGGTCAACGTCTTGCTGTTGGCGCTGGGTTGTCTGCTCGATGCGGCCACGATCATCCTCGTTATTTTGCCGCTTTTCCTTCCGGCTTGCGAGGCTTTGGGCATCGATCTCGTGCACTTCGGGGTCGTAGCGGTCATCAACTGTATGATCGGCCTGATCACGCCTCCTTATGGGATGCTCCTGTTCGTGATCTCGGCGCTCACCGGCACGCCCTTGCGCGAGATCATCCGCTATCTTACCCCCTTCATCCTCGTCTTGATCGTGGCGCTCGCAACGTTGATCGCTTTCCCCGATCTCGTCTTGTGGCTGCCGCGTCGCTTCGGTTACATGGGTTGATACACCGCGCCCGGGACGCTGTTCTCTTCGCCGTCTGCACGAGCGTCGCCGGCGGGCGCGCAGGAACCGGCGAGCGAGTCCAAAAGCGCGATGCGGTCGCGCTATGACGGCGCGGTGCGCGCGCGAGCCCGTCAGGAGCGGGGTGCGGGGCCTGTCGCGGGCGAAGGTGGTGGATGTTCGCCCGAGCGCGAGGCGGGGCGATCGCGACCGGCTCTGTGACGGGTGTGCGACGAAACCCCCTTGCGGCCGCAGAGAAGGCTCACTAAATGCGCAGGCGTCCGGTCGGTGCGAGCGCGGTTGCGATCCGCCGACGGAAGCGATCAAAGCCCCTTGCGGGCAAGGGTCGGCTGCTCTAAATATGAATTTTGCGCCTCCTCGCCGAGGTGCGAATGACTGTGAGCCCGTGAGGGCTCGGAAGCAGTCGGCATGCTCTTTGGACAGAGTGTGGTGGTAGGGATGTGCAGGCGGCGGCGCGGGGTGTCCGCGTTGGCAGGGCGCCTGGCTGTTGGGCTCTGATGGGGGTTTTGGGCTTCTGTTG
>JAUQQO010000031.1 GCA_030549795.1 Pseudomonadota bacterium | reverse complement strand
CGCGGTGCGCCCGGGCGGATGCAGCACGTGGCCGATCATCCTTCGGGTGCTGCCGTGTTCGTCGACTATGCGCACAAGCCCGAGGCCCTGCGCCAGGCGCTCGCCGCGCTGCGGCCGCACTGCCGCGGCCGCTTGCACCTCGTCTTCGGCTGCGGAGGCGAGCGCGATCGCGGCAAGCGCCCGCTTATGGGGGCGATCGCCGCGGAACTCGCCGATACGGTGATCGTCACCGACGACAATCCGCGGCGCGAGGACCCCGCCGTGATCCGCCGCGAGATCCTCGCCGGCTGTCCGCGGGCGCGCGAGATCGGGGATCGGCGCGCGGCGATCGCTGCTGCCCTCGATGCGCTCGAAGCGGGCGATGTCCTGTTGATCGCCGGCAAGGGCCACGAGGCTTACCAGATCGTGGGCGAGCGTACCCTGCCCTTCGACGATGCGGCGGTGGTGCGCGAGCTCTTGGGGGCGGGCCCATGAGTGCGGTGCTGTGGACCGCCGCGGAAGCGGCGCGCGCGAGCGCAGGCGAAACCACCGCTCTGTGGTCCGCTTCGGGGGTCTCGATCGACAGCCGCACGCTCAACGCGGGCGATCTCTTCGTCGCCCTGCGCGGACCGCGCCACGATGCCCACACCTTCGTCGCCGAAGCCTTGGCCAAGGGTGCGGCGGCGGCGATGGTCGACCACCGCCCGCATGGTCTTGCGGCCGACGCGCCGCTTTTGTTCGTCGCCGACACGCTTGCGGGCCTTATGGGGCTTGCGCGCGCGGCGCGGGCGCGAGCGCGGGCCCAGCTGGTGGCGGTCACCGGCTCGGTCGGCAAGACCGGCACCAAAGAGGCGCTCGCGCTGGTCTTGAGCCGCCAGGGCGGGGCCCATGCGAGTGCCGCCAGCCACAACAACCATTGGGGCGTGCCCTTGACGCTCGCCCGCTTACCACCGGATGTCCCCTTCGCGGTGGTCGAGATCGGCATGAACCGAGCGGGGGAGATCCGCGCCCTCGCTGCGCTCGCACGGCCGCACGTTGCCGTGATCACCGCGATCGCACCGGCGCACATCGGCAACTTTCCCGACGGGCTTGAAGGGATCGCGCGCGCCAAAGCCGAGATCCTCGAGGGCCTCGAGCCGGGGGGCGTTGCAGTGTTGCCGGCTGATAGCGCGCAGCTGCCGATCCTGCGTAAAGCCGCACAGCGCGCGGGTGCGCAACGGATCATCACCTTCGGCACCGCTGATGCAGCTGACTGGCGGCTTTTGGCGTTGGAGCTCGGCTGTGAGGGTTCTCGTGTCGAGGCGCAAGGCGAAGGCCGAAGGCTGCGCTTTCGCCTGGGTGCCGCCGGGCGTCACTGGGCGATCAACGCCCTCGCCGTGCTCGCTGCGGTCGCCGCGCTCGGTGCCGATGTCGACCAGGCGGCTCGGGATCTCGCCGACTTTGTGGCTCCCGCAGGCCGCGGGCGACGCCGCGAGATCGCGCTTAAAGGGGGAACGGTCACCCTGCTCGATGAGAGCTACAACGCCAATCCGGCCTCCATGGCGGCGGCGATCGCGCTTTTGGGCCTGCAGCCGGGGCGGCGGATCGCCGTTTTGGGCGACATGCTCGAGCTCGGCGCGCAAGGCCCGCAGCTTCACCGGGCCCTGCGCGCGCCGCTCGAAGCGGCCGGGGTTGCCCGCGTCTTCACCTGCGGAGCGCTCATGGCGGCCTTGGCGGA
This sequence comes from Pseudomonadota bacterium, assembly GCA_030549795.1. Taxonomy (GTDB): domain Bacteria; phylum Pseudomonadota; class Alphaproteobacteria; order Geminicoccales; family Geminicoccaceae; genus JANXAZ01. The sequence continues at coordinate 34,209 of JAUQQO010000031.1, read as the reverse complement.
GGCCTTGCCGGATGCCATGCGCGGCGCACACGCCGCCGATTCGGCTGCGCTCGCTCCGCTTGTCGTGGATGCTCTCCAGCCGGGGGACGTCGTTCTCGTGAAGGGATCTCTGGGCAGTGGGATGCGCCGGATCGTCGAAGCCCTCGAACGCGCAGGAGAACAAGGCGGGTGTTTTTAGAGTTGCTCTACCCCTTGGCGCCCACCGTGCCGGGGTTCAACCTCTTTCGCTACATCACCTTCCGCACCGGCGGTGCGGTCATGACCGCCCTTCTCGTGAGTTTCGTTTTGGGCCCTGGGCTCATCCGCTGGCTCAAGCGCAAGCAAAAGGGCGGTCAACCGATCCGCGCCGATGGACCCGAGAGCCATCTCTTGAGCAAAAAGGGCACCCCCACCATGGGCGGGGTGCTCATCTTGATCGCGATGGTGGTCTCCACCCTGCTCTGGGCCGACCCCAAGAACGGCTACGTGTGGATCGTGCTGTTCGTCACCTTGGGCTACGGCGGCATCGGATTTCTCGACGACTATCTTAAGGTGACGCGCCGCTCGAGCCGCGGGCTGCCCGGTCGGCTCAAGCTCGCCGGCCAAGCGCTCATCGGCCTTCTCGCCGCTTGGGCGCTCGTCAAGATCACCGATCCGCGGCTGGCCACCAGCGTGGCGGTGCCGGTGTTCAAAGACGTCTTGATCCCGCTTGGGATGTTCTTCCCCCTCTTCGCCGCCTTCGTCATGATGGGGGCCTCGAATGCCGTGAACCTCACGGATGGGCTCGATGGTCTTGCGATCGTGCCGGTGATGATCGCCGCCGCCTGCTTCGCGCTCATCGCCTATCTCGCCGGCAACGTCATCTTCGCCAACTATCTCGGCATTCCCTATGTGCCGGGCACGGGCGAGCTCGCCGTGGTGTGCGGCGCGATGATCGGCGCCTCGTTGGGCTTTCTCTGGTTCAACGCGCCGCCGGCGATGGTCTTTATGGGCGACACCGGTTCGCTTGCCACGGGCGGCGCGCTCGGGGCGGTGGCGGTTGCCGTCAAACACGAGCTCGTGCTCGCCATCGTAGGAGGGCTTTTCGTACTCGAAGCGGTTTCGGTGATCGCCCAAGTGCTCTCGTACAAACTTACGGGCAAACGCGTGTTCGCCATGGCTCCTTTGCACCATCACTTCGAGAAAAAAGGCTGGAAGGAGCCGACGATCGTCATCCGATTTTGGATCATCGCGGTCATTCTCGCCCTTGTCGGGCTTTCCACCCTCAAGATCAGGTGACGCCATGGCTATGGCAACCGCGCTCCATCGCTTCCGCGACCGCCGTGTGGGGGTAGTTGGCCTCGCGCGAAGTGGCCTTGCGGTGGCGCGCGCGCTTCGCGCCGGCGGTGCGGAGGTGATCGCCTGGGACGACGACCCCGCCGCCCTGCAGCGCGCCATGGAGCTCGGGGCCTGGCCGGGAGAGCCGGATGACATCGCCGAGCTCGCCGTGCTCGTGGTGAGCCCCGGCGTGCCGCATCTCCATCCCGCCCCGCATCCCGTGGTGGCGCAGGCACGCGCGGCCGGCGTGCCGATCACCAACGACATCGAACTGTTCTTCGAAGTCGTCGGCCCGCGCCCGATCGTGGGTGTTACCGGGACCAACGGCAAGTCGACCACCACCGCGCTCATTCACCACCTCTTGCGCGCTGCCGGAAAGCCGGCACAGCTCGGCGGCAACATCGGTCGCCCGGTCTTCGACATCGCGCTCGGCGAGGAGCGGGAAACGCTCGTGCTCGAGCTTTCCTCCTTCCAGCTCGAACTGGTCGAGCGCTTCGCCTGTCGGGTGGCGGTGTGGCTCAACCTCACCCCCGACCATCTCGATCGCCACGGCGGCCTCGAAGGCTACCTCGCCGCCAAAAAGCGCATCTTCCGCGCCCAGAAGGCGGGTGACTGGGCGGTCGTGTGCATCGACGATCCCTATAGCCGCGCGGTCGCCGCCGAGCTCTCGGGCAGCGCGCGCCCGCTCATTCGGGTGAGCCTCAACGAGGTGCCGGAAGGGGGGGTGGCGGTGATCGACGGTGCGCTGATCGACGCGATCGCGGGCTCGGCGCGCAGCGTGGCGCGCCTGGAGGGCCTTAAAGCCCTGCGCGGCCGCCACAATCAGCAGAACGCAGCGGCCGCCTATGCGGCCGTGCGGGCGCTCGGCCTGGCACCGGAAGAAGCCATCGTCGGGCTTGCGACCTTCACCGGCCTGCCCCACCGCATGGAAGAGGTGGGTCGAATCGACAAAGTGATCATCGTCAACGACAGCAAGGCCACGAACCCCGATGCGGCGAGCAAGAGCCTCGCCTGCTTCGAGCGCATCTTCTGGATTGCCGGCGGTCGCGCAGGCTCGGACAATTTCGCGAGCCTGCTCCCCTACATGGACCGGGTCCAAAAGGCCTTTTTGATCGGAGAAGCGGCCCCCGTGATTGCCGCCGAGCTGCGCGGCCGCGTCGCGGTCGAGCTGTGCGGCACGCTCGATGCGGCGCTCGCAGCCGCGCTCGAGGCGGCGCTCGCGAGCGGCGAGGAGGGAGTGGTGCTCCTCGCCCCGGCCTGCAAATCCTTCGACCAGTTCAAGAACTTCGAAGAGCGTGGCGATGTCTTCCGCAATCTCGTGCGTGCCCGCTTAAATACCCTTGAAGGAGCGCGGGCGGCATGACCCGGCTCTTTGCCCGCACCGATCGTTCTCTGCTCGCCAACTGGTGGTGGACGGTGGACCATGCCCTGTTGGCCGCCTTGTTGCTCTTGTTGCTCACGGGCGTGATCGTCGTCTTCGCGGCGAGCCCGCCGGTGGGCAGCCTACGGTTTAAAGACCCGAACTATTTCGTCTTCCGCCACCTCGTCATGCTCGTTCCGGCGCTCGCACTTCTGTTCGTCTGCTCGCTTCTTTCGCCCTTAGGTGTGCTGCGCCTGGCGGTGGCGCTGGCCGTGGTGGGCGGGCTTTTGGTCGTCGCAACGCTTTTCTTCGGGCCCGAGGTCAACGGTGCGCGGCGGTGGTTGCGGCTTGCGGACGTTCAGCTCCAGCCGAGCGAATTCGTGAAGCCGGCGCTCGTGGTGCTGGCTGCGCGCATCGCCACGAGCCGGCCCTGGCCGCGCGCGACAGCGGAGATCTTCGCCCTCGTCGGCGGCTTTGCGATGCTCCTTGCGTTCCAGCCCGACCTCGGTATGGCGGCGCTCGTGCTCGCGACTGCCGGGCTGCAGTTGTTCGTGGCCGGCTTGCCGTGGCTCGTTGTCGTCGGTCTTGCGCTCATCAGCAGCGTCGGTGCGGTTGCGGCTTACGCGCTCTTCCCCCACGTCGCCGCGCGCATCGACGCCTTTCTCGCTCCTCCTGCCGAGTATAGCCAGATCGAACGGGCGCTGCAGGCCGTGGCTTCGGGCGGTCTGTTCGGTCGCGGCCCGGGTGAGGGTGTGGTCAAGTTCGCCCTTCCCGACGCCCATACCGATTTCGTCTTCGCCGCCACCGCCGAGGAATTCGGCATCCTGGCCTGTTTGGGCGTGGTGGCGCTGTTCGCCTTTCTGCTCTTGCGCGCGCTGTGGCGGGCACAGGCGGCCGTCGATCGCTTTTGTCAGATCGGTGCGGCCGGCCTTGCCGGGCAGCTCGGTCTGCAGGCGCTCGTGAATATGGCCGTCAACCTCAATCTCATGCCGACCAAGGGCATGACCTTGCCCTTTATCTCCTATGGCGGCTCGTCAATGCTCGCGCTTGCCATCGCAACGGGGTGCCTTCTCGCCCTTACCCGCACCCGCGCGCGCTTGGAGACGGTACCGTGAGCCGGCCGCTCGTGATCGCCGCCGGCGGCACCGGCGGGCACATGTTCCCGGCGCTCGCGGTGATCGCGGAGCTGCGCCGGCGCGGCCGTGCGGTCACGCTGATGACCGATGTGCGCGGGGCGCGCTTCGCAGCCGGTGAGAGCGCGCGCGAACTGATCGCCGCCGCCGCCCCCCAGGGGGCACCCTTGAGCCGTCTTTTGGCGGTGGCAACGCTCGCCCGCGGTCTTGTCGAAGCCCTTGCGGCCTTTCGACGCCTCAAGCCGGCGGCAGCCGCCGCCTTCGGCGGCTATGCTTCGGTGCCGGCAGCCCTCGCGGCGTGGCTTTCGCGCGTGCCGCTTCTCGTGCACGAGCAGAACGCGGTGATGGGCCGCGCCAACCGTTTGCTCGCCCGTCTGGCGAGCCGCGTCGCGCTGTCCTTCGAGAGCACCGCCGCCTGTCCGGCACCGCCCGGCAAGCTCTTGCTCACCGGCAACCCGGTGCGGCCCGACTTCGCGCACGAGCATGCGCCCAAGCCGCCGTCCGATCGGCTGCGGCTCGTCGTCCTCGGCGGCAGCCAAGGTGCACGGGTCTTCGCCGATCTCGTGCCGGCGGCGGTGGCGCTTTTGCCGAGCGCGCTCAAAAGCCGGCTCTTGGTCACCCAGCAGTGCCGCCCGGAAGATTTGGATCGCGTGCGCGCTGCCTATCTCGCCATCGATCAGCCGGCCGAACTCGCCACCTTCTTCGCCGATGCCGCCGAGCGCATGGCAGCGGCTGATCTCGTCATCGCGCGGGCGGGAGCGTCGACCGTGGCCGAACTGTTGACGCTTGCGCGCCCCGCGATCCTCGTCCCCTTCCCCTTCGCGGTCGACGACCATCAGACCGCGAACGCGCGTGCGCTCGCCCGTGCCGGCGCTGCCGTGCTGCTCCCGCAACAAGACGCCACCCCCGCCGCCTTGGCGCGCGAACTCGCGCGCTTGCTCGGCGATGCGGCTGCGCGCCAAGCGCTCGCCGAGGCCGCAGCGCGCCTTGCGCGGCCGCGCGCGGCGGCGGCGATTGCCGATGCCCTCGAAGAGCTCGCTCGCCAAGGAGACAGCCGATGAGATTGGATCCGCGCGCCATTGGTCCGATCCACTTCATCGGCATCGGCGGCATCGGCATGAGCGGGATCGCCCTGCTCATGAAGAATCTCGGCTTTACGGTGCAGGGCTCGGACATCGCCGACAATCCCAACGTGCAGCGTCTGCGCGCCGCCGGGGTCCCGGTTGCGATCGGCCATCGCGCCGAAAACCTCGGCGCGGCCGAAGTCGTGGTGTTCTCTTCTGCGGTCAAAGCCGACAATCCGGAGTTGGTCGCGGCGCGCGGGCGTCGGCTTCCGGTGGTTCGGCGGGCCGATATGCTGGCCGAGCTCATGCGCTTTAAGCGCGCGATCGCAGTGGCCGGCACGCACGGCAAGACTACCACGACCGCCATGGTGGCGGCTGTACTCGACGCGGCCGGGCTCGATCCGACCGTGGTCAATGGCGGGATCGTCAACGCCTGGGGCAGCAACGCCCGGCTCGGAAACGGCGAGTGGATGGTGGTCGAGGCGGATGAGAGTGACGGCAGCTTTCTGCGCCTGCCGGCGACCATCGGGGTGGTCACCAACATCGATCCCGAACATCTCGACTATTGGGGCAATTTCGACGCCTTGCGGGCGGCTTTTGCGAGTTTCATCGAACGGCTGCCCTTTTATGGTGTGGGCGTGCTCTGCCTCGACCATCCCGAGCTGCAGGCACTATTGCCCAAGATCACCGACCGGCGCGTGCTCACCTACGGCTTCAACCCGCAGGCCGATGTGGTCGCGAGCGCCCTGCGGTTGACGGAGCGCGGCTCACTGGTCGATGTGCGGTTGCGCGGCCGGCCCAACGTCCGCGAGCAGATCTGGAAAGACTTCGAGGTCGCTTTGCCCGGGCGGCACAATGTGCAGAACGCCATGGCCGCGATCGCCATCGGCGTCGAACTCGGTGTTCCGGAAGCGACGATCAGGAACGCGCTGGCCGGGCTGCAAGGCGTCAAGCGACGCTTTACCCGCACGGGCGTCGTCGACGGTATCACCATCATCGACGACTATGGTCATCACCCCGAAGAGATCAAAGCGGTGTTGGCCACGGCGCGCGAGCGCTGCCGCGGGCGGGTGATCGCGGTTGTGCAGCCGCACCGCTATTCGCGCCTGCGCGACCTCATGGAAGAATTCTGCACCTGCTGCCATGCCGCCGACATCGTGCTCGTCGCCCCCGTCTATGCGGCCGGCGAGGCTCCCATTCCCGGCGTCGACCGCGACGCCCTGGTCGAGGGCCTCAAAGCGCACGGGCAGCGGGCGGTGGAGGCGATCGAGGGCCCCGAGGCGCTCTTTGCGCGCATCGCCGAACTCGCGCGCCCCGGCGATATGGTGGTGTGCTTGGGCGCCGGCTCGATCACCCACTGGGCGCAGGCCCTTCCCGGCGAGCTCGCGCGCCGGCGTGTGGAGGCGGCATGAGCGCCGATCGCCATCTGCCGCGCGTGCGCGGGTCGTTGCGCGCTGGGGTTCCCCTGGCACCAATTACCTGGCTGCGCGTCGGCGGGGATGCGCGCTATCTCTTCGAGCCCGCTGATCTCGAGGATCTGTGCGCCTTCCGCCGCGCGCTCGACGGTGCCGTCCCGCTTTTTGCGATCGGCGCGGCGTCCAATCTGCTCGTGCGCGACGGCGGGATCGATGCGGTGGTGGTGCGCCTTCATGGTCCGTTTCGCGACATCGCGGTTGAGGGCTCGACACTCGTCGCCGGGGCCGGCGCGCGCGATGTGCGCGTGGCACGCGAGGCCTGCCGTGCGGGGCTTTCTGGGCTCGAGTTCTTCATCGGCATCCCCGGCACGGTGGGTGGCGCGGTGCGGATGAACGCCGGCGCCTTCGGCGGCGAGACGGCCGATCGCCTTGTGTGGGCGGAGGTGGTCGACTCCAAAGGGCAGCTCCTGCGCCTAAGCCGCGACGAGCTCGGCTTCGGCTACCGCTCGAGCCGGTTGCCTGCGGATGCGATCGTGGTGCGGGCCGCCTTCGCGCTTGTCCCCGGCGATCCCGAGGCGATCCGCCGGAAGATGGCGGCGATCCAAAGCGCGCGCGAGGCGAGCCAGCCGATCGGCGTGGCAACCGGCGGCTCGACCTTCAAGAACCCTCCGGGGCAAAAGGCGTGGCGGCTCATCGAGGCGGCGGGATGCCGGGGGCTGCGGCTGGGTGGCGCCATGGTCTCCGAGAAGCACTGCAACTTTCTCATCAACACGGGCGGCGCTACGGCGGCCGAACTCGAGGGCTTGGGCGAACTCGTGCGCGCGCGGGTGCGCGCCCGCTTCGGCATCGAACTCGAGTGGGAGATCGTGCGCGCCGGCACGGCCGTGTGCGCCGAGGTGGTGCCATGAGCCGTCATGTTGCGGTGCTCATGGGCGGCTTCTCGGCCGAGCGCGAGGTGAGCCTCGTGTCCGGTGAAGCCTGCGCGCGTGCGCTCGAGGAGCGCGGATATCGGGTGAGCCGGATCGACGTCGGCCGCGATCTGCCGCAGCGGCTGTTGGAGCTCAAACCGGACTGCTGCTTCAACGCCCTCCACGGCCGCATGGGCGAGGACGGGCGGGTGCAGGGGCTGTTGGATCTCTTGGGCATCCCCTACACCCATTCGGGGGTGCTCGCTTCCGCGCTCGCCATGGACAAGCCGATGGCCAAGCGGCTGTTTTCGAGCGCCGGCTTGCGCTGTCCGCAAGGAGTGGAGACGACTCCGGCGCGCCTTGCCCGCGAGGGCGCCCCCATTCCGCCGCCGTTTGTGGTCAAGCCGGCAGCTGAGGGCTCGAGCGTCGGCGTGGTCATCTCGTTCGACGGTGATCTTGGGGCCGTCCTCGCGCGCAACGATCTCGCTCCCGATGCGCGTCTTCTTATCGAGCGCTACGTGCCGGGGCGCGAACTCACCTGCGCGGTGCTCGGCGATCGTCCGCTCGCGGTCACGGAGATCGTGCCGAAAGGCGGCTTTTACGACTATCGTGCGAAATATACTGAAGGTCTAGCCCAACATATTTTACCAGCACCGCTGCCCAAGAACATCTACGATAAGGTCATGGATTGGGCGCTCACCGCGCATCGGCTTTTGGGTTGTCGCGGGGTCAGCCGATCCGATTTCCGCTTCGATCCGAGTCTCGGCGAAGATGGCCTGTTCATCCTCGAGGTCAACACGCAGCCCGGGATGACCCCCCTCTCGCTCGTTCCCGAGCAGGCGATCTTCTGCGGGATCTCCTTTGCCGATCTCGTCGTGCGCTTGGTCGAGGAGGCTACATGCGACCCGTAAGCCGCTTGTCGCGGCGTCTGCGCGCCGCCGCCCGTCTCGAACGCGAGCGCCCTTGGCGCAGACGCCTCACCCGCTTCGCTCCGCTCGCGGTACTCCTCCTCGCTTTGCTGATTGGCGGGCTCGCAGCGCGCGCAGCCGGCCTCCCGCACAGCCTCAAAGCCCACGCCCAAGAGCTGCTCGCGCGCTCCAGCCGCGCCCTCGGTCTGGTCGTGCGCGAGGTCACCGCCGAAGGCCGGATCCGCACCGAGCCGGAAGCGCTTATCAAGTTGCTTGAAAGCCGCGTGGGGTCACCTATACTTTCGGTTGAGCTCGATGAGCTCAGAAAACAACTCGAGGGCCTACCGTGGGTCCGGACGGCCGCCGTCCGCCGCCAACTTCCCGACACGCTCCACGCCATCCTCGAGGAGCATCGCCCGCTCGCCCTCTGGCGCGAGCGCAACGGCGCGCGCGTGCAGCTCGTCGACGAAGAAGGCGAGATCATCCCGGTGAAGGATTTGCGCGCGTTCGCCGGGCTCCCGCTGCTTACCGGAAAGGGTGCGCCCAAGGCCGCCAAGGAGCTCTTCGCGCTGCTCTCCCGCACGCCCGAGATCGCGCGTCGCGTCACCGCCGCCAGTTTCGTGGGCGAGCGACGGTGGAACCTCTACCTCGACGGGCGCATCGAGGTTCGCTTGCCCGAGACCGACGCTGGTGCCGCGCTCGCCCGTCTCGCCGCCGAAGAGCGCGCCCACGGCCTGCTCGCGCGCGCCGTCGAGGCGATCGATCTGCGCACCCCGCAGTGGATCGTGGTGCGGACCGTGGATCCCGCCGCGCTGCGCGCGCCCTCCTCTCAAGGAGGGCGCGGCGCATGAGCCTCGCTCTCTCCGTCCGGCGCCCGATTATGGACCTGCCGCGTGCCCTGATCGCGGCACTCGACATCGGCACGAGCAAGATCGCCTGTCTGATTGCCGCCTATCGCCCGGACGGCGGGCTCGAGATCGTCGGTCGCGGCCTGCAAGCCGCGGATGGCATCGAAGGCGGCGAGATCGTCGATCTCGAGGCGGCGGAAGCGGCGATCCGCGCCGTTCTCCAGGAAGCCGAAGACGAGGCCGGAACGACGGTGGAAACGGTGAGCGCGAGCGTCAGTGCCGGCCGTCCCCACTCCGTTCTCCTCGAGGTCGATCGGCCGCTGGGTGGACGCCCGGTGGACAGCGAAGATCTGGTCTCGGTGCTCGAGCGTGCCCGGCAGGAGGTGCGGCAAGCGGGCCGGGTCGTACTCCATTCGGTGATTCTCGAAGCCCGCCTCGACGATGGTGCGCCGGTCGAAGATCCGCGCGGGCTCGTGGGCGAGCGGTTGCGCGTGCTCGTCCATCTCGTCGTCGCCCGCAGCGAATCCCTGCAGCGCGTGCTCAAGGTGCTCGAGAGCTGCCATGTGGAAGCGCGCGCGCTCATTGCCGCCCCATACGCCGCCGGCCTCGGTTGTCTGTTGCCGGACGAGCGCGAGCGCGGCTGTCTGCTCATCGACATGGGGGCGGATGCGACGCATGTGGCGCATTTCACCGGCGGCAAGCTCGCCTGGACGGACCGTGTCGCGCTCGGCGGCGAGCGCATCACCCACGACATCGCCTGGGGCCTCGAGATCGACCGCAAGCTCGCCGAACGGCTCAAGAGCCTCTATGGTGCCGTGGTCTTCCGCGCCTGCGACGATCATGTGCCCATCCGCCTCGAGCCGCGCGACGGCTTCGATCCGCCGGTGGGCGAAGTGCCGCGCACCCGCTTGACCACGATCGTGCGCGCGCGGGCGGAAGAGATCCTCGAAGCCGTGGCGAGCCGGCTGCGCGAGCGCGGGGCGATCCTGCGCGCGCGGCCGCCGCGCTCGATCGTGCTCACCGGGGGAAGCGCTCAGCTCGAGGGGATGGACGAGCTCGCCCGCGAGATCTTCGGCTTGCCGGCGCGCATCGGCCGGCCGCTCGTGCCGCGGCTTAGCGCGCGCGGTGATGTCGATCCGTCCTTGGCTTCGGCTTTGGGTGCGCTTGTGGTGCAGACCCGAGAAGGCGACAAGAGCCCCCTTGCGCTCGAGGGTCGGCGCGGCGTGGGCGAACGACTCGGGCGGTTGCGTGCCTGGCTTAAAAGCAACTTCTGAACCGGGGCGCGAGCCCCACGCGGCCGCGTTTGCCCCGCGGTCGCAAAGGCGCCCCCAAAGGGGCGGCAACGAGCGAGGAGGAGAGCGAGGATGACGATCAATCTCTCGATACCGCTGCACCAAGAGCTCAAGCCCAAGATCACGGTCGTGGGCGTAGGTGGCGCCGGCGGTAACGCCGTCAACAATATGATCACCTCCCACCTCGAAGGGGTGGAGTTCGTCGTCTGCAACACAGACGCCCAGGCGCTCGCCAACTGCTTGACGGATCGCAAGATCCAGCTTGGGGTCTCGATCACCCACGGCCTCGGCGCCGGCGCACGGCCGGAAGTGGGGCGCGCCGCCGCGGAAGAGGCGCTCGATGAGATCCTCGATCAGCTCCAGGGCAGCCACATGGTCTTCATCACCGCCGGCATGGGTGGTGGAACCGGCACCGGGGCGGCACCCGTGATCGCGCGCGCGGTGCGCGAACAGGGCATTTTGACCGTGGCGGTGGTGACCAAACCCTTCCATTTCGAGGGTGCCCACCGCATGCGCATCGCCGAGCAGGGCCTCGCCGAGCTGCAGCAATATGTCGACACCTTGATCGTCATCCCCAACCAGAACTTGTTCCGCCTCGCCAACGAGAAGACCACCTTCGCCGATGCCTTCCGCATGGCCGATCAGGTGCTGCACATGGGGGTGCGCGGGGTCACCGACCTCATGGTCATGCCCGGACTCATCAACCTCGATTTCGCCGACATCCGCACGGTGATGAGCGAGATGGGCAAGGCGATGATGGGCACGGGTGAAGCTTCGGGTGAACGACGCGCGATCGAAGCCGCCGAAGCGGCTATCAACAATCCGCTTTTGGACGATGTCTCGATGCGCGGTGCGCGCGCCGTGCTCATCAACATCACCGGCGGCTACGATATGACGCTCTATGAAGTGGATGCCGCCGCCAATCGGATCCGCGAGGAAGTGGATCCCGATGCCAACATCATCTTCGGCTCGACCTTCGATCCCACCATGGAAGGCCGGATGCGCATCTCGGTGGTCGCAACCGGCATCGCGAGCCCCGAGGAACGGCCGGCGCGGGAGAGCGAGAGCACGAGCCGCGCTTTTGTCTTTCCCACCCAGTTGCATCGGCCGCAACCCGCCCCCTTCCCGGCGCGCAGCTCCGCTAAGTCGGCTCCGCCGAGCCCGGCAGCCCAACTTAAAGTGCAAAGCAGCGGCGAAGCAGCCGCGGCTTCCGGCTTGAGTGGGAGCTTTACGAGCGAGCTGCGCGCGGTACGCCCGGGGGCGCGCCCGAGCAGCGGCGAGAACCGGGCGCCCTCCTTCATCGAGCGCATGCGCAACTTCACCTTCCAGCGCACGAGCACAACCAAGCCGGCCCCCGAACCGAGAGAGCCGGAGACCAAGGTGGAGCGCCCGGAACTCGTCGATGCGAGCGACATCCCGGCCTTCCTGCGCCGCGAGCGCCGCGACGAGTGAAGAGCCCTCGGCGCTTTGCCTTAACGCGAACTAGAGCCGCAGCCGCCGCCCGAGCCACCGGCTCGGGCGGCCTCACTTTGCCCTCAACAGCTGGTGCCGCGCCCGGCGACCCAGGCGAGGCCGCGCGCGAGATGTTCGCGGAACACGGGATCCTCAAAGAGCTCGGGGCGGTGGCCGAGCCCCCTGTACCAGCTGCGCCCCAGGCCGAGCTCGCGACACCAGGCGGTCGGATGGTCGTCCCCCATACGACCGCTCCCATAGGTCGTCTCGTCGAGGGTCGCGATCACCCGCACCCGCCCCCGCGGATTGTCCTCAAAATCGTAGAGCTCGTCGGTGACCATCCAGCCTCGCCCACCGCCGAGGGCTGCAAAGCCCGGCAGGTCGTCGGCGAAGCGCACGACGGTCGATTGCAGCCCCGGCGGGTGAGAGAGAAACCACTCACCGATGCGATCGCGATAGAGCGCCGATCCATAGTGCGCATCGGCAGCGGCGTGGATCGCGATCAGGCCACCCCCTGCGCGCACGAAGGCATCGAGCCGGGCGAGCGCGTCGGCGCTCAAAAACGCTCCTGTGTGTGGACGAGGGCGACCACCCGCACGCTCTGAAGATCGCGTGCGGCGAGCGGGATCGGCCCGTCGAGCTGCCGAGCGGCTCGGCGAGCGCGCGCGAGCTCGCAACCGCCGCCGGGATCGACGCCTGCCGATAGCCGCCGGTTGCGGTCACGGGCAGCAGCTCTTCCCCGCGCGCCGGAAGAGAAGCGGGGAGCAAAAGCGCAAGCGCAAGAGCAGTGCGCCTTTCCACCGCGCTCAGTGCGAGAAGAGCACGGGGATGGTCATGTGTTCGAGAATATTCTTGGTGGTTCCTCCCAAGATCAGCTCGCGCAAGCGCGAATGGCCATAGCCGCCCATCACCAACAGATCTGCGCCCTCATCGGCGGCGGTGGAGAGGAGAACATCGCCGGGATCGAGGCCGCCCGACTGCAGGGTCTTCACCGTCACCTTGATGCCGTGGCGCGCGAGATGGGCGCCGATGTCCGCTCCGGGAACCGCCCCGACGCGATCGCCGAGCTTGTCGGGGTCGATGACGACGAGGCTCACCTCTTTCGCGCGCTGCAACAAGGGGATGGCATCGTTGAGCGCGCGCGCCGCCTCGCGCGAGCCGTCCCAGGCGCAGATCGCCCGCTCAGGTGGCATCGTGCGGGCGCCGATATAGGGGATGACCAGCGCCGGCCGGCCAGAGGCCATGAACGCCGCTTCTACCATGAGCGTGTCGTCGACCCCGCTGCGCTCGGGATCGGGCTGGCCGACGATGGTGAGATCAGCATGGCGCGCGTGGCGCGCGAGGGCGTCGGGAAGGCGGTCGATCATCACCGTCTCCCGCCGTTGCTCGAAGCTTATCCCTTCGACGCGGGCGCGCTCGGCCGCGCGCGCGAGCACGTCCGCCGCGGCCGCTTCCGCCTGCTCACGCTGTTGCGCCAGGATCTCGGCCGGCAGATTGACCCCCACAACCGCCGGTACATAGGGCTCGACGACGAGGCACAGTGCAGACAGATGCGCCTCAAAGGCGCGCGCGAGCGCAAGCGCCGCCTCCAACCGCGCATGGGAAGCCTCGCTTACGTCGAGGTGAACGAGCAGATCCTTAAGGCTCACCGCCATCCTCCCGCTGGGCTGCGCCCGATCCGTTACCACGAAACGGCGCCTGCGTCGCGTTGCGCACGCGCCACGCGGCCGCTACGAGCGTCCCGGTACCGCCTGGGATGCAATGCGTGCGCCGAGCTTCGCTGAATGAGCCGGGGTGAACCCAAGGTCCTTGCCGTCCCTCGCTCAGCGCCGCGGCAACAGGCGCGCACGCTCGTGCTGCGCCCGCTCCTTCCCGGAAATCAGCGCGCGAGCATCCCCGCTCTTTTAAGCGAGCGGGCGCTCGCGCGGCAGCGCGAAGAGAGCACAAGGCGGGTGTACTTCGACACCGAGGATCGTGCCCTAGCGGCGCGTGGGCTCGCGCTGTGGATCACCGGCGAGGGTGGCGATACCCTTGCCATCCTCGAGAGCGTGCGCGCAAGCGAAGGCCTGATCGCCGATCGCAGCGAATGGCGGGTCCCGATTGCCCGTCCAACGCCCGATCTTGCGGCTTTCTCCGATAGCGAAGCGCGCGCTTTTCTCGATGGCCTTGGCAGCGAGCGCTTGGTGGCGATCGGCGAAGGGCAGATCGCGCGCAGCGAGCTCACGCTTGGCTGGCCGCAGCGGAACCACCCGCAAGCCCTGCTCACGGTGGTGTTCGAGCAGGGGGTGCTCGCGTTCCAAGGCGCACAGCTGCCGATCGCGCGCCTGCAACTCCAAGCCCGACGCGGCGCCGATCGCGCGCTTCTCGAGCTCACCCAGGCCTTGCGTTCGAGCCTAGCTTTTGGCCTCGAGTTTCCCTTTGCACCGCTTCCCCTGCAGCGTGGCGCGCGCGACGGCGGGCCTGCTGCGCTCAAGGCGCCGGCGGTGGTCCTCGATCCCAAGGCCACGGTCGGGCAAGCCTTCGCCTCCATCGGCCGCGCTTGCCTCGTCCACTGGCTTGCCAACGAGGCGCTCGTGCGGGCTTTCGGCGACATCGAGGCGGTGCATCAGCTGCGCGTCGGCTTGCGGCGGCTGCGCTCGGCCTTCTCGCTTTTCCGTGCGGTGCTGCCGGAAGCCGAAGGGATCCGTCTTGGCGGCGAGCTCCGGTGGTTGTTGAGCGCGGTCGCTCCGTTGCGCGACCGCGATGTGCTCGTCGATGAGATCCTCGCCCCCTTGCTTGAAGCGGAGGTGTTGCCGCGCGAGCTGCGCGCCCTCGCCCAGGCGCTCGCGGACCAACGCGCAGCGCTCCTTGAGCGGGTGCGCGCGGCTCTTGATGAGCCTCGTTGTGCCGATCTCGCTCTCGATGTCTTCTTGGGCTTCGAGCTCGGCCGCTTGTGGAAGAAGGCGCGCGAGCCGGAGCGGGAGCTCTTACAAGCGCCGATCCAACCCTTTGCCCGTGAGGTCTTAAGGCACCGCTTTCGCAAAGCGAAGAAAAAAGGCCGCAACTTCGATGAACTCGATGCCGCCGGTCGGCATGCGCTGCGCATCGCGATCAAGAAGCTGCGCTATGGCGTCGAGTTCTTCGCTTCGCTGTGGCCGGGTGAGCAGCCGCGCCAATTCGCCCGACGCCTCGCCAAGGTGCAAGACCTGCTCGGCCGGCTCAACGATCTCGCAGTAGCCGAACACCAACTGCGCGCGCTGCTCGCCCAGACGAGAAAAGCCGAGCGCTCGATAGAGCTGGCGCTCGCAAGCGGGGCGGTGCTCGGCTGGCACGCGCGCACACTTTCCAAAGATCTCGCGCGGGCCGGTGATCTCTGGCAGTCGCTGCGCGCGCGCACGCCGTTTTGGGCGGATTGAGCGCACAGCCGAATGAAGGTGCCGCGCGCGGCCGCGGCCGGCTCTTAAAGGCGGCGCTCGGCGAGCAGCTTGATGAGCGCGAGCAGCGAGCGGCGCACCGAGGGCGTCTTGAGCGTGCCGAAGCCGCGCACGAGCTCGACCAACCCACGGGGGTTGGCGGCATCCGTCTTGGGATCGTCCTCTTCGATGAACCAGCCGATCGGCACCTCGAGCTTGCGGGCGAGCTCGGCCAGTTGCGCCGCACTGATCCGATTGGTGCCGTTCTCATATTTTTGGATCTGTTGGTAGGAGACGCCCAACGCCGCGGCGAGCTGTTCTTGGGTGAGCCCGAGTTCGAGCCGCCGCAGCCGGATGCGCTCGCCGATCCGGCGCTCGAGACCACCCTCTGCGCGCTGGGCGGCGGACGGGCGCATCCCTTCGGGCTCTCTCCTGCGGTAGTGCGAGCCGGCTTCCGACCCGCGCCGGTCTTCACTATGGTCTTGCCGCGGTCGCCGACGATAATCTACTTAATCGCGAGTAAGGCAGCAAGCATGTTCCGTATGGTTGTGCAGTGCCGGTTGCCACGTCGCCTTCGCAGGGCCAAAAGCGTGCTGCGGGCGACCGGGCGCATCGGCTCTGCCCTTGTGCGCCTGCTGCTGGTGACGGTGGTCTTGGGGGCGAACGGCTGCGCGCGCGATCCGCGCGAGGCCTATGTCGAGCGACCCGCCGAAGAGCTCTACCAGATCGCGCAGGACTTGCTCGCGCGCGGCGAGTACCGCCAAGCGGGGCGCGCCTTCGAGGAGGTCGAGCGTCAGCATCCCTACTCGCGCTTGGCGGTGCGCAGCCAGATCATGGCGGCCTATGCCTATTACGAGGCCAACGACTATGAGGAAGCGATCGCGGCCGCGCGTCGCTTCATCGAGCTGCACCCGGGCGATCCCGACACACCTTACGCCCACTATCTCATCGGCATGAGCTATTACGAGCGGATCTCGGACGTTCAGCGCGATCAGGAGATGACCGAGGAGGCGCTCAAAGCCTTCGAGGAACTGATCCGTCGCTATCCCGATTCCGACTACGCCAAGGACGCGAGGCTCAAAGTCGATCTCGTGCGCGACCATCTCGCCGGGAAAGAGATGGAGATCGGTCGCTATTATCAAAAGCGCGGACAATATCTAGCAGCGATTAACCGCTTTCGTACCGTCGTCGAGCGCTATCAGACCACGAGCCACGTGCCCGAAGCGCTGCATCGGCTCACCGAATGCTATCTCGCCTTGGGCGTGCGCGAAGAGGCGCAGAACGCCGCTGCTATTCTCGGGCACAATTTCCCCGGTAGCCCCTGGTACGAACGCGCTTATGCGCTCCTCCAAGGGCAAAAGCTCGAGCCGGCGCGCAAATCCGGCTCTTGGCTGTTCGGTTTGTTCTAAGGCGATGCTCACCGGGCTTGCGATCCGCGACATCGTACTCATCGAGCGCCTCGACCTCGAATTCGGGCCCGGTTTGACGGTGCTCACCGGCGAAACCGGCGCGGGCAAATCCGTGCTCTTAGATGCCCTTGGTCTTGCCCTCGGTTTTCGCGCCGAACGCGAGCTCGTGCGCACCGGTGCGAGCCAGGGAACCGTGGTCGCCCGCTTTGCGGTTCCTTTCGACCATCCCGTCCGGGCGCTGCTCTTCGAGCAGGGGCTCGTGAGCGAGGGCGAGGAGATCGTCTTGCGCCGCCAGCTCGCCGCCGATGGTAAGAGCCGTGCCTTTGTCGACGACACACCGGTCGCCTCCCAGCTCCTGCGGCGCATCGGCAGTCTTTTGGTCGCCATCCACGGTCAACACGAAACGCGCGGCCTGCTCGATCCTTCCGTTCAGCGCAACCTTCTCGACGCCTTCGCCGGCGCACGCGAGCGCGCGCAAGAGGTCCGGCGCGCCTGGCAGGCCTGGCGGAATGCCGAAGCGCACCGGCGCACGCTCGCCGAAACCGCCGAGCGCGCCGCGCGCGAGGCCGAGTATTTGCGCCACCGCGCCCGCGAACTCGCGGATCTGGCGGTCGAACCGGGCGAAGAAGCGCGGCTTTCCGAGGCTCGCGCCCGTCTTCAGGCGCGTGAGCGCTTACTTTCCGCCACCGCCGAGGCGGCTTCCGCGCTGAGCGGTGCCCGCGAGCGGCTCTTGGTCGCAACGCGTCGGCTCGAGCGGGTGCGGTCGCTCGCCGGCACCGCGCTTGATGCCGGCTTCGAGGCGCTCGAACGGGCGCAGGTCGAGCTCGACGAAGCCGAAGCCCAACTCGAGAGCTTCCGCTTGGGCCTCGAAAGCGAGGGCGAGCGGCTCGAGGACATCGAGAGCCGGCTTTTCGCCCTCAAAGACGCAGCGCGCAAATATCGGGTGACGGTCGATGAGCTGCCCGCCCTCCTCGAGGCGACCCGGGCCGAGCTCGCTCGGCTTGAGGAGGACCGCGTGGCTGTGGATGCGGCTGAGCGCGCTGCGGCGCAGGCGTATGCAGCGTTTCGCGCCGCTGCGCTCGAACTTTCGCAGGCGCGCGCAAACGCAGCCCGAGAACTCGCCCGCGCGGTGGCGGCCGAGCTCGCGCCCCTTAAGCTCGAGCGGGCGCAGTTCGAGGTCGCCCTCGAGACGCTCCCAGAGAGCGAGTGGGGCCCTGAGGGCGCCGAGCGCATCTCCTTTCTCGTCGCCACCAACCCCGGCGCGCCTTTGGGTCCGCTTGCCAAGATCGCTTCGGGCGGCGAGCTCTCGCGCCTTATGCTCGCCCTCGAGCTCGTGCTCGCCCGCCTCGATCCCACGCCCACCTTGATCTTCGATGAGATCGACACCGGTGTGGGCGGTGCCACGGCGGATGCCATCGGTGCGCGGCTTGCGCGTCTTGCGCGCGACCGGCAGGTGCTCGTCGTCACCCACGCCCCGCAGATCGCCGCCCGCGCCAACCGCCACTTCGCCGTGCGCAAGCACGTCGATCTCGCCGGCGCGCGGGTCGAGGTGGTGCTGCTCGAGGGGACCGAGCGGCGCCAGGAGATCGCGCGCATGCTGGCGGGCGCCCAGATCACCGAGGCCGCGCGCGCAGCAGCGGACTCGCTCCTCGAACTCGCGGGACGCGAACGGTGAAGCGCCCGGCGAGCTTCGCGAAAGCTGTGGAGGCGCTCAGCCGCGAGGAAGCGGCAGCCGAGCTCGCGTGGCTCGCGCGCGAGATCGCCCGCCACGACCGGCTCTACTACCAGCTCGCCCAGCCCGAGATCTCGGATGCGGAATATGACGCGCTGCGCGCCCGCAATGCCGCGATTGAGGCGCGCTTTCCCGACCTCATCCGGCCCGATAGCCCCTCGTTGCGCATCGGCGCGCCACCTGTGGAGACCTTCGCCAAGGTCCGCTACGCGGTGCCGATGCTCACCCTCGACAATGCCTACAGCGAAGGCGAACTCGCCGAATTTATCAGCCGCATTCGCCGTTTTCTGGGCATGAGCGCGAATGAGCCGCTCGTGTTCGTGGCGGAGCCCAAGATCGACGGGCTTTCCTGCTCCTTGCGCTACGAGCACGGCATTCTCGTGCGCGGAGCGACGCGCGGCGATGGCTTCGAAGGCGAGGACGTCACCGCCAATGTGCGCACCATCCGCGATATCCCGCAGCGCCTGTTGGTCGACGATCCGCCGCCGCTGCTTGAGGTCCGCGGCGAGGTCTATATGGAGCGGGCCGATTTCGAGGCCTTAAACGCCCGCCGCGCGCACGCGGGCGAGCCCTTGTTTGCCAACCCACGCAATGCCGCTGCCGGCTCGCTGCGCCAGCTCGACAGCCGTATTACGGCCAGCCGCCGGCTGCGCTTCATGCCGCACGGCTGGGGAGAGGCCGATCCTCCCATTCGCGGCAGCTACTTCGCGTTCCTGCAGCGTCTGGGAAGCTTGGGCTTTCCCGTCAATCCGCTGGTTGCGCGCTGCTCCAGCCTCGAAGAACTGGTTGCCTACCACCATCGGCTGGAAGAGCGGCGCTTTGAACTTCCTTACGATATCGACGGCGTGGTCGACAAAGTCGACAGCATCGAGCTGCAAGAGCGCTTGGGGTCGGTCGGCAGGGCGCCGCGCTGGGCGATCGCCCACAAGTTCTCGCCGCAACGCGCGATTACCCGCATCCGCAACATCCTCGTGCAGGTCGGCCGCACCGGGGCGATGACCCCGGTTGCCGAGCTCGAACCGGTAACAGTGGGCGGTGTGGTGGTGAGCCGGGCGACGCTGCACAACGAGGACTACATCAAGGAACGCGATATTCGTATCGGCGACACGGTCGCCGTCGAGCGGGCGGGCGATGTCATTCCGCAGGTGGTGGCGGTCGTCCGGGAGCGACGCCCGCCGGATGCGGTGCCCTTCCGTTTCCCCGATCGCTGTCCGGTGTGCGGGGCACGTGCCGTGCGCGAGCCGGGCGAGGCGATCTGGCGCTGCACGGGCGGCCTCGTCTGCCCGGCGCAAGTCGAGGCCCGGCTCGAGCATCTGGTAAGCCGCGCCGCCCTCAACGTCGAAGGGCTCGGCAAAAAGCAGATCCCGCAACTGCACGCCGCGGGGTTGATCCGCGAGCCCGCCGACATCTTCACCCTCCCCCGCGATCGCAAGCGCTTGGCCGAGCTCGAGAAGCTCGAAGGCTGGGGCGAAAAGAAGATCGCCAATCTGATTCGTGCCATCGAGGCGAGCCGGCGGGTCCCGCTCGAGCGCGTGCTCTTCGCCCTCGGCATCCGCTACATCGGCGAAGTCACGGCAAAGCTCTTGGCTCGCCACTATCATTCTTGGCCCGCTTTCCGCGCCGCTATGGATCGCCTGGCGGAAGGCGACATCGCCACCCGTGAGGATCTGCTCGCCATCGACGGTATCGGGCCGACAGTGGTCGAATCGCTCGAGGAATTCTTTTCCGAACCGCACAATCGCGAGGCGGTCGATCGGCTCGCCGCCGAACTCGAGATCCTGCCGGTCGAAACACCGCGCGGCGAGGCCTCGCCACTCGCCGGCAAGACGATCGTGTTCACGGGCACGCTCGCGCGGATGACCCGCGCGGAAGCGAAGGCGCGCGCTGAAGCCCTGGGCGCCAAAGTTGCGGGCTCAGTCTCGCGCGCGACCGACCTCGTCGTCGCTGGCCCCGGTGCCGGGAGCAAACTCGCCAAAGCGCGCGAACTCGGCATCAAGATCATCGACGAGGAGCAATGGCTGGCGATCTTGGAGCGCGCATGACTCGCCTCGCGATGTTGGCCTTGGGCTATGGCTTTCTCGTCTTGGGGTTCATCGGTCTTTTTTTACCCATTTTGCAAGGTGTCCTGTTCATCGTGGTGGGTCTTTTGATTCTCTCCCGCCACGCGGCTTGGGCAGAGCGGCTGCTCGCGCGCCTTAAGGCCCGCTATCCCGCGGTCGCCAAAACCATCGTCGCCGCCGAAGACTTGGCCGCCCGCTGGACCGATTGGCTCGCGCGCAAGCTCCGCCGCGTAAGTGGCCGCTGACCCGCTCGCCTGCGCCCGACCCCGAGCGCCGCACCGCGCAAAGGCGAAAGCGCGCGCATCGAGCCGGACACTTCGGGCAGATCGAACCGGCACTGACGATCGCCGCACGTAGCTGCGCGCGCTGCGCTCGGCCGGTCGAGAACCGCAGTCGCAGATCCAGCGGTTGGCCGCATCGCGAGCCGGGGGAAAGGGCGGGATGGTGCGACGGGCAGGGCGCGGCGGGTATCGCGGAGAAGAGGATGGCGGGCCTTCACTTAGCGGGAGCTCGTCGACTGCTCCCTGGCTGCGGCGCGGGTGCGGACGGGCGGAGGAGAAAAGCGCGGCCCGCATTCGCGCGCGCGTGTCGCCCGCTCGGCTTCACGCCTGCTCGGGCGCCGTCCGACGCTTCGAAAACAGCGCCGCATTACCTCGTTTCGCCTGCGCGCTTGGCAGCCGAGCCGCGGCTGCGTACGGTCAAGCGCCTCACCACGCGCACTGCGCGCGGTTTTGCTCGCTTCGCGGCGCGGCAGGGGCCAAAAGTGCCTTTCGGGCTCGCGCGCGGCGATCCGCCCCCGGTTTCGCCCGCCATAAGCTCTCGCGCCGCGCTCGAAGTCCTCTTCGCTTCTCACCGGTTCGGCACGCCGCGTGCTGCAAAAGCCGATCTTTTGCGAGCTTGAGCCCGCCGGCGGTCGCGTCGCTGCACCTTTGCGGTGGTCGTGCGCGCCCCCGGCCTTTCTTCATCCTGCCGCAGCAAAGGGTTGAGGGTTGCCACAGGAAGCGGCCGTCCGGTGGGCGGGCAGACAGCGTCCGGTTGTCATCTCCCGTGCCGCGGGACGGCGGCCGTCCCGCGCGCCGCCACGGCCGACCACCCCAGGTGGCGCGCACCGCCTCGACGGCGCCGCCCGTGCGCGGTGGCCTGCGGTGCATCGGTGCGCGAAGACAACAATGAGCAAGACGCGAGCGCGCGATGCGCTGAAGTCCGACGCGATGCTGCCAAAAACGACCCCTTACGCGGCGGCGATGCCGCCTTTTTCCCAGAAGGTCCCTCGCGGCGGCGATGCCGCCTTCTTCCCGAAAGAGTGCACCTTTTGAGTGCTCGTTGCGTGCTCGCCGCCCCCGGGCGGGCGGCGCTTAAGTCCGCTTGCCCTCCGCCTGTGGGCTCCCGATCGCAAGCGATGCGCCGCAGGCTCTCGCCCCCGGCCCTGCGGCCTCGCCTGCCGTCTCGCCCGGGGTGGTGCGCGGCGCTTACGCAGCCATCGGTCGTCTGGTCTGGACCGGTTGGGGCAGAACCGGTGTGCTCCGCGCTCGTGCGGCCGCTTGTGCAAGCGCGCGCGATCCAGCGCGCGCTCACGCCGCGACCGGCCCGAAAAGCGCCGGGGCGAGCGGCGGCGATCCGGCGGGATCGCGCCGCGCCGGCCGTCCCGAGCCGGGCGGCGGCCGGGCCCAAGGGAAGGTGCCCAGCCACCAAGAGGCAGCGACGAAGAGGACCGCACTGGCCACCGCCCAGGGCGCCGGTTCGGTGCCGAGCGCATCGGCGCGAACCAGTAAAGCGAGCCAGCTGCCGTTGGCGAAGGCGAAAGCGGCAAGCGCGAGTAGGGCGGAGAGGCCCGCGCAGTCGAAAGAAAGGCGTCGTGCCGGGCCGCGCGCGGCGCGTCCCGAGATCATCAAGAGCAAGAGCAGACCCGCAAGGAGAGCGTGCCAGGCCTCGGTTGGAAAGCCGGCGAGCAGTGCCCCCGCCTCAGCGCGCAGTGCGGCGCCCAAAGCGTACGCGACCGACCGCGCGGCCGGTCCCGGTGCGCGCGCAGCAAGCGGGACGCAGGCCGAAATGAGTAAGAGCGTGACGCCGAAACCGGGGGCGAGCGCAAGGCCGCAAGCGAGCGCAAGCGCAGCGAAGAGGAACCAGACGGTGCGCGCAGCGGCCGGTTTCTCCACAAGCCGCACCGCCGATTCGTGGAGAAGGACAAGGCTCGCAAGCCCGGCGGCGAGGCGAAGCGATGCCGAACCCGCAAAGGGCGCGACCAAAAGCGGCCAGCAAAGGAAAAGATCGAGACCGAGCGGTGCGCGCGCGAGAGCCGCCCTCGGCTTTGGCCCGCGTGCAGCCGGCGCCGGTGTGTCGCCAGGCGAAGGCATCGCGGTTGCGACCGCCTGGGCGTTACCTGGGTCCCCACCCGTGCCGCTCAAAGCCGCCCTCCCGGTTGGCTGCAGCGGCAGTTGTGCCAAACCAGGGTTAAGGGGAGGTTAAGGATGCCGGCGCGGAAGGCGGCCGCTTGAAATGGAACCATATCGGTTCTATTTCGCTGTTCGCGGGTGAGGGGGATCGCCGTGATCCGGCTTAGCCGTCTGTCCGATTATGGCATCGTGCTCATGACGCGGCTTGCGCGCGAGCCCGCGCGCGCCCTGCCGGCCTCGGTGCTCGCCCAGGAGAGTGCCCTTTCTCCGGCGATGACCGGTAAGATTCTCAAGCTCTTGGCGCGCGCTGATCTGTTGGTGTCGCAGCGGGGCGTGCACGGCGGTTATGCGCTGGCCCGCGCACCCGAGCGGATCACGATTGCCGAGATCATCGAGGCCTTGGACGGGCCGATTGCGCTTACGAGTTGCCTTCGCCCGACGGCTGAGGGCTGCGGCATCGAATCGGTGTGTCCGGCGCGCACCAACTGGCAGCGGATCAACCAGGCGATTCGCGATGCGCTCGCCGGCGTGACGCTCGCCGAGATGGCGAGCCCGCCCCGCAACTTCGGCCCGGCGCCCTCGGCCTCGCCCCGGCGGGCAGCTGCGCCCGCGCGCGACCCGGCCGGGCTCGTCATAACCTCTTTAGGAGCGAAATAATGGCGACCGCGATCGAAACCGTTCGCGAAGTCACCGCAAGCGAGTACAAGTACGGCTTTACCACTCCGGTCGAAGAGGAGCGCTTTCCGCCCGGGCTCAACGAAGACGTCGTGCGGCGTCTTTCCGAGCGCAAGGGCGAGCCGGCTTGGCTCACCGAATGGCGCCTGGCCGCCTTTCGGCGTTGGCAGCAGATGGAGATGCCCGATTGGCAGAAAGTCAAGTTTCCGCCGATCGATTTTCAGGCCATCTCCTATTTTGCGGCGCCGAAGCAGAAAGTGCGCCCGAAGTCGCTTGATGAGATCGACCCCGAGATCCGCCGCACTTACGATAAGCTCGGAATTCCGATCCGCGAGCAGGAGATTTTGGCCGGGGTGGCGGTCGACTATGTGTTCGACAGCGTTTCCGTAGCCACGACCTTCAAGAAGAAGCTCGAAGAGCTCGGAATCATTTTCTGTTCGATCTCCGAGGCCGTACGCGAGCATCCCGAGCTCGTGCGCAAATATCTGGGCTCGGTAGTGCCGCCCGGCGACAATTTCTTCGCGGCCCTCAACAGCGCCGTGTTCTCGGATGGCAGCTTCGTCTATGTCCCCAAAGGCGTGCGCTGCCCGATGGAGCTCTCGACCTACTTCCGGATCAACGCGGCCGGCACCGGTCAGTTCGAGCGCACGCTCATCATCGCCGATGAGGGTTCTTATGTGAGCTATCTCGAGGGCTGCACGGCGCCCATGCGGGATGAGCACCAGCTGCACGCCGCGGTGGTCGAGCTCATCGCGCTTGATGATGCCGAGATCAAATATTCCACGGTGCAGAACTGGTATCCGGGCGACAAGGAGGGCCGTGGTGGGATCTACAACTTCGTGACCAAGCGGGGCCTCTGTCGTGGCCGGCGCTCCAAGATCTCCTGGACGCAAGTGGAGACCGGTTCTGCGATCACCTGGAAATATCCCTCTTGCATCCTGCAGGGAGACGATTCGGTCGGTGAGTTCTATTCGGTGGCGGTAACCAACCATCACCAGCAGGCGGACACCGGCACCAAGATGATCCACATCGGCAAGCGCACGCGCTCGCGCATCGTCTCCAAGGGCATCGCCGCCGGCCGATCGGACAACACCTATCGCGGTCTCGTGCGGGTGCTCAAATCCGCGGAAGGGGCGCGCAACCACACCCAGTGCGATTCGCTCTTGATCGGCGAGCACTGCGGGGCGCACACGATCCCCTATATCGAGGTCGCCAACCGCAGCGCGCGCTGCGAGCACGAAGCGACGACGAGCAAGATCAGCGAGGACCAGCTCTTCTATTGCCGCCAGCGCGGTATTTCGGAAGAAGACGCAGTGGCCCTCATCGTCAACGGCTTCTGCCGCGAGGTGATGAACGAATTGCCGATGGAATTCGCGGTCGAGGCCAAAAAGCTGCTCGGTATTTCGCTCGAGGGCAGCGTCGGCTGACCACAAAACCGATCACGAGGGGTCGAAAACCGTGACCGCCCTGCTGGAAATCGAGAATTTGCACGCGCGCGTGGATGGCAAGCCCATCCTCAAAGGCGTGTCGCTGTCCATCGCGCCCGGTGAGGTGCACGCGATCATGGGGCCCAACGGCTCCGGCAAGAGCACGCTCGCCTTCGTGCTCGCCGGGCATGAGGCCTATGAGGTGACAGACGGCAGCATCCGCTTCGGTGATGAGGACCTGTTGGCGATGGAGCCGGAGGAGCGGGCGCACGCCGGGCTGTTCTTGGCCATGCAGTATCCGGTCGAAATTCCGGGTGTGGGCAATCTCTATTTCTTGCGCCAGGCGCTCAACGCCGTCCGCAAGGCGCGCGGCCTCGAGGAGATCTCGGCCGCTGAATTCCTGCGCAAGGCGCGCGAAGAGGCACGCCGGCTGGGCATCGGGGAAGAGCTTTTAAAGCGCGATCTCAATGTCGGCTTTTCGGGTGGTGAGAAAAAGCGCAACGAGATCTTGCAGATGGCGCTTTTGGAGCCGCGCCTTGCCGTGCTCGATGAGACCGACAGCGGTCTCGATATCGACGCGTTGCGCGTGGTCGCCGAGGGCGTGAACCGCATGCGCAGCCCCGAGCGCGGCTTTTTGGTCATCACCCATTACCAGCGGCTGCTCGAGTACATCGTCCCCGACGTCGTCCACGTCATGGTCGACGGCCGCATCCGCCGCACCGGCGGCCCGGAGCTCGCGCGCGAACTCGAAGCGCGCGGCTATGAGGCCTTCGTGGGCCGACTGGCCGCCTAAAGGAGGCGTCTTATGGCTGAGCGTATCGGCCGCCGTCGCCAGATCGCGCCCGATCCGAGCTTCGCCGCGCGCTTTGAGGAGCTCACTCGGCGCCTCAGCGAGCCACAGCCGCTCGCGCAGGCGCGCGCCCGCGCCTTCGCGCGCTTTTTCGAGCTCGGCATTCCCACCCGACGGGACGAGGCATGGAAGTTCACCGATGTGACGCGGGCGGTCAACCGCCCCATGCGGCTCGCCGAGCCGCGGCCCGTAGCGGTCGAGCTCCTCGCCCCGTACCGGCTCGGCGGCGAACAAGCGCATCGGTTGGTCTTCCTCAACGGCCGCTTCGCTCCCGAGCTCTCCGATTGCGCGCGGCTCGACGGACGCATCACGGTCACGAGCCTCGCCGAGCTCGCCCGCACGCGCCCCGAGCTCCTCGCCCATAGCCTGGACGCGCTCGACGACGGCCGCTCCTTTACTGCGCTCAACGCCGCTTTGGTCGAGGACGGGGCGTGGATCGAGCTCGCAGCCGGCAGCCAGCTCGCCGAGCCGCTGCAGCTTCTGTTCATCACGAGCGGCCGCGAGGAAGCGGTGATGGCGCATCCGCGCTGTATCCTGCGCCTCGGGCCGGCGTGTGCGCTCACCCTCATCGAGACGCATGTGGGACTGGGCGAAGCGGCGGCGCTCACCAATCTCGTGGTCCAGCTCTCCCTCGCCGAGGGGGCCTTCCTCGCCCACGACCGCCTCGCCTTTGCCGGCGCGAACCAGACGTTGCTCGCGAAACTCGATGGAGAGCTCCACGCGCGCAGCCGCTATTGCCAGACGACGGTGGTGGTGGGCGGCGCGCTCGTGCGCACCGAGCAGGAGCTGCGGATCGAGGGGGCGGAAGCGGAGTGCCTGCTCGCCGGGGTGGCGCTGCCGCGCGCTCACGAGACGGTCGACAACTTCGTGCGGGTGCACCATCGCGCCGGCGGCAGCCACTCCGACCAACATTTCAAGAGCATCGTCGCCGACCGTGGGCACCACGTGTTCGCCGGCAAGATCATCGTCCATCCGGGTGCGCAGAAGACCAACGCTTATCAGAAGAACGACAACCTCCTGCTCGGCGATAATGCGGAAGTCGACACCAAACCAGAGCTCGAGATCTATGCCGACGATGTCAAATGTAGCCACGGCGCGACGTGCAGCGATCTCGATGCTTCAGCTCTTTTCTACCTGCGGGCGCGTGGCCTCGACCTCGAGACCAGTCGGGCACTTCTGATGCACGCCTTCGCGCGCGAGGTGATCGATCGGCTGCGCGACGAATCGGCGCGCGCGCTCGCCGAGCGCATGGTCACCGCGCGCTTGGGCGAGCGTGCCCCGCTTTTGCGCGCCGAGCCGCTCGAGGAGGCCTCGTGACCGCCTTACCGGTACGCGAAGCCCCATCGCGCGCGCTCGATGTCGCCGCGATCCGCGCCCAGTTCCCCATCCTGGCGACGCGGATGCGCGGGCGCCCGCTCATCTATCTCGACAGCGCCGCCTCCGCCCAAAAGCCGCGCGCGGTCATCGACGCCCTCGCGCGATTTTACGAGCGGGATTACGCCAATATCCACCGCGGCGTCTATGAGCTCAGTCAGCGCGCTTCCGACCTGCACGAACAGGCGCGCACAACCGTGGCGCGCTTTGTGGGTGCTTCGGATGCGCGCGAGATCGTCTTCGTGCGCAACGCGACCGAAGCGATCAATCTCGTCGCCTACGCCTTCCTCGAGCCGCGCCTCGAGCCGGGTGACGAGATCCTGCTCAGCGAGATGGAGCACCACGCCAACATCGTCCCCTGGCAGCTCGTGGCCGAGCGCCGCGGCGCCCGGCTGGTCCCGGTCCCGATCACCGATGCGGGCGAGCTCGAACTTGAGGCGATCGCCGAGCGCATCGGCCCGCGCACCAAGATGTTGGCGGTGACCTGGGTCTCGAACGTGCTCGGCACCGTCAATCCGGTCCACGAGATCACCGCCCTCGCCCGCCGCCGCGGCGTGCCGGTGCTGATCGATGCGGCGCAGGCGGCTCCGCACCTGCCGATCGACGTGGGCGCGCTCGGTGCCGACTTCCTCGCCTTTTCCGCGCACAAAGTGTACGGGCCGAGCGGCGTGGGGATCTTGTGGGCGCGCGCCGAACTGCTCGAGGCGATGCCACCCTGGCAGGGGGGCGGCGACATGATCGAGCGGGTGTCCTTCGCCCGGACCACCTTCAACCGCATCCCCTACCGCTTCGAAGCCGGCACGCCCGACATCGCCGGCATCCACGCCACCGGCGTGGCGCTTTCCTGGCTGTTGGGGCTCGGGCTCGAGACGGTACGCCGGCACGAGGAGGAACTGGTCGGCTGTGCGCTCGAGAGCCTGCCGCGCGTGCCGGGTCTGCGCATCATCGGTGCGCCGCGCGCGCGCGCCGCGGTGGTGAGCTTCACCATCGATGGGATGCACCCCCAGGACATCGGCACGCTCTTGGACCTCGAGGGCATCGCCGTGCGCACCGGACATCACTGCGCCATGCCCTTGCACGAGCGCTTGGGCCTTTCCGCTACGGTGCGCGCTTCCTTCGGCGTCTACTCGACACCGGCCGAGGTCACCGCGCTTACAGAAGCGCTTGCGCGCATCGTCGCCCGCTATCGGTGAGGAATGCGATGGACCAGGCCTCGCCCACCGCCAGCAACGACAGCGTTCAAGACGCGGCTGCGCGCGCGGCTGCCTTCTTGGCCGAACCCCAAGGTGAGCAGCCCTCGCCCGAGCGCATGGCCGAAGTGCAAGCACTGGGCGAGAAGATCGTCGCCGCGCTCAAGACCTGCTACGACCCAGAGATCCCGGTCGATATCTACGAGCTCGGTCTCATCTACAAGATCGATGTGGAAGACGACAATTCGATCACCATCGAGATGACCTTGACCTCGCCGCACTGCCCGGTGGCCGAGAGCCTGCCCAACGAGGTCAAGCAGAAGGTGGAGGCGATCGAGGGGGTCAAGGCCTGCACGGTGCAGGTGGTCTGGGACCCGCCGTGGAGCCCCGCCATGATGTCGGAAGAAGCTCGGCTCGAGCTCGGCATGCTGTGGTGAGCGCTGCGCCGACCGCGCACTGCGCCTAGCCGCCCCTCGGGGTTCGGCTGATCGCCCCAACGCAGCGGACCAATTCCGCTCGGCTCTCGTTGTGTCCTATGCCCCGGCGCTAACTGTTGACTTAATACCTAATTATCTGGACACAATCCTCCAATTGAGCTAATGATCCGGCACGGACCCGCCTCAGAGGCCCGCGCCATGACCGCTGCCGCCCCTCCCCTTTCCGATCCCGAGCTCGCGCGTCTGCGCGCCGCGTTGCGGGCGCGCTACGAGCCGGCCGATGCGCTTGAGGACGCGGCCATCGACGCGCTCGCCGCCGCCTACCGACGGCGGGCCGAGTTGGACGTGATCGAAGCGCAGGTGCTCGCCGCGCTCAAAGCCGGCAAAGCCGAGGCGGGCTTGCCCTCGCTCGCTACGCTGTGCCGCTATGCGGCGCGCGTTGCCGCCGACATCGAGCGCGCCGAGGCGCGTCTGCTGAAGCTGCGCGCCGAACGGCTGGTGCGCAAAGCAGCCGGGGGCGCAGCACCGCCGACTGCCCGCTCGTGTGCGGCCGAACCGGCACCGGCCGGCGAAGCTGCGAGCGCCGCGCGGAAGAAGGGTGCGGCCCCGCCCGCGGCGCACGCCGCCCCGCTCGCCCGGCTGGTCGACGAATTGCTCGTCGATCTCACCCGGGTTTCCAACACGCCGCGAGAACGCGGCGCGCTCTCTCGCTCCGCCTCGGCACTCGCGCTCGCGGCCGGCGCGCGCCTGCCGCCTTAGCCGACGTCTTGGATCTCGACCTCGACGCTGAACCTGCGCCCCTCGCGCAGGATCTCGAGTCGGGCACGGTTGCCGATGCCGACGCGCTCGAACTCGAGCGCGAGATCGGCGAGCGAGTGCACCGGCCGCCCGTCAACGGAGAGGATGACATCGCCCATGCGGCCGCGCGCGAGATCGGTTCCGCGCAGTCCGGCGCGGGCGGCGGCGCTGCCCGGCACCACCGCCTGGATCGCCACCCCGCGAATACCAGCCCGCGCGGTGATCTCTTCCGGCAGGACCAAGATGCCGATGCCCGGAATCGGCACCCGACCTGTCCGGATGAGCTCGGGGACCACCTTGTTGACGGTGTCGACCGGCACCGCAAAGCCGATGCCGGCGTAGGCGCCGGCAGGGGAAAGGATGGCGGTGTTCACCCCGATCAGCCGTCCGGCGGTATCGATCAGCGGTCCGCCGGAATTGCCCGGGTTGATCGCCGCATCGGTCTGGATGACCCCCGCCACCTCGCGGCCGCCGGCGGTCGGCAAGCGGCGGTCGAGCGCGCTGATGATGCCCTGGGTGAGGGTGCGCGAGAGGCCGAAGGGGTTGCCGATCGCGAACACCGTCTGGCCGACGGCGAGATCGCTCGAGCTGCCGATGGCGATGGGGGCGGGATAGCCGTCGAGGAGATCGAGCTTGATCACCGCGAGGTCCATAAACGGCGCGGAGCCCACAAGGCGCGCCGGGACGACGCGGCCGTCGTCGAGAATCACCGCGATCTCGCGTGCGCCTTCGATCACATGGTGGTTGGTGACGACATGCCCGGCGCGGTCCCACACGAAGCCGGAGCCCGTCCCGCCGCTCTCGCCGGCGGTGCGGGTGACGATCGCTACGACCGAAGGAGCTACGGCCCGGAACAGCGCGATCGTGCGCTCTTCTTCCGGCCACAAGGGACCACGCGGTTCAACAGGCCTTGGACGATCGGCGGCGAAAAGAAGATGGCGCCAGAACCGCTCGCCCAACAGCAGACCGGCGAGGACGAGCGACCAGATGGCGATGAAGCGCCACAGCCGCTCTCGGCGGAGCAAGGACTCAGGTGAGCGCATCGGGTACGGGTCGACCGGAGAAGAAGCAATCGAGATTGTACAGGCAACGGAAGCCCATGGCGTTGCGCGCCTCGCGGGTGGCGGAACCGAGATGCGGCAACAGCACCACGTTGTCGAGCTCGAGATAGCCGGGATGCAGATTGGGCTCGCCCTCGAATACATCCAGCCCGGCGGCGAACAATCGCCCACTTTTAAGCGCGGCGATCAAGGCCTCATCATCGACCAGCCCGCCACGGGCGGTGTTCACGAGCACGGCTTCGGGCGGCATGAGCTCGATCGTTTTGCGGTTGATCATGTGCCGGGTCTCGGCTGTCAACGGGCAGTGCAGGGAGACGAAGGGGCACAGCGGCAACAGCGTTTCGAGCGTCTCGTGATAGACCGCGCCCTCCTCCTTCTCGGGCGGCAGCCGGTTGCGGTTGTGGTAGTGGATGGACAGGCCGAAAGCGCGGGCGCGGCGCGCCACCGCGAGCCCGATCCGCCCCATGCCGACGATGCCGAGGTTCTTGCCCTGCAAGCCGAGCCCCAACAGCTGCGTCGGGCGCCAGCCGATCCATTTCCCCTCCCGGACGAGCCGGCTACCCTCGGTGAGCCGGCGGGCAGCAGCGAGCAAGAGCAGGATTGCGACATCCGCGGTGGCATCGGTGAGCACATCAGGCGTGTTGGTCACGATAATCCCGCGGGCGCGGGCGGCGGCGAGGTCGATGTGGTCGACGCCGACCGAGAAGGTGGCGATGATCTTCACCCGCTCCGGCAATCGGCGGATGAGCGAGCCGGGCATCCGGTCGATGGCCGAGGTCAAGATCCCATCGCAGCCCTCGGCGAGGGCGAGGATCTCGTCTTCGCTGAGCAAGCGGTCGTCCGGATTGAGCCGGGCGTCGAAGTCGCGCAGAAGCCGCGCCTCGACCGCCTCGGGCAAGCGACGGGTGACGAGGATAATCGGCCGTTCCCCCATTGCCTTTTCCTCCTTGCCGCTCAGCCGACAGCGTACCAGGTGATCAGCTTGCGATCCGCGGCCCCGTTGTGGACCCCAAGGCGCGTTAAGGAAAGCCCATGAGCCGATCGACCCGCCGTTTGGCTTTAGGGGTGGTCTTAAGTCTCCTCATCGTGCCCCCGCTCGCTGCCGCAGCGGAGCTCGTGCCGCACCGGGCTGGCTATCGCGTCGGGCTCGCCCCGACGAGCCGCGGTCCGGTAAGCGAGGTGCGCGGCGGCCTCGTGCTCGAGCTGCGCGCCACCTGCGAGGGCTGGATCTCCAACCAGCGGCTCGGCTTTGCCGCTATCCGGGACGACGGTTCGAACTTTTCCTATGATGTTCGCTTCTCCAGTTGGGAGTCGCGCGACGGCACGGAGCTGCGCTTTTCCGTCACCAGCTTCGAGGACGGGGGGCTGAGCGAGGAGGTGCGCGGTCACGCCCGGCTCGAGGCGGCCGGCGGGCCCGGTCGGGCGGTGTTCGTGATGCCGGAAGGACTCGAACTCGATCTTCCGGCCGGCACGCTTTTCCCGACTCGGCATCTCGAGGCGTTGATCCGCGCCGCCCAGAGCGGTGAGCGCTTTATCACCCACACCGTCTTCGACGGTTCCGGCACGGATGGGCTTTCCAACGTGAGCGCGGTGATCGGAGCCGCCAAGGAGAGTACGCAAAGACAACGCTGGCCGATGCAGCTCGCTTATTTCGGCTTACTTTCGCGCGAGCCTGTCCCCAATTTCACGATCGCCTTCGAGCTCGATGAGCAGGGTATTCTGCACAGCGTCACGCTGGACTATGGGCTCTTTACGATCGAGGGGCGTCTCGATCGCTTGGAGCTCCTGCCGGCGCCCGAATGTCCGTGAGCCCATGAGCGTTGCGGCCGAGCCAGGCGGCTCCGCGCACTCCCGAGCTGTCGCCGTGAGCAGCCGCAGCGAGCCGCGTCCTCACCCGATCCGAAAACACCCATCGCCCCAAAAGCGCCGGCACGGTGTCGTAGATCCGCGCGATGCGCGAGAGGCCGCCCCCGAAAACGATCACCTCGGGGTCGAGGATGTTGATCACCGAAGCGAGCCCGCGCGCCAGGCGATCGAGCCACCGGTCGATGGTCGCCGCGGCCCGCGCGTCGCCGGCTTGCGCACGGGCGACGATCGCTGGCCCGTCGAGGGTTTCGCCCGTCGCCTCGGCGTGATCGGCAGCAAGACCGGGCCCGGAAAGCCAGGTCTCGAGGCAGCCGCGACGACCGCACCAGCACTGGCGCCCGGGAAACTCCGTGACGTTGGGCCAGGGCAAGGGATTGTGCCCCCATTCGCCGGCCACTGCGTTGGCGCCCTTAAGCACCCGCCCGTCGATCGCCACCCCGCCGCCGACACCGGTGCCCAAGATGACCGCGAACACCACCCGGGCACCGGCGCCGGCACCGTCGACCGCCTCCGAGAGGGCGAGGCAGTTGGCGTCATTGGCGAGTGCCACCGGGCGCGCGAGCCTTCGGCTGAGGTCGTGTTTGAGCGGCCGGCGGTTGAGCCAGGTGGCGTTGGCGTTCTTGATCAGTCCGGTGTCGCAAGACAGCGCGCCGGGATGGCCGACGCCGACGCTGCCGCGCGCTTGAAGCGCCCTTTCCGCTTCCTCGACGAGGCCGGCGATCGCCTCTACCGTAGCTTCATAGTCCGCGCGCGGCGTAGCGATGCGCCGTCGCCAGACTTCCCTGCCGTGGCGGTCGAGCCCGAGGATCTCGATCTTGGTGCCGCCGAGATCGATGCCGAAGGCGAGCTCCACCCTTTTGTCCCCGCGCGCGAGGCGCCCGTGCTTGGCCTTGGGACGACCGCCTTAAGCCCCGGATTTCACCCGCAGGACCACCCGTCGTCCGGGTTCGTCTTCGCGGAAGCTGGTCGAAAAGCGCAAGCTGCGCTTACCGGCGTTCTCCTCGAGCCAGCGGATGACCCGCGCCACCCGTTGTTCGGCGAGCCAGCGCCGCGCGCCCTCGCTTTTGGCCATACCTTCCGCTTCCGCTTCGCCCATCGCCGCCTCGAGCTCGAGTTCAATCGTACCGCTCGCCGGCAGCGCGGCCAAGAAATCCCGCAGACGCTGCGCCGTTCCCTTCGGAAAGAAGCTGCTGTTGGCCTCGAAGTGGATCTCGAGCGCGGCGATCGGCCCCGGTCCTGCTGCCGGTCGCACCTCTCGTTCCGGTTGGGGGGGCTCGCGCGCGCCCGCTTTGGCCGCAGCCGTTTCCTCGGGCGCAACCGGCTTGCCCCCATCCGTTGCGGCCGCAGCCGAAGCTGCAGGAGCTGAGCGCGCCGCACCGGCCCCATCCGTTGCCGCTGCGGATGGGGCTTGCGCGGTTCGCGCAGCCGCACCCGGACTCGGGGGCGCCGGCGAAGCCGCGGCGACCTTCTCATCGCGGCTGGCGGGCGCTCGAGCGGCTTGCGCGGTGCCTGTGCTCGTGCTCGCGGGCGCTGGCGCAACGGGCAGCCGCGCCGCAGCCGAGGCCGCGCCCTCACCCGCCCGCCCGCTCACCGCCGGTCGATTCGCGCGCTCGAGGATCACCGGCTTGGGCGGCGGCCGCGTGCCCGGCAGCGGCGGTGCCGCGAGCGCGCCCGCGAGGTTCGCAGCGGGCGAAGGAGCGTTACTGTTCTCCCGAGCGGCTTCCGGCGGCTGCGCTCCAAGCGGCAGACCCACCACCGCTTTGTCCTGCGCGGCGCTCGGCCGCATCGGTTGCGCCGTATCCGGTGTCGGCTTCGCGCCTTCGCCCGCGGCCACAAGGGACTGGCCCTTGGCCGGCTCCGAGCCTGCGC
>JAUQQO010000051.1 GCA_030549795.1 Pseudomonadota bacterium | reverse complement strand
AGGGCATTTCGCGATCATCGATGTCCTTGAGCCAGGGCATGGCTCAGCTGCGCTCCTTTACCGTATCGCCCGCGCCCGCGGCCGGCGCCGGATCGGCCGCGCGCGCGCTCGTCTCAGAGCCAGGGGGCTCGCGCGCCGAAACCGGCGTGCTCGCCGCTGCAGCGCTTGAAGCCGAGGTCGCAGATCGCTCGAGGTCCTCGCGTATGTCGAGTTCGCGTCCGAGCCGGTCGAGTTCACCTTTGGGATCGATCGTCTCGCGCACCGTCTGGGAGATGGTGTGCGGATTGATCTTCTGCAACTTGGCCTTGAGCTCTTCGAGTTCGGCCTCACGCGCCATTTCGTCGAAGGAGCGTTGGAACTCGCGCGCCATCGCCCGCGCTTTCGCCGTCCAGCGGCCGATTTCGCGCGCGACCTTGGGCAGATCCTTGGGGCCGATGACGATGAGGGCCACCACGAGGATGACCAGCATCTCCGACCAGCCGAGATCGAACATGCGCTCAACTCCGCCCGGCCGGCACCCGCAGCTGCGGACCGGCTCGGCACTGTGGCAAAAGCGACGCGCGCGCGCAACCGCGCCCGAGCTCAGCTCGGACCCGACGATGGGTAGACGAAGACATGCGCCGGGTCGAGCCGAACCTCGACCTCCTCGCCCAAGGCAACCGCGAGCGGCTGCAAGCGGCGCGCCTTGACGACCGTTCCATCGTGCAACCGCAGCTGCAACAGGTGAACGAGGCCGAGCTCGCGCCGCTCGACCACGATCGCCTTAACCGCGCTGTGATCGCGGGCGCGCTCGAGCTCCAGCCCCTCGGGACGCACCACCACCTCGACCGGTGCGCCGGCCACGAAGCCCGGTGCCGGGACACAGCCG
This sequence comes from Pseudomonadota bacterium, assembly GCA_030549795.1. Classification (GTDB taxonomy): domain Bacteria; phylum Pseudomonadota; class Alphaproteobacteria; order Geminicoccales; family Geminicoccaceae; genus JANXAZ01. Next base: position 36,218 of record JAUQQO010000051.1, on the reverse strand, counting down.
AGCGGGATCGGCGCCACCCCATCGGCGACCACGGTCTTAAAGCGGTTCACCGGACCGAAGAAGCCGGCGACGAAGAGGTCGGCGGGACGCGCGTAGAGTTCGGCGGCGGTGCCGCTTTGCACGATCCGCCCTCCTTCCATGGCGTGGATGCGGTCGCCCACCCGCACCGCCTCTTCCGCATCGTGGGTGACGAGGAGCGTCGGCGTTCCGGTCTCTTTGAGGATGGCGATCGTCTCCTCGCGGATCTGGGCGCGCAGGGTGGTATCGAGGGCCGAGAAGGCCTCGTCTAAGAGCATGAGATCGGGGGAAGGGGCGAGGGCGCGCGCCAAGGCCACCCGCTGCTGTTCGCCGCCTGAGAGGGTGTGCGGATACACGCGCGCAAAGCGCTCCATGCCGACGCGGCGCAAGAGATCGCGCACCCGCGCCTCGCGCTCGGCGCGCGGCCGATCGGCGAGCCCGAAGCCGACATTGCCGGCCACCGAGAGGTGCGGGAAGAGGGCGAAGTCCTGGAACATGAGCCCGACCCGGCGCCGCTCGGGCGGTACCGAGAAACCGGGGCGCGCGACCACCCGTCCGCCGATGGCGATCTCACCCTCTTGCAACACTTCGAGCCCGGCGATCAGGCGCAAGATGGTCGTCTTGCCGCAGCCCGAGGGACCTACCAAACAGTGCACTTCGCCCGGCGGGACATCGAGGTCGATCTTCTCGATCACCCGCCGCGCGCCGTAACGGTGCGAGAGCCCGACGACCCGCAGACCCTGCCGGCGCGGCTCGCGAGCGAGGGTCGCAGCCGTCGCCATGCTTTCTCCTTGCTGCGCAGGAAGCGACTTGACCCGCATCTAGTGATCGCGCGCTCGGTTGAAAAGGTCGCTCGAAGTCAGCTCCTCAAGGCGCGGCAGATCGGCAAGCGAAGAGAGGCCGAAGGCGTCGAGAAAGGCGGGGGTGGTGGCCCACTGCACGGGGCGACCGGGAACCTCGCGGCGACCGGCGGGGGCCACCCAACCGAGCTCGACGAGCAGCTCGAGCGTGCCGGGCGAGAGCGAGACGCCGCGCAACGCCTCGATCTCAGCGCGGGTGATCGGTTGGTGCCAGGCGATGGCGGCGAGCGTCTCCATGGCCGCTTTGGAGAGCTTCCGCAGGGGCCGGCGAACGCGCACGAGATAGGGGGCGAGCTCGGGCGCGGTGCGCAACGCCCAGCGCCCGCCCTTGTGCTCGAGGCGGATACCGTGGCCTTCGAGGCGGCGGGCGAGCTCGGCGAGCGCCTCTTCGGCGCGCGCCCGCGCGCCCAACAACAGCTGCAGCTCGCGCAGCTCCACGGGCTCGGGGGCAGCGAAGAGATAGGCCTCAAGGAGTGCGACCGGATCGACCGGCGGCAGCTCTGCCGCCCGTGCCGGCAGGGCGAGATCGCCCTCCTCCCCAGGCGGAGCCGGCGCTTCGAAGGGCTCGCGGTCGCTCATGCGCGCTTGCGGACCATGATGGGAGCGAAGGGAACCGCTTGGTCGAGTTCGATCACACCCTGGCGGGCGAGCTCGAGCCCGGCGACGAGGCCAACGGCGAGCGCGATGCGGCGCTCATCCGGACGGGTGAGTTCGGGCGGCAAAAAGGAGACGAGCGCGTGCCATTCGTGATCGTCGAGCGCGCGGCGAAGACGGGCGAGCATGGCCTCGACGGTGACCGGCACCGTCGGCGCGAGAGTGAGCCGGTCGCCCGCGCGCCGGGTGGCGAGCCGCACACCTGCCGCCAAGAGATCGCCAAGCGTAGCCGTCCAGCGCGGCTGCACCCGGTCGGGAAGCGGATCCTGGGCGGCGCGGGCAAGACGCTCGCGTCCGAGCCGCGGCCGCGTTTCGAGCCAGCCGACCGCAGCGTGGAGCGCCTCGAGCCGTGCCAAGCGCGCGCGCAGATCCTCTTGCGCTTCTTCGGCTTGGGCGCGCGCTTCGCTCGGTGCCGGCAACAGCAGCCGCGATTTGAGCCAGGCGAGCCAAGCCGCCATGACCAGATATTCGGCCGCAAGCGCCAAGCGGCGGGCCTTGGCCTCCTCAAGCCAAGCCAAATACTGCTCAGCGAGTGCGCTGATGGAAATCCGCGCGAGATCGACTTTCTGCGCGCGGGCGAGCTCGAGCAGGACCTCAAGCGGTCCCTCGAAGGCATCGAGACGGACTTCGAAGGCGCAGGCCGGGGCGAGGCTCACGCGCGATCCCACCACAAGCCGAGCCCGAGCACGAGCTCGAAGAGCAGCTCGGCCAAAGGCATGAGAACGAAGAGCAACGGGTTGAAGGAAAAGCCGAGCTCGCGCGCGAGCAGAGGAAAGACGACCGCGAGCAGGAGCAGCACCACAAGGCCCACCCGCTCAAGACGCGCAAAGCGGCGCGCGAGCGGCAAAGGCAACAGCCCGGTCACGATCCGCCCGCCGTCTAAAGGCGGCAACGGCAAGAGATTGAAGGCGGCCAAGAAGACGTTGGCGAGAACGGCGTTGTTGCAGTTGGCGTGCACCCATTCGCCGAGGCGCACCGGCAGAAGATGGGTGCCGTGCATCGCCCAGGCGGCCACCACCGCCATGAGGATGTTCACCGCCGGCCCGGCCGCCGCCACCAGCACCATGTCGCGCTTGGGGTTGCGCAGGCGATGGAAGGCCACGGGCACCGGCTTGGCCCATCCAAAGACGAAGGGCGAGCCCAAAAGGACGAGCAGCCCGGGGACCAAAAAGGTCCCGAAAGGATCGACATGCGCGAAGGGATTGGCGGTCACGCGCCCCATGCGGCGGGCGGTATCGTCACCGAGCTTCTCGGCTGCCCAGCCGTGCGCCGCTTCGTGCAGGGTAATCGCCAAGAGCACGGGCACGAGCCACACGGAAAGCGTATGGCCGATGGCGGCGAGATCGGGCATCGCTCAGGCCTGTCCCAGAAGAGAGGCGAGCTCGAGGGCCGCGGCCGACTCATCGAAACCCGGTGCGGGTCCCGGCCGGCCGAGGAGCAGCTTCAGCCGCGCGGCCAGGGTTTCGCTCATGGGCAAGAGGGCGTTGAGAAGGGCGCGGTTGCGCGCGTGATCGCCGGAACAGGCGAGGACGAGATCGCAGCCGGCTTCAAGGGCGGCATGGGCGCGGGCGGCGAGCGGCCCGTCAAGCGCACCCATCTCGAGATCGTCGCTCAACAGCAGGCCGTGAAAGCCGATGGCGCCGCGGATCACCTCGGCGATCACGCGTGGCGAGAGGGTCGCTGGGCGCTCAAAATCGAGGGCTTCGAAGAGCACATGGGCGGTCATGCCGAGCGCTGCCGAAGCACATTCGCGAAACGGATGGAAGTCCGTGCGCGCGAGCTCATCGAGCGGCGTTGCAACGCGCGGCAGCGCGCGGTGGCTGTCGGTGCGCGCCCGGCCGTGGCCGGGTACATGCTTGATCGTCCCGAGCACCCCACCGGCTTCAAGACCCGCGAGAAAGGCCCGCCCCAGCTGGCCGACCAGCTCGGGATCGGAAGTGAAGGCACGATCGCCGATCGCCTCGGTGGTATCGGGAAGAGCGAGATCGAGAACGGGGGCGAGGGCAACATCGATGCCGACTTCGTAGAGATCCTGCGCGATCAGCCGGCCAACGAGCCAAGCGGCGCGCACACCCTTTTCAGGCTCGGCACGGGCGAGCTCTCCGATGGCGGCAGCAGATGGCAGCCGGCGCCAGTGCGGCGGTCCCAAGCGCTGCACGCGACCACCTTCCTGGTCGACCAGGACGAGGAGCGGCCAAGGCGCACAGGCGCTGCGTAGATCGGTAACCAGCCGGCGCACTTGCGCGCGGTCCTCGACGTTGCGGGCGAAGAGGATCACGCCCGCGGGCGGGGTGCGGGCGAACAGCGCCGCTTCCTCCGGCGCCAGGCGTGGTCCGCCGACGCCTACGATGCAGGGGCGCGCGCGCGTCACCGGGCACCCACCACGAAGCACTGCTCGCCTGAGGCGCGCAGCCGGGCGCATACCCGCGCCGCCGCGTCGCGGTCGGCAAGCCCGATCCCCTGCAGCCGGTAGAGGGTGGAGCCGTTGGCGAGCCTGAGCTCCTCGATGCGCAGCTGCAGCCCGCCCAAGAGATCGGGATGGCGGGCGACGAGCATCCGCCAGCCGCGCTCCGCTGCTTCGCGCGAGCTCACGGCTGCGATCTGCACACCCCAGGGGCCAGAGCCGGCAAGACCATTGGCGCGCGGTACGGTGGTCGGCGCCGGTGAGGCGGGGGTAGGAGGACGCGCCGGTTGCACCGAGGCGAGCGGTGTCTCGGACGGTTGCGGCCGCACAGGAGCTGCGCCTGCCGCTTGCGGCGCGCCAGGGGCTGGGTCGGTGGCGGCGGCGCTCGATGCCGTCGGCGGGGCGCTCGCAGGCGGAACGAAGGCCTCTCCCGGACCGTCGACGGCGGATGCGGTGGGCATGGCGCGCAGTGCCCCGGCACCGGCTGTCTCGGCGCTCGCAGCCGGCACCGCGGACGGCGGGGTGGGGGTGGGGTTCGTCGCCGGCGCGGCGAGCAGGCTCGGATCGGCTTCGGCGACTGTCTTCGGGGGCGGCGGCTCGCGCGGCAGGATGCGCTCGACCCGCGGGGTCGGGGGCTGGCCAGCGGCAAGGGTGGCCGCGCCCTCGCCATACATGTCGACCGCCCCGGGAGTGTCGGGCGGCCGCTTGATCGGACCCGGTGGCGCGCGCACGATCGGCGGTTCACCTGCCGGGGCCAGATAGTCCTGCCAAGCACCGATGACGATGAGCGCGAAGAGACCGAAGACCACGATGAAGGCGAGCGGCACCCCGAAGCGACGCCAAAAGCTGCGCCGCGGCGGATCTTCTGCGACCACGCGCGCATAGTTGCCGCCTCCGGCCGCCAGGGTCTCGTGGATGCTGGCCATGGCGCGTCTCCCGCGCTCGCACTCAGCCGAGTTCTTCCACCGGTCGTACGCCGATGATGCCGAGGCCAGCGGCGATCACGTTGCGCACGGCCGCAAGCAGCGCGAGCCGCGCGCAGCTCAAGGCCGGATCCTCGGCGATGAGAAAGCGCAGCTCGGGACGTTCCTTGCCCTTGGTCCAAAGGGCATGGAAAAGCCCCGCGAGATCCATGAGAAAGAAGGCGATGCGGTGCGGCTCGCCGTGGCGGGCCGCCTGCTCGAGGCAGCGCGGCCAGCCGGCAAGCGCGCGCAAAAGCGCGAGCTCGGCCGGATCGGCAAGCCGCGCAAGCGGCGCTGCCACGAGGTCGGAAGTTTCGGTTGGCAGGCCCTGTTCGGCGGCGTGGCGGAATACGGAACAGATGCGCGCATGCGCATACTGTACGTAGAAGACCGGATTGTCCTTGGACTGCTCGGTCACGGTAACGAGGTCGAAGTCCAAGGGCGCATCATTTTTACGGGTGAGCATGACGAAGCGGAAGACGTCTTTGCCCACTTCATCGACCACGTCGCGCAAGGTGACGATGCGGCCGGCCCGCTTGCTCATCTTGAGCGGCTTGCCGCCATCAAGAAGATTGACGAGCTGGCACAAGCGGACATCCAAGCTGGCCTTGCCATCGGAGAAGGCCTTCACCGCCGCTTGCATGCGCTTGACATAGCCGGCGTGATCGGCCCCCCAAATGTCGATCATCCAATCGAAGCCGCGCCGCCACTTGTCGAGATGATAGGCGATATCGGCGGCGAAATAGGTCCAATGGCCGGTCGAGCGCTTAAGTGGCCGATCGGTGTCGTCACCGAAAGCGGTGGCCTTGAAGAGCAGCTGCGGGACGGGCTCCCAATCCTCCACCGGCTTGCCCTTTGGCGGCGGCAGGGTACCCGTGTAGAGTAGCCCCTTACGCTCCATAAAGGCGAGCGCCTCTTCGACCTTGCCGGCTTCGACGAGCGCGCGCTCGCTTGTGAACACGTCGTGGTGCACGCCCAAGGCGGCAAGATCGTCCTTGATGCGCGCGAGCATGGCCGCCACCGCCTCGCGGCCGAACAGCTCGAGCCATTCGGATTCGGGGGCGGATTGGAAGCGCGCTCCGTAGCGCTCGGCAAGGGCGCGGCCGATAGGCACCAAATACTCGCCCGGATAGAGCCCGGGCGGGAAGGGGTCGATGGTCTCGCCCAACGCTTCGCGGTAGCGCAGATGGACGGAGCGGGCGAGCGCTTCGATCTGGGCGCCGGCGTCGTTGACGTAATATTCGCGGGTGACGCGATAGCCCATATGGGCGAGAAGATTGGCGAGTGCATCGCCCACGACGGTGCCGCGGCCGTGGCCGACATGCAGCGGTCCAGTGGGATTAGCGGAACAATATTCAACGTTTACGGGCCGGCCGCGGCCGAGATCCACCCGACCATAGTCGCGACCGGCTTCGAGCGCGGCTCGAAGCTCGGCCCGCCAGAAGTCGGGGACGAGGTCGAGGTTGACGAAGCCCGGGGCGGCTGCGCGCGCCGCCGCCACCTCCGGAAACGCGGCAAGCCGTGCCGCGAGCGCGTTGGCGAGCTCCATGGGCTTCCTGCCGGCCGGCTTGGCGAGCACGAGCGCGGCGTTGGTGGCCGCTTCGCCGTGCGCGGGATCGCGCGGCGGCTCCACCGTTACCGCATCCACGGGCAGCCCGGCCGGCAGCTCGCCGCAGGCGACGAGCTGCGCAAGCGCGGTGCGGACGAGTTCGGCAAGACGGGCGAACGCGCTCATGGCCGCTCGCGCTCCATGCGGAAGAGACGGTCATATTCGTCGATGGCGTAGCGGTCGGTCATCCCCGCCACATAGTCGCGCACCGTCGCCGCGGTGCTCTCGGGATCGCGCGCCCGCTCGCGCCAGCGGTCGGGAAGACAGGAGGGGGCTTCGAGGAAGGCGCGCACGAGCTCGGTCACCAGACGCTCCGCCTTTCTTGCCATACGGTTGACCTTATAATGCTTGTATACGCGTTCTTCGAGAAATTTGCGTAGCCCTGCCACCGCCTCGGCCATCGGGGGCGAGAAAGCGACCACGGGCTCGGGCAGCGCGCGCACCGCGTCGACACAAGAGGGCGCGGCGGCCTCGAGGCGGCGGCGCGCCTCGTCGACGAGATCGCGCACCATGGCGTCGATCAGCCGCCGGTGTGTTTCGTGGGCGAGCCGGCTGGCCTCGAGTCCGGGATAGCGGGCCATGACCTGTCGCACGAGGCTACCGAAGCCGGGCAGCTCGGCGAGCTCTTCGAGGGTGAAGAAGCCGGCGCGCAGCCCGTCGTCGACATCATGCGAGCAATAGGCGACATCGTCGGCGATCGCCGCCACCTGGGCTTCCACCGGGCCTTGGCTTTCGAGGTCGACGACGCGGGCGAGCGGATGGCGGGCGATGGGTTCGGGGAAGGGGGCGCGGGCGGGACCGTTGTGCTTGACCACCCCTTCGAGCGTCTCGAAGGTGAGGTTGAGTCCGTCGAACTCGGCATAGCGCTGCTCGAGCTGGGTGAGGATGCGGAAGGTCTGCAGATTGTGGTCGAACCCGCCCCAGGCCGCGAGCGCGGCATCGAGCGCCCGCTCGCCGGCATGGCCGAAGGCGCTGTGGCCGAGGTCGTGGGCGAGCGCCACGGCCTCGGCGAGATCCTCGTCGACTGCGAGCGCGCGGGCGAGCGTGCGGGCGATCTGCGCCACCTCGAGGCTGTGGGTGAGGCGGGTGCGGTAATGATCGCCTTCGAAATTGGCGAACACTTGCGTCTTGTACTCGAGGCGGCGGAAGGCCGTAGAATGCACGATGCGGTCGCGATCGCGCTGCCAGCAGCTGCGGTAGGGGCTCTCTGGTTCGGGCACCGCGCGGCCGAGGCTCGTCTCGGGCCGACAGGCCCAGGGGGCGAGGTTCCGCCGCATCGCGACCTTCTCCGTACCCGGACGGCAGGAACGGCCCGAAGCCGGTTTGACAAGCGCGGCTTGGCGCTCAGATCATTGGGGCAAGTGGGCTCAGGATAGGGGTAGAGAATGGCGGAGATCAAGGGTCGGCCGGATCCGATCCGGGTGACCGAAGCGGCGGCGCGGCGAATCGCCGAGCTCGTCGCGCGCGACGGTCGCCCCAATCTCAAGCTGCGCTTGGGTGTAGCGGGTGGTGGCTGCTCGGGGTTCCGCTACGAGTTTTCGCTCGACGACAAATCCTTTCCGGATGATATCATCGTCAGAGCCGGGAACGCCGAGGTCGCGATCGACGGAATGTCGTTGATGTTTTTGTTGGGGGCCGAGCTCGACTTCGTCGACGACCTCACCGGCTCCTACTTCAAGGTGAGCAACCCCAACGCCACCAGTAGCTGCGGCTGCGGCAACAGCTTCGCGATCTGAGCCGCCGCGATGGGGGGCTCTAAGCCGAGCCGATCACGATCCCGGCGAGGAAGACGAGAAAGCCCCCCACCACCACCTGGAAGGCCGCCTGCAAGAACGGCGTGTCCATATAGCGGGCGCGGATCCAGGCGATCGCCCACAGCTCAACCAGCACGATGAGCACGGCGAGCGTGGTCGCCACCCAAAAATCGGGGATGAGATAGGGAAGCGTGTGGCCGAGCCCACCGAGCGTGGTCATACCGCCGCACACCGTGCCGCGCACCCAAGGCGTGCCGCGGCCGGTGAGCGCCCCATCATCGGAGAGCGCTTCCGCAAAGCCCATCGAGATCCCCGCACCCACCGAGGCAGCGACCCCGACGAGGAACGTCTCCCAGCTGTTGCCGGTGGCCATGGCGGCGGCGAAGAGGGGAGCGAGCGTGCTCACCGAACCATCCATAAGGCCGGCGAGCCCGGGCTGTACGAACTGCAGCACGAAGCGGCGACGGGCGTGTTCGACTTCGGCCTTGCCGGCTTCGCCCGCGAGATGCTGGCGCTCGAGCCGCTCGGCGATCGCCACATGCTCGCGTTCGGTTTCGGCGAGGTCGATGAGCAGTTTGCGGATGCTGGCATCGGTCACGTGCTGCGCCGCCTTGCGGTAGAAGTTGCCGGTCTCGGCTTCGATCTCGGCCGCTTGCCGGCGCACCGCCTCGAGGCCCAAGGGACGAGTCAGCCACAGAGGCTTTCTGCGCACGAAGCCGCGGATGTCTTCACGACGAACAAGCGGAATGTGCTCGCCGAATTTCTGCCGATAGAGCTCGATCAACTGCCGCCTGTGCTCGCTTTCTTCTTCTGCCATTTCTTCGAATATTTTGGCGGTTGCTGGGTATTGATCGCGTAGACCCTCGGCATAGTCGCGATAAATGCGGCCGTCTTCTTCTTCAAGCGTAATCGCGAGCGCGAGGATCTCGCGTTCGGTGAGATCAGTAAACCGCTTCTGCGGACGCCAGGCGAAACCGAGCATCGTCCCTCTCGAATGCACCCCGCCCGATGACGCGGGCTCGATCGCTTGTACGAGTTTGGAACGCTTCTAGATCGCTTGCAATCGCAGCCGGCGCTCAGCGCATCGGCACGAGCTCGGGCACGAGCCCGCGCGCCGCGAGCGCCTGGTCGATCTCCTCGAGATAGATTGGGTTCATAACCAAAACAACGTCAGGTCGAATCACCACCAGTTCGTCCGGACCGCAGACGCGATAGCCGGTGCCGGCAAGAAAGCGCCCCCATTTGTGCGGATTGATGTCGACCACAGCTGCGATCTCAGCGCCGAGACCGAGCAGGGTGAGCAAGGACACCGCTTTGGAGCCGGAGCCCCAGATGGCGATCGTCTTCTTCTTAGCCTGCCAGGCGGCGATGTGCGCGCGCAGCGCGGCGAGCTTGGCCTCGACCGCGCTGCGGAAAGCGAAGACGAGCGCGCGCGTCTCTTCAAGATCGTCTTCGATCGCAAGCGAAGGAGCGGTAGGCGCGGAGGCCGGGCGTGCTTCCAAGACCAGGTACTGATCGTCGTAGCAGCGGAAGAGCGCGTGCACGGCAAAGCGCGCGCGCCTGAACAAGCGGGCAAGCGAGCCGGCCGTAAAATAGCTCGCATGTTCGTAATAAATGTCCCAAAAAGCAGCCTCGCGCAAAATCCGCCGCAGATCCGGAAGCTCGAACATCACCACCGTATCGCTGCGCTCCGCGAGGGTTTCGCGGATCGTGCGCACGAATTCGCCCACCGGGCCGATGTGTTCGAGGGTGTGCCGGCAGGCGAGATAGTCGGGAGCGAGAGCGCGCCAGTGCGGCCCGTAGAGATCGCGCACGAAGGTGAGGCGGCCAAGGGCGGGCGCACTCAGCCGTTCGGGGCGAAAGCCGGGATCGATGCCGATCCCCCGACAGCCCGTACGCTCGGCAAGTGCGAGCAGAAATTCCCCTTTGCCGCAGCCGATCTCGAGCACCAACCGATCGCGCAAATCGTATTTTTTGGCCTGATCCTCACAGAGCTCGGAGAGAAAGCGCAAAAAGCGCGGCGAGAAAGCCTGGGTCTCTTCATAGGCAGGAGAATAGCGCTCAAGCGCAGGATCGAAGGCGGCGTTGAAGAGAAAACCGCACTCATCGCAAAAGACGATCTCGAGACGACCGCGCGGAAAAGCTAAAGCCTCGGCACGACTTTCGACCATAAGACAGGAATGGACGGGAACCGATGGCACGCGCCAAACCGGTACGAGGGCTCGCCCGCCGCAGGCCGGGCAGCTGTGTAAGAGGCTCACGGCACGATCCGCGGGCTGGGCAAGGGAACGATGAAGCGGCCGCCGCGGGCGCGGAAGGTCGCCTCCTGCGCCATGATCTCGGCCTCGATGTTCCAGGGAAGGATCAAGAGGTAGTCCGGCATCTCCTCGAGGATACGGGACGGCGGCACGATGGGAAGGCGCACACCGGGCACATAGCGGCCCTGTTTGAAGGGATTTTTGTCCGCCACCCAGGCGATGAGCTCGCGTCCGAGCCCACAGGCGTTCAGCAAGATGGTGCCTTTGGCCGCTGCACCGTAAGCGGCGATGCGCGCCCCGTTGCGGACGAGTTCGGCTACAAGGCCATGCAGTTGGGCCTTAAGGGTTTCTACCCGCGCCGCGAAGTCGGTGTAATAACGATGTTGGTTGAGCCCGATCGCTTCTTCTTCGGCCATGATCGCCGCGACGGTCGCATCCGGCCGCTCCTCTTTGGCGAAGAAAAGGCGCAAGGAGCCGCCGTGGATGGGTACCCGCTCGACGCGGATCAGAAACAGCCCGTGCGGGCGCGCGAGCCGCGCCACCGCCTGCACCGAAAAATAACACAGATGCTCGTGGTAAATCGTATCGAAGGCGAGCTTCTCGACGAGATCGCGCACATAGGGGACCTCGACCACGAAGCGGCCATGGTCTTTTAAGAGTATGCGCACGCCATCCAGAAAACCGTGCACATCCGCGACATGAGCGAGCACGTTGTTGGCGTGCACGAGATCGGCGCGCCGGCCCTGAGCGACCAGCTCCTTCGCCAAGTCGCGGCTGAAGAAGGCCTCGATCGTCTCGATGCCCCTAGCGCGCGCCGCCGCAACCGGGCCCGGAGCGGGATCGATACCAAGGCAGGCGACCCCGGCGTCTTTGTAGAATTGCAAGAGATAGCCGTCGTTGCTGGCGATCTCGACCACGAAGGCAGCGGGCGGCAACGCGACGAGACGCTCGGCGACATGGCGTCGCGAATGTTCGAGCAGTGTCGCCGAGACGGAAGAGAAGTAGGGATAGTCGCGACCGAAGAGGATCTCGGGTGGAACCGTATCCAATATCTGGACGAGCCCGCATGAGGGGCAGAAGACGACGTCAAGGGGATAGCGCGGTTCCGGTCGATCGAGCTCTTCAGGAGTGAGAAAGCCGTCCGAGAGCGGCATGGGGCCGAGCGAGAGGACGGGCAGGAGCTCGGATTTCCCACAGGAGCGGCAGCCGGTGATGCGCATCAGGCGCACTCCTTCCAGCTGAGGTCGGATTTGAGCCGCCCCGCCGCCAACAGTTCTTTGATGCGCGCCAAGCGGATGAGCCGCCCGCCCTCGAGATCCGCACGGGTGAGGCCGAAGCGCTCGAAGGCCTCTTTGAGCTCGCGAATTCCCTCCGCGAGCGTCCAGCGCGGGCGAAAGCCGGGCAGCTGCTCGCGGATCTTGGCGAAGCTCACCCGGTAGTTGCGGCGATCCGGCCCGCCCCCCTTAGCGTAGACGATGCGCGCGCCGGGGATCGCCGCTTCGACCATCTCGGCGATGTCGCGAACCCGCCAATTGTCCTCATCGCGACCGACATTGAAGGCTTGATTGTGCACCCGTGCGCGCGGAGCCTCAAGCGCGGCGACGAAGGCAGCCGCCATGTCCTCGACATGGACGAGCGGCCGCCAGGGTGAGCCATCGGATTTGATCAGCACCTCGCCCGTTGCCACCGCATAGCCGACGAGATTGTTGACGACGAGATCGCCGCGCAGCCGCGGCGCGAACCCATAAGCGGTGGCCGAGCGCAAAAAGACCGGCGAGAAACGGTCGTCGGCAAGGGCCGCGAGATCGCGCTCGACCCGGATCTTGCTCTCGGCATATGGGGTGACGGGGTTAAAGGGCGCTTCCTCATCGAGGATCGCATCCCCCGCCGCACCATAGGCCGAGCAGGAGGACGCGAAAATAAAGCGCGTTACGCCCGCTTGCTTGGCCAGCCGGGCGAGCCGCACCGAGGCCTCATGGTTGATCGCGAAGGTGACGGCGGGATCGAGATCGCCCAGTGGATCGTTGGAAATGCCGGCAAGGTGCAAGACGGCATCGAACCCCTCGAGCTCGTGGCGGGTCACCGCGCGCACATCGCGCGGCCGATCGACCGCCTGCTCGGGCTCGGGGCCGAGCGCACAGCCCTGAAACAGCTGCGAATCGAGCGCCACCACCTCGTGGCCGCGGGCGTGCAGCATCCGCCACAACACCCGACCGACGTAGCCGTCGGCGCCGGTGAGCAGGACCTTCACGTTTCTCGGCTCCGTTAACCGCTCAATCCCAGATTTTCCACGGCGCCTGGCCCGACTCCCACATCTGCTCAAGGCGCACTTTGTCGCGAAGCGTGTCCATGCACTGCCAGAAGCCCTCGTGGCGGAAGGCCATGAGCTGACCCTCTTCGGCCAAGCGCTGCAGCGGGCCCTGTTCGAACATGGTCGAATCGTCCTCGATGAAGTCGGCCACTTCGGGTTCGAGGACGAAGAAGGCACCGTTGATCCAGCCCTCTTCGAGCGGCTTTTCACTGAAGCGTACGACCCGGTCGCCGTCGAGGTCGAGGCGGCCGAAGCGCGGAGGCGGATGGACGGCGGTCACGGTGGCGATCTTGCCGTGGCGCTTGTGGAAATCGAGCAGGGCCCGAAGGTCGACCGTGGATACCCCATCGCCCCAGGTCAAAAAGAAGGTCTCCCCGCCCATATAGGGCACGAGCCGCTTGATGCGCCCGCCGGTGCCGGTGTGCAGGCCGGTGTCGATGAGCTCGACTTTCCAATCCTGAGAGTGATGGCGGTGCAGCTGGATCCGGCCGGTGCTCAAATCAACCGTCATGTCGCTCTCGAGCGCGCAGTAATCCGCCATGTAGCGCTTGATCACTTCGCCCTTATAGCCGAGAGCGATCACGAAGTTCTTAAAGCCGTAGGTGGCATAGTGCATCATGATATGCCACAAGATCGGCCTGCCGCCGATCTCCACCATCGGCTTGGGCTTGAGCACCGTCTCTTCCGAAAGACGCGAGCCCACCCCACCAGCGAGGATCCCCACCTTCATCACCGCGTTCCCGTTCCACACACGCGGGTGCAACACCCCTCGGCGTTTCCTTTTCCTGCTCACGAAATCTAAAAATCAGTAAAAAGCCGAGACCCGAGGCCGATCAACCGCACCGCGGGCAGCCCGCGGTCGCGGACTGCGGGCACTCGGTAGGGGAGCGCGAACCGTGACCGATCAGCAACAGGGGTTGCGCCGCAGCCTCACCCACTACGGCGACCGCGACTTCGCCCTTTTTTTGCGCCGCTCCTTCATTCGGTCGATGGGATTTTCCGAGGCCATGCTCGAGCGGCCGCTCGTGGGCATTCTCGCCACCCCATCCGAGCTCAACTCGTGCCACCGCACCATAGGAGAGCTGATCGAAGCGGTGCGCCGCGGCGCGCTCGCAGCCGGGGCCCTACCGCTCGTCTTCCCGGTGATCTCCTTAGGAGAGCCCTATCTGCACCCGACCTCGCTTTATTTACGCAACCTCATGGCCATCGACGTCGAGGAGATGGTGCGCGCCCAGCCGCTCGACGCGGTGGTGCTGATCGGCGGCTGCGACAAGACTGTGCCCGCGTTGCTCATGGGCGCCGCGTCGGCGGAGGTTCCGGCGGTGCTGCTCGTGGTCGGGCCGATGCTCACCGGCCGCTATCGCGGCGAACGGGTCGCCGCCTGCACCGACTGCCGGCGCTTTTGGGCTCGCTTTCGGGCGGGGGAGCTGTCGCAAGCCGAGATCCGCACGGTGGAGGGGCGGCTGGCGGTGACCGCCGGCACCTGCGGGGTCATGGGTACCGCCTCCACCATGGCCTGTCTTGCCGAAGCTCTTGGTCTTGCCCTGCCCGGCTCGGCCGCCATTCCCGCGGTGCATGCCGAGCGGCTGCGCATCGCCGAGGCCACCGGGGCGCTCGCTGCGCGCCTGGCCGGCACCGACCGCACCATCCGCAATCTCGTAAGCCGCGCCAGCCTCGAGAACGCGATGCGCGTGCTGCTCGCCCTTTCGGGCTCCACCAACGCCGTCATCCACATGGCGGCAATCGCCGGCAGGCTCGGGCTCGCCTTCGATCTGCGCACGCTCGATCGCCTCTCCGAAGAAACACCGGTCCTCGTCGACCTCAAGCCCACAGGGGTTGGCTATATGGAGGATTTCTACGCCGCAGGCGGCATGCCGGCGTTGTTGCGCGAGCTCGCTCCTCTGCTCGACCTCGACGTACCGACGATCGACGGCCGCAGCTTGCGCGCCGTGCTCGCCGAGCCTCTTGGTGAGCCGGTTGACCGGAGGATCATCCGTCCTCTCGCCGATCCGCTCGCGCCCAAAGGGGGCCTGGTCGCCCTCTTCGGCAGCCTCGCCCCTCAAGGTGCGATCCTCAAGCGCGCTGCTGCCACGCCCGCGCTTTTCGAGCACGAGGGGCGGGCGGTGGTGTTCGACGGGCTCGAGGACCTCGCGCGGCGCATCGACGATCCCGCACTGGATGTCACCCCCAACGATGTCCTCGTGCTCAAAAACGCCGGCCCCGCCTCTCCTGCGCGCATGCCGGAAGCGGGCTATCTGCCCATCCCCAAAAAGCTCGCGCGCGCTGGGGTTAAGGACATGGTGCGCATTTCGGATGCGCGCATGTCGGGGACCGCCTTTGGCACCGTGGTGCTGCACGTCGCTCCCGATGCCGCCTCGGGCGGGCCCTTGGCGCTCGTGCGCACCGGCGACCGCATCCGGCTCTCGGTAAAAGAGCGGCGGCTCGATCTCTTGGTCGAGCCTGACGAGCTCGGCCGCCGGCGGGAGGCTTGGCGACCGCCCGCTTTGCCCGAGCGCGGCTGGGCACGGCTGTGGCAACAAGAGATCCTGCAGGCCCCCGAGGGCTGTGACTTGCGCTTTCTGCGCGACGAACGCCGCAGCCTTAAAGAAAGAGACTCGAGTGCGCGCGCAGATTGATCGGGCTCCTTCCACCGCCCCACCCCCTGTTCGCGCACGGGGACGCAGCAACGCGTGCCGATCGCGGTGCGGCGGATCGTCTCCTCCGCCGCTTGGGGTCGTGGTATGATGGCGTGCGCGAGCTCATCGGACCTGGCGCTCGTGTGCCGTTGGGATTGCGGGCGGGCAGCGCGAGGCGCAAGCCGGGCGATGCATTGCGGCACATGCTGTGCGCAGACGCGGCTGAAACTTAAGCGATGACGCGGGTGCTCCGCCACGATCCCGGATATGCGGGAGGAGGGTTGAAGAGCTCAGCGGGCGTCTCTTTTGCGCGCATTGTCGGCGCCGGCTGTGGCTGATAGAAGGCCGGCCGCGCGCCAAACCCTCCCGGATGAGTAGCGATGAAGCTCATTGCCGGCAACGCCAACCGGCCGCTGGCCGAAGCGATCGCCGCCTATCTCCGGGTGGACCTCACCAAAGCCACGGTCCACCGTTTCGCGGACATGGAGGTGTTCGTCGAGATCCACGAGAACGTCCGCGGCGAGGACTGCTTCATCATCCAACCCACGAGCTACCCCGCCAACGACAATCTCATGGAGCTCTTGATCATCATCGATGCCTTAAAGCGCGCTTCCGCTCGACGTATCACCGCCGTCATTCCCTATTTCGGCTATGCGCGCCAGGATCGAAAACCGGGGCCGCGCACGCCCATTTCGGCCAAACTGGTCGCCAATCTCATCACCGTGGCGGGCGCTTCGCGCGTGCTCACCATGGAACTGCACGCGGGCCAGATCCAGGGCTTCTTCGACATTCCGGTGGACAATCTCTTCTCCACCCCGCTTATGGTACCCGATATCCTCGAGCGCCACGGTACTGAAAACCTCATGATCGTCTCGCCCGATGTCGGCGGGGTGGCACGCGCGCGCGGCTTCGCCAAACGGCTTGACGTCGGTTTGGCCATCATCGACAAGCGCCGCGAACGCGCCGGGGTCTCGGAAGTGATGAACGTGATCGGCGATGTGCGCGGGATGCGCTGCATCCTGGTTGACGACATCGTCGATTCGGGCGGTACCCTGTGCAACGCCGCCGAGGCGCTCCTGAAAGCCGGAGCGGTGTCGGTTGAGGCCTATGTCACCCACGGGGTGCTCTCGGCCGGGGCGGTGGCGCGCATCGTCGCCTCGCCGCTCGAGAAATTGGTGATCACCGACAGCATCAAACCTTCGGAAGCGGTGCGGGTGACCGACAAGATCCGGGTGCTGTCGGTCGCACCCTTGATGGGTGAGGCGATCGCGCGAATTTCGAGCGAGAGTTCGGTCTCGAGTCTGTTCGACTGAGGCAGGTCTGTCCGGGCGGGAAAGCCGCGGACCGGAGGGACGGAGGAACATAGCATGGTCATGGTACTCAAAGCGGAAGTGCGCGAGCGCAGCGGTAAGGGTGCGGCGCGCGCCACCCGCCGTGCCGGCAAGATCCCGGCCATCGTCTACGGCGGCAACCAACCGCCGCTTAAGATCGCCATCGACGCCAAGGAACTGCTGCGCGCCATGCAGCAACCGCGCTTTTTCTCGACCGTGCTCGACCTCGATCTCGGCGATCACATCGAGCACGTTCTGCCGCGCGAGGCGCAGTATCATCCGGTCACCGATCGTCCCTTGCACGTCGACTTCGTGCGCGCGGCATCCGGCTCGCGGGTCACCGTGGCGGTGCCGGTGCGCTTTATCAACGAGTCCGAATGTCCGGGCCTCAAGCGCGGCGGCGTGCTCAACATCGTCCGGCGCGAAGTCGAGCTGGTCTGCCCGGCGGATGCCATCCCGACCGAGATCGTGGCCGACCTCAAAGGCTTCGATATCGGTGATTCCGTCCACATCCGCCACGTCAGCTTGCCCGAAGGCGTGCGGCCGCGCTCGACCGAGCGCGACTTCACCATCGCTTCGATCGTGCCGCCGACGGTGGGCGAGGGGCCGGGCGAAGGCCAGCAGTCCTCCGCGTAGCGCTGGACGACCAGGTTGAAGCTCTTCGTCGGGCTCGGCAACCCCGGCCCCGAATACGCCTCGAACCGCCACAATGTGGGCTTCATGGCGGTCGAGCGGATCGCCGCCCGGGCCCAGTTTCCGCCCTTTCGCGCCAAGTTCCGGGGGCGGTGGAGCGAGGGGCTGTTGGACGGGGAGAAGGTGGCGATCCTCGAGCCCACCACCTATATGAACGCCAGTGGTCACGCGGTGGCCGCGGCGGTGCGCTTTTTCGGCCTGCCGCTCGGCGATGTCATCGTCTTCCACGACGAACTCGACCTCGCCCCCGGCAAAGTGCGGGTCAAGCTCGGCGGCGGTGTCGCCGGTCACAACGGATTGCGCTCGATCCGCGATTGTCTTGGAAGTGCCGAGTTCAAACGGGTGCGCATCGGCATCGGCCATCCGGGACAGAAAGAGAAAGTGATAGCCCACGTGCTCTCGGATTTCGCAAAGAGCGAACGGCCTTGGCTCGAGCGGCTGTTGGATGCCATCGCCGAGGCGGCTCCACTGCTCGCGCGCGGCGATGATTCAGGTTTTATGAACAAAGTGGTCTTGCTTACGCGCGCGGAAGAGGAGGGGCGAAGCGCGGGGCGCGCGCGCGGGCCGGCTCCGGGCGCGGCGGACTGAGATGGGGTTCGCCTGCGGCATCGTGGGCTTACCGAACGTGGGCAAGTCCACGCTTTTCAACGCCTTGACCGCTTCCGCTGCGGCCGCCGCCGCCAACTATCCTTTTTGCACGATCGAGCCCAACATCGGCCGCGTGCCGGTCCCCGACCCGCGGCTCGCTGTGCTGGCCGAGCTCGCGCGATCGGCCAAAATCGTCCCCACCCAGCTCGAGATCCGCGACATCGCCGGTCTTGTGCGCGGCGCCTCGAAGGGCGAGGGGCTCGGCAACCGTTTCTTGGCCGCGATCCGCGAGGTGGACGCGATTTTGCACGTCCTGCGCTGTTTCGACGACCCCGACATCAGCCACGTCGAAGGGCGGATCGATCCCTTGCGCGATCGCGAGCTCGTTGAAACCGAACTCTTGCTCGCCGATCTCGAGAGCCTCGAGCGGCAAATGGAGGGGCTCAAAAAGCGCGCCCGCGGACGCGACCCCGAGGCGCTCGCCAAGCTCGCGCTCGCCGAGAAGCTGTTGCCGGCGCTTCAAGCCGGGGTGCCTGTGCGCGCCGTGGCGCTCAGTGCAGAGGAGCGCCGGCTCGTCCGCTCCTTTCAGTTGCTCACCGCCAAACCGGTCCTCTATGTGTGCAACGTCGAGGAAAAGGCGGCGGCGAGCGGCAACCGCTGGAGCGAAGCGGTGGCCGAGAAGGCGAAGGCGGAAGGCGCGCGCCATCTCGTCATCGCTGCGGCGATCGAGGCGGAGCTGGCCCAGCTCGAGCCGGAGGAGCGCAAGGCCTATCTCGAGAGCCTGGGCCTTGAAGAGCCCGGGCTCAACCGCGTGATCCGCGAGGGCTACGCGCTTTTAGGCCTCATCACCTTTTTTACCGCCGGACCCAAGGAAGCGCGCGCCTGGACGGTGCCGGAAGGCGCCACGGCGGTTGACGCAGCGGGGGTGATCCATTCCGATTTCGCGCGCGGCTTCATCTGTGCGGAAGTGATCGCCTTTGCCGACTATGTGCGCTTCAACGGCGAGCAAGGTGCGAAGGAAGCCGGGCGCATGCGCCTCGAGGGGCGCGACTACCGAATCCAGGACGGCGACGTCTGCCACTTTCGGTTCAACGTGTGAGGCTAAGGGGCCCGAAGCCCCGATCGTGTGCCGTCCGAGCACGACTGTTCAGGCAAACGAAGCGACGAGCCTGAGCCGCTTCGTAGCGCTTAGCCGGCCAAGCGCGCCACTTCGGCGATCAGCGCGGCATGGGCGCGTTGGCCGCGCTCGTAACAGACGAGCTCGAATTTCTCGTTGGGACCGTGCGGGCGGTCGTCGTCGAGCCCGAAGCCCAAGAGAAGCGAATCCATCCCGAGGCGATCCTTGATCGTCGCCACCACCGGGATCGAGCCGCCACAGCCGATAAGCGCCGGCTCTTTGCCGAAGGCGATGGCGAGCGCGCGGCGCGCCGCACCGAGGAAAGGAGAGGTCGTAGGCACTCGGATCGGCCGACCCATGCCCATCGGCACGAGTTCCCAGCGGTATTCAGTCGGGATGAGAGAAGAAAGAAAGGCTTTGGTCTGCGCGAGCACCTCCTGCGGATCTTGATCGGGGACGAGACGGAAGGAGAACTTGGCCGCAGCCTTGGCCGGGATGACCGTCTTCGAGCCCTCGCCGGTATAGCCACCCCAGATTCCGTTGACGTCGCAACAGGGCCGCGCCCACAACCGCTCGAGGGTCGTGAACCCCTCTTCACCGATGGAGCGGGAAAGCCCGGCGGCAGCGAGAAAGCCCTTCTCGTCGAAGGGAAGCGCGCGCCATTGGGCGCGGATCTCGGGCTCGAGCGCAAAAACCCGATCGTAAAAGCCGGGTAGCGCGATCCGCCCGTGCGCATCGTGGAGCGCGGCGAGCACCCGGGTGAGCATGTGGATGGGGTTGGGCACCGCACCCCCGAACATGCCGGAATGCAAATCGCGCACCGGGCCTTGGATGCGCAACTCGAGGTAGAGGATACCGCGCAGCATGGTGGTGATCGCCGGCTCGTTCACCCCGAGCATGCCGGTATCCGAGATCACGCACACATCCGCTTTCAACTCATCGGCGTTGGCGAGCAGGAAGGGCTCGAGGTTTTCGGACGCGCTCTCCTCTTCGCCTTCGATGAGCACCGAAACGCGCACCGGCAGCCGGCCGTGCACCGCCTTCCAAGCGGCGAGCGCCTCGAGCCAGGTCATGAGCTGGCCCTTGTCGTCGACCGCCCCGCGCGCCACCACCCGCGGTCCGTGCGGCCCTTGGACGATGCGCGGCTCGAAGGGAGGATTGTCCCATTCGCGCAAGGGATCGGGCGGCTGTACGTCATAGTGGCCGTAATAGAGGAGGTGGGGGGCGTCGGCCGGCGCATCGGGATCGTGGGCGACCACCATCGGCATGCCGGAGGTGGGGCGCAAGGAGGCGTCAAAGCCGATCTCCTTAAGCCGCTCGACCAACCAGGCGGCGGCGCGGCGGGTATCCTCGGCAAAGGCGGGATCGGTCCCAACCGAGGGGATGCGCAACAGAGCGCACAGCCGCTCGATCGAGGCATCGAAGCCGCGCTGTAAGGCCGCGAAAACCGGCTCGACCGCGAGCTCTGCCATCTGCCGTCCTCCAAAAGGTGCGGGCGCGAGCCTGCCGCCCGGCGCACGCCCGCACAAGCCGAAAGCCCGAAGAGCGCGCCTTCGCTCAATCACCTTTCGATCAGCGCCGACCAATCGCGACTCGCTCGCCCGAGCCCGCGATGATCGGAGGGTGTTTACCACCCCAAGCCGCCTTGGCTCGAGAGGCGTGTGTGTTCGCGCGCCATCTTTTTGGCCAAGCGCGGGGGCTGCACGCGCCTTATTTCACTCCGGTGCCTGTCTCTTCAACCACCGCGAACCGCGCAGCGCTCGATTGGACGCGATGCGAGCGCGCCCTCGCGCGCAAAAAGTCGGGCTACGCTTCTGTCCGCTTGGACGATACGGATACGAGCGCCGATCCCCGCATTCGGCCCCGGGGCGATCCGCGCCTTGCGAGCTGTGGGAAACTGTCCTCGGGGTTTCGCGTCGGGCTCCCGGCGGCCGAGCCTTGGCTCGATGGGATGATCGCGCCCGGCGCGGCTGCGGGCGGAGGCCGAGCGCGGAGGTTTGTGATCGCTCTTGGTTGGTGCCGGCCCACTGGCGCGCCGAATAGGGCGCGACCGCCTTCGTGGTCACAAACGCTCCGGCGTGGCGCGCGCGAGCGCAAAACCCGCCTATGGGCAGGCTTGGCTCGCTTTTCGCGTCGCATCCGGCTGGGATCGCCATGGAGCCCTGGTTCGGCTGCCTCGCCCCGGTGCGCAGCCGACCGCCGGTTCGCGCCCCCGAGCCCGGGCAACCATCCCCGCACGCGCTTAAAGCCGCACTCTTCGATCGGCTCTTTTAAGGCTCGCGCGACCGCGATCTGATCGGCAAACGGCCGGCCGATCGCGATCACGCCACGATTGCGAGCGCGATACGGGCCTCGCGGCGACACCGCACCTCCACTTCAGCCGTCTTTGGCATCTCGTGCGCGCCCGCGGCGAAGAGGAAGCGTTCGCTTTTCGTGATCACGAGCGCGCACGGCGAGCTCTTGGGCGATCATTGGCCGCGCGGCAAGGAAACCTTCATTCCCGGGGTCTTCCGCGTACCGCTTCCGAGTTGCGAGCCGCGGGCCGAGGGCGGCCACGGCCGGATGGTGCGGGTGTGGAGCGGCAATATCGATCTCATGCCCACCATCCTCGACCGGTGGGCCTCGCCGATTCCCCTGCAATGCGACGGACGGTCGCTGTCGGTTTTCCTTACAGGTGACCAAGAGCGCTCTGCGGGCGAAAGCGCCTTCTTCGCGATCGCCTTTCGCGATGGCGAGCGGGCGGGGGGAGCCCGGCTCGGGCGCGGCGGCGAGGAGGCGGTGTCCTTCGCCGATGGGCGAGCCTATCTCCGCTTTGCGGCGTTCGTGGCCATGCTCGTCGATCCGAAAAGCGATCCGGTGTGGACCCGCAACCCTGTTCATCATGCGGCCGGTCGCGGCTCGCCCGTGCCCGGGACGCGGTGCCGGTGCTGCGTAGGGGTGTGGTCGAGGAGCGGCTTTTCGGATGCGGCCTCGCGCCGGGCCCAGCGCGCGGGCGCTAGGACCCGCTGCCCGTCGCGTTTGCCACCGTCGAGCGGTAATAGTCGCAGAGATCGCGCACCACGCAGCGATCACAAGCCGGTTTGCGGGCCTTGCACACATAGCGGCCGTGCAGGATGAGCCAGTGGTGGGCGCCCTTGCGGTAGCGTTCTGGTACGACTTCCAACAAGCGTTTTTCGACTTCTAAGGGATTCTTTCCGGGGGCAATCCCCAGACGGTTGGCGACCCGGAAGACGTGCGTGTCGACCGCGATGGTCGGCTCGCCAAAGGCTTCGTTCAAGACGACATTGGCGGTCTTGCGGCCGACACCGGGTAGCTTTTCGAGCTCTTCGCGTGTGCGCGGGACTTGTCCTCCGTGCCGTTCGAGGAGCGCGCGAGCAAGCGCGATCAGATTCTTGGCTTTATTGCGGAAGAAGCCCAGAGATTTGATGTACTCTTGAAGGCGTTCTTCGCCTAAGGCGAGCAGCGCGTGCGGGGTGGAAGCGACGGCGAACAACCGCTCGGTGGCCTTGTTGACCGCCTTATCGGTGGCTTGAGCGGAGAGCACGACCGCGACCAAAAGTGTGAAGGGGTCTTTGTAGACGAGTTCGGTGTGCGGATCGGGGCGCGCTCGCGCCAGGCGTTCGAAGATCGCCGCCGCCCGTCTTCGGCGCTCTGCCTCTTCGGTCTCGGGAACTGCCGTTGGACGTAGGGCTCGGCGTGCCATAGATTGGGTGCATCACCTTCGCGGTTGCGAGCCGACGATGGAGCCTCTAGCGCCACCGCCCTTTCACGCCGTCCTCTACCCGAATCGCTCCTTAGGTCCATACGGTGCGGCGATCGTGCTCTTCGCCTTCGCTGCGGTGAGTGGGGCGATCGGCTGCGTTTTCGCGCTCGTGGGCGCCTGGCCGGTGACCGGCTTTTTCGGCCTCGATGTCGTGCTTTTCGCCCTTGCGATGCTGATCATGCGCCGCCAGAGCCGAAGGCGCGAGGAGATCCGCCTCGACCGCACCGGTCTTTGGGTGCGCCGCATCGACCCGAGCGGGCGCGAAGAGAGCGTCCGCTTCGAGCCCTATTGGGTGCGGGTGCAGCTCGAAGAGACGAGCCCCGCTTCGGCGCAGCTGTGGCTGCGCTCGCACGGGCGGCGGCTGCGGATCGGCGCTTTTTTGAACGCTCAGGAGTGCCGCGAGCTGGCAGCCGTGCTCGATCGTGCTCTTGCCGCCTATCGGTGAGCGCAGGCGTTCGCGCTGCTTTTACGCCGCCGCCCGCACCGCGGCGATCGGCACGGTCTTTCCTACCGGTAAGCGAACGACACGGGTTTTTGGGCGCGTCGGAAGATTTTACACCGCTTCTCGCCGATTCGTTGCCGGCCCTTGGGGTAGGCCAAATAAAGTCGATGTTTCAATACCTTAGTGGATGAGTCGGGCCCGGCACGGGTTTTGCCCCGACTGCGGCGCTGTTGCGTTCAGTCAGGGGATAGGAACATGGTCGTTGCGACCGAGGCCCACGCTGCCGAGACCAGGACGAAGAGCGCGCCGCAAGCGAGCTTCGCACTGCCGATCGGCAAACTGCGCGGCGTGCCGCTCGCGGCTCGGATGGCCCTCAAGCGGCTGGGCATCACCACCTGCGGGCGTCTTCTTATGGAAGCCGGCGACGCCGAGAAACGCCAGCGCCTGGCGCAGCGCGCTGGGATCGATCCCGAACTGCTCTTGCGCCTCGTCCAGCGCGCCGATCTCGCGCGCGTCAAAGGCGTGGGGGCGATCTTCGGCATGATGCTCGAGGACCTCGGCATCCGCGACGTCGGCACGCTCGCGCGCCAAGACCCGCACGCGCTGCACGCCGCCTTAAAGCGGCTCAACTCGGAAGAGCGCTTCGCGCGCCGCGCGCCGACCGCAGAAGAGGTAGCCGACTGGATCGCCCAGGCGCGCGCCTTGCCGATCCTCGTCGAGCGCTGAAAGCACCCAAAACCGGTGATTCGGCTAGGGCTCGGGCGCGTGCCGGGGGGCCGGACGCGCCCGAGCGCAGCGGGCGAGCAAGCCACCCACAAGACCGCGCGGGAAAGCGAGCACCGCCACGACCACAAGGAGGCCCATGGCGAGCGGCCAGAGGGCGCCGAGCCAGCGGCCCAAGAGCTCTTCTGTTCCCTTGATCAAAAGCGTGCCGGCGAGCGCTGCTAAAGGCGAACCGCGGCCCCCCACCGTCACCCACACGAGCGCCTCGGTGGACAGGCCCAGACCGAGCAGGGGCGGGGCGACGAAGCCGAACTGGGCAGCGAACAGACCACCGCCGAGCCCGGCGAGCGCGGCAGCGCTCGTGAACACGACAAGACGCACCCGCCAGGGGTCGATGCCGAGATGCGCCGCCCGCAGTGCATCCTCGCGCACCGCGCGCACGATCGCGCCACGCGGCGAGGCGAAGTGGCGGGCGAGCAGGAGGTGGGCGGGGGCGCTGACCGCGAGCAGGAACAGATAGAGCGGAAGGGGATCGACCAGTTCGAACCAGCCCGAAGGTGCCGGCAAGGCAAGCGGCGGCACGCCCACGAGGCCGTTGGAGCCGCCGAGCCAGGAGCTCATGACCGCCAAGCGCTCGGCGATCACCGCGAGCACGAGCGTCATCACCGTCCACGCCGCGCCGCTGCCGATGCGCGCAGAAAGCAGGACAAGACCGGTGATGAGGGCTACCAGCGCGGCCGCGAGCGGAGCGCAGAGGAGGCCGAGCCAGGGCGAAGCGGGAAGGCCAGGAACCATGCCGAGCGCCACCACCGCGAACAAATAGGCGCCAGTGCCGAAGAACACAGCCTGACAGAAGGAAAGGAGACCCGCCTGTCCCCATACCCAGGCGAGGCTCAAGGCGAGCAGCCCATAGCCCAAGTGTTGGGCGAGCTGGGCCAAAAGCCAGGCCGGGGCGAAGAGCGGGACCAAAGCCAGCAGCGCCCAGAAGACGAGTGCAAGGAGCAAAGGCTCGCGGCTCACCGCTCGCGTCCCAACCGACGGCCGGCGGCCAAGCGCAGCAGCACGAGCGCCCCGGCGAGGACGAGGAGTTGGGCGAGGATGGGCGAGACCACGGTGGCTGCGAGCGATTCACCACCACCGACGATTCCCGCGCCGAGGATGGTGCCGACGGTGCTCCCTACCGGTGCTACGAGAACCGACAAAAAGGCGGGCAGCAGGAAGCCCACCCCCATCTGCGGGTCGACGCTCATCAACGGTGCGGTGGCCGCACCGGCGAGCCCGGCGAGGGCCGAACCGTAAGCGAAGGCGAGCGCGTCGAGCCGGCGCACGGGCAGGCCCGTGGCGGCAGCGAGCGTGCGGTCGGCGACGGTACCGCGAACCATAAGCCCAAGCGGCGTACGCAAAAGGAGGAACAACGTGAGGCCGGTGGCGGCGAGCGCGAGCGCCATCACGAACAGGCGATAGAGCGGGTAGCTCGTCCCGGCGATGGCAATCGTGCCAGAAAAAGGTGGCGCCACCGTGTGCGCAGCGGGACCGAAGAGCGCGATGATCGCCTGTTTGATGGCAAGGCCCGCGCCCCAGGTGACGATGAGACTGTCGAGCGGGCGATCCTGGATGCGCCGAACCAAAAGCACCTCGAGCATCCAGCCCACCGCACCCACGAAGAGCGGGGCCAAAAGCAGGCCCCACCAAAACCCGAGCCCGAAGCGCTCGAGCGCAAGATGCACATAGGCGCCGAGCAGGAACAGCTCGCCGTGGGCGAGGTTGATGACGCCCATAAGGCCGAAGGTGATGGCGAGCCCGAGTGCAACGAGCAAAAGGGTGAGGATGCGGTTCGCCGTATCGAGAACGAGCAGGGCGAGGTCGGCGAGCATCGGCGCTAGAGCCCGAGGTACCGTTCCACACGCTGCGGACCAGCGGCGAGTTCCTTGGCCGCAAAGCGGTCGACCGGTCGGCCGTCTTCGAGCACGAGACACTCGTGGGCGACGCGGGCGACGAGATCGAGATCTTGTTCGATCATGAGGATACCGAGCTGATCGACTTCCACGAGCTCGATGAGCAAGTCGGCGATCGCATCGACGACGGTGGGCTGTACCCCCTCACTCGGCTCGTCGAGGAGGAGAAAGCGCGGGCGGCCGGCGAGCGCGCGCAGGATCGAGAGCTGGCGCTGTTCGCCTCCGGAAAGGGTCTCGGCGGGCCGGTCGCGGCGCTCAATTAAAGCGGGAAAACGCGCGAGCAACGCGGAATCGGCGCGGCGGCGGCCACTTCCGAGCGCGCCCAAGCGCACATTCTCTTCCACCGTGAGGCCGGGGAAAACGCCGCGGCCCTGGGGGACAAAGGCTACGCCAGCGCGCGCGATCCGTTCCGGCCGCCAGTTCTCGATGCGCGCCCCGTCGAGCTGCACGATGCCGCGTCGCCACGGGGTCAGGCCGAGAAGGCCTTTCGCGAGGGTGGTCTTGCCGGCACCGTTGCGCCCGAGGACGGCGAGCGCGCGTCCGGGCACGAGCTCAAGGTCGACCTCGGCGACGGCGGCAACACCGCGATGCCAGCCGGCAGAAAAGCCGCGCGCGGAGAGCATCAGGCGCGGCTCCCGAGATAGGCGGCGCGCACTTCGGGATCGGCGGCGACCTGACGGTAGGAACCACGGATGACGATCCGCCCGCGCATCATCACCGCCACTTCGGTTGCGAGCGCGCGCACGAAGGCGAGGTCGTGCTCGACCACCAGCACCGCCATTCCCGTGTGCCGCGCGAGCCGCCGGATCGCGGCGGCCGCCGCTTGACTCTCGCCCACTTCCAAGCCGGCGGTCGGCTCGTCGAGGAGGAGCAGGCGCGGGCGCTGCAGGACCACCATGGCGAGCTCGAGGCGTTGCTGCAGCCCGTGCGGCAGCACTTCCGCCGGCTCTTCCGCCCACCGCTCGAGCCCCGCCCAGGCGAGCATGGCCGGGACTTCCCCGAGCGGTCGCCCCGCCGCTGCGGCGGCCACTTCGAGATTTTCGCGCACGCTCGCCGCAGCGAACACGCCTGGGACCTGGAAGGTGCGGGCAATTCCCAAGCGCGCGATGCGATGCGGCGGCAGGCCCGTGATGTCGTGGCCGTCAAAGCGGATGACGCCCGCATCGGGGCGCTCGATCCCGGTGATCAGGTTGAAGAGCGTCGTCTTGCCGCAGCCGTTGGGTCCGATGAGCGCGAGCACCTGGCCTGCATCGAGGGTAAGGGAAGCCCCGGCGACGGCGAGCACGCCGCCGAAGCCTTTGACCAGGTTCCGCAGCTCGAGGAGCGGTGCCTGCAACGGATCTGGCTTTCGTCCCGTCCTCAGCCGCAGCCCGACTCGGGGGCGATCGGGCCCAAGGTTTCCACCGTCACGAGCTGGTCACCCTGGGTCTTGGCGAGGAACATGGCGAGCGTGACGTGGTGGTCCTTGGCCCCGATGGTCACCGGGCCGGTGGGCGCCTCCACCGTCAGCCCTTCGAGGCCTTCGACCACCGCCTCGCGGTCGACACGCCCGACTTTCTCGAGCGCCCGCGCCATCGCCGTGAGCGCGAGCCAATGCGTCATCACATAGTGGGAGACGACGGCATCCTTGCCGGCACGAGCGCGGATCCGGGCGACGAAGTCTTTGGGGCCGGTAGCTTCGGAAGCGGCGACGAAGGGCACCGCGACATACATGTCCTGGCCTTTGCCAGGCCCGAAGGCACCGAGATAAGCTTCGGAGAAGCCCAGAAAGCCGACTGTGAGTTTCTTGAGAAGCCCCAAGTCTTCGGCCTGTCGGATGAAGGTGATGCCATCAGCGCCGGGCAGAGCGAACAGGAGCACTTTGGCCCCGCTCGCCTCGATACGACGAATGACCGGTGCGAATTCCTTGACGCCGAAGGGGGTGAGCTCGCGCCCCACGACTTTGCCGCCGAGGCTCGCCACGATCTTTTCAGCCTGCTGGAACATCTTCTGCGGCCAGACGTAATCGGCCCCGAAGAAATAGAAGGTCTGGCCCTTGTGTTTGAAGAGATAGGGTAGGAGTTTGGCCAGCTCCTGGTTGGGTACGGTGTTGAACACGAAGAGATAGCGGCCGCACGCACCCCCTTCATAGTTGGTGGCGTAAAGAAGCGGGGTGCGGGCGCGCGCCAGCGCGGGCGCCATGGCGTCGCGGTTGCTCGAGGTGATGGGGCCGAAAACGGCGACCACCCCGTCGCGGGTGACAAGACGGGTCGCCTTTTCGACCGCGGTTTTGGGATCGGTCTTGTCGTCTTCGAACAGGACCTCGAGCGGGCGGCCGAGGATGCCGCCTTTTGCGTTGATCTCGGCGGCGGCGAGCTCGAGCCCGAGCCGCGCCTGTTCGCCGAACAACTCAAGACCGCCCGAAAAGGGCAAGACCGCGCCGACCTTAACGGGGCTGCTCTGCGCCGGTGCGCGGCGGCTGGCGAGCAGGACGGGCGCGGCGGCGAGCTGCACGAGAACGCTTCGACGAGCGATCGTCATTGGTACCCCCCTCGCTGGCGAGCGCGCTCCTTTCTCGCGCGTCGCTGCGCTTTCGCAACTGCGAGATCGTGGGAACCCGTCAACGCTGTGCGGGAAGCGACGAAGCGTCACACCGATCGCCCGTCGTTCGCCGCACCTCGCCTCCCAGCTCGCCGCGCCGCCCGCCGCGGCTTAAAGCTCGTCCCGCTCCGCCTTCTTCTTAAGCATCTTACGGTAGCGGCGAATGGCCTCGGCACGCTCGCGCGCCCGCCTCTCGGACGGCTTCTCGTAGTGGCGCCGCATGCGCATCTGCCGATAGAGGCCTTCCCGCTGCATCTTTTTCTTGAGCGCTCGAAGCGCTTGATCGATGTTGTTGTCGCGAACTTGAACCTCGATCAGGGTGCTTCCTCCTCTGCTTGCCCGACACACGGGACAACAACCACTTCACGCTCCCACACAGGAGCGCGCGCACTCGATCTAACATCGCCGCGTGCTTCCGCCAAGGGCGGGCCTGGCGCGGCGACGCCCTGCGCTCAGGGTTTCGCTACCCTGGCGCGCCGCGCCGCGCGTGAACCGCCAACCGCTGGCAGCCCTTGGCGAGGCTCGAGCGGCTCGCACCGGGCGGTGGTCCAAGACGCACCGCCCCTTTTCCTGTACAAGCGCGGCCGTCAACGCCGGCGAGCGACACCTTGGGGCTGGGTTGTGCCCGTGGAGGAGCTATGAGCGGGGAAGCCTTACGCGCGCGCCAAGAACTGCGCGATCGGATCCTCGAAGCTGCGCTGCCGCACGTCGCCTTCGACGGTTGGTCGACCCGAGCGCTGCTGCTCGGGGCCGACGATGCCGGGATCGACAGGGCAACGGCGCGGCGTCTGTTTCCGCGGGGCGGCGACAGCCTCCTCGCCTGGCTCGACGATTGGGCCGATCGCAAGATGCTCGAGGCCTGCCCGGCAGACGAGCTGCAGCGGTTGCCGGTGCGGCGGCGCATCGCGCGGCTGGTGCGGGCTCGGCTCGAGGCGCTCACCCCGCATCGCGAGGCCGTCCGCCGGGCACTCGCCGCGCGCGGGTTGCCGGGCAACTGGCTCGAGACCGGCAAGAGTTTCTGGACCACCCTCGATCGCATCTGGCAGGCGGTGGGCTTGCCCGCCGAAGCCGATGCCGGTCTCAACTATTACACCCGCCGTCTCATCTTGGCCGGTGTGCTGATGGCCACCACCTTCTTCTGGCTCGAGGACGAGAGCGAGGGCTGCCGCGCGAGCTGGGCCTTTTTGGATGAGCGAATCGACAACGCGCTTCAAATCGGCCGCTTGGCGAGCTCGCTCGGCGGCGTGCTCGCCCGCGTTCCGGGCCTAAGCGGCCTTGCGCGACCGGCGCGCGAGGGCAGCCGCGGGTGACCGGCACGTACCTGCCCCGGCGCCATCGCGCTCAATAGGGCAAGAGGATGTCGAGCACCTGGGCACCATAGCGCGGCTGTTGGACGTCGGTGAGCTGGCCACGCCCTCCGTAGGCGACTCTGAGCTCGGCGATCTTGTCGTGCGGCACCGTATTCTTGGGGGTGATGTCTTCCGGGCGCACCACCCCAGCCACGATCACCTCGCGGACTTCGAAGTTGACGCGCACTTCTTGGCGACCTTCGACGACGAGGTTGCCGTTGGGCAGCACTTGCGTGACCACCGCGGCGACGTTGAGCCGGATGGTCTCCTCGCGCTCGGTTTCGCCTAAGCCGCGGTTGAGCATCGAACTGTTGGCGTCGACGAGATTGGCCGGGTCGATGGGTGTGGGCAGGACCTTGGGCAGCTTGTTCTCGAGCCCGAAGAAGCTCGGCAGCCCAAAACTATCGCGATTGCTGCGGGTGCGCCGCGTGGTGTTCGAGAGCTCGGCTTTATCATTGATGGTGACGACAATCGTGAGGATGTCGCCGACCCGACGCGCGCGCTGGTCGCGGAAGAACCCACGCGCCCCCGAGCGCCACAGCGAGTTGGGTCCGGCGGCGATCTGCGGCTCCGGATCGGGCATCGGCATGCGCACCGGCCGCCAGCCCGGCCGCTCCGTAGGATCGCCGGGCCGCTCGAGCTTGGGTACCTGGCCGACCTCGGCGAGCCGCTCGGCCACCGTGCAGCCGCTTAAGGCCATAGCCGCGAGCGAAAGCACGCTCACCGCTGCGAGGGCCGAGCAACGGCGCGCGCGGCTCACGGCGCACCTCCCACCGCGCCGACGCGCACGAGCTTGCGTCCGACCACGACACCGCGCACCGGTCGCTCGCTCGCGAGGTTGACAGCGCGCACAGGTTCGCCTTCGCCCGCATCATTGAGCGCTCGACCGAGCGTGGTGATCTCGATCGGGCCGCGCTGGTACACCAAGGTCACCACTTCGCCCCTGCGCACCAGACGCGGCGCGCGCAGATCGCTGATCCGG
This sequence comes from Pseudomonadota bacterium, assembly GCA_030549795.1. GTDB lineage: Bacteria > Pseudomonadota > Alphaproteobacteria > Geminicoccales > Geminicoccaceae > JANXAZ01. The sequence goes on along the minus strand of JAUQQO010000051.1, from coordinate 5,229 downwards.
ATCGGCCGCCCGGCGGGCAAGACGCGCGCGGCCTCGCGCCCGATCGCCTCGGCGGTTTCGCGCACGAGATCGGCGCGCAAGGCCTCTTCCGCCACCCAGCCGCTCACCAAGAGACCCGGCTCGAGCAGCTCGCCTTCGCGAATGGGGCGGCTTGGAACCGGAACCGCGATCAGGCTCTGCACCCGCGCTTCGAGCGGCACCACCCCGGTGACGACACCGTCGACGCGCACGATCAGTTCGCCGCGAACGCGCCGGTTGGCTTCGTCGACCACGAGCCCTTCAAGGCCGATCACGATCGGCCGATCGGCCGGATTGGCGAGGGGTAGGGCAGGCGCGGTGATCACCGGAGCCAAGCGCCGGCCGTCGGGCGGCTGGGGCAATTCGGCTTCGAGAAGCGCCATGAGCGTGCCGCGCGTGAGGGGCTCGCGCGGGGCTAGCGTGAGCTCGTTGGCCGCGGCTGCGGAAAGTGTTAGCGCAGCGAACAAACAGCCGGTGAGCAATCGGCAAAGGCTGTACACGGGGACGCCTCAGCGCAGCTGGGTGATGGTGCCCATCATCTCGTCGGAGGCCTGGATGACCTTGGAGTTCATGTCATAGGCCCGTTGGGCGGCGATCAGCTGGGTGATCTCCTGCACTGCGTTGACATTCGAGCTCTCAAGAAAACCTTGCAGCACGGTGCCGAAGCCTTCCGAGCCGGGTGTGCCGGTGATCGCCGCGCCTGAGGCATCGGTCTCGAGGAAGAGATTGGAGCCGATCGCCTCGAGCCCGGCCGGATTGATGAAGGTGGCGAGCTGCAATTGGCCGACTTGCACCATGTTGGTCTGGCCCGGCAGCTTGACCGACACGATGCCGGTCGGGCTGATGGCGACCTCGGTGGCTTCCGCCGGCACGGTGATACCCGGGCTTACCGGATAGCCGTCGGGGGTGACGATGATTCCCTGCGGGCTGAGCTGGAAATTGCCGGAGCGGGTGTAGGCGGGCTCACCCTCCGGGGTCTCGACGATGAAAAAGCCGGCGCCCTGGATCGCGAGGTCGAAGCGGTTCTCGGTGGCAACCAGATTGCCTTGGTCGTGCACCCGATAAACCGCAGCGGTTTTGACCCCGAGGCCGAGCTGGACGCCGGCCGGGACGAGGGTGCCGGCATCGGAGGTAGCGGCACCCGAGCGCCGCTCGCTCTGATAGAGGAGATCTTGAAACTCTGGCCGAGCGCGCTTGAACCCAGTGGTCATCATGTTGGCGATGTTGTTGGAGATGACCTCGACATTGAGCTGCTGGGCGAGCATGCCGGTAGCTGCGATAGCAAGCGATCGCATAACGGGCTCAACCTCCTCTTCGTGATGGGCAGTTCACGTTCGCTCATCAAGCCGTGGTGTTGGTGATCCGCTCGATCGTTTTGCGCACGAGCTCGTGGTGCGTCTCGAGCATTCTCTGAGTCCCTTCGAACGCGCGGGTGACCTCGATCATGCGCGCCATCTCGAGCACGCCTTTGACGTTCGAACCTTCGAGCGCGCCCTGTACGATCGTACCGCTGGCGCCGGGGATGGGCGGTGCCTCGCTCGCATAAAGACCCTCGCCTTCGACGCGCAGCACAGCTGGATCGGCGAAGCGGACGAGGCGGATCCGACCGAGCACGCCACTTTTGCCAGCGATGGTGCCGTCGGCGGCAACAAGGGGCGCCGTCTCCTCCGGCGGCAGCACGATGGGCTGACCATTCTCGTCGAGGAGCTCGTAGCCGGAGGCGGTCACAAGAGCCCCCGAAGCATCGCGCCGCAGCTGGCCGGCGCGGGTGTAGCGCTCCCCGGCCGGGGTGCGCACGGTGAAGAAACCCTCGCCTTGCACGGCGAGATCGAGCGGAGCGCCCGTGACCTGAAGCGGTCCTTGGCTGTCGTTGCGCACCGTGGCGACATCCTGGACGAAGGCGATGGCGCCAGATCCCCTCGCGCGCTCGAGAAAGGTGGCGAAGAGCAGCCGCTCGGCCTTGAAGGCGGTGGTGTTAAGATTGGCGAGATTGTTGGCGATCACCGTCATCGCCCGTTCGAGGGCGACCTGGCGGCTCAAGGCGACATAGGCGGTGGTATCCATCGCAACCGCACCTCCGCCCCGCACGTTGCAATTGCGGTGCCAGAAGTGCGAGCCGGTGAAGATCCCATTGCGCGCTCGGGTGTGCCGTCCACCCGGCAAGGCTTGCCCGGCAGGAGTTGCCAACTGGGAAGGGCGCTCGCGCCGTAAACCTTTCGCTAACGAGACGAGGGCTAGAAAGGTCGCGCGGCGGGCGCGTGCGCCTGCGCGCAGAGCGAGCGAGAACGAAGATGGCGGCAAGCGCGCAGAAGGCGGAAGAAAAAGCGGAAGCCGGTACCACGAAGGGCGGCGGTCTTAAGCTCATCGTCTTGGTGGTGGGGGTGGTCCTGCTCGTAGCAGGTGGCGCAGTGGCCGCCTGGTTCACCGGCCTGTTCGGCAAAGCGGGGGAGGCGGCCACCGCACAAGCTGAGGCGGACAAAAAACCCGCCACCGATCCCGTTCCGCCGGCTCCGCAGGTCGCCTTCGTCGATCTTCCGGATATCCTCGTTAATTTGAAGTCGAACGGCAAACGGACTCGCTTTCTGCGTCTTAAAGTCGCGCTCGAAGTGGGCGATCCGCGCGCGGTCGAGCCGATCAAGCAGCTCACGCCACGAATCTTGGACGGTTTCCAGCTCTATTTGCGCGCGCTCACCGCAGAGGAGATCGAGGGGTCGCAGGGCATGGTGACCCTCAAGGAAGAACTGCTGGCGCGGATCAACCATGCGATCGCGCCGGCACGCGTCGTCGATGTGCTGTTTAAGGAAATCCTGGTGCAGTGAAGGGGGCGAGCGTGAGCGCGAAGGAGAGCACGGAGGAGCGGTTCGCCGCCGGCGAGGCCGAGCTCGGTCTGGATTGGCAAGAAGCGGCGCGCGCCGCAGGCGAGCGGGCCCGGGCAACGAGCGCGCGCGTAAGCGATGCCGAAAACGGTGCGCTCCGCGCGCACGGAACGACCGACCCGGGCGAGGCGCGCGCACACACGATCGCGAGCGGGTCCAGCCGCCCAGTGCGCTACCAGCGCTTGCCGCTGCTCGAGGTGGTGCTCGAACGCTGGAGCCGGGCGATCCCCCGCGCCTTGCGCGCACTCTTGCCCGAGCCGCTCGAGCTGCGTGCCGAGCCGGTCGCGGCCCGACGCTTCGCTGATTATCTCGCGGCCCTGCCGAACCCGGCGGTGATCGCCCTCTTCCGCACCGAACCGTGGGACGGTGCCGGGCTTCTCGCCCTCGATCAGGGGTTGACCTATGCGCTCGTCGATCTCTTGCTCGGTGGGCGGGAGATCCGCTCGAGCGCGCCCTTGGGCGGGCGAGCCTGCACCGAGATCGAGGCGGTCCTGCTCGAGCGGCCGCTGCGCGCCGTGCTCGCCGAGCTGGGCAAGGCGTTCGCCCCGATCGCCGCGGTCGCGTTCCTCTTCGACCGGATCGAGACCGACCCGCGCTTCCTTGCGATCGCCCGTGCGAACGACAGTTGCGTGCTCTACCCGCTGCTCATGACCTGCGCGGGTCGCGGCGGCCGCCTCGAACTGGTGGTCCCCTATGCCGCTCTCGAACCGGTGCGAGAGCTCCTCGAGCAGGATTTTCCCGGCGAACGCTTCGGCCGCGATCCCCTCTGGCAGCACCATCTCGCGCGCGAGCTGTGGGCGAGCGAGGTCGAGCTCGAAGCGGTGCTGGCAGAGCGGAGCCTGCCCTTGCGCGAAGTCCTAACCCTTGCGGTCGGCGCGACGGTGCCGCTCGAAACCGCACCCGAGGGGCCGGTGCTGCTGCGCTGCGGCGATCGCCCCCTGTTCGAGGGCCACCTGGGCCGGCGCGGCGACCGCGTTTCGGTGCGCATCGAACGGCGGCTCGATCGCGAAGCGGAGGCTTAGGCCATGCTCGCACAGGCGCTCGGGTTGCTCTTGGTACCCCTGCTCCTTCTCACCTCCTTTTGGTGCATGCTGGTCTTTCGCCGCTTGCACGCACTTCAAGTCGGGCGCGAGGAGCTCAAGGCCTTCCTCGACGCCCTCTCTCATGCCACGGCGCGCGCCGAACGCGCGATCCAAGAGCTCAAGAGCGTCGGTGCCGAGGCCGCGGCAACTCTGGCCGAACAGGAAAAGACGCTGCTCGCGCAGCGCCAAGAACTCGATCGCGCCCTCGAAAGCGGGACTCGAATCGCGCGCCGGCTCGAGGACATGATCGGCCAAGGCGCACGCATCGTGGCCGAGTTGCGCACGGTACGCGACATGCGGCAAGCGCCGACGCCCGAACGGCGCGATACGGCCGCCGCTACCGTCGAAGCGGCCGGGCGGCCGGGCAAGCAACCCGATACGCGCCCGGCCGCGGGCGATCTCATCGAGGCACTCAAGAAGTTGCGGTGAACCGAAGGTGGCAGCGATGGAGCGCGTGATCGCCCTTTGCGCGCCCGTACAGCGCGCCATTCAGGGGACCGCACCTGTGCTCTTCGCCGCGATCCTCACGGCACTGCTTGCCGCACTCGAGGCGCCCGCGTTTTTGAGCGCGCTCGCGACGCTCCTCGCGAAAGAGCCGGAAGCGGTGGCGCGTGCGACTCCTCCCGCCTGGCAAGCTGGGCAAGCGCCAGGTGAGGCGAGCTCAGCTCAGTCGCTTGCAACCGAGGACGGGGTTGCCGCGATCGAGCCGGCTGCCGGTCCGTCGCCCGGGCGCGTTGCCGAGAAACTCGCTGATGTGGCAGCTGAGCTCGCCGAGCGCGCACGCGAGCTCGATCGCCGCGAACAGGAGCTCGCGCTGCGCGAAGCCGCTGCGGTGGCGGTCGAAATGCGGGCGCGCGAACAGCTCGATCAGCTCGAAAAGCTCAAAAAAGAACTCGAGAAACTCTTGGCGGCGATCCGCGCCGAAGACGACGCCAAACTCGCTCAGCTCGTGAAGACGTACGAAGCCATGAAAGCGCGCGCCGCAGCGCAAGTGTTCGATCAGCTCGCACTCGACGTTCTCATCCCAGTTGCCCGCCGCATCCGCGAAGCCAAACTGGCTGCGATCATGGCCGCAATGGACCCTGCCAAAGCCAAACAGCTCACCGCTGCGCTCGCCCAGCCCACCGCCTTGCCCAAGCCGCCGTAAAGCGGCAAGTGAGCCGCTCCCTCCGAGCACCCCGAATCCACATGACGGCAACAAAGGCATTTCGAGCAGCTTTCTCCGCCCGCAAGCCGATACGCATGGTCGAGAG
>JAUQQO010000043.1 GCA_030549795.1 Pseudomonadota bacterium | reverse complement strand
GCAGGCGGTTGAGGGTGAGCCAGCCGACCGCGAGCATGGCCTGCCGCCCCTGTCCCGCCTCGTGGTAGATGTTAAGGGCAAGGGCCCAGAGGTCGTGATGCAGGCGATCAGCTTCGTTCAGAACACGATTGGGCTCGTCTCGATCCGGTCCGCCCGCCCCTGCGGGCTTCGCGAGCGCAAGTGCTAACAACACTGCGCTTGCGACGAGAGCGCGTCGCGCCATGCCCCAGATCCCCCCTGCGTATCCCTCAAGGCGACTCTCCCACCGCCTTCACTCCGGCTCTGGCCGCCGGCGCGCGATCGCGCAAGCCCTTGGTGGTCAGGCTGCCGCGAGCCCGACCTCGAGCGGGCGAAGCGGCAGGATGACGGGCGCCCCATCCGGACCGTCGAGGACCGCTGCTTCCACACCATAGAGCGTGGCCAGGTTCTGCGGCCGCAGCATCGAAGCGGGCGGTCCTTGGGCGAGGATGCGCCCATCGCGCAGCAGCACGAGCCGGTCGGCCATCCGCGCCGCGGCGTTGAGGTCGTGCAGGACGAGAAGGCAGGCAAGCCGCCGTTCGTGCACGAGCCGGCGCAGGAGATCCGCTACTTCGAGGGCGTGACGCAAATCGAGAGCCGAAAGCGGCTCGTCGAGGAGCACTGCTTCAGGTCGACGGGCGAGCGCCTGGGCCAAATAGACCATCTGCCGCTGTCCGCCGGAGAGCTCGGCCATCGTGCGACGAGCGAGCGCCTCCTGACCGACCGCGGTCAGGGCTTCCCAGGCTGCCTCTAGATCCCCGCCCGTGACTTTGAAGCCGAGTCGGTCGAGCCGACCCAACAACACCACCTCGAGCACCGAAAGGCGCGGCGCGGCGAGGTCCTGGGGCATGTAGGCGAGTCGGCAGCCTCGGCCGTCAATACCGAGCTGGATCCGTCCCTCGCTGGCCACAAGGCCGGCAACGGCCCGTAACAGCGTGCTCTTGCCGGCGCCGTTGGGCCCGATGAGCGCGACGATTTCGCCCGCGGTCACCTCGAGCTCGATACGCTCGAGCACCCGGCGACCAGCGAGGGTAACGGAGAGCTCCTGTACGCGGATCACCCCGTTCTCCTGAGCGAGCGGCGCAGCACGAGGCCCAAAAGGAAAGGCACGCCCACGAGAGCGGTGAGGATCCCGATCGGCAGGAGCGAACCCGGCACGAGCGCCCGCGCAGCGATCGAGGCAGCGAGCAACAAGAGCGAACCGGCAAGGGCCGCTGACGGCAACAGGAAACGGTGGTCTTCGCCGACCAAAGCGCGGGCGAGGTGCGGGGCTACGAGCCCCACGAAGCCGATCGTGCCGGCGAAGGCCACCGCCACCGCGGTCAGAAGCGACACCCAGGCGAGCGCCTCGAGCCTAAGCGCCCCAGGTCGGGCGCCCAATGCCGCCGCCCGTTCCTCCCCGAGTGCAAGTGCCGACAAGCGCCAGGACAGACGCATCAAAGCCGGCAGTGCCACAGAGAGCGAAGCCGCGAGGAAGACGATCTTGCCCCAATCCGCTCGGGCAAGGCTACCAAACAACCAGAACACGATCTGGGCGAGCGCTTCAGGGGTCGCGAGATACTGCACGAGTGCCAACAGCGCCTGAAAAAGGAAGAGGATCGCGAGCCCAGCAAGCACGATCGTCTCCGGCCGGCCACCCCTGAGCCCGCTGAGGGCGAGGAGGAGAGCCACTGCCAGCACCGCGGTAAGGAACGCGAACAGCACGGTGCGCAGCTCGCCCGACAGCGGAAGCGGTAGCGGCATGTCGAAAACGATCGCCACGGCGGCTCCGAAACCGGCCGCTCCAGCTATCCCGAGCGTGTAGGGTGAGGCCAAAGGGTTGGCGAGCACGATTTGAACGACAGCGCCCGAAAGACCAAGCGCCGCACCCACGAGGAGCCCGAGCACAGCCATGGGCAGGCGGATACTCCAGACGATCGCTGCAGTCGTGGGATCGGGCGCCGAGCCGGCAAGCGCGAGGAGTACCTCGGCCGGGGCGAGCCGGGCAGGCCCCGTGCCGAGGTCGATTACGAAAAGGACAGCCACCGCTACCATCAGAGCGGCGAGCGCCAGGAGCCGACGGCTAAGGAGTGACTGCCAAACGCTCCCAGCCGTCGCGGCCAGGTTCACGAGCCGAGCCCTAAGAACCAAGTTCCCTCGAAGCGGATCGGCAGCCATCGCTCGTAGTAGCGTCGAAGCGTTGCCTCGGGGTCGATGTCGGCGAACGCTTCGGGATAGAGCGCTTTGGCGATGAACTGGATGGCTGCCACGTCGGCAAGGGATCGGCAGAGCCCGTGCTCGATGGCGTAGACCCGGCCCTCCCGGAAGGCCTTCACGGCCCGCCAGGCCGGCCTCCCCTCGATGTAGCGTTGCAGGGAGGCGCGAGTCGTCCCGGGGTCGGCATCGAAGCCTGTGCGGACCGCCTCGGGCCGATTAGCCCAGGACGAGCCCGCGAAGATTACCACATCGGGGTCGGCCGCGATCACCGCCTCAGCAGCGAGAGGCCCCCAAGGAGCAGCGAGCATGCGGTTGGCAATGTTGTCGGCCCCCAATTGGTCGAGGATCGCGCCCCACATCGTGCCCTTGTAGGAATTGCCGATCGACCCCGGCCCCGCCTGAGCGAGCTCGACATAGACCTTGGGCCTCGGACCCGTCTGGCGCGTCGCCCGCGCGATCGTGTCGCGATAAAGAGCCTCATACTCATCGGCGAGCGCCTTCGCCCGCTCCGCTGCGCCGAACACCGTACCAAGAAGCACCGTGGACTTGACGTGATTCTCGAGCTTCTGGGCGTTGTAGTCGACGACGAGGATCGGGATCTTCGCCGCCTCGAGCGGGGCGAGGGCCGAACCCAGGGGCTCGAAGGCCCAAACCGGGAGGATCACGAGATCGGGGCGCAGTGCCAGGACCTTCTCAACTGAGAAAGTATTGGCCTCAGTCGATCCCACGTCTTCGAGTGCCGCGACGCGCGGGATCGTCGCGGTATAGCGTTTCCAGCTCGCGGTCCGCCAACCTTCCCAATGAAGACGCGAAATACCGACCACCCGGTCCCACACTTCTGCTCCAGCGGCGGCCGTGAGTTCTTCGAAATAGAATCCCACGATTGCCCGCTCGGCGGGTTTCTCCAGCCGCACGTTCCGGCCGAGCACGTCGGTGAGCTCGATCGGTGCGGCAGCTGCCGGCACCGCACCAGTCAAAACGGCGACAGCCGTCGCCACCACAAAGTTTCGACGATCCATCGACGAACCCCTCCTTCATAAAAATCCACACATGCGGAACGCGGGTGACGGGCACCCGCGCTCAGCCGCAGGGTGGTGCTCGGGGCCAGGCGGGCGAGGGGATCGCGACGACCGGAACGGAGCCGTCGGTGAGCGGATCGGAAGCCCGAGTGAACGGAGAGGGTAGCGGAAGGTCCGGTGGATCGACCGGTCCGGTCGTAGTGGGAAGGAGACAGAGCAGGCAAGAGGGCCGGTCGACCTCGCCCGGCGCACCGTCGGCATCGAGCGCGAGGCGCGCCGTCCCCGCGCCCGCGCACAGCTCAAGCGGCTGCGTCGCCGCGGCCGGCGGCCGCAGGAATGCGCCCAAGAGGCCCTGCAGCCAAAGGAGCAGCATCAGGAGGACAGCGATGGGACGGCCAGAAAGGACCATGCAGAGTTTGACGCTCCGCTTTTTGCAAAAGTGTTATCATGTAACCAACCGTCCTGCAATCGGCGCTTCGCCGGGTCGGCGCTACGGGCTCATCATCCAAACCTCATCAATCCTTTGGCCCCTCGGCCCTTCAATCGGCCAGCGAAAGCCGACCCGAGTGTGCGCGTCAGCCCATTCCACAGGCTTGTGGGCGGCCTAGGCTGCTCGCATCGCGCTCGCATCACCACTGGCTGGAAGGCTATCGATGAAGACCACCACCCTTGCTGGAGCTCCGTCGCAATCGGGGATCTTCAACGGCAAGCAACAGAAAAAGACACGCTTGCAATCGAGTGCCTCGGTGTTGGTGAGGTACTCGATCAAGATCACCCCGCGGCGCAGCAGCACGTCGTGGGTAACGTGTTCTTCGATCGGCCGCACCACACCATCGAGAAGCTCGCGGATCACATAGTCTTGCGGGAAGTCGACGGCGAGCGCCTTGATGTTCTGATCATATAACCATTCGGCGGCATCACGGGTGAGAAAGGGCGCTTCGCGCCAGAACCGCTCGTCTTCAAGCGGTCGCTTATTATCCCAGGCGGTCTTTAAGAGGGCGATGTCTCCGGCTTGAAGATGCGCGGCGCGCGCCGCAAGGCGCGCGCGGTCGATCGGCTCGTTCGCGCCCACATCCCGAAGATCGATCACCGCCGCCCATCCGATCGTGGCCGCGAGCGGCACATCGGAGGTCGTGGCCTGATCGGGAAAGTAATGGCGGGGGGCGTCCATGTGGGTGAAGCCGTGGGTTGAAAGGGTAAGCCGCGTCACCTGGAAGAGATCGCCTTTATCATGGTCTTTGAGCAGCTGCCGCTCCACAGGCCAACGAAAATGGTCAACGATCGGACGCGTAAGATCGACGATGCGCATACCTGCCTCCCGGTTCGGGCCAAAGACTGCGGCCCTCTGCAAACGAGCGCAAGAGCAGGTGCGACGCTCGGCACTCTCGCCATCGCGCGTCCGACCGTATAGGTCGATGATCTAGAGATGTTTTTTTGCCGAGGAGACAAAGGTGGCGGCGATTGCGCGCATCCGCCCATGGTCGGGGCCGGCTCTGTTCTCATATGGCTTTCGGCCTTTTTTTCTCCTCGCCGGAGCTCAGGCGCTGTGGACGGTGGGCGTGTGGACTGGTTTCCAGCTCGCGCTGTGGCCGCTGCCCGTCTCCTGGGCACCTTCGGCCTGGCACGCTCACGAGCTGGTCTTCGGTTACGGTTCGGCTGCAATGGCCGGCTTTCTGTTGACCGCGATCCCCAACTGGACGGGCCGGCTGCCGCTTTCCGGGTGGCCGCTTGCCGGCCTTGCGGGCTTATGGCTGTGCGCCCGGCTTTCGATACTGGCAGCCGATCGTGCGCCGCTTCCCGTTGTCGCTGTGGGCACGACGTTCTTTCTGTTCGCACTCGCTCTCCTCGCCGGCCGCGAGGTCTGGGTCGGTAAGAACCGGCGCAACTGCCCGGTGATTGCACTTGTCGTGCTCTTCGCTGTTACCGAGTTGGTCTTCTTCGTCGAGCTCGCGCAGACTGCTGCGATTCCGCTCGCGGCCCATGGCGGGGTCGCGGTGCTTTTGCTCCTCATCATGCTCATCGGTGGGCGGATCATACCCTCGTTCACGACCAATTGGCTGCGGCATCATCGCCCCGGCGCTTCGCTTCCCGCTCCCTTCGACCGCTTCGACGCTATTGCTCTTGTCTTCGGTTGCCTTGCTCTTGCCGCGCTTCTTGTCGCACGTGCCACCTTGGGGTTCGAACATCTCGCGGGCGTCGTCGCGCTCGCCGCTGGCGCTCTTCATCTTGCGCGCCTTGCCCGCTGGCGGCCGCTCGCAACCCTCGGCGAGCCGCTGTTGTGGGCGCTCCATTTGGCCTATTTCTTTATCCCGCTTGGCTTTTTTGCCGCTGGAAGCGGGCTTCTCTTGGATCGGTGGGCGTATGTTGCCGCCTCAACCCATCTTTGGACCATTGGGGCGATCGGATTGATGACGCTTGCGGTGATGACGCGGGCGACGCGCGGGCATACCGGCCGTGCGCTCACCGCACCGCGCGAAACGGCGGTCGCCTATTCCCTTCTCTTCGCCGGCGCGCTCGCGCGCGCTCTTGCCGATCTTTTCTCGACGAGCGCAGAGCTGCTCGTGCCGCTCTCAGGCGCTCTATGGCTGGTTGCTTTCGTGATTTTCGTGATCGCTTATGGGCCGATGTTGCTCAAACCCCGGCTTCCCGCTTTAAGCGGCGGATGAGCGCGGTGCGCGCCAGCGCTTTTTCGGACGAGGCGATGATCCCTCTCGCGTTTTGTCTTCTCTTTTTGGTTAGCGCAGCTCCATTGCCGGCAGCGCAAGTGGAGCCGCGGCTCGAGCGCGTGGTCCTGTCGAGTTCGGGGGTCGCGGTTCTCGACCATGCAGTCGAGGTCGAAGCGGAAGCGCGGATCGAGCTCATCGTCCCCGCAGCCCAGCTCGACGATTTTTTAAAGAGCTTCGCTGTCTACGATTCACAGGGGATCGTTCGCGCCCTCACCCTCGAAGGCGAAGCCTTCGCTCGCGATCTCTTGCGCGATCTGCCGCTCGTGGAAGGTGATCTCGCCTCGCTTGAGGCCTTGCTGCGGGCCCTAAAAGGGGTGTCGGTCGCGATCGGTGGTCCAAAGGCGCTTAAGGGGCGGATCGTCGCCGTCGCACCCGAGGAGCGCAAAGAAGGAAAGACACGGCTCATCCGCCATCGTCTTACTCTTGTAACCAACGACGGGTTGCGCTCGCTCTTCCTCGACGAAGCCGATCCGATCCGCATCCTCGATCACGACCGCGCCCAGCTGCTCGAGACTGCGCTCGCGCGCCTGGCGGCGGCGCGGGCACCCGCTTCCCGACGGGTGACGCTGCGCCTTGAGGGGCCGGGGCCGCGGCAGGTGCGCCTTGCCTGGCTGGTGGAGGCGCCGGTGTGGAAGATGACCTATAGGGCTCTGCTCGAGCCGGAAGCGGTGCGGCTTCAGGGCTGGGCGGTGGTCGACAACCGCAGCGGGCACAATTGGCAGGAGGTCGAACTCCTGCTCGTTGCCGGTGCTCCCGTCACCTTGCGCCAACCGCTCGCTGAGCTCGTCTGGGCGGAGCGGCCGGAAGCCCCGGTGCAGCTGCCCCAACCCATCCGCCCGCGGCGCGATGAGGAAACTCTGCCGCCGAGCTCACTAGCACAGCCCGCGCCCAAGGCGCTTGCGCCGCCCCGCGAGGCGCCCGCGGCCTTCGCGCGCGCAGCTGTGCAGGAACCGGCCGCCGTGCCCGCTGCGGGAGCCGCCGAAGCCGCGCGCCGGACCGTCTTCCGCGTTCCCGGCCGGATCTCGCTTCCCGATGGGGCGAGCGGCCTGGTTCCGGTTCTCGACCGCGTTGTTCTTGCCGAGCCGATCCTGCTCGTGCGCGGCGACGAGGCGCAACCGCAACCCTATGCCGCTCTGCGCGTCGTCAATGGCACCGATCACACCCTGCCGCCCGGCATCCTCACCGTTTTCGCCGCCGGCGAGGGAGCGCGGAGCGAGTTTTTGGGCGATGCCGAGCTGCCCCAAATGCCTCCCGGGGTGGTGCGGCTTGTACCCTATGCTGTCGACGACGCGGTCGCGCTCGCGGTCGAAGCGGAAAGCGAGGACCGCATCACAAAGGTGAAGATCGCCGATGGGGTTCTCACACTCGAGCGGGTGAGCCGACGCCTTACCCGCTATCGCCTCAAGGCACCTTTGGGTGAGGGCCGCCTTCTCGTCCTCGAGCATCCCAAGGCTCCGGAGTTTCGTCTCGCCGAGCCGGCGGCTACAGCGGAAAGCGCGCGTTTCTTCCGCTTCGAGCGTCGCATCGCGCCGCAACAGACGCTCGATCTCACGGTCGTTCTTGAGCGTCCGGAGCTCGAGCGGGTCGAGCTGTTGGACCTCGACCCCGACCGACTCGCCGCGCTCTTCGCCGGCCGAACGCTTCCCGAGCCGCTGCGCGCGGCTCTAGCCGAGATCGCGGCGCGGCGCGCAGCGCTCGCCAATGCGACCCGTGCGCGCGAGCAGCTCGAGCGCGAGCGGGAGCAGCTCCTGGCCGAACAGGAGCGGCTGCGCGCCAATCTCGCCGCCGTGCCGCAAGGGAGCGACCTCGCGCGCCGCTTGCTCGAGGCGCTCGCGCGCAGCGAAGATCGCCTCGAGGAGCTCGATAAAGAGCTCGCCCACGCCCGTGCCGCGGTCGCCGCCGCCGAGGCCGAGCTGCGCGCCTTCATCCGCGATCTCGTCCTCTAAGCAGGGAAAGAGGTGAAGAAGTCAGGCAATAGCGGCGGGAACGCAAAAGGACTAGGATCGCAACTGCGCGCCGCGCGAACCCGCCTCAGCTCGGCTCGGCTTCCAGAGCTTTTGGGCGAGCGCGAGCATGTTCTCGCCGAGAATGCGGCGCACCGCATCCTCGGGATAGCCGCGCGCGACGAGCGCCTCGGTGATCTCCGGCAACTGTTCGGGAGCGGCGATGCGGATGCCGGAGAGCCCGCTGCCATAGCCTTCGCGGCGCGGCCACCAATAGTCGCGATCGAGACCGGGCGGTTCGTCGTCGAGTCCTTGGGTGGGATAGCTGTAGTCGAGGCCGATGCCCACATACTCGGGGCCGATGCGCTCGACGAGCCAGTCGATCGCCTCCACGATCGCCGGCGTTCCGCCCTTGGGGTCGGTCAAGAACCGACCGACGCCGTTCACACAGATCACACCGCCGGTTTGCGCGCAGGCGTGGATCTGCTCGAGCGTGGCGTTGCGCTTGTCGTTTTTGAGCGCGCGCGGGTTGGCGTGGGAAAAAATAACCGGGCCTAGGCCCATCGCCATGATCTCGAGGCTCGAGCGGTGTCCGGTGTGCGAGAGATCCATGAACATCCCGGCCCTGTAGATCGCCGCCACGATGCGCCGGCCGAGCGGGGTCAAGGGCATGTCCTCGTCGTAACAGCCGCCGGCAGCTTCGTTGTTGCGGTTGTAGGCGAGGTGCATCTGGCGAACGCCAAGATCGTAGAAGAGCTGGACCATCTCGGGGCGGCCCAAAAGCGGCAGAGCGCCTTCGAGATCGAAGGCCACGGCGAGCTTTCCTTCTCTTTTGGCGCGCAGCACGTCCTCGGCGGTATCGACCGGGACGAAGAGCTCGGGATGGGCGTGCAACTGGGCACGGAAGGAGGCGAGCACCGAGAGGATCTGCGGCAGGGGATTGAGATCCATACCGATGTTGACCGAGACGAAGGTCGCGCCCGCGGCATGGTGGCGCCTGAGCACGGTGAGATCGGCATCGGGATGCAGCGGCAGACAGGTGTGCGCATCCCACACGATCGCGGTGCGGTGCAGCTGGGCGGCGCGGTCGGCGTGCGCGGACATGGGCGTCGACACTCGGCTAGTGGATCAGCGGTCGAGCGGCTCTCGAGCGCGGCGGGGTGCTTGAGGAATTTACACCTAATCCTTCCCGTTGTCCAGCGGCGGGGTGATGCCATGCCCGCCGCTTACTTGGCGAGGTCGGGATAGGCCTTCGATGCCCAGCGGCGCTTCGGTACCGCGCCGCGGTCGAACAGGCCCACCTCGGTTCCCCAGGCGTCCCAGCCCGGGCGGTGCGTGCGGGCGAAGAGCTCGAGATAGGGCCCATCGGCGAGCCGTTCGATGAGCGCGTACATCTCATCCGGCTTACGGCTGTGCTCGCGGCGGGGGGCGACCACGAGCTTGGGCACATCGGCGGATTTGCGCTTGGGATTGCCGCGGGTGGCGAGCAGGCACTGTTCGGGGTTGGCGCGCGTCCAAAAGCCGAGGCCGGTGAAGAACCCCGTGCCACTTCGATTGAGCTTCACCCAATAGAAGCCGACGGTCTTGTAGGTGAAGCCCCAGGCACGGATGACTTCGAAAGCCTTTTCGAGCAGCGGGTCGGTAACCCAAAGCAACAAGATGGCATCGTCTGCCGCCCACTGTGCCACCGGGAGCTTTTTGATGTCATCGAGGCTCATGCAATCGTAATAGGCTTCGGCACTGCGACCTTTGCCTTTCTCGGAATAGGTGGAAAAGGTCCACGGCGGATCGGCGTAGATGACCCGGTACTTCTTGTCGCCGAGCGCCCCACTCATCGCCTGCTCATGGCCGAGTGCGCGAAGCTGGGGCGCCGCTTAGGTCACCCAGGCCACGCGCAAGAGATTGGTGGCGCCAGGGGTGCCGAAGGGAAGACCGGCGGTGATCACGATCGAATTGCCGGGTTCAGCGAAGCCCTGCTCACGCGCGATGCGCCGCGCCTTGGCGACCATCTCGTCGAGATCGCGAGCGTCTTCGGTGTACACGGGATGGATGCCCCAGGCGATGGTGAGCTTGCGGGCCGTGGGCATGCGGGTGATGAGCCCCAAGATGGGATGGTCCGGTCGCTCGCGCGCAGCCCGCAGCGCAGTCGCTCCGGAGGTGGTGTAGGTGACGATGCAGGCGGAGTTGAGCGTATGCGCCACTTGCGCCGCTGCCTGGGTGATGGCATCGGCCGCGGTCTGCCGGGCCGAGGCGTGGAACGCGTCGAGATAGGCGCGATAGAGCGAATCGCGTTCGACCTCGGCGATGATGCGGTCCATCATCACCACCGCTTCGAGCGGATAGGCACCGGAAGCGCTTTCGGCCGAGAGCATCACGGCATCCGCACCATCATAGACGGCGGTGGCGACATCCGAAGCCTCGGCGCGCGTCGGCGCCGGATTGACCACCATGCTCTCGAGCATCTGGGTCGCCACCACCACCGGTTTGCCCGCCTCGCGCGCAACGCGCAGGATCTTCTTCTGCAAGCCGGGGACCCGCTCGGGGGGCAGCTCGACGCCGAGATCGCCGCGCGCGATCATGATACCATCGGCGAGGTCGACGATCTCCTCAAGGCGCTCGATCGCCGAGGGCTTCTCGATCTTGGCCATCACCGCGGCATGGCCGGCCACGAGCCGCTTGGCTTCGGCGACGTCGTCGGGACGCTGGACGAAGGAAAGCGCGATCCAATCGAAGCCGAGTTCGAGCGCAAAGGCGAGATCCTTGCGGTCCTTGTCGGTCATCGCCGGAATCGGCAACAGGATGTTGGGAACGTTGACACCCTTTCGGTCGAAAAGCGTGCCGCCCGCGGTGACCACGGTCTCCACCGTCGTTTCGCTCGCCCGCTCGACCCGCAGCCGGATGCGTCCATCGTCCAAGAGCAGTTCGACGCCCTCACGCAACACCGCGAACACTTCCGGGTGCGGCAATTGAACCCGTTCAGCGTCGCCCGGCGTCGCATCGAGGTCCAAGCGGAAGGGCTGGCCCACGGCGAGCTCGGCTCTGCCCTCGCGGAACGAACCGATGCGGATCTTGGGTCCTTGCAGATCGGCGAGCGTGCCGATGGGATGACCGAGCACGCGCTCGACTTCGCGCACGATGGCGAAGCGGGCGGCGTGCTCTTCGTGGCTGCCGTGGCTGAAGTTGAAGCGAAAGACATCGGCCCCCGCCTCGGCCATGGCGCGGATGCGCTCGAGCGTCGAGCTCGCCGGTCCCAAAGTGGCGACAATCTTGGTCGCGCGGTTGCGGCGCATGGCAAAACAATCCAGCTTAATCTCACGAAGCGCGGCGCGAAGACAGCACCGGTGAGCACGACCATGGGCTCGGCACTTGATCCTAGTGCTCCAGAGCGCAGCCCGAAAGGCGTACAAACGCCGCCCTCTGTGCGCAACGGGCGACCAAGGGAAAAGCTACCTGAGCTCGTACGCTTTCTCATCCGCCACGCGCTCATCGGAATCGCCTCCGGCTGGGCGCTTCTGTTCGCGCTTTTGTGGTCGGACGCAGCAGGCTTGGGAACTCTGTTGTTCGCGTCCGAGCACTGGCTTTTGACCCTGCTTCTCGCCATGGGCGGTTTCGCGGTCACCTTCGGTAGCCTCGCTATGGGCACCGCCATCTTTCTGTTGCCGCGCGAGTGAGGCCGATCGCCCTTTCGCGTTGCCCGCGACGCTGTGCGCCCTGGCTTTTGGTCGCGCCCAGGGCTATATTTACAGCCAACAGACGGCGATCCGAAAATTCACGCGCTTTCGGTGTGAATTTTCCGCGCCGCGGAGGGCGGGCGCATGAGCCTCGAATTTCTCATCGAGCGCTGGGGTGAACCGACAGTCGCAGCAGTAGGCGGTCTTGTGATCGGCCTGCTCTTCGGGGCGATGGCGCAGCGCTCGCGCTTTTGCCTGCGCTCGGCGGTGATCGAGTTCTCGGAAGGCCGGCTCGGCCCCAAGATGGCGGTCTGGCTGCTCGCGTTCGGTGCCGCTGTGGCGCTTACCCAGGCTCTCGTGCTCAGCGGTGCAGCCGACCTGTCCCAAGCGCGCCAGCTCGCGCCTCGAGCCAGCTTATCGGGTGCGGTCTTAGGAGGGCTTCTCGTCGGCTCCGGGATGATCCTCACCCGCGGTTGTCCCTCACGCCTTTTGGTGCTTTCGGCCAACGGCAATCTCAGGGCCCTGCTCTCCGGTCTCGTCTTCGCGGTCGTCGCCCAGGCCTCGCTGCGCGGCGCGCTCGCTCCTGCGCGCGAGGCTTTGGCCGAGCTCTGGGTAATCGAAGGCGAGGCGCGCACCCACCTGTTGGACCTCCTCGGGCTTGACCCACGAGCCGGGCTCGCAACCGGCCTTCTCGCCCTGCTCGTGGCGACCGCGGTGGGGCTGAGTCATCGCATCAGACCCTGGGCTTGGATCGGCGGCGCCGGAGTGGGCGTCGCGGTCGCCGCAGCGTGGTGGTTCACCGCCGGCCTCGCTGCGGCCTCCTTCGAGCCCGTAACCGTCAAGAGCATCAGCTTCAGTGGCCCCTCGGCTGACGTGCTGATGCTGTTCCTCGCCCCCTCAACGCAGAGCATCGACTTCGACGTGGGCCTCGTGCCAGGGGTGTTCTTGGGATCCTTCGCGGCCGCATTCCTCGCCCATGAGCTTAAGCTCGAAGGCTTCAAGGACGGCCAGAGCATGCGCCGCTACATCGCGGGTGCGGCGATGATGGGCTTTGGCGCCATGCTCGCGGGCGGCTGTGCGGTCGGCGCCGGCGTCTCGGGCGGAGCCGTCTTTGCCACCAGCGCCTGGCTCGCGCTTACCGCGATGTGGGTCGGCGCCGGCATCACCCACTGGGTCGTCGATCGCATGCGCGCCCCGGTATCCGCTTTGAGCTACGCCGCGCGCTGAGCGGCGGGACACGCTGCACCCGCGCCACAGCATGGGAAGCTGCGGGGCCGTACCGCAGTGAACGCAACATTCGTGCCAAGTTATCCTCCCCCAGTATCAGATCGTCCGGTAGGGGGAGAAACGCATGACAACGCACAAAGCGGCAACCGCTAAGGCCAAAAAGTTCGTGCCCGATGGAATAGTCGACAATCCGCTCTTGGTCGAGGCGGCTGCACTTTCCAACGACGCATATTTCGATACGCCCTTTTATCGGATAAAAGAATCCTTTCTCGGCACGGCCCCGTTGCGGGGTTGGATCCCGCTCGATCTCGGGCCGATCGCGCCCAATGGTGTGCAACGGGTCGACCTCTCGGCGTTCGCGCCCGAAAGCTTGCGGCCGATCACGAGCGCTGCCCACGTCTATGTGGGGGAGCTCGAGGGTCTAAAGACCCTCGCCATCGCCTTCCGCGGCACTGATGAGGGCGATCGCGAGTTCGCCTTCCAGGGTGGCTATGATCCGACGCAGAACGCCTTCGGCTGGGACGCCTACGCCGCCGCGCACGCGCCCCTCGTCGTCGCCGCACTGCAATACGCCGCTGATCCGGCCAACGGCATCGAGCGGATCCTGCTCACCGGGCACAGCCTGGGCGGGATCATCGCCGAGCAGCTGACCCACGCGGTGGTGGCTTCGACCCCTTTGGCGGCGATCACCCAGACCATCACCTTCGGCTCTCCGGGCTCGCGCGGAACGAGTGCCTTCGACGATATGCTGCACATCGTCCACAGCGACGATTTCATCGCGCGGTTGTCGGATCTGAGCCCGCTCTTCGCCTTCTTCGGCGTCGCGCGCGAAGGCGTCGATGCGGTGGTCGATCGGCCCGAGGCTCGCTTGCCGTCGTTTCAACCCCAAGATCTCGACGCGCCCGAGGAAATCCTCGCTGCCGCGCTCGATCCGGCGCTCAAGATCGAGCATCAGTTCTCCCTCTATGGCGATACGGCACTGCTTTTGAGCGAGGCCGACCGGATCGTGCCGGGCGTGGAAGATCGGCTGGGCGAGCCGACGCGGTGGCTGTCGCTGCTGGAGGGCACCCGCTTCGTGCTCGGCAGCGCCAAGGCTGACGTGCTGCAGGCCTCCGATGCCGCGCTCGAGGTCGTTCTCGGCGGGCGCGGGCCCGACCAGCTGATCGGCAACGAGCAGGCGAACCGCTTGGGCGGCGGTCCGGGTCGCGATCGGCTGGTGGGCGCAGGCGGCGATGACGTCCTCGATGGCGGTCCCGGGATCGATGTGATCGAGGCGGGAGCGGGGAACGATCGGATCTTCTTGAGCCCGGGCCTCGACACCATCTTCGGCGGTCCCGGCACGGACACGGTGGTGCTGGATGGCGATCCGGGCGATTTCCGCATCCGGCTTATCGGTGAGTCGGCGATCATTCGCCAGCCGGGTGTGGGACAGCTCGCCGTCTTGCGCGAGGTCGAGCTGTTGACGTTTGCCGACGGGAGCACGCTTCCCCTAAGCGGGGCCGCCAGCGCGCAGGGCTGGGTGGCGCTCGACACGCTGCTCACGAGCGAGCCGCCGGTCGTTTGAGCCGATCGCCGCAGCGCTCGAGAGCGCGAAGCGGGCGCTGCGGCGCGACGGCTTCGCCTTGAACCGGCGGCGAGGGGGCGCGGCTGCGCCATTCCACTGTACCCCGATACGGACCAAAGCGTCGGAGCGTCGCCTAAGCAAGGGTTCGTTCATCCCAACCGGAGATCCTGCCCCCGCACGCTTGTGCGGACAGGGAGAGGACCCGGTGCGCAGTTCGATTTGGGGTCTGGTTGTCGCCTCCAACCTCTTCGCCGCTGCCTCTGCCGCTCATGCCCTCGATTTCGGCCTGTTCGGCACGCGCGAGTTCCGCGCCGCCTCTTTTGCTGGGCTCGCGCAGTGGCGCTCAGTGCTCGAGCGGGTGGAAGCGGAACGGCCCGTCTGGCGGCGCTGTGCGGCCGACCCCAAGAGCTGTCCCAACCGCGCGGCGGCGGCGTGGCGGGCGCTCTTAAAAGGGCTCGAGGGGGCGCCCCTCCTCGAACAGATGCGGGCCGTCAACCGCTTCGCCAATCAGTTCCGCTATCGCTCCGATGATCAGAACTGGGGCAAAAGCGACTATTGGGCGACGCCGATCGAGTTCCTCGAACGCTCGGGTGACTGCGAGGATTACGCGATCTTCAAATATATCTCGCTGCGCGAGCTCGGCGTTCCGGCGCAGCGGATGCGTCTTGTGGTCTTACGCGACACGCTGCGCGATCTCGCCCACGCCGTACTCGCGGTGCACGACGGCGAGCAGGTGTGGATCCTCGACAATGTCACCAACGCCGTCCTGCGGCACGACCGTCTCGGCCATTACGTGCCCTACTATTCGGTCAACGAGGAGGCGCGCTGGGCCCATCTTCCGCTCGGCAATACGCTCACCGCTCGCATCGATCCGCGTCTTCTCTTAGGCGAGGGGGTGGCGAGCCGATGAATGCCGTCGCGACCGCACCCGCTGTAGCCCGTCTTGCTCCGCCCAAGAGCGCTTCCGCGCGACGCCTCATGGTGCGCGTCGCCGCGCTCTTGTTGGCCGGTGCTGCTGCCTGCGCGCTCGCTCTTGGCACCGAGCGGCTGATCGCGGAACGACGCGCGAGCGAGCTCGCGGCGCTCGATGCACGGCTTTCGGCCATCGCCGCCGGGCGCGCGGATGTGCTCGCGACTTGGGTCGAAGGGCTCGCCCGGCTCGCCCGCCGCCTCACCGGCTCCGAGCTCGTGCGGCTTTTTGCCTTTGAGGCCGCGTTGGCGGGCTCAGATGGGCGGCTCGCTCCGGCGCTTGCCGAGCAGGCGCCTTATATGGCGCTCGTGCTGGAAGAACTCGCGCGTCAGGGAGGGCTCGAAGGGGTTGGGCTGTTGAGCGAGGACGGCATCTGGCTGTTGCGCGATGCCGGCACCACCCTCCCCGAGCCCAAATTGCGGGAAATCCTGCGCCATCTGCGCGAGGACGCCCCGGAACCGCGCGCTCTATTGCTCGCCGAGGAGCGCGCGACCCGCCTCGTCCTCGCCCTGCGCTTGCCACCGCCGCAAGCCGCGGTCGGCGAGCGTCCGCGGGCCGCCGTGGTGCTCGTGGTTCCCGCGGGCGAGGCGCTCGCCCGCTATCTGCGGGCGCAGCCGCTCGACGGCCCGGGGGTGCGAGCGTGGCTCGAGGTAAGGACCGAGCGGCCGGTGGCGGTCGGCTCCGACGGCCGGCCGCTTTCCGCTGAGGGTTTGTGGACCGGTGAGCGTCCGCGCGTCGCCGCTCCGGTGCCGGGCTTGCCCTGGCAAGTGGTGGTCGAGGCGGAACCGGAGGTGGTGCTGGCCACGCATGCGCACTGGGCGCGGAGCGTGCGCGCCGCCGCAGCCGGCTTCGGGCTCGCCGCCGCCGCGCTCTTAGCGGCGCTCTTCGCCCTGCAGCGGCTGCGCCACGAGCGCCGGCTGGCCGAGCAGTGGCAGGCGGCGGCGCGCGCCATCGAGGCCGAGCGGCGGCTGCTCGCCGAAGTCTCGGACGCCGTGCCCGATCTCGTGAGCCTCAAGGACGCGCGCGGCCGCTGGCTCATGGTCAATCGCGCGCTTGCCAATGCGCTCGGCCGCGGCACGGCCGAACTGATCGGCCGGCGCGAGGAAGAGGTGGCGGCGGGCGAGGGCATTGGCCGCCTGCTCGCGCTCGAGCGCCAGGCGCTTGCGACCGGTGGCGCGGTGCTCCCCGAACTGACCGTGCGCATGGGCGGCCGCGAGCGCATCCTGCACGTGCTCGCCTTGGCACTTCCCGATCCCACCGGTGGCCCGCCCAGGATCCTGCGGGTGGCGCGCGATCTCTCCGAACTCGTCGCCGAGCGCCGGCGCGCGCAACGCTTGCGCGAGCAGACCGTTGCCGCCCTTTTGCGCGCGGTCGAGCTCGCCGATCCCCATCTCCTCGGCCACAGCCGGATGGTGGCGGAGCTGGCCGAGCGGCTCGCGCTGCGGCTCAATCTCGACCCCAAGACCATCGCCACCGTGCGCATCGCAGGCGAGCTCTCGCAGATCGGCAAGCTCTTCGTACCGCGCGCGCTGTTGCGCAAGGAGCGCCGGCACAGCGCGGCCGAGAGCCGGCTCATGCGCACCCACATCGAGCATGCGCTCAAGGTGCTCGAAGGTGTCGAGTTCGACCTGCCGGTGGCCGAGGCGATCGGACAGATGTACGAGCGGCTCGACGGCACGGGCTATCCGCGCGGCCTTCACGGACCAGAGATCGGGATCGAAGCGCGCATTTTGGCGGTTGCCGACGTCTTCGTCGCCCGCACCCGTCCGCGCTCCTACCGCGACGCCGCACCGCCCGATGTGGTCCTCGCCGTGCTCAAGGCGCATCCCGAGCGCTACGACGCGGCGGTGGTGGCAGCGCTCGCCGAGGAACTCGAAGCGAGCGGCCCGGTGTCGCGCATAAGCGGACCACTCGAGTTAGGGGAGAAGGCTGGTGCGCAGACCGTCGAGCACATATTGGGCGGCGAGTGCGCCCAAAAGGAGGCCCAAAAGACGCGAGAGCACGCTGATGAGGGTGGGGCCGAAAAAGCGCGCGAGACGAGCGCCGGCGGCGAGAGCCAGCCAGGTGGCGGCGAGCACCGCGATCTGCGCGAAAAGGAGGGCGATTCGCCCCTGCGCGGAGGAACCCACGCGATCGGCCAGGAGAATGGTCGTGGTGATGGCAGCGGGACCGGCGATCAGCGGGATGGCGAGCGGGAAGACGGCAATATCAGCGCCCGCGCGTTCCTCGGCCACGAGTTCCGCTGTCCCCTCGCGCCGCTGGGCGCGTCGCTCGAAGACCATCTCGAGCGCGAGCAGGAACAAGAAGAGACCACCCGCGACGCGAAAGGCCGGCATGGATATGCCGAGCCAGCGCAGCACCGCTTCGCCTGAAAGCGCGAACAGTCCAAGGACGACGGCGGCGAGCACGACCGCACGACGGGCGATGAGCATCCGCTCGCGCGGCGACGCACCGGGGGTGAGGGCCACGAAGATCGGCACAAGACCCAGCGGGTCGACGGTGACGAAGAGGGCGACCAGAGATGCCCAAAAAGCTTCGAGCACAGCACTCAATAAGTGGCTCGCCCGCCCGAGAGGTCGAACACCGCGCCGGTGGTAAAGGAGTTCTCTTGCGACACGAGCCAAGCGACCATCGCCGCGATTTCTTGGACTTCAACGAAGCGGCCGCGCGGGATCTTGGAGAGCATATATTGGATGTGCTGTTCGCTCATCTGCTCGAAGATGCGGGTGCGGGCCGCTGCCGGGGTGATGCAATTGACCGCGATATCATAGGCGGCGAGTTCCTTGCCCAACGATTTGGTGAGCGCGATCACACCCGCCTTGGCGGCACTGTAGGCAGCGGCGTTGGGGTTGCCCTCTTTTCCCGCGATCGAAGCGACATTTACGATCCGCCCGTAGTTGCGGCGGATCATCTGCGGCACCACGGCCTTAAGGCACAAGAAAACGCCCGTGAGATCGATGTCGAGGATGCGCTGCCACTCCTCGATCGGATAGTCGACGAGTGGAACTGTCGGCCCTGCGATCCCGGCGTTGCACACCAGGATGTCGATGCCGCCCAGCGCCGCATCGGTCGCCTGCACCGCGGCTTGGACTTCCGGCCAACGGGTGACATCGACCGGTACCGTCACCACCCGGCCGCGCGCTGCGAGTTCGCGCGCCGTCCGTTCCGCCTCTGCGTCGTCTTTGTCCCAAATCGCTACGGATGCTCCGGAATCGAGCAACCGTTCGGCGATCGCGCGCCCGATACCCATGGCACCGCCCGTCACCACCGCGCGACGGCCGACGAGATCGATCCGGTTCATTGCTTCCTCCCCGAAGTGCGGCGAGCGCGCGCGCCTTGCGCGCGGACGCTTTGGCACGGGCTTAGGGCGGCGGCAATCCGGCCGATCGATAAGGCGGGTGCATGCTCGCGGCAACAGAAGCCGGGGCATCCGCTCTGCAACCATAAGATGACCGAGATCCGCGCTTGAAAAAGCCGCACAGCTGGCACACAAGGGAATTCGAGCGCGAACGGATATTGAGAGCAACTCAACCAGGAGGAGAGATGGGGCGCATGCGCGCGACCCGAGGCCTAGCTCCTCCCGCCCTCGCGACGGCCCATGCGGCCGGCGCCCGAGGCGTGTCATGAGCGCCGTCCCCAAGCTCGGAGAAGACGGCGCCCTCGTTGGCCCAGGTTCGCCGCTCGGCGCGGCTTCGCGCGCAAAAGACGGTAGGTGGCCGCGTGCCATCGCCGAGCGCGGCCAGACCTTCCTTTTGATGCTCGCCTGCCTCGGCGGCGGAGCGGTGATCGGCGCGCTCGCCGCCTCGGGGCGCATGCTCGAGGCCGCGGCCCTGCTCACAGGCGGGCTCGCCGCGCTTCCCTGGCTCGCGCGCCCGGCATCGCGAAAAGAGGCGACGGCGCCTGTGCAGCGCTTGCGCGTTGCGCGCGCAGACGACGACCGCGATCCGCTCACCGATCTGTTGAGCAAGAGCGGCATCCGTCGTGCCACGCGCGCAGCCTTGCAAGCCAGCCGCCCGAACACCCGCGCCGCGTTCTTGGCCTTCGACCTCGATCGGCTCAAGGACATCAACGCCTGTTGGGGCTATGCGGTGGGCGATGAGGTGTTGCGCTGCACGGCAGCGCGCTTGGCGCGCCTTGCTGGTCCCCACGGGCTCGCCGCCCGCTTGGACGGCGACCGCTTCGCGATGCTTGTGCCCGAACTGGCCGATGGCCGTGCTGCGCTGCGCATCGCCCACGAGGCTCTCGAACTTTTGAGCCGACCGCTCGTCGCGGGCGGGGTCGAGATCGCGCCCTCGGCCACCATCGGCATCGCCCTCTATCCCGATCACGGCTGCGGCTTCGATCAGCTCATGCGCTGCGCGGAGCTCGCCATCGACGAGGTCAAGCGCGAGGGCGGCGGGAGGTTGGCGCTGTTCGAGCCGCGCATGGACGCCACCTTAAAGGCGCGCAAATCGATCGAACGGGAGTTACGACGCGCACTCGAAGCCGGCGAGTTCTCGCTGCAGTTCCAACCCCAGCTCGAGATCGCAACCGGGGCGGTCGTCGCCTGCGAGGCGCTCATCCGCTGGCGCCACCCCGAGCGGGGCAACATCCCGCCGATCGAATTCGTGCCGGTCGCGGAGAGCAACGGGCTCATCCGCCCGATCGGCGCCTGGATCCTCAAGGAAGCCTTAGCCGCCGCCCGTCGGTGGCTAGACCATGGCTGGGCCGTGCGGGTGGCGGTCAACGTTTCGGCAGCGCAGCTGCGCCAACGCGAGCTGCCGCAACTCTTGCGCCGCTTGTTGACCGACTACGGCGTGCCGCCGCACCTGCTCGAACTCGAGGTGACCGAGAGCCTGTTCGTCGATCCGAGCCAGATCGCCATCCGACGCTGCCTCGATGAGGTGGCGGCGATGGGCGTAAGCTTGGCGATCGACGATTTCGGCACCGGCTATTCCTCGCTCGCTTCCCTCAAACGTCTTCCTGTTGACCGCATCAAGATCGACAAATCCTTCTTGCGGGAAGTCGGTCGCGATCCGAGCGATGAAGCGATCGTCCGCACGATCATTGGCCTTGCCCGCACCTTCGACCTGCGCGTCGTCGCTGAAGGGGTAGAGAACGAAACGCAGCGCCGCTTCCTCGAAGCAGTCGGCTGCGATGAGGCGCAGGGCTATCATTTCGCGCGGCCGATGCCCGAGAGCGAAGTCGAAGCCTTCTTAGCCGCTCACGCCGTGCGCGTCCCCGGCCCGCCGCGCCGGCTCGCCCGCGCTTGCTGAGCGCACCGAAGCACAAGCGGCGACAAACCGGACACCGCACCGCCCAAAGAGCCCGGCGCGAGCTGCACCCGAAGCCGAAGGCGCGCTCGCCTTTCTGCTCTCCATCACCCCTGCGTGCCCTAAGGCGAATGCCTCCCCACGGCCGAGGATGAACCGGGCTCGCTTGGGTGCCCGGGCTTGAGGTGCACGCTTCACACCGCGCAGCGAGTGCGGGCGAGCGCGCGCTCGATGCAGCTCGGCGATCCGTTTCGCTCAAAGCCTGCTGGCAGGGGATTGGCGGCAAAGGAAGATCAAATGCTCACCTCAAGCGCGAAAGCCCAAGCTTCCCGGCACGAGCACAGCCAACACGCGCCCTTTGCGTGCACATCGGTGCTCGGATCGGTCAATAGCCACACGAAAGCCGCAAGAGATCGGCCTTTTGTGCCAGTTGTTCTTTAAGCTTTTGTGCTGCCTTCCTTTAAGGAAGAGCAGCGCGCGCGCTGCGTGTTGGATCCCACAATCGCGCACAAAAAAGGAGGACGGGTACTTAGCTGCGTAGGTCTCGGGTCCGAGGATCCCTCCTCGCGCGGGCAGGGCGCTGCGCATGCCGCGCCCTCGACGAGCCGTTTTTGCGCCCAGCTGCCAGCTTTTGCGCAGAGCCTGTCAGCCGCTCGTCCGCGGCCTGCCGTGCGCCCTAAAAAGAAGCTTCGGCGGCTCGCTGAGCTGGCAACAGTGCAGAGCCCCGATGCCCTAAGACGAGCGGCGAACGCCTGTGCCTTCGCCCGCGACCTTTGCCCGCGCTTGTGAGCGCTGGCATCTGTGCGCGCGGCGCTCAGCCTGCAGCGGTTCCGTTTTCTCGTGCCACGAAGCCGATATGCACCGTTCGGCGCCACAGATCCGAGGCTTTAGGGTCTCTGATTGGCGCGTTGCTTTCAGCCTAGTGAGCAAGCAGCGAAGACGATGCCGCGGTGTCGGCCAAACAGTGCGGCGCCAAAGGAGAGATTGCCTTAGAACTCGATCGTGACCACGACCGTATCGCTGTAGCGGCCGACCGGCACCGCTTGTCCACCAGGGATGGTTCCATAGACAGGTACCGAACCGGAAGCATTGGTCGGCGTGAAGGAGAGGGCGTTGGACCCCGTACCCCAGATTCGGGTGCGGGCGCTGTCGCGGTAGAGCTGATAGGTGAGGCGGTTGCCGGCGGCATTTACGAGTGTGCGCCCGTTGATATTGCCGCTCGAGCCGCCATCGAGTGAAATCTTCAATGTAGCGGCGATGCAGTTTTCATAAGCGATCGTTCCTTGGGCGCGGAGATCCGAGCTCTGTCCCGAACCATACACTCCGAAGTCGAGGCTCGCAGCTCCAACGCGGCAGCTCGAGATCACTTCAACCATAACGGCAAGATTGCCAGTGGTCGTGGCGGCGTAAGCAGCGCTCGCCGCAAAAAGAGTGAGCGAACAGGCGAGTGCGAGGGCAAGGCGCATGGGCCGGCTCCGGATTGGGTTGATCCCTTACCGGGGTCTTGCGACCTCCGGCTCCGGCACCATGCCATGGCGCGGTAAACGCAGCGTTAACGACACCTAGGGTGTGGGGAAGCGCGTTGCGAAGCGGATCGTTTCCCCGCATCTTGGATCGCGGCGAGGCGAGATGGGCGATCGCGACGATTTTCGTGTCAAACTCTGGGGCGTGCGCGGCACGGTCGCCTGCCCGGGACCGGGGACTGGGCGCTTCGGCGGCAACACACCTTGTGTTGAGGTGCGCTGCGGGCCCCATCAGCTGATCCTCGACGCTGGCACCGGGCTGCGGGTGCTCGGCAACGCCATGGCGGCGGTGCCCGGAGCGCGGTATCGCGCCCACATCTTTTTGACGCACACCCATCTCGACCACATTACCGGCCTGCCGTTCTTCAAGCCGGCCTACGAGGCCGGCAACTGCTTCGAGCTTTGGGCCGGGCATCTCCTGCGCTCGGGTACCTCCTTGCAGCGCGTGCTCGGCCGGCTCATGGAGACGCCCTATTTTCCCGTGCCCCTGGATATCATGCACGCCTGCATCGCCTTTCACGATTTCGAGGCTGGCGCGTCGCTGCAGCCCTTCCCGGGCGTGCGGGTGCGCACCGCACCGCTCGTTCATCCCGGCGGAGCGACCGGCTATCGGATCGAATACGGCGGCCGCGCGGTGTGCTACGTCACCGACACCGAGCACCCCGAGCGCGGCCACGACGAGACCGTGCTCGAGCTCATCGCGAACGCGCAGATCGTCATCTACGACTGCACCTACACGGATGCCGAGATGCCGCGCTTTCGCGGTTGGGGCCATTCCACGTGGGAAGAGGGTGTGCGGCTGTGCGAACTCGCCGGCGCCGAGCGCCTGATCGCCTTCCACCACGACCCCGAGCGCGACGATGCCGCGCTCGAGGCGATCGAGGCCGAGCTCGCTGCGCGCCTGCCGGGTTCGCTCGTCGCACGCGAGGGGCTCGAGCTCGTGCCGTGAGCCGCCCGGGCTTCTTCTTGCCTTACCGGTTCGCCGCGCACATCAAGCCGCCATCCACCTATCCCGAACTCGAGCCGATCTTCGAACGCGCGCTGCCGCGGATGCGCGCGACCTTCGCGCTTGCCGAGAGCTTTGTGGGTGCGCTTGGCACGATGCGGGGGCCGGCCCCGGAGCCGCGCTTCGATCAGGACTGGTTCCCGCGCCTCGATGCTGCGGTTGCCTATGCGCTTGTGCGCGCTATGCGGCCGCGCTGTGTGCTCGAGATCGGCTCCGGGCACTCGACCCGCTTTCTCGCCCGCGCCCTGCGCGACAATGGGAGCGGGCAGCTGATCGCGATCGACCCGCAGCCGCGCGCGCCATTGCCTTCGGTGCCGGTCGAACACCGGCCGCGTCTTGTGGGCGAGGAGGAGCTCGCGCTTTCGAGCCGGCTCGCCGCAGGCGACATGCTGTTCGTCGATTCGAGCCATCTTCTGGTGCCGGGCAGCGACGTCGACTTTATCCTCTGCCGCATGGTTCCGCGTCTTGCGCCCGGTGTTCTGGTCCACTTCCACGACATATTTCTACCCGATGGCTATCCGGCGCACTGGCATTGGCGCGGCTATAACGAACAATCGGCGATCGCTGCGCTGCTCTTGGGGGGACGCATGCGGCTTTTATGGTCGAGCCGCTTTTTCGCGACGCGCTGTGCGCAGCGCCTCGCACAAAGCCCGCTTAGCGCCCTGCCGCTCGTGGCGGAGGCGCTCGAAACGAGCGTATGGCTCGAGGTGACGCCTTAGCGCTGGTCTTCGCCGCGCTCGGCCAGCAAACGCGCGCGCAACTCGCGCTTTAAGATCTTGCCATAAGCGCTTTTCGGCAGCGCATCGAGGAAGACGTACTCTTTGGGGCGTTTGAAGCGGGCGATGTGGGCAAGACAATGCGCATCGAGCTCTTCAGCACGGGTGCCCGGCTCGGCCACGACACAGGCGACCACTTTCTCGCCCCATTCCGGATCGGGCAGACCGATGACCGAGACCTCTTTGACTTTGGGATGGGTTAAAAGAACCTCTTCGACCTCGCGCGGGTAGATGTTGGCTCCGCCCGAGATTACGAGATCCTTCGAGCGGTCTTTGAGGGTGAGGTACCCGGCCGCATCGAAGCTTCCGAGATCTCCGGTTCGAAGCCAGCCGCTTCCCATCGTCGCGCGCGTCGCCTCGGGATTGCGCCAATAACCCGGCACGACGCTGTCGCCGCGCACCAACACTTCACCCACTTCGCCGGGCGGGAGCGGGCGGCCTTCCTCGTCGGCGACGATGACTTCGCACACCACCTGGGGGGTGCCGGCCGACTGCAGGATGTCGTTGCGCCCGGCCTTCGCCGCCGCCTCGTGCTCGCGCTTGGAGAGCGCTGTGATGCACATCGGCGATTCGCCCTGACCATAGAGTTGCGCCAGGCGAAAACCCAGGACTTCGTGCGCGCGTTGCAGATCAGCCAAGTACATCGGAGCGCCACCGTAGATGATCGTCGCGAGCCCAGTCGGTTCCGGACCGCCGGCTTCGATCGCCCGCACGATTCGCTTGACCATGGTAGGCGCAGCGAACATGTGCACGCGCTGCCAACTGCGGCAGAGCTCGAGCACTTCTGCTTCATCGAAGCCGCCGCTTTCGGGAACCACGTGGCAGCTGCCGACCGCCGCATGTGGGCTCACATAGCATCCGGAGCCATGGCTTAAGGGGGCGGCGTGCAACAGCGCCGAACGGGGCGCCACCGCGTCGACATCCATGTGGTAGGCATAGGTCATCGCCCGCAAATTGCGGTGGGTGATCATCGCCCCCTTGGGCCTACCGGTGGTGCCGCTCGTGTAGAAGAGCCAAGCCAGCCGATCCGGTTCGACTGCGCGCATGGCGTGGGGTTCGGCGGCGAACAGCTCCTCATAGTCCTTGCTGCGCACCTCGATCAGCCGACAGCCGGCGGGCACCCCGCCTTCGACCACGGCACGAGCGAGCTTGGGCGAGGCGAAGCACACGCGGGGTTCGGCATTGGCGAGGATCCAGGCCAGTTCCTTGGGATGCAGCTTGGCGTTGATCGGAACGATGGCCAATCCCGCCCACCAGCTCGCGAGCTCGATCTCTATGTATTCGGGAAGATTTTCCATCACGATCGCGATCCGGTCGCCGTCAGCACAACCGAGCCTGTCGACGAGACCGGCTGCGAGATGGGCGGCGCGCGCGACGAGCTCGGCATAGGTCCAAAGCGTTTTGGCCCCCACAGCGACCGCGGGAGCGTCGGGATCGCGGCGCGCGATGCGAAGGAACAGGTGCGCGAGGTTCACGGGTCCAGCCTCCGCCGAAAGGGGCGGCGATCCGCCGCAGCGCGAGCCTGCCCGCAGCTGACTGCTCCAACAAGAGGCTAAAGATTTCCTTTGCCGGTTCATCCACAAAAAGTGTTTTGACAAGCGCGTCGGACCTGCTAGGGATCGAGAGCTGTGTTGGGCGGCGGAGGAAAGATGTTGGCCATGCGTGGGTCGCGGGCACGCCTATGCGCGATGGTGTTGGCGTCCCTGTGTTGGGCCGCGACGGCAGCGGCGTGGGAGCCGAGCAAACCGATCCAGCTCTATGTTCCCGCCGGCACCGGCGGCGGTGCCGATCAGATGGCGCGCGTGATCCAGGGCATCGTCGCCAAGCACGAGCTGATCAAACAGCCGATCGTGGTTCAGAACAAGCCCGGTGGTGCGGGCGCCGAGGCTTTTCTCGAGGTCAAGGAAAAGAAAGGCGATGCGCATCTCCTGTTAATCACTCTTTCGAGCCTGTTCACGACTCCGCTCGCAACCGGTATTCCCTTCCGCTGGACCGACCTTACTCCGGTCACTATGTTGGCTCTGGACGAGTTCGTCTTGTGGGTCAACGCGGAATCACCTTGGACGAGCGTGGCCGATGTGCTTGCCGCCGCCAAGACGCAGAAGCTCAAGATGGGCGGCACCGGCTCGCGCCAGGAAGACCACATCATCACCGTCGCCATCACCAAGGCCACCGGCGCCCAGTTCGCCTATGTGCCCTATAAGGGTGGCGGCGAGGTCGCGGTGCAGCTCGTAGGCGGCCATGTCGACACCACGGTCAACAATCCGATCGAAGCGGTCAGCCATTGGAAGGCGGGCAAACTGCGCCCGTTGTGCGTGTTCGATTCCAAGCCCATGCCCTACACCGAAAAAATCACCTCGATGATGTCATGGGCAGATATTCCGACCTGCAAGAGCCAAGGCCTCGATGTCGAATATCTGATGTTGCGCGGCATCTTCATGCCGCCGGGTGTCACCGCCGAACAAGTACGCTTTTACGTCGATCTCTTCGCCAAAGTGCGGGCGACGCCGGAGTGGAAGGACCTCATGGTACAGGGGGCCTTCAACCAGACCACCTTGGAAGGTGAGGCCTTTAAGGCTTGGCTCGCGCGCGAAGAAGAGCGGCACCGCGCGCTCATGGCCGAAGCTGGTTTCCTTGCCAAGTGATCGCGCTTGAATGCATCGATAATTGCCGGATCGGGAGGGCGTGACATGCCGCAGTTCGCTGGTGGCGGCAGCGGGATCTCGCAGAAACTGATGGAGCTCTTGCTCGCGTTGCTGTTCGCCGCCGGGGGAGTGCTCGCCATCGTCGAAGGGCAACGTCTTGGCAACGGCTGGGACTTCGACGGACCGCAGGCGGGCTATTTCCCATTTTGGATCGGCATACTTTTGGTCGCTGCCAGCCTAGTGAACTTCCTCAACGCCCTGCGCCGCAATCGAGACGGCCAGCTGTTCGTGAGTTGGCAGCGTCTGTTTCTGGTTTTGCAGGTGCTGGTTCCGGCGGTGATCTATGGCGTCGCGATCTTCTACGTCGGGATTTACGTCGCCTCGGCTGCACTCGTCTTGTGGTTCATGCGCGGCCTCGGCGGCTTCTCCCTGCGCCAGGCGGTGCCGGTCGCCGCGGCCCTGGTCTTGCTCGCCTTCTTCGTGTTCGAGATCTGGTTCCTTGTTCCCTTGCCGAAGGGGCCGGTCGAACAGGCGCTCGGCTTTTGAGGAAACGTCTTAATCCGCCCTTCCTCGGAGGAAACCGAACGTCGCTATGACCGAGCTCGCCGCGCTCTTCCACGGCTTTTCGATCGCACTGGCACCCCACAACCTCTTGCTGATGACCATCGGTATCGTGCTTGGGGTGCTCATCGGCGTGCTACCCGGCCTCGGGGGCGCCAACGGCGTTGCGATCCTCTTGCCGCTCACCTTCACCCTCGAGCCGGTTTCGGCCATCATCCTGCTCTCCTGCATCTATTGGGGCGCGCTGTTCGGCGGCGCCATCACCTCGATCCTCTTCAACATTCCTGGTGAGCCCTGGTCGGTCGCCACCACTTTCGACGGCTATCCGCTCGCCCAGCGCGGCCGCGCCGCGGAAGCACTCACCGCCGCCTTCACCTCGTCGTTTCTGGGCGCGTTCGCGGCGATTCTCGTCATCACCTTCGTCTCGCCATTGGTTGCCGGGTTCGCACTCAAGTTCGGGCCCGCCGAATTCTTCGCCGTGATGTTCCTCGCCTTTGCGAGCTTCATCGGCCTTTCTTCGGCGGCGCCATTTAAGACCATGGCGGCGATGCTCGTGGGTTTTCTGCTCGCCGGGGTCGGCCTGGATACGGTGACCGGACAGCTGCGCGGGACCTTCGGGTCGACCGAACTCATGCGGGGATTCCATTTCCTCGTCGTGGTGATCGGGCTGTTCGGGATCTCGGAGATCCTGCAATCGATCGAAGAAGGTCTGTCCTTTAAGGGCCGCGATGGGCGGATCGATCTCAAGGCGGTGGTGCGTACCTGGGCGGAGATGCTCAAGCACAAGGCGATTATCCTCCGCTCGGCGCTCATTGGCTGTTGGATGGGCATCACGCCCGCCGGTGCAACGCCCGCCTCCTTCATGAGTTACGGCGTGGCGAAGCGGCTGAGCCCGCACGGGGCGGAATTCGGCCGCGGCCGCATCGAGGGGGTGATCGCACCCGAAACAGCAGCGCATGCCGCTGGCACGTCGGCCCTTCTGCCCATGCTCGCCCTCGGCATTCCGGGCTCGCCCACCGCCGCGGTGCTCTTGGGCGGGCTCATCATGTGGGGATTGCAGCCGGGTCCGATGCTCTTCGTCGAGCAGAAGGACTTCGTGTGGGGCCTTATCGCCTCGATGTATCTCGGCAACGTCGTCGGCTTTTTGATCGTGCTTGTTGCAGTTCCCTGGTTCGCGGCGATCCTGCGCATTCCCTTCCCGATCATTGCCGCGCTCATTTTGGTCGTGTGCGCGATCGGCGCTTATACCGTCAACAACGCCGCGTTCGATATCGTGTTGATGCTGATCTTCGGCGTGCTCGGCTATGTGATGAAGAAGCTCGACTATCCGTTGGCCCCGCTCGTGCTCGCGCTTGTCCTCGGTGACCGCACCGAGCAGTCCTTCCGTCAGGCGCTGCTCATGTCCGAGGGCAGTTTCACCATCTTTTTCGCCAACCCTCTCGTCGCATCGATCATGATCGCGGGCTTTGTGATGCTCTTCTGGCCGCTCGTTGCGCGCCTGCGCAGCCGGCGCACGGGCGGAGCGCGCGCAGCGGCGCAGGCGCCTTAAGGCGCGTTCACGAAAGTTTAACCTTTATGCCGTAGAACGAGGCCATGCGTTATTGGTTGCTTTTCGTCCTGGTTTTGCTGTTGGGTGCGGCGGATACGGGCGCCGCCGCGGCCGATCGGCTCTGGGTTCCAAGCCAGGGCCTCCGCTTCGATATCCAGTTCACCAAGCCCTTCGACTTCGAGCGACCGGTCGACTTCCTCGAACTCGATCTCTTCGACGCCACGCCCCAGACGATCGCCAGCCTCAAGGCGCGCGGCGTGCGCTTGGCCTGCTACATCAACGCCGGCGCATGGGAGAACTGGCGTCCCGATGCCAACCGCTATCCCGCAACGGTCCTCGGCAAGGCCTATGAGGGCTGGCCCGGGGAACGTTGGCTGGACATCCGCCGGATCGATTTGCTCGCGCCCATCCTCGAGGCGCGCCTCGACCTCTGCCGCAGCAAGGGTTTCGATACGGTGGAGGCCGACAACGTCAACGGTTATGAGAATGACACCGGCTTTGCGCTCAGCTCGGATGACCAGCTGCGCTTCAACCGCTGGCTCGCGCAGGCGGCGCACGCGCGCGGCCTCTCGATCGGCCTTAAAAACACCGGATTGCTCGCCGATCGTCTGGTCGCCGACTTCGACTGGGCGCTCGTCGAGAGCTGTTATACCTACAACGAATGCCAGCTCTTTCTCCCCTTCCGACGCGCGGGCAAAGCCGTGTTCGTTATCGAGTACACGGCGAACCGACGGCAGCAGGCGCAGTTCTGCGCGCTCAACCGAAACTATGGCTGGGGCTTGATCTTCAAGCGCAAAAAGCTGGACCGCTGGCTCGTGCGCTGTCCTTAGGCCGGCAAGGCGCCCGGCAACGGATCGCGCAACCCCGGCTCGTGCGACGCGCCGGGAGGAGAACCGCACACCTACCGCCGCATCGCGTGGCGATGCGCGCACGGGCACAGCCGGCGGGTGCGCACCCGGCACTGTTCGGGCGCACTCCGCTGTTGTTCGGCGCGCGCGGGCGCCATGCGGGCGCAGCAGCGGCTGCGGGTGTTTGGGCTCGCGCGCCCGCACGTGCGATCGCGGCTGCAGGAACTCGGTCGTGGGCCGTCGGAGGCTGCGGGCGTGCGGGCTCACGCGCTGCACGTGCGATGAGCGTGCACGCATCGGCACGCGACAACCGTGCGGTGAAAGCGCCCCATGCAAGGCTCCACTTACGCGCGGCGCGGAGCGGGGCGGAGACACGGGCCAGCCGCACTCGGCACCCCGGCCGATACGAGCGCTCGCGCGGGATGCCGCGCGGCTTCGGGGTGGATGGCACTCGGCAGCGTCGGCGCGAGCGGTGCGCGGGGTCGTACGGGTGCCGTGCTCGGTGGGGCAAGAAGGTCGAGGGGGTGATGGCGCCCAAAAGCCCACCCGTGCGAGCCAGCGCGACCTCGCCCCGGCTGGGATCGGATCCCGCGCCCGGCGCTGTCGCACCGTTCACCACCGTCCATGCTCGAAGCGGCGCGGTGCGGCGCCGCTCATTCGCGAGGCTCCTAGAAAGTCGAGCCAGTTTGCCGCCGCGCGCTGTTGCGAACCGCAGCCGGCGCCCGCCTGGCGGAGCCCAGCTGCACCCGCGCGGCTACCGCGATGGCTGGAGGCGTGCGCGTGTCAGCCCGGATCGCCGACATCGCGCTCAGGCGTGCCGAGCTTGCCGAGATGGGCATCCAGCCGAGCGAGCAGAGTGGCGAGCAGCGCCCGGTCCTCGGGACCAAGCACAGCCGTGAGCTCGGCTTCGAGCGCGCGGGCGAGCGGCACGATTTGCTCGAACACCGCGCGTCCCTCCGCGGTGAGGTCGAGCAGCGCTGAGCGGCGATCGTTGGGGTGCGGCCTACGCAGCACAAGGCCTTTGCCTTCGAGCGCCGCCACCGCACGGCTGACCTTCACCTTGTCCATCGCCGTCCGCTCGACGATCGCCGAGGCCGGCATCGGTCCGCCGGTTCCGAGCACCGCCATCACCCGCCACTCCGGAATCGAAAGCCCAAAGCGCTCGGCATAGGCACGCGCGAAGGCGCGGCTCATGCGGTTGGCGGTCACCGACAGCCGGTAGGGCAGGAACTCCTCCAGCCGGAAACCGGATCCCGGTTCACCGGCGCGGGAGGGCGGATGGTGCACGCGGACCGTTGACATTCGTTTCATATGAAACATTATCATCCGCCGAGGGGAGGTCGGCAAGGCCTGCTGCCAGCGGAGAGAGAGCGATGAGGCACTACATCCGGTTCCCGCGTCTTGAGGGGCGGACCAGCCGTCAGGCGCATGCGGATCTGCCGGAAGGCACCTTCGAGCGCGAGCTCGGCAAGGAGGGCTTCTTCGGCCCCGCCACCCAGATGTACCACCGGCATCCGCCGACCGGCTGGGAGTCCTGGGAGGGTCCTCTGCGCCCGCGCGCCTTCGACCTCAACCGCGTTCAGGGGCCGCATCCCTCGCCCTTCGACGCTCCTGAGGTGCTCTACAACGCCCATGTCCGTCTGCGCTTTTGGCGGGCACCTGAGAAGATGGACCACCTCGCCCGCAACGCCGACGGCGACGAGTTGATCTTCGTCCACGAGGGCGAGGGGCATCTGTTCTGCGACTACGGCCATCTCGAGTACCGCACTGGCGACTACATCGTGCTGCCGCGCAGCACCATGTGGCGGATCGAGAGCACCAAGCCGACGACCTGTCTGCTGATCGAGGCCACCGGCAGCACCTACATGCTCCCCGAGAAGGGGATTTTGGGACACCATGCGATCTTCGATCCGGCCGTCTTGGATACGCCCAAGATCGATGAGGCCTTCGAGCGGCAGCAGAGCGAAGAGCGCACGCGGGTGCTCATCAAGCGCAACAACAAGATCTCGATTTGCACTTACCCCTTCAACCCGCTCGATGCCGTGGGCTGGCACGGCGATCTCGCGCCGGTGCGCCTGTCCATCAAGGACATTCGGCCGCTTGCCAGCCATCGCTACCATCTGCCGCCCTCGGCGCACACCACTTGGGTCGCCAACCGCTTCGTCATCTGCACCTTCACGCCCAGGCCGTTCGAGACCGATCCGGGCGCGCTCAAGGTGCCCTTCTTCCACAACAACGACGATTACGATGAGGTTCTCTTCTATCACGCCGGTGATTTCTTCTCGCGCGATAATATCAAGGCGGGGATGATCACCTTCCATCCCTGCGGCTTCACCCACGGGCCGCACCCCAAGGCTCTCGAGCGCGCCTTCGTGCAGCCCAAGCCGGCCACCGACGAATATGCGGTGATGCTGGATACCCGCGACGCGCTCGAGCTCGGCCCGGCAGCACTCGCAAGCGAAGTGCCGGACTACGCCGACAGCTGGAAGGTCAAGCGCGAGCCGCAGCGCCTCGCTGCCGAGTGAGGCCCACGTGAAGCTCGCAACACTGCGCGAGGGTGGCCGGGACGGGAGACTGGTCCTGGTCACCCGCGATCTCTCCTACGCGGTGCGGGCCTGCGCCGCCACCACCATGCTCGAGGCGATGGACCGCTGGGCGGAGGTGGAGCCGCGCCTACGCGAGGAGGCGGAAGCCCTCGAGGCCGGCCGCGCCGAGGATGCCTTTCCCTTCGATCCCCGCGCCTGTGCCGCTCCTTTTCCGCGCACCTGGCAATGGGCGGACGGCTCGGCATACCTCAACCACGTCGAACTCGTGCGCCGGGCGCGCGGTGCCGAGATGCCGCCCTCCTTTCGCACCGATCCGCTCATCTACCAGGGCGGCTCGGATGGCTTTTTGGGCCCCACCGACCCCATTCCGCTCATCGACGAAGCGCACGGTCTCGACTTCGAGGCGGAAGTGGCGGTCGTGTTGGGTGATGTGCCGATGGCGGCGACGCTCGAAGAAGCGCGCGCTGCCATCCGCCTCGTCTTGCTCGTCAACGATGTCTCCTTGCGCAACTTGATCCCGGCCGAACTCGCCAAGGGCTTCGGCTTCTTCATTTCCAAGCCGGCCTCTGCGCTCTCGCCGGTCGCGGTCACACTAGATGAGCTCGGGCCGCGTTGGGACGGAGAGCGCGTCCATGGGGCGCTGTTGTGCACCCTCGACGGGCGGCTGTTCGGCAAGCCCGACGCCGGGATCGACATGCACTTCTCCTTTCCCGAGCTCATCGTCCACGCCGCCAAGACGCGCGCGCTCGCAGCCGGCACCATCTTAGGCGGAGGTACGGTATCCAACCGCCAGGGCGGGCTGCACGGCTCCAGCATCGAAGCGGGCGGGGTGGGCTATGCCTGCATCGCCGAGCTGCGCATGTATGAGACGATCGAAACCGGTGCGCCGCGCACGCCCTTCATGCGGCCGGGCAGCCGCATCCGCATCGAGATGCTGGACGACGCGGGACGTTCGATTTTCGGTGCCATTGATCAAGAAGTGGTCGCCTTTCGACGGGGGGCATCATGAGCAAACCTTTCGCGAGCACCCAAGATTTGACTGAAAAGAAAGTCAGCTTCGATGAGATCGCGGAAGGGGTCTACGCCTTTACCGCCGAAGGCGATCCGAACACCGGCGTGATCATCGGCGAGGACTGCGTGATGGTGGTCGACGCCCAAGCCACCCCGCGTCTTGCCCGCCGGGTGCTCGACCAGATCCGCACCGTGACCGACAAGCCGGTGCGCTGGGTGGTGCTCTCGCACTATCACGCCGTGCGCACGCTCGGCGCCTCGGCCTACCGCGCCGACCACATCGTCGCCTCGGCGGCCACCCGGGCGCTCATCGCCGAGCGCGGCGAAGCCGACATGGCCAGTGAGATCGGCCGCTTCCCGCGGCTGTTCGCGGGCAAGGAGGAGATCCCCGGCCTTACCTGGCCGACACTCACCTTCGCGTCCGAGATGACGCTGTGGCTCGGCACCCGTGAGGTGCGCGTGATCCACATCGGCCGCGCCCACACCCAAGGCGACACCATCGTCTGGTTGCCCAAAGAGCGCGTGCTGTTCGCCGGCGATACGGTCGAGTTCGGCGCCACACCCTATTGCGGCGATGCGCATCTCTCCGACTGGCCGGGTGTGCTCGCGGCGTTGCGCGCGCTTGAGCCGCAAGCGCTCGTCCCCGGCCGCGGGCGCGCGGCTACCAACCCCGCCGACTGCCAGCTCGCCATTGAGGGCACGGAAGCCTTCGTGCGGCGCTTGTTCGGCCTGGTAAAGAGCCGCGTGGCGCGCGGCGACACGCTCAAAAAGACCTACGACAAGGTCATGGCTGCCCTGCGCCCCGAGTTCGGCGAGTGGGTGATCTTCGACCACTGTATGCCGTTCAACGTGGCCCGCGCCTATGATGAAGCGCTCGGCATCGATCGGCCGCGGGTGTGGACAGCGGCGCGCGACCTCGAGCTCTGGCACGCGCTCGAGGGGGCGGCGACCATCGCCGGGGTCGAGCTGCCAAAGGAGGAGTAAGCCCGTGCCTACCACCTACACCAACCCCGTCTATCCCTTTCAGCCGCCACCGGAGCTCGCACGCGGGGAAGGCCAGGCGCGCGTGGTGGTGGTGGGTGCGGGCGTGGTCGGCCTCACCTGCGCCCTCGACCTCGCGCGGCACGGCATATCCTGCATCCTCCTCGACGATGACGACACGGTGAGCTTCGGCAGCCGCGCCATCTGCTGGTCGAAGCGTACGCTCGAGATCTACGACCGCCTCGGCCTCGGACAAAAACTGCTCGATAAGGGTGTCACCTGGAAAATCGGCAAGGTCTTCTTCAAGGACAAGCTCGCATACGAGTTCGATCTCTTACCCGAGCCCGGCCACCGCATGCCGGCCTTCGTCAACCTTCAGCAATACTATCTCGAAGAGTGGCTGGTCGAAGCCTGCACCGCTTCCGGCCGCGTGGATTTGCGCTGGAAAAACCGGGTACAAGCGGTCACGCCTCGCGACGATGGCGTCCTCCTCGACATCGCCACACCCGCCGGTTCCTACCGCCTGGCCGCCGAATGGGTGCTCGCCTGCGATGGAGCGCGTTCGACCATTCGCGAGCAGCTCGGCCTCGCCTTCGAGGGCCAGGTGTTCCGCGACCGCTTCTTGATCGCCGATGTGCTCATCCGCGGCATGGAGCTGCCGGCCGAGCGCCGCTTCTGGTTCGACCCGCCCTTCCATCCCGGCCAGTCGGTGCTCTTGCACAAGCAGCCCGATGACGTCTGGCGCATCGACTTTCAGCTCGGCGCCGAAGCCGACCCGGAGGCCGAGAAGGACCCCGAGCGGGTATCAGCACGCATCCGCGCCATGCTCGGGCCCGATGTGCCGTTCGCGCTCGAATGGGTGAGCGTCTACACTTTCCGCTGCCGGCGCCTGGCGCGCTTCCGCCACGGCCACATCTTCTTCGTGGGCGACAGCGCGCACCAAGTGAGCCCGTTCGGCGCCCGCGGCGGCAACGGCGGAGTGCAGGACGCCGACAATCTGGTCTGGAAGCTCGCAGCCGTGCTGCAGGGCCGCGCTCCCGAGAGCCTGCTCGACAGCTACGATGCCGAGCGCATCCCGGCGGCGGATGAGAACATTCTCCATTCGACGCGCGCCACCGACTTCATCACCCCACGCGGCGATGCCGCGCGCGCCTATCGCGATGCGGTGCTGCTTCTCGCCCGCGGACACGCCTTCGCCCGTGCGATGGTCAACGCCGGTCGGCTCTCCACCCCGCATCACTATCGGGCGAGCCCGCTTTCGACCGCGGATGTCGACACCTGGGCGGGCGGGCCGGCCCCGGGCGCGCCGGCCATCGACGCGCCGCTCGCGGATGGGAGCTTCCTTATGCAGCGGTTGGGCGGCGAGCCGACTATCCTCGTGTTCGGGGCGGCGGCGCCGACGCTCGCCGG
Organism: Pseudomonadota bacterium; assembly: GCA_030549795.1. GTDB lineage: Bacteria > Pseudomonadota > Alphaproteobacteria > Geminicoccales > Geminicoccaceae > JANXAZ01. The sequence continues at coordinate 1,917 of JAUQQO010000043.1, read as the reverse complement.
GGTGCGGACCGTCAACCTACCCGCCGAGGGTCTTGCGGCGGAGCGTTGGGACGCGAAGCCCGGTACGACTTATCTTGTGCGCCCCGATCAGCATGTCGCCGCGCGCTGGCGCGACATCGATCCGGTGCGCATCACGGCCGCGCTCGACCGCCTCATGGGACGTTCGGGTGCTACCGTGCGGAGGGCTGCGTGATGGCTGAGCTCGACAGCCGCCTGCATCTCGCCGATCCGGATGCGGTGTTCGTGCGCCTCGTGCGCGCGCACGAAGGCCTCACAGCCGAGCAGAGCCGCCGGCTCGACGCCGCTTTGGTCCTCTTGCTCGCCAACCAGCTGGGCGATGAGGCCCTGCTCGAACAGGCGATCGCGGCAGCGCGAGCGGCGGTGTGCGAAGGGGAGCGAGAGGCGTGAGGCTCGTGCTCTATAGCTATTGGCGCTCCTCGGCATCCTATCGGGTGCGCATCGCCCTCGGGCTTAAAGGCCTCGCCTACGAGTATCGCGCGGTCGACCTTCTGCGCGACGAGCAGGCCGATCCCGCCTACCGCGCCCGCCATCCGCAGGCGCTCGTGCCGACGCTGGAAGTGGACGGTCGGCCGCTCACGCAATCGCTCGCCATCCTCGAATGGCTCGAGGAGACGGTACCGGAGCCGCCGCTTTTGCCGCGCGAGCCCTTTGCCCGCGCGCGCGTGCGCGCGTTTGCGCTCGCCATCGCCTGCGAGATCCACCCGCTCTCGAACCTCGCCGTGCGGCGCTATCTGCACGACGTGCTCGGCCTGGATGCGCAAGCCGAGCAGCGCTGGCACCACCGCTGGCTCGAAGCGGGGCTCTCGGCCTGCGCGGCGATGGTGGAAAATGAACCGGGTCCCTTCTGTTTCGGCGCCAACCCGACGATCGCCGACTGTTTGCTCGTTCCGCAGCTCTACAACGCCCGCCGTTACGGCTTGCCGCTCGACTCGTTTCCGCGCCTGCTCGCGGCGGAGCGCGCCATGCTGGCGCTAGAAGCGGTGCGCGCGGCGGCTCCCGAGCGTCAGCCCGACGCGCCCAAAGGGTAAAACGGGCGCGCGGCGCCGCGTCCGCCGCTTGCGGCAGATGCGCTCGAGCCGCTGATCTGCGTTTGTTGTGCGTGCCCGGTACCCGAAGCGGGTCCCGGGCTTTTTTGTTGCCGAACGCGTAACCGGCGACGTGCGCGGTGCGTTGCGCGATGTTTTTTTAGCGCGGATTGTCTTGATCCCTTCTTCGTCAGGGCGAGGCTTCAGAGTGGATCATCGGCCGCTGCCAAGTGGTAGCGGTCCGTCTTAATCCCTTCTTCGTCAGGGCGAGGCTTCAGAGCGTGCTGCGGGTGGCGCGCGTCGTGTAGCGCGTGGTCTTAATCCCTTCTTCGTCAGGGCGAGGCTTCAGAGAAGACCGATGAGGATCAGGAACCTGACCCCGCACGGTCTTAATCCCTTCTTCGTCAGGGCGAGGCTTCAGAGTGGCGATTTCTTGGCAAGATAATGTCCTAACGGACCGGTCTTAATCCCTTCTTCGTCAGGGCGAGGCTTCAGAGCGCGCAGAGCTTGAGAGATTGGCGCGGTCCGTCTGTCTTAATCCCTTCTTCGTCAGGGCGAGGCTTCAGAGTTCGAACGGCGGTGCGGCTCCTTCGAGAACTTTTTGTCTTAATCCCTTCTTCGTCAGGGCGAGGCTTCAGAGGACCCTTCCTGCCGGGGTCGTTATTTACGACCTCGTCTTAATCCCTTCTTCGTCAGGGCGAGGCTTCAGAGGGCCATCGCCGGTACGATTGTGCCGCCGCGCGACGTCTTAATCCCTTCTTCGTCAGGGCGAGGCTTCAGAGCGATGCCGGCCGCATCGTCGCGGTCCGCCGGCTTGTCTTAATCCCTTCTTCGTCAGGGCGAGGCTTCAGAGCAGGCCACGCGGCCTATC
>JAUQQO010000005.1 GCA_030549795.1 Pseudomonadota bacterium | reverse complement strand
ATCGGGCCGGAGGAGATCGTTCCCGTCCGGCCCGCCGAGGTACAGGGAGGCTGATCAGACCTTTCTTGGTTTAGGCCAGAGTGCCGAGACGGACGAAGCGCATCTTGTGCAATCGTCACCTTCGCTCGCGCATGACGGCGATAGGGGGATCGCCCCGCCCGAGCGGCGCTCTGCCTCGTGTTCGCTGTGAGCTTTCAGGGTGTTGCCCGGCGTCTCGGCCCCCCCTGCTCGCTGCCGGTCTTTGCGGGCCGGGGAGCTCAGCCGCCTTCGAGCAGCGCGAGCAGCCCTTGCAAGAGCGCCAGCGGTGAGGGTGGGCATCCCTTGATGTGGAGGTGGACGGGGACGACTTCGGCGACCGCGCCCGTCCCTCCGACAAGGGCGTAGGAACCGGCAAAGACGCCGCAGCCGGCGGCACAATCGCCGACCGCCACCACCCATTTGGGATCGGGGGTGCATTCCCAGGCCTGCCGCAAGGCGGCGGCCATGTTGCGGGTGACGGGGCCGGTGACGAGCAGCACGTCGGCATGTTTGGGACTCGCGGCGAAGCGGATCCCGAAGCGCTCGAGATCGTAGATGGCATTGTTGAGGGCATGGATCTCGAGTTCGCAGCCGTTGCAGGAGCCGGCATCCACTTCGCGGATCACGAGCGAGCGACCGAGCCGGCGCAGCGCGGCGCGGTTCACCGTACGCGCGAGTTCGGCTAAGGCCTCATGCGATGGTGCAGGCTTGGCGACGGTGACCGGGCGCTCGAACAGACCTTCGAAGAGCAGTTCGCGGCTCACAGGTCGACCCCGCTGTAGGAGCAATCGAAGCTCTTGTTACACAAAGGGAAATCCGCAACGATATTATTTTCGATTGCGGCTTCTAACAGTGGCCATTGAAACCACGACGGATCGCGTGGATGGCAGCGCAGGATCCGCCCCTCGCCATCGAGGCGAAGCCAAACGAAGACCTCGCCGCGGAAGGATTCGGCCATCCCCACCCCCTCGCCGGCGCGCTCCGGAACCGGCACGGTGAGCGGTCCTCGCGGCAGCGCATCGAGGATACGCGCGATCAACGCGAGGCTCGTGCGGATCTCCTCGATGCGGATCCACACCCGTGCGTTGACATCGCCCTCCCGACGCACCGGGATCGTCGGGCGCAACTGATCGTAGGGCGGATAGGCGAGATCGCGCCGGCAATCGAAGTCGCGCCCTGAAGCGCGACCGACGTAGCCGCCGGCGGCGAAGCGGCGGGCAAGGGCAGGAGCGAGGATGCCGGTGGTTACGGTGCGGTCCTGTAAGGAGGGGGTATCTTCGTAGATCCGCACGAGCCGCTCGAAGCGGCTTGCGAGCGAGCGCGTAAGATCGCGCAGCCGACCCGCACCCCGCTGATCGAGATCGACGGCTATTCCTCCCGGCAGGATGGTGTCCATCATCAGCCGATGGCCGAAGAGCTCGCCGCACAGCTGCAGGAGCTGTTCGCGCAGGATCCCGGTGTGCGCATGGATGAGCGCAAAGGCGGCATCGTTGCATACAAAGCCGATGTCGTGCAGGTGCATCGCGATGCGCTCGAGTTCGCTTAAGAGCGCGCGCAGCCACACGGCGCGTTCAGGTGGCTCCACCTCGCTTACTGCTTCAACCGCGCGTGCGAATGCCCATTGATAGGCCACCGTCGCATCGCCCGAGACGCGGCCGAGGACGCGCGCCGCTTCCCGCCAATGGCTCCCCTCAAGCCGCTTCTCGATGCCCTTGTGCACCCAGCCGAGCCGGGCCTCGAGCCGCACTACCGTCTCGCCCTGGGCGTTAAAGCGGAAATGGCCGGGTTCGATGATGCCGGCGTGGATCGGTCCTACCGGGATCTCGTGGATCCCCTCGCCCTCTACGGGAAGAAAGGGGTAAGGATCCGGGGTCCCATCGTGAGGGACGGGATCAGCGGCCAGCGGTCGGCGCACCAGCCAGCGACCGTGGTCGAGCCAACCGCGCCGGTCCTCGAGCCCCTCGGGTTCGAGCCCGAAGAGATCGCGGATGGTGCGCTCGAGCCGGATCGCCGGTGGATGCAGCCGGCCAAGCGCGGGGAACCGTCCCTCTGGGCAGGGAAGCGAAGCCACCGCGAGCACTTCGGTTGCCGGCTCGAACAGCGCCGCATGCACCGCGGTCGGCTCTCCCCACAGCGCGAAGAGCTCGACGGTGCCGCTCGCCAGCCAGCGGGCGAGCGCCTCCCAGCCCGCCCGATCGAGGAGGTGACGGGCCCAGGGCCGATGCTCGGGCACCACCGGGTAGGCGGCCAAGAATTCGGCTAAGGGCAATTCGGGTGCGGGAGGGCCGAGATCGCTCATCCGAGCTGTGCCGCAATTGTTTGGAACCAGCGCACGAGCGGCTCCGGCAGCCACAGGCCTGCTAAGAGAACCAGCAGAAAGTGCGCGAACATCGGCAGGTAGCTGGCCCGTGCCGGCTCACGGGCTCCCAAAGGAGGACCGAAGACGATGCCGACCAGCCGCACGACGAGCGCACCCAAAGCGATGAGAAGGCCGAGCACCACGACCAGCGCAAGGGTATGAGCGCGCGCGAAGGTCGAGCTTAGGATCAAGAATTCGCTCGTGAACAACCCGAAGGGCGGCATGCCCGCGATCGCCACCACCCCGATCGCAAAACCCCAAGCGAGGACCGGATGGGTGGCTCCCAGCCCGCGCAGGGATTCGATCTTCTGGGTGCCTTTGACCTGCGCGATGTGGCCCACGGCCATGAAGATGGCGGACTTCGCCAAGCTGTGCATGGCCATGTGCAACAGCCCGGCGAAATTGGCGAGGGGGCCACCCATGCCGAAGGCGAAGGTCGTGATCCCCATATGTTCGATCGAGCTGTAGGCGAAGAAGCGTTTGATGTCGCGCCGGCGGTAGAGCATGAGGGCGGCAAAGAGGAGCGAGACGAGCCCCATCGTCACCATCACCGGGCCGGGCGTGAGGGCGGAGGGGTTCGCCGCCATCACGAGCTTAAAGCGCAAGAGCGCAAAGAGCGCGACATTGAGCAAAAGACCCGAGAGCACGGCCGAGATCGGGGTCGGTCCCTCGGCGTGGGCATCGGGCAACCAGGCGTGCAAGGGTGCGAGGCCCACCTTGGTTCCATAGCCGATGAGCAAAAACACGAAGGCGACATCCAACAGGCGAGGGTCGAACAAAGGCGCCGCCGCCACCAAGCGGTTCCACGCCAGAGCCGGCATGCCCTCGCCGAGGGTTTCCTGTGCTGCCAGATAAACCAAAATAGTGCCGAAGAAGGCCAAAGCGATCCCCACCGAGCCGAGGATGAAGTATTTCCACGCTGCCTCGATCGCCGGCTCGGTGCGGTAGATACCGACCATCAGTACCGTTACGAGCGTCGCTACTTCCACCCCCACCCACATGAGCCCGACGTTGTTGGCGAGCAGGGCGAGGCTCATCGAGCCCAGCATCGCCTGGTACATGGCGTGGTAGAAGCGCAAAAAGCGCGGCGTGAGCCGCCCGATCGCGAGCTCGTGGGCGATGTAGGAGGCGGAGAAGAGCGCGGTTGTGAAACCGACGAACGTGTTGAGCAGAATAAAAGTGGTGTTGAGATCGTCGACGATGAAGTGGATCCCGGGCTCCGGCCGCTCGAAGACAAGAAGGCCTACCGCAGCCAACAGGGCAGCACCGGCGGCGGTGGCATTGAGGCGTGCGCCCAGGCGATAGTCCTTGATCACCCCCAAAAGGAGTGCCGCGGCGAATGGGATGGCAAGGACGAGCAGGCGCGCGGTCTCGCCCATCACTCAGTCTCCGCGGAAGCGCTCGAGCGCGTGCACATCGACGGTATCGAAGCGCTCGCGGATGCGAAAGACGAAGATACCAAAGACGATGAAGGCGATGAGAATGGAAAATGCCACGGAGATCTCGACCACGAGCGGCATTCCCTTGGCACCGGTGGCGGCGAGCACGAGTCCATTCTCAAGACTCATAAAGCCAACCACTTGGGTGACGGCGTTGCGCCGCGTGATCATCATCAACAGGCCGAGGAGGATCACGGCGAGCGCAAAGGCGAGATCTTCTCGGCCGACGCGCCCGGCCTCCTGCGCGATCGGCAGCACGACGATGACCGCGAGTGCGGTCAGCGCCAGTCCCACGAGCATGGTGAGCCCCACCCCCACCACCTTCTCGATCTCGCGATGGATGCCGAGTTCGCGCACGATGCGATGGAGGGCCAAGGGGATGATCCCGCCCTTGACGATAAGCGCGATGAGCGCGGTAAGGTAGAGATGGGGCGCCCCTTGTGACCAGGCCTGGAAGGCGACGGCAAGCGCAAGGATGATCGCCTGTACGGCGAAGACATTGAGCACGCCCGTGATCCGGTCCTGGTAGAGCAGAAGAAAGCTCACGACTACCATCGAACCGGCCAAAAGATGGGCGATGTCAAAGGCAAGCGGTGACATTTAAAGCGCTCGCGAGACGAACAACAAAAGGGTACCGAGAAAGCCCAGCACGAAGGCGCCACCCAAGAACTCGGGAACGCGAAAGACGCGCAACTTGGCAACAGCGGTCTCGAAGACGGCAAGAACAGCACCCAACACCGCGATCTTCGCCATCCACGCCAGGATCCCGAGCGGATAGAGCAAGGGCGAGGACGTGGAGGTGACCATACCAAAGGGGAAGAACAAACAGGCCACCAAAGAAAAGTACGCGGTAAGTTTAAGAGCCGATGCCGCTTCGATAAGTGCCAGGTGGCGCCCGGAATACTCGAGCACCATCGCCTCGTGGACCATGGTGAGCTCGAGATGCGTCGTCGGGTTGTCGACCGGAATGCGGGCATTCTCGGCGATCGCAACCATAAGCAGGGCCACAAGCGCCAGCCCCAACGAGACCCTAAGCCCAACCGGCTCGCGCACGAGGAACTCGGCGATCGCCGAGAGCTGGGTCGAGCCCGCGAGCAAGGCCAAGGTGAAGACCACGAGCAGCATCGCAGGCTCCGCCAGGCTCGCGATCATCACCTCCCGCGAACTGCCGATTCCGCCGAAGGCCGTGCCGACGTCCATCCCAGCGAGCCCTAAAGCGAAGCGGGCAAAGCCCAAGAAGGCGACGATGGCGATAAGATCGGTCGCCCAGTGGAACATGAGCCCGGTGGCATAAGTCGGCACGAGCGCAGCGGCGATCCACGTGCTCGCGAAGACGAGATAGGGTGCAACGCGGAAATAGGGTGAGGCGCTGTGCGCGATCACCGGTTCCTTGCGCAGCAACCGCACGAGATCGCGATAGGGCTGGACGAGGTCGGGGCCGCGGCGGCGCAACAACCGTGCTCTTAGCTTGCGCGTCCAGCCCACCAGGAGCGGAGCGGCGGCGAGAACGAGCGTCATCTGCAGACCTTGGGCGAGGAGATCGAGGAGCAGCCGCATCCGCCTCCCCCTCACGATCGCGCCGCAGCGAGCACGAGCAACCCGACAAGGGACAGAAAGACGAGCACGAGATAGCGACGGATGGTCTGGAACTGCAGCGGGTTGAGCCGATCGGCGGCAGCGAGCACGGCCCGCGCCACAGGCACATAGAGCCGCTCCCAGATGGGATCTTCGAGCCGGACCTCAAGCCGTGCCGCAGCCGTGGCAAGCGGCGGCGGCATGGTGACGGTCTCGCGGGCTCGAAAGAGAACGGTGCCGAACACCCGCCGGATGGGTTGGGCAAAGGAGGTGGCGGTGTACTGGGTGGAGGGCGCGGGGTCGGGATAGCCACAGTCCCAAATCGGGCCCAAGCGCAAGCCGGCGCCTCCAAAACGATGCAGCACGACGGCGGTCAGCCCGCCCGCGATGAGAAGAAAACTCAACAAGACAAGACCGTTGTAGGAGCTCGCACTCGTCGGCAGCGGCTGCAGCGACAGCCAGGGATTGCCGAGCTGGGACGGCAAATGCGCCGTGAGCAAGAGTTCGCCCACCGGAGCGAGGGCGTCGACGATCAGCCCGGGGATGACGCCCAGAAGAAGGCACAGACCGGCAAAGGCGAGCATCGCCGCGCGCGAGAAGGGGTCGACCTCCCGCGCCGCCGCCGCTTCGGCGCTGCGCGGTCGGCTCAAGAACACCACCCCATAGGCCTTTACAAAACAGGCCGCGGCCAATGCGGCAGCCAGGGCAAGCAAGGCCCCCACCGCCGGAACCACAAGGACGATCGGCAAGGAGACCAGAATCGGGCTTTGCAGAATCGCCTGGAAGAGGAGCCACTCGGAGACAAAGCCGTTTAAGGGAGGCAGGGCCGAAATCGCGGCACAGCCGAGCAAAAAGCTGATCCCGGTTGTCGGCATGCGGCGCAACAGCCCGCCCAGCCGCTCCATATCGCGCGTCCCGGTCGCGTGCAGCACGGCTCCGGCACCACAAAAGAGCAGGCTCTTGAAGAGCGCATGGTTGAGGACGTGGAAGAGACCGGCTGTGAGCGCGAGTGCCGCGAGCAGGTCGAAGCCGGCAGCGGCAAAAGCGAGCGCGAGCCCCAAAGCGGCGGTAATGATGCCGATGTTCTCGACTGTATGATAGGCGAGCAGCCGTTTGAGGTCGTGCTCCATGAGGGCGTAGAGCACGCCCAGTACCGCACTGATTCCGCCCAAGATGAGAACGATCACACTTGGGCCGAGCGCCACCCCGCCGAGCAGGTCGAACACCAAGCGCACAAAGCCATAGATCGCGACCTTGGTCATCACCCCGCTCATCAGCGCGGAGACGTGCGAGGGAGCAGCCGGATGGGCGAGCGGCAACCACGCATGGACGGGGATGAGACCCGCCTTCGAGCCGGCACCGATGAGCGCGAGCAGGAACACGCTCACCACGGTCGCCTCAGCGCGCTCTTGCCCCCGTATCGCATCGAAGGAATAGCCGCCGTCGGCTCCCGCTAGAACACCCATAGCCAAAAGCAACGAAAAGGTGCCGCCAGCCGCCATGAGCAAATAGACTCGGGCCGCCTGGTGACTGCTCTCTTTCTCATGCTCGACCAGGACCAAAAAGAACGAGACGAGCGACATGAGCTCCCAGGCGAAGAGGAACGAAAATGCGTCATCGGCCAGACAAACCAACTGCATGGCGGCCAAAAAGGGCCCGTAAAAGGGCAGCACGCGCCCGGGTTCGCTAGCATGCCGCCCGTAACCGAGAGCGAACAGGCTCACAAGCGCCCCAACGAGGTTGATCACGAGCAAAAAGAACCCCGCGAGCGCGTCGAGCCGCAGGTGCACCCCGACCCAGGGCAGTCCGAGCGGCAGCACCAAGCGCAGCACCGGCGCACCCATGACGCGATGGCCGAGCACCACCGCCAAGCCACCGAGGCAGAGGACAAGCGCGATGCCATAGACGAGCAGCGGCCGACGCGGATCGAGGGCGCGGATCACACCGAGTGCTCCGCTCGCCGCGAGCAGCGCTACGATCAGAACGAGAAACTCAAGCAAAAAGAAGATCCATCAAGGAGTTGGCAACGCGAAAGCTAGTGACCAGCACCCTGACCCGTCAAGCGCAACGCGCGTCGCGCCCGAGGCGCCCATCCCCCCTGGTCGTTGCAGCACATCGACACACAAGGGAGGAATTGAGGGTAGGCTAGTCAGCCTCGGCAGGCGATCTCACCTCTTGGACGATGCACGCATTTGCCCAACTGCTCGAGCGTCTTGTGCATTCCCCGCAGCGCACCGCCAAGCGGGCGCTCTTAAGCGCCTATCTGCGGTCCACTCCCGATCCCGATCGCGGCTGGGCTTTAGCTGCGCTTTTGGGCACGCTTA
>JAUQQO010000035.1 GCA_030549795.1 Pseudomonadota bacterium | reverse complement strand
CCAGCCACCATGGTTGTCTGTTGGCAGCGCAGATGGCACGCACGCTCTCCGCAGCGGGCCTGGTGGTCGTCTCGGGCCTTGCGCGCGGCATCGACACCGCCGCCCACCTCGGTGCCCTCGATGGCCCGGGCTCGACGGTTGCCGTCCTCGCAAGCGGGGTGGACCGCGCCTATCCGGAAGAGAACACGGCCCTGCTCGATCGCATCGCGATCGAGGGTTGCGTGGTGAGCGAGCGGCCGCTCGCTGCGGCACCCCGCGCTGAGCATTTCCCGCGTCGCAACCGCATCATCGCCGGGCTGGCTGTGGGTGTTGTGGTGGTCGAGGCGGCACCGCATTCGGGCTCGCTGTTGACCGCCCGCCTTGCGCTCGAGGCCGGCCGCGAGGTCATGGCGGTGCCCGGAAGCCCCCTCGATCCGCGCCATCGCGGCACCAACCGGCTGCTGCGCGAGGGAGCGCACCTCGTCGAGAGTGCGGAGGATGTGCTCGCGGTGATCGCGCCTCTGTGCGCGAACATGAAGCCGCCCGCCGCCGCCTCGGCTCCCGTTCGCCCGCTGCCCGCGGCCGCGCCCGCAGCGGGTCGAAGGGAAGCCACACTACCGCGCTCGGCCCTCGTTGCCCGCCTGCTCGAGGGGCTCGGGGCGGAGCCGGTGGCGATTGACGCTGCTCGAGGGGCTCGGGGCGGAGCCGGTGGCGATTGACGATCTTGCCCGCCAATGCCAAGTCGAAGCAGCCGCGATCCAAGACGCGCTCCTCGAGCTCGAACTCGAGGGTCGGATCGAGCGTCATCCGGGCAATCGCATCGCGCGTCGGCTCGGGTGAGACGATCACGGCATCGATCGAAAGAGAGCCCTTTTCCTCATGGATATCGTCGTCGTCGAATCGCCGACCAAAGCGAAATCGATCGCGAAATACCTTGGCGAAGGCTACAAAGTCCTTCCCTCTTATGGGCATGTTCGCGATCTTCCCGAAAAAGACGGCTCGGTAAGACCTGATAAGGATTTCGAGATCATCTATGAACCCTTGCCCGAGAAGCTGAAGCGGGTCGAGGAGATCGCCCGCGCGGTCAAGGGCGCCCGCAGGCTGTGGCTGGCCACCGACCCCGATCGCGAGGGCGAGGCCATCTCCTGGCACCTCAAGAGCCTCTTGGACGAGCGCGGCGCCACCAAAGGCGTGGACGTCAAGCGCGTCGCCTTCCACGAGATCACCAAGCCCGCCGTGCTCGAGGCGATGCGCCATCCGCGCGGCCTCGATACCAACCTCATCGACGCCTACCAGGCCCGCCGCGCCCTCGACTATCTCGTCGGCTTCACCCTTTCGCCCGTGCTCTGGCGCAAGCTCTCGGGTGCGCGCTCGGCCGGCCGCGTGCAGTCGGTGGCGCTGCGGTTGATTTGCGAACGCGAAGCCGAGATCGAGGCCTTCGTCCCGCGCGAATATTGGACCGTCGAGGCGACGCTTAAGACGGCGCGCGGCGACCGCTTCAAGGCGCGCCTGGTCGCTCTTGAGGGCAAAAAGCTCGGCAAGTTCGACATCCCCGACGCGAAAGCGGCCGAGGCCGCAGCCGCAGCGATCCGCGCGCGGCCGCTTAAGGTGACGGCGGTCGAGAAAAAGCAGGTGAGCCGCACCCCTCCGCCGCCGTTTTCCACCGCCACCTTGCAGCAAGAGGCGGCGCGCAAGCTCGGCTTTTCCGCCGAGCGCACGATGCGCGTCGCCCAGCGGCTGTTCGAGGGCGTCGATCTCGATGGCGAGACGGTGGGGCTCATCACCTATATGCGCACCGACAGCGTCTCGCTCTCCAACGAGGCGCTCTTAGCGATCCGCAAGGTGATCGGCGCGCGCTTCGATCAGGCCTATCTCCCGCCGCGCCCGCGCCAGTACAAGACCAAAGCCAAGAACGCCCAAGAGGCCCACGAGGCGATTCGCCCCACCGATCCCGCCCGCACGCCCGAAGAGGTGGCGCGGTTTTTGGACGAGGACCAGCGCAAACTCTACGATCTCATCTGGCGGCGCACGGTGGCCAGCCAAATGGCAGCCGCCCTTCTCGATCGGCTCACGGTCGAGATCGCAAGCCCGGATGGTGCGGTGGGCTTGCGCGCGAGCGGCCAGACGATCGCCTTCGACGGTTTCTTGAAGCTCTATGAAGAAGGCCGCGACGACCGCCCGAGCGAGGAAGAGGACGAAGAAACCGGCAAGACCTTACCACCGCTCGTAGCTGGTGAGCAGCTCGAGAAAGAAGAGGTAACCCCCTCCCAGCACTTCACCGAGCCGCCACCACGCTATACTGAAGCTTCGTTGGTCAAGAAGCTCGAGGAACTCGGTATCGGTCGCCCATCCACTTATGCGAGTATTATCTCGGTATTGAAGGAGCGCGATTATGTAAAGGTCGAAAAAGGACGCTTCGTGCCCACCGATCGTGGTCGGCTGGTCAATGGCTTTCTGGTGAGCTTCTTCGACCGTTGGGTGCAGCCCGGCTTCACAGCCGAACTCGAAGCCAAGCTGGATGAGATCGCTGCCGGCGAGATCGACTGGCGTTCGGTTTTGCGCGCCTTTTGGGAACCGTTTAAGAGCTCGGTCGACGAAGTCCAGCGCCGGCGCGTCTCGGAAGTGCTGGAAGCCTTAAACGAGGCTTTGGCGCCCAAGCTGTTCCCACCGCGCGCCGATGGTTCTGATCCACGCCGCTGCCCGCTGTGCGGCGAAGGGCGCTTGTCGTTGAAACTCGGCCGCTTCGGAGCGTTCGTCGGTTGCTCCAACTATCCTGCCTGCCGCTACACGCGTCGGCTCGACGGGGAAGAGGGCGATGGCGCCGAAGCGCGCGTCGACCGCCTGCTCGGGGTCGATCCCGCCACCGGCGAAGAGGTGTGGGTCAAGGACGGACGCTTCGGCCCCTATGTGCAGCGCGGGGAGGGCGAGGGGGCCAAGCGTTGCTCGCTGCCGCCCGGAACCGATCCGCAAACCCTCGATCTCGAGCGCGCCCTCAAACTCTTGGCGCTGCCGCGCGAGCTCGGCCGCGATCCCACGACCGGCGAGCCGATCGTGGCCGGGATCGGCCGCTTCGGTCCCTATGTGCAGCGTGGCCGGCGCTTCGTGACCCTGCCCCCTGGCGACGACGTGCTCGAGATCGGGATCAACCGGGCGATCGCGCTGTTGGCGGAAAGCGGGGAGGGGGGTGGCCGAACAGCCGGCGCGCTGTTGCGCGAGCTCGGCATCCATCCCGAAGACGGCTCGCCGGTACTTCTGTTCGCCGGCCGCTTCGGCCCCTACATCAAGCACGGCAAGCTCAACGTCACGCTGCCCAAGGGCACCGATCCGCAAAGCCTTACCCTCGACGACGCGCTCGCGCTTTTGGAGGCCAAAGCGGCGCGCAGCGGTGCGGCGAAGCGGAGCGCGCGCAAGGCTTCTAAAGAGCGCGCGGCGAGCTCCCGCGCGGCAACCGCCGCAAGCGGGGAACCGGCGGCTGCAACATCGACCGCGCGACGGCGCAAAGCGGGTGCGGCGACCTCGGCCCGCGCCGCGAGCGCAGGGTCGCCAAAAGCCTCGCGCGCGCCCGCCCGCAGCCGCGGTTGACGCCGTTGAGCCGCAGATCCCGGGTGGCACTGCCGAGCCGCGAGGAGGTCTTACGCTGGATCGCCGCGCAAGGTTCGCGGCGGCCGCGCACCCGCGAGCTCGCCCGCGCCTTCGGCCTCGCGCGCGAGGCCGAGCGGCCGTTGCGGGCGACTGCCGAGCCGCGAGGAGGTCTTACGCTGGATCGCCGCGCAAGGCTCGCGGCGGCCGCGCACCCGCGAGCTCGCCCGCGCCTTCGGCCTCGCGCGCGAGGCCGAGCGGCCGTTGCGGGCGCTTTTGCGCCAACTCGAAGCAGAAGGCCTGGTCGCACCGCGCAAGGCGCGCAAGCCGTCTAAGACGCTCCCGAGCGTGACCGTGCTCGAGGTCACCGCGGTCGACGACGACGGCGATCTGCGCTGCACCGCCGCCGCCTTTCCCGAAGCCCGCATCCTTCTGCCCGCGGCGCGCGCCGGTCGCCCGGCGCCAACGGTGGGCGATCGGCTGCTCGCGCGCCTCTTTCCCACGGGCAAGCGGCGCTTTTTGGCGGAAGCGATTCGGCTTTTGCCGCGCGTTCCCAAAGCTGCTGTGGGCGTGCTCGAGGACACGGGCGCCGGCCTGCGTCTGCGGCCGCTTGTGCGCGAAGCGCGCGGCGTCGAGTACCGGATCGCACCCGAGGCGCTCGGCGCGGCCAAGGCAGGTGAGCTCGTGCGCGCCGAACTGGGGGCGGAGCGGCCGCTCGCGCTGCCCGTCGTTCGGCGGATCGAGCGCATCGGCCGGCTCGAGGAGCCGGCTGCGATCTCGACTGCGCTGGCCATCCAGGCCGGTTTGCCGATGGCGTTTTCGGATGCGGCGCTTGCGCGGGCTGCGCGCTGCAAGCCCGTGACCCGGCGCAAGCGGGAGGACCTGCGCGATCTGCCGCTCGTCACCATCGACGGTGAGGATGCGCGCGACTTCGATGATGCGGTCTTCGCCGCTCCCGACGATGATCCCGCCAACCCAGGAGGCCATCGCATCTGGGTGGCGATCGCCGATGTCTCCTACTACGTGCGCCCTGGCGATCCCTTGGACCGCGCCGCACGCGAGCGCGGCAATTCGGTCTATTTCCCCGACCGCGCCATCCCGATGCTGCCGGAGGCTCTCTCCAACGACCTCTGCTCGCTCGTTCCCAACGCCGATCGGGCTTGCCTTGCTGCCGATCTGCGCATCGACGCCAAGGGGCGCTTGCTGTCGTGGCGGTTTACCCGCGGCATCATGCGCTCGCGGGCGCGGCTCACCTACCGGCAGGTGCAGGCGGCGGTCGATGGCCGGCCCGATGCCACGACCGAGCCGTTGCTCGAGCCGGTTCTGCGCCCGCTCTTCGCGGCTTACGAAGTCCTCGCCGAAGCACGCCGACGGCGCGGCACCATCGACCTCGACCTGCCCGAGCGGCGGATCGTCTTCGACGCGCAGGGACGCATCGCCGGGGTCGAGCGGCGCGAGCGCCTTGCCGCCCATCGCTTGATCGAAGAGTTGTCGCGGCGGCAACGGTGCTCGAGGAGGCGGCACAGCCCTGTCTGTTCCGCGTCCACGACAGGCCCGATCCTCTCAAGCTCGACATGCTTGCCGATTATCTCGAGCGGATCGGTGTGCCTTGGAGTCGAGGTCCCAAGTCTCCTGCCGATTTCGACCGTTTGCTCGCGCGCGTAGCCGACCATGCACTACGCGAGCAGATCGCACAATTGGTCCTGCGCTGCCAAGCTCAGGCGGTGTACAGCGCACGTAACATTGGACATTTTGGTCTGCATTTACGACGCTATGTCCATTTTACTTCACCCATTCGCCGCTATGCGGATCTCGTGGTCCACCGCGCGCTCGTTAAGGTCCTGGGCCTCGGTACCGGCGGCTTACCGCCTCTTACCATGGACGAGCTCGAGGCTCTCGGGCGCCATCTCTCGATGACCGAGCGACGGGCGATGGAATGCGAGCGCGGGGCGCTCGAGCGGATGATCGCCCTTTATCTGGCTGATCACTTCGGCGCGCGCTTTGGCGGGCGGATCGTCGGGGTGCAGTCCTTTGGACTGTTCGTCGCCCTCGACGAGACCGGTGCCGAGGGGCTCGTGCCGCTTGCGCAGCTCGAAGACGATGCCTACGAGCACGATCCCCGCCATCATCTGCTCGTTGGAAAGCGCTCAGGTGTGGTGTTCGGCTTGGGCGATCGGGTGGTCGTGACCCTTCTCGAGGCCGATCCGGTAACCGGCTCTCTTGTGTTCGCGCTCGAGGAACACAGCCGAGCACCCGGCGCTTCGCTTCTCCTCGCGCCGCGCGCGATCGGCCGCGGCAAAGGCCCGCTGCGTCCCCGACAGCGACGGCGGTGATGATCGCGACAGTTCGATCCGCAACGCGGGGGCGTCAGCTCGCGGCCCTGGTTGCGACCGCATCGCTTGCGAGCGTGACCATTTCGCTTTCCGTGCCGCTGCTCTCGCTCGTCCTCCACGCCCAAGGGATCGATTCTTTCGCGATCGGCCTCAACAGCGCTGCTTCCGCCTTGGGCAGTCTTGCCATCTTGCCCTTCGCCGATGGGATCGCGCGCAAGTTCGGCACCCTGCGCAGCATGCGCGCCGCCCTTGCGGTGGCTGCCCTTGTGCTGTTGCTGTTCCCGCTTGCCGTCGATCTCTTCTTGTGGGCGCTCTGGCGCGTCGTCTTGGGGGCGGTAGGCTCGCTTTTGTTCGTCTTGAGCGAAGCGGGGATCAACGCGCTCGCGCCCCCCACCCGCCGCGGGCGCGTGCTCGCGCTCTACGCCACCGCCTTAGCGAGGGGCCGTTGCCCTTCCTGCTCGCCTCGGCCTTTCTCCTCTCGGCCCTTGTGCCGTTGCGCTGGGCCACCGGAGTCGAAGACGCGCTCGTCCGCGAAAGCGAGCCGGATCTTGGGGTCGATGGCGCGGCGCTTTTGCGCCGCGGGTCTTTGGCCTTTGCCGGGGTGTTCGTCTATGCCGCGCTCGAAGCCGGGTTCTTTGCGCTTTTTCCGGTCTATGTGGTGGCAACCGGTGCGAGCGAGCGCAGTGCCGGGCTGCTCTTGAGCCTTTGGATCGCCGGGAACCTCGTCGCCCAACTGCCGTTGGGCTGGCTCGCCGATCATTTGGGGGCCCGCCGCACCTTGGGCCTGTGCGCTGCCTTTTCCTGCGCTGCGCTGCTCTTCCTTGATCCCGCCGCGCGCAGCGGCTGGCTCTTATGGCCGCTTCTCGTCGCAGGCGGAGGGACGATGGGCGCCCTCTACACGTTGAGCCTCATGGTGCTGGGCGAGCGTTTCGCGCGCGGTGAGCTCGTGCGCGCCAACGCCGGCTTCGTGGCCTCCTTCCAGTTCGGCATGCTCCTCGGTCCGGTCGTGGTGGGGGCGAGCATGCAGGCGTTCGGCGCTGAGAGCTTCGCCTTCTCGCTCGCGCTGCTGTGCGGGGCGTTGGTGATCGGCACACTCGGCGCCAAGCGACGCCCGCACGCGCACCGAAGCGACGCCGCTTGACAGGGGGCTCAGCCTTCCTAGATAGCGAGGCCGGCTTTTAGTCGAAGGGCGAAAACCATGGCCAAGGCCGCAACTACGCTGATCAAGCTCGTGAGCTCGGCCGGCACCGGCTACTTCTACACGACCAAGAAGAACACCCGCAAGCACACAGAAAAGCTCACCTTGCGCAAGTACGACCCGAAGATTCGCAAGCACGTCGAGTTCAAGGAAGCCAAGATCAAGTAATCGCGCTTGGGCTGGATGCGCTCAAGGCGAGGGCCCGCTTCGGCGGGCCCTCGGCGTGTTCGGACCCCCCTTTGCCGTAAAAAGAGATTGCCGTATAGAGATCTCGCCTTACGGTAGCATATCGCGCGAGCCGTGAGCTCCGAAGCGGAGGTGACCGCAAGCGGAGGAGATGCAATGGGCGGGATCGGCCGCGGGGGGCAGCGGGCTCGAGCCAGCGCAGCGCTGGTCGCGCTCGCTGTAGCTGTGCTCGCTGCCGGCGAGGCTGCGGCCGGCCGGATACGCGAGCTCGCCCGCGAGGCGGCACCGCTCGTGTTGAAGGACGGACGCATCGCCCAGGTCGGCATCTGGGCGATCCCGTTCAAAGCCAAGGCGAGCGAGCTCGAGGGCGAGGTCAAAGACGAGCTCGCAGCACTGCTTGCCACCCTCGCCACCGACTGCTTCTTGACGGCTCAGGTGATCGGCCATGTGGAGCCGGAAGCGGCGCGTGCCGAAGAGGCCTTGAGCGCGCACCGGCTCGCGCGCGCCCGAGCTGACCGCATCCACCGAGCGCTCATCGAGCGCGGCCTGCAGGCGAGCGCCATCGCCTCGGTGTGGGATTGGCAGTTCGTGGTCAAAGAGCCGCGCGTGACGCTGTGGGTCTTCCATCTCCAGCAGGGCGAGGACTGCCAGGGCAAGCCCCTCGAGGCAGCGCGAGCCGGCGCGCCACCTGCAACCACCGCCGGCGCAGGCGCGGAGCCGGCCAAGGGCCAGTCCCTTGTGGCCGCGGGCGAAGGCGCGAAGCCGACACCGGATACGGCGCAACCGATGCGGCCGAGCGCCGCGCAGGACAAAGCGGTGGTGGGGCCGCCGCTTGGAGCGCAGTCGCCGGAAGCCGCTCGGGA
>JAUQQO010000050.1 GCA_030549795.1 Pseudomonadota bacterium | reverse complement strand
CGCTCCCCGCGCGGGAGCGCGGATTGAAACCGCCGCATCATCGAACATTGCGCTCGGCCGTGGGAATCGCTCCCCGCGCGGGAGCGCGGATTGAAACACCAGTTTTCCGCCGCATCCTCCAAGTCAAATACAATCGCTCCCCGCGCGGGAGCGCGGATTGAAACGTTGATCCGATGAAGGCGGTCGAGCGTCTCGGTCTATCGCTCCCCGCGCGGGAGCGCGGATTGAAACAATGTCTTCCTGTGTCAGGCCTGCAGGCGCGCGCGATCGCTCTCCGCGCGGGAGCGCGGATTGAAAAGCGCATCGGGGAATCTCGGGGCGGCGGCGGTGCTTTATCGCTATCCGCGCGGATTAAAAAACCAAGAAATTGAAACCAAAGACACCTCGGGGGACGCCGTCAGGGCGAAACGCAAACCCGATCACGAACGCTGAAGGCTCAGAGGAACCTCGACACTCTCCTTTTAAAAGCCACATCAGCCCGGAAAAGGCGCGGTCGCCGACTCGTTTCAGCCTCGCTCAACCGCCCGACATGGGCGCGCAGATGGGGACGAACGCTCGCGCCCCTCAAGCCATGCCCAAAGATCCTCCCACACCTCCTCCCGCCCACGATCCCGCAAGAGCAAATGCCGCGCCCGCGGATAAAAGAGAACGGTGCAGTCCTTCGCCGCGAGGGTCGGGACAAAGGAGAGTTGCACCCGCGTCGGCACGATGTCGTCGCGGCCGGGCACGAGCACGAGCGTGCGCGGCGCGATCTTGGGCCCCACCGCCCGCGCCGCGTCCATAAGCGCGACAAGCCCCGCCACCGCATCGGCGCGCGGCTCGCCGATGTGCAACGGATCACGGGCCAAAGCGCGCACCACCTCGACATCTTCGGCCGGATGCACCGGCAGCCCGCGGCCGGAGAGACGCAGCCACGGCACCACCGCCACCAGTGCGCGCAACGCCACTCGGTAGAGCCCGGGTAAGCTCTCCCCGCCCCAGACCGCCGGTGCCGCGAGGACGAGCCCCTCCACGGGCGGTGCGCCCGCTTCGCTCACGGCGAGAAGGGCCACCGCCGCGCCCATGCTCTCACCCAAGAGAATGAGAGGACGATCAGGATACAAAGCGCGCTCGCGATCGAGCACCGCGCGCGCGGTCACAACCAGCGCTTCGGTTCCCGGCCAGAAGAGCCGATCCGGCTGCTCGCCGAAGCCCGGCTGATCAAAGGCGACAACGCGCACACCGCGCGCCGCGAGCCAGGAACCGAGAGCGGCAAAGGCGCCCTTGTGGTCGCCGAAGCCGTGCAGGGCGACAACCACCGCGCGCGGCGCCGATGCCGGCTCCCATACCCGCTGCGGCGGCTGCTGCGCTGCGGGCACCGGCAGCGGCGCGCAAGCGGTGAGCAGGCCTGCGCCCGCCGCCACCAGCGCGCCAAAGAGGATCAAGAAGCCGGAACGGAGGCGCACCGAGGCCGTGCGGAAGCGGCGCCGAGGCCGAGCAGCTGCCAGATCGCCTCGGGGCTCACGCCGCGGGCGCGCATATGGCGCAAGGAAAGCGCACCGTTGCGCTTGGCCATCCGCCGCCCCGAGGCGTCACCGACCAGATTGTGATGGTACCAGATCGGCACCGGCAGCCCCAAGAGCGCTTGCAACAGGCGGTGGATGTGGGTCGCATGGAAGAGGTCTTCGCCGCGGGTGACCAGCGTCACGCCCTGCGCCGCATCGTCCACCACCACCGCGAGATGATAGCTCGCTGGCGCGTCCTTGCGGGCGAGGACGACATCGCCCAACAGCTCCGGCTTGGCCTCCACCCAACCGGCGCGGACGTCGTACCAGGAAAGCGGCCCGGTGTGGGCGAGCGCCCGTTCGACGTCCAACCGCCAGGCAAAGGGCTCGCCGCGCGCGATGCGTCGTCTGCGCTCCTGTTCGCTCAGCGCCCGGCAAGTGCCGGGATAGATGGCTTCACCGGCCGGCCCGTGCGGCGCGTCGCCCATGCGCGCGATCTCCTCGCGCACCTGCTTGCGGGTGCAAAAACAGGGGTAGAGCACGCCCAACGCCTCGAGCCGCGCGAGCGCCTGGCGGTACAGCGCAAGGCGCTGCGATTGGCGCACGACGCTGCCGTCCCAAAACAGCCCGAGCCAACGCAGATCCTCGAGGATCGCATGGGCGAACTCGGGGCGGCAGCGCTGCGGATCGAGATCTTCAAGGCGCAGCAAAAACCGTCCGCCCGAAAGGCGCGCCGCTTCGAAGGCGAAGCGCGCCGCATAGGCATGGCCGAGGTGGAGATAGCCGGTCGGAGAGGGAGCGAAGCGGGTAACATGCGCCACGCCTTCGAACAGCGGCACAAAGTCCGCACCGCGCAGGGCGATCACTCGCTCGCCGTCCGCGCTCACCGTGCCCCTTTCCCTCCTTTCCGCACGACCCGTCATGATGGGCGGGCGCTGCGGACCGTGCAAGCAGCACTGCGTGGTGCTCGCGCCACAGGCGAACCGCTGCCCGGCACCGACCACCACAGGACATCCAAGCCGCAGCGGGTCGCACTCGGCTATGCCCGCGAACGCAGCTGTGCGCACCGCCGCTTTCGAGCGGCGGGCACGGCAAGGGCAAGGAGGCCAAGGGCGTTTGTCCCGGTCCGAGCTAGCCGGCGCGCGCCGGGCCGGGGCGGATCACAAGCGTACAGCAGCCGGTCGTTCCCGGCGTCCAGGTGGTGCCGGCGAAGCTAAAGCCGGCGCTTTCGAAGGTGCCGTTATCAATGCGCCCGGCGATGCGGCAAAGCGTGGCCACCCGCTCGGGCGGCAGCCCTGCTTCGAGCCAGGCCTCTTTAAGCGGGCAGCGGCGCATGTGGATGACGAGCTCCTGCGCGTCGGCGCGGCGCACTTCGGGATCGAACAGCCGCCCGCGGTCGGGGATGAAGTCCAAAAAGGCGCGACAGAGACCGATGAGGTCGGCGGGGGCGAAGGCCGCGAAGCGTCGGCCCACTTCCGCGCCGCGGCGGTAGGTCACAGCACTCATGATCGCCTCCGCCTCGGCTTCCCCGAGCCGCCGCGCCAGTTCCTCGAACATGGCAGCGTAGAACAGGGCGCGCGTCTTGTGGGCGGCTTCGAGCTCGCGCTCGAGGAAGGCTATGCGTTCGCGCAGTTGCTCGAGTTCGTGCACCCGTGCTTCTCCGCTTTTGCTCGCGCGCCCATGATCGCGCACGAAGCGCCGAAGGCAAGGAGCGGGCCATGCGGGTGGGGATGATCGGGCTCGGGGCGATCGGTCAGGCGATCTTAAAAGCCGTGCGGGCGGGCACGCTTTCTCGGGACGTGGAGCTCGTGGGCATTCTCGTACGCCGGCCGCGCCCGGACGAGCCGCTCGCCACCACTGAGCTCGATCGCCTTCTTATGGCGCGCCCCCAGGTGGTGGTGGAGGCAGCCGGCCACCAGGCGCTGCGCGCCTACGGCTGTGCCTGTCTTGCGGCGGGGGCGGATCTGTTCGTGAGCTCGGCGGGTGCGCTCGTCGACGATGGGTTCCGCGGCGAGCTCGAGCGCACGGCGCGGGCGCACGGGCGACGCGTCGTCGTGCTCTCGGCCGGGATCGGGGCCCTCGATGTGCTGAGCGCGGCAGCGGAAGGCGGGCTTTTTCGGGTGCGGGTGACGGTGCGCAAGGACCCCTCCGCCTGGCGCGGCACGGCGGCGGAGACCATGGTCGATCTCGACCATCTCGAAGCGCCGCGGGAACTGTTCCGCGGTCCGGTGCGCGAAGGCGCGCTTCTGTTCCCGCAGAACGTCAACATCGCCGCAGCAGCAGCGCTCGCCGGTGCCGGCCTCGACCGTACCGAATTGGTCGTCGTCGCGGATCCCGCGATTTGTGACCATCGGGTCGAGATCGAGGCGGAAGGTGCGTTCGGTCGGCTGCGCTTTGTCGAGGAAGTTCGGCCTTCGGCTTTTAACCCGAAGACCGGTGTGCTCGTCGCCATGGCGGTCATCAAGAGCCTGCGCAGGCTCACAACCTCGCTTTTGGTCGGGGATTGAGAAAGCGCGGGTGCGGCTTTTCCCGCCGCGGCTTGACAGCTTGAAGAGCGGCCGGAACAGTCCGCGCAGCCGACGGGAAGGTTCAGTTGGCGCGCCGAGGGGGGCTCGATCATGACTGGCGCCGGAAAGGGTTTCTACGCGGGGCTGGCAGCGCTGCTGCTTGTTTGCGGAGCCGGGGAGGCGCTCGCGCAGCCCAAGGAAATCAAGATCGGGGTGATCTACGATATTACCGGGCCTTTTGCCGCCGGTGGTTCGGAAGCCGCCTATATCGGTACCCGCGCGCTCATCGACTATTACAACGAGCGCGGTGGGGTGCGCGGCTACCGCATCAACGCGCTCTATGCCGACGCGCAATCCAAGGCGGAGGTGGCGATCGCCGAGGCGGAGCGGCTGCTCAACCAGGAAAAAGTGGACCTGATCCTCGGTGTCTATTCGAGCGCCCACTGCGTGCCGATGGCGCAGAGGGTGAATGCCGCTAAGAAGTTCATGTGGGCGACGGTGTGCACCTCCTCGGCGGTGTTCAAGGACAAAGGCCTCGAATATGTGTTCCGGCCGCAGGTGCACACCGACCAGTTCGGCTGGGCCTCCTGCAGCTTTTTGGCGGAACGCTCGCGCGAGAAGCTCGGGCTCGAGCCCAAGGACCTCAAGGTAGCGATCATCTACGAGGACGGGCCCTATGGTTCGGGAGTGGCGGCCGGCAACGAGGCGACCTGCAAAGAGAAGGGTATGCAGATCGTCCTCAAGGAGGGCTATGCTGCCACCGCTCCCGATCTCTCGTCACTCGTCACCAAGCTGCGGCGGGCGCGGCCCGACGTCATCCTGCACACGGGCTACAATCCCGACATCACCCTTTTCTTGCGCCAGGCCAAGGAGCAGGGGTTGAAGTTCAAGGCCCTGATCGGGCATGGCGCGGGCTATGGGCAGATCGACAAGCTGCGGGAGACATTCAAAGACGACGTCAACTACTTCTTCAACGTCGATCCGGTCGCGGCCCAGCTGCTCGATCCCAAGACGCTGGCACCGGGCTTGGGCGACCTCATCCAGGAGATGGTCAAACGCTACCAGGCGGTCAAAGGACCGGGCGAGGTTCCGCCGCATGTCTCGATGGGTTGGAACAACACCTGGATCTTCCTCGAGCACGTCTTGCCGCTCGCGATCGACAAATATGGCGGCTTCGATCCCGAATCCCTGCGCAAGGCGGCACTCGAGATCGACATTCCCGAAGGCGGCACTATGCAGGGTTATGGAGTGAAGTTCGCCCCGCCGGGCCATCCCATGTCGGGTCAAAACCTCAGGAGCTCGCCCGTCGTGATGCAATATGTCGATGGTAAGACCATGATCGCCTGGCCCAAGGCGATCGCCACCATCGATCCGATCATGCCCTTCCCCAAGGGCCACACCTTCGCACCGTGAGGTCGCCACGGTGCTCGAAGTCGCGGGGCTCACCAAGCGGTTCGGCGGCTTCACCGCGGTCAAGGACGTCTCCTTCCGCGTCGAGGAAGGAGAGATCTTGGGGCTGATCGGGCCCAACGGATCGGGCAAGAGCACGACCTTCAACTGCATTGCCGGTCTTCTTAAGCCCACCGCGGGCTCGATCCGCTTTTTGGGCGAGGAGATCAGCGGGCTCTCGCCGGTTGCCATTTGCCACAAGGGGATCGCACGGACCTTTCAGATCCCGCGCCCGTTTAAGAAGCTCTCGATCTTCGAGAACGTCCTGGTCGCGGCCTATTACGGGCACGGCGAGCCGATCGACCGCGCCACCGCCGAACGCTATGCCGTGGAAGCGCTCGAGCTCGTGCGCTTGCCGACCGACCGCGATGCCCGCGTCGATCAGCTGGGGGCGGCGGGCCTCAAGAAGCTCGAGCTCGCCCGTGCGCTCGCCACCCGGCCGAAACTTTTGCTCGCCGACGAATCTTTGGGCGGGCTGGACGATGTCGAGATCGAGCGGGCGGCCGATATGCTCGCGCGGATCCGCGATGAGAAGGGCATCACGATTGTGTGGGTCGAACACATCATGGGGGTGCTCATGCGCGTGGTCGATCGCTGCATCGTGCTCGACCATGGCGAGAAGATCGCGGAAGGGCTGCCGCGCGAGGTGGCTCATGATCCGCGCGTGATCGAGGTCTATCTCGGCGCCGAAGCGGCGGCCGTACAGGAGCGCGTCGCACAACGTGTCTGAAGTCTCGCTCAAGCTCGAAGAGGTCACCGCTGGCTACGGTTCCTTCACCGCCCTCTTCGGGGTGTCGCTCGAGGTCGGCACGGGCGAGGCGGTGGCGGTGATCGGTCCCAATGGGGCCGGCAAGACCACGCTGTTGCGCGTCATCTCCAAGCTCGTGCCGATCCGCAGCGGGCGCATCACCTTCAACGGCGTCGATCTCGCGCGGCTGCCACCGCATCGGGTGGTCGAGCTCGGCATCGCGCATGTTCCCGAAAATCGCCGGTTGTTCCCGCGCTTGACGGTTGAAGAAAACCTCAAGATGGGGGCCTTTGCGCCGGCGGCGCGGGCTCGGTGGCGGGCGCGGCTCGAGGAAGTCTATGCGCTTTTTCCCCGCCTTAAGGAGCGCCGCGATCAACTCGCCGGCACGCTCTCAGGTGGCGAGCAGCAGATGTGCGCGATCGGCCGCGCGCTCATGTCCAGCCCGCGGCTGATCCTGTTGGATGAGCCCTCGGCCGGGCTCGCCCCGGTGATCGTGCAACAGGTCTTCGCGCTGGTGCAAAAGATCGCCCGCTCGGGACTTACGGTGTTGATCGTCGAGCAAAACGTGCAGCAGGTGCTGGCGATCGTCGACCGCGCCTATCTTTTGGAGACCGGCCGCATTCGTGGTGCCGGTCCCGCCGCCGCGATGCGCGCAAGCGAGGAGATCAAAAAAGCTTACTTGGGCCTTTAAAAGCCGGCATAAGACCTTCGAATCCACGCGCGCACCGAGCTGCGCCCGCCACCGACGGCAAGAGACCCCAAGTTTTTCAACACATGTCCGAAATGGCGCGAAGACGCTTTAAGGACGCATCGGCCCCTGTTGACTTCGATCTCGGCTGTGCGCTTGTCGACCTTGGGCCATTTCCGAGGCGAAAAGGCGATCGCGCCGGCTCTGGCAGGACGGCCGGGGGTTGATCGCGTGGCGCGCGGCGCGCGCCTCATCAACGCTGCGGACCGCACGGTTGCACACCGGCATCTCGTACAGGGCGGTTGCGCCGTCGGCAGGGCCGGCGCCTCGCGCCACGGGTCGCGGTCGCGGCGAAGACCGCGCGCAGCAAAAAAACTAAAAAATCTTCATTCTCCTTTTGGTCGCACCTGCGTGGCATCCGCGAAACCATACCGGTCGTGGTGTCCTCGACCGGGCGAGCAATGCACGCGTCATTGGTGCCAACCCCAGAACAACGCGGCACGCAACTGGGAGGCCGCCGAGCGTCGACACGTAGATGCGCGCGCCGTCCGCACGCATTTTCTAAGAACAGTGCAGAAAAAAGCTGCCTGGTGCAGTCATTTTCCAGCACGCCTGAGGTCTTGCTCGCCCTCGAGCACGCGTACTCCACGCAACGCCAGCTGCAGCTGATGAGGCCGCTGTTGCAGGTGATGCTTACGGCTCTTCTACATCAGGGATGGGCGAGTGCGCGCGCAAGGCATGCGCGAAAAGGCGCGGGTAGCGCGAAACGAGCCCCCACGCGCGCGGCTAGGCGGTCACGCGAACCTACCGCTGATGCGTAGTCAACCGCTTTTTCTTCAGATCTTGATGTATGCGAAACCCTCGCGCTGCTGGAGGCGGGCAATTTCGAACACACCCGAGGGGACGAGGTCGCTCTCCTCGATGTCGTAGAGTTCCTCAAGCGGTATGTTGTTGTTCTTGAGCGTGATCTTACATACCAGGAACTTCACGCCGGCTGCTTTGAGCTCGTCGATCGTCGCCGCAATCTGCTTGTCGGCCGGTGCCGCGCGGCGGAGCAGATTGACCCCCGGCCCGTGCATCACCACGCGAATGTCGATCCCCTCGGGCGGCTGGATGCTCAGATGATTGCGAATATTGGTGAGCATCTGGCGATAGTAAGCGAAGTCTTCTCCGCCCGGTTGGTTGAGGTGGTAGACGACTTTGAAGGGTTCGCTTTTGGCCTGCGCGGTTGCGGGCAAGGCGACGGCACCGGCGAGCGCCGGGACCGCGAGGCGACGAGAAAGACGGGTCATCGCGAGCCTCCTCTGATCCATTTCGAGCTTGGGGAATCAACTCGCAACATTTCGCCTTCCAATGCGCCATCGGTCAAGTTCTGCGTCGCTGTCATCACCACATCTGCGCTCGAGCAAGCCGCCATCCTCGCTAACGCCTCACGTCGTGCAGGTTGCGCATCCGATGATGGGACAGGAACCGGCGAGCCTGCACGGCGTGCGGGTTTGGTCCGGCCGCTGAGCTGCCCAGCGCGCGTGTCCCGCGGCGCGGTGCGGGCGCGCTTTCGCATTTCGGGATCTCCCGTTGAGCCGACGCAGCCTCAACGGTTGCGCAGGGCGCCGCGGTGCATGCCCGCTTAAGCCTTTCTTAAGCTTTACGCGTCACACTTTAAGAGGCGCGATGATAGGTGAGCGGTCGTGGCCTTTGGCGGCTTACTGGCTTTAGCTGTGGTTGTCTGCCTGCGCGCGCTTGTGCGCTCGTTTCGTGCGCTGTGCCGTTCAGCTGCGAAAGTTGTCCTTGGCGCGGCGCAGGGCTGCAAACACCTCGGCATCGGTCGCTCGTTCGAGTCCGAGCCGACGACGGATGGCCGGATCGCGCGCGCGCAAAAACGGGTTGGTGGCGCGCTCTTGGGCGATGGTCGAGGGTACGGTCGGGCGACCCTGGGCCCGCAGCTGTTCGACTTCGTTGAGCCGGGCGCGCAGCGCCGGATTGTCGGGATCGACCGAGAGCGCGAAGCGCGCGTTGGCGAGAGTGTATTCGTGGCCGCACCAGATCCGCGTCGTTTCCGGCAGCGCTGCGAGCTTCTCGAGCGTGTTCCACATCGTTGCGGCATCGCCCTCGAACAAGCGCCCGCAGCCCATGATAAAGAGCGTGTCGCCGCAGAAGAGGTCGCTTGGCTGAGCGGGTCGCTGAGTATCCTCGACCAGAAACGCGATATGATGGCGGGTGTGACCAGGGGTGGCAAGTGTGCGCACCGTGAGCGCGCCAAGGGCGAGCGTATCGCCCTCAACAAGGCGCCGATCAAGGGGCGGCAGCCGATCGGCGTCGGCCGCTGCGCCGGCGATGCGCGCCCGAAAGCGGCGCGCGAGCTCAATGGCTCCGCCGATGTGGTCGGTGTGATGGTGCGTGAGCAGGATCCAATCCAGCCGATTGCCGCGGGCGCGCAGGGGCTCGAGCAGGGGCGCGGCTTCTCCGGGGTCGACGACGGCGCAACTGCCGCTCGTCTCATCCACGAGCAGATATGCGTAGTTGTCGGCAAGCAGAGGCACGACCTCGACCACAAGCGGCATGGCGGCGCTTCCCCTCGATCCGTCGCTGCGTGCATGTGGACCGCGGTTGCGCTATCGTCCAGATGGTGGCGAGAGGATCGCGCGCATGCGTCCCGATGTAGACGAGCTCCTGGCATTCTACCAAACCCGCGAGGGGCAGCTCGCGCGCCGCCTGATCGCGGCACGGCTGCGCGCGCTCTGGCCCGATGTGCGCGGGGTGCGGCTGCTCGGGCTCGGCTATGCGGTGCCCTATCTCGCTCTCTTCGAAGAGGCCGAGCGCTGTCTCGCTCTCATGCCAGCCGCGCAGGGCGCTCGCGCCTGGCCGGCGCGCACCTGCTCGCGGACCGCACTCGTGCGGGAAGACGAACTGCCGCTGGGCGACAGCAGCGTGGATCGAATTCTTCTCGTCCATGCGGTAGAGCTGAGCGAGCATGTCGATCGTCTTTTGCGCGAGGTGTGGCGGGTTCTCGCGGACGGCGGTCGACTCCTCGCCGTAGTTCCAAACCGCCACGGCGCCTGGAGCCTGTTCGAGCGTACTCCGTTCGGCCACGGCCGCCCTTACTCCTCGGGCCAGTTGCGCAAACTGCTTTCGCGCCGCCTGTTCGAGCCGGTGGCCGAGGAGCGCGCGCTCTATCTGCCGCCCTCGAGCTCGATGCTCCTGCTCAAGGCCGCGATCCCGATCGAACGGCTGGGACTTCGGCTCGCCAAGGAGCTCTCGGGTG
Organism: Pseudomonadota bacterium; assembly: GCA_030549795.1. Classification (GTDB taxonomy): domain Bacteria; phylum Pseudomonadota; class Alphaproteobacteria; order Geminicoccales; family Geminicoccaceae; genus JANXAZ01. Next base: position 28,957 of record JAUQQO010000050.1, on the reverse strand, counting down.
TGGTCATCGTCGAGGCCGAGAAGCGCATCTGGCAGGGCGCGGCGGTCTTTGAACGGCGGCGCGAAGCCCGCCGGCTGGTGGTGGGGGTACCGGCGGCGGGGGCGGCGCGCGACGCGCAGAGCGCGTTCGGTGCGGGCCGCGGCAAGGTCGTGCCGTTGCCGCTCGATCCCGCCCGCCCGCGGCTGTGAGCTCAAGGGAGCGCCGCGGCGAGCATCGCCGATACCGGCAATCGAAGCGAAGCGGCTCGGAGCGCGTCGACGGCGGAGGAGAGGGAGATGCCGGTGTGGACCGGACGCGAGCGGGGACTGGTGGCGATCGTCGCTACCCCCTTCGACGAACGCGGCGGGCTCGACCTTTCCGGTGTCGACCGTCTCGTCGAGTGGTATCTCGAGCGCGGGGTGGTTGGGCTCGTCGTCCTCGGCCAGATGGGCGAGGCGGCGGAACTGACGAGCGACGAATCACGCGCCTTCCTGCGCCAGATCGTGCGGCGGGTCGGCGGGCGGGTGCCGGTGGTGGCGGGAGTGAGCAGTCGCGGCTTGGTGCCCATCACCACATTCGCGAACGAGGCGGTTGCGGAGGGCGCAGCGGCGGTGATGATCGCCCCGCCCGGTACGCTGCGCGGCGATGATGCGGTCCTCAATTGGTGCCGCGAACTCGACCAGCGCCTCGAGGACACGGCGTGGATCCTCCAAGATTTTCCGCTGGGCGGTGGGCCACCCATGAGCGCTGCACTCCTGTGCGCCATCGCCGAGGCCTGCCCGAGCATGCTCACCCTCAAGCACGAGGACTGGCCGGGTCTCGACAAGATCTCAGCATTACGCGCGCAAGAAAAAGCGGGGGCGAGGCGGCTCGGGATCTTGTGCGGCAACGGCGGCCTGTTCTTGCCACATGAGCTCGCGCGCGGTGCCGACGGGGCGATGACCGGCTTCGCTTTTCCGGAGATGCTTGCGGACGTCTGCCGTCTCGTCGGCGAGGGGCGTTTGGATGCCGCGCTCGACCTCTTCGACCTTTATCTGCCACTTTTGCGCTACGAACAGCAGCCGCGGCTCGGCCTCGTGGTGCGCAAGTATCTCCTGTGGCGGCGCGGGGCGCTGGCCTCACCCAAGGCACGTGCCTTTGGTGCCGAGCTCAGCGCCGAGACGCGCGCAGAAGTCGATCTCCTCGTCCACCGCCTCGAGCGTGCCCTCGCTGGCCGCCACGGGTGAGCGCGGTCGCCGGGCGCTCTTCTGGGGCGCTGCCGCACCGGCCCATGTCGGCTACAGGCGGAAAGCCGCCGGGGCATCCGGCTCCTTCCTCGGCTGGAGCTGCCCATGCCCCTGTGCGCTCGACGCCCCGCGTGCGGCCGGCTAAGCGGCTTCAGCAGCGAGGCTCGTGGAGTGAGTGCCCGTGGATCTCGACCTTGCCGCGCTCGACCGCAACGCGCGCTACAAATTGTTGAGCGCGCTCATCGTGCCGCGACCGATCGCGCTTGTGACCACGCTCGGACCGGAAGGTGTGGTCAATGCCGCCCCGTACAGCTTTTTTAACCTATTCAGTCAGGACCCGGCGCTTGTCGTGCTCGGCATCGAGCGGCGCGAGGGACCGGTACAAAAGGATACGGGACGCAATATCGAGGCGACAGGTGAGCTCGTCGTCAATCTCGTTGACGAGGACCTGGCCGAGCAGATGAACATCTGTGCCATCGACTTTCCACCCGAGGTCTCCGAGATCGCAATCGCGGGTCTTTGCCTGGCGCCCTCGCGCGTCGTGCGGCCGCCGCGGATCGCCCAAGCGCCGGCAGCACTCGAATGCCGCCGGTTCGTTACGCTCCTGCCCGGCGGCGGACGCGAACTCGTGGTCGCGGAGATCCTCGCCGTGCATGTCGGCGACGGCCTCGTCGATCCGACGACGCTTAAGATCGACCTCGAGCGCTTCCGGCCGGTTGGACGCCTCTTTGGCAATCTCTACTGTCGTACCCGGGAGCGTTTCGAGCTCCGGCGCAAGAACTACCAGGAGTGGCTCGCCGAACGAGGCGAAGGCGAGGCCGAGGGCGAGCGCAGCAAAGTCGGGGCGAGCACCTTCACGCTTCGTTAACCTTCGTGCGCTAGGGAAGGGGGCGATCGGCTAGAGAAGCGGTCGCCCCTTTGGAAGCGGTTTTGATTCTGTTCCTCGCGGTGTTGTTCGCCCGCGCCATGATGGTTGGCACAACCGTCTTCCGTGTTCACGCAGGCAAGAGCCGAGCAGCCGCGGGCGAACGTCAAGCCCGCGGGCGGGCCGGCAAGCGAACAGCCCTTGCTCTGTTGTCCGCGATCCTGGGGCAGGGCCTGTTCGCGACACAGGTGAGGTGGCCCGACGCCGGTCTAAAGACGTTCTTGGCGTGCCCAAGGCACCGCATCCGCCGGCTGGGACCGCGCAGCGCTACCAGGAAGAAATGCGAAGGCCAGAGCCGAGCACAGGGCACGCAGGCATCGAGACTCGCGCGCACCCAAGGGTGGAACAACCGTCTTTTCAGCGCATTACGCTTGAAGCTCGCCGGGATGAAGGAGCCGCCGCCTGATCCCGTGCGGCACAGGGCTCGAAACGGGTCATCGAAGAGAGCCCTTCGTGCAATCGAGCGCGATCGAGCGTCGCATTCGCTTGTACGAGCCCTGCGGGCGCAAGCGCGGGCCGTGGCGCCCCGTTCTCGCAGCGGGGCGAAGCCCGCTCCACCCGGGGAGGGCCAAGCAGCGCGGCAGCGCGCGGCACCGGGCGCTGCGTGTTGGCTTCAAGTCATCTGCCGATCGTGGTCCGTGGCATTCGCTACACTCCTACTCCAACTTTGGAGCAAATCTTCATTCGGCACTGCTCATCGGACTCCAAGCCGCCACGGTCCGGCCGCCCCGCGCGAGATGCCATGGCCCGCAAAGGCGTGGACTGAGGACCGAGCTTTTGACGATACGACAGCACCGATCGCGAGAGCGGGTCGTTGCAAGCACTGGGCTCTCTCTGAGCACGAGGTCTTTGGGGGACGAGTGGTCTTCTCTTCCGCTTTGCTTTTGAGCAGGGCAGGCCCGTCGCATCGCTCGAACCGCTGCGCGAGGCCGCTTGGAGCTGGGGCGCATCCTTGCCCGGCGATCGCGCCCGATCCGAAGTCGGTTGCCGGCCGGCTCGCCAATCGAGGGCGGCATTCGCGTTCTTCTTCGCGACCGGCGAGGGGCAGGCCCAGGACCCATGCCGTACCGATGGGCGCGAAGCGAAGCAGGTCGCGCCCTGCTGGCCTACTTACAAGGCCAAGAGGCGGGCATTTCCGGCGCGATCGGCCGGCGGCCCTATCGTTCCAGCTGGGCAGTGCGCGCGGACGCCGATCGTGATGCGGATCTCGAATTGGGGCCGCCATGGGCCCCAACAGCCGCGAGCGGATCTCGCTGCGCGCGCCGTCTGCTGCCCTTATGGGCTTAGCGCTTCTCCCTCGCGCGCGAGCAACGCAAAAAGGCGGTTCGAACTTGGCTTGGCGCGAAAAGTGCCGGAGCGGGAACGCGAAGGCTGTGGAGTGCAAGGCGGAGCGCGGCGAGCAGGCGCGCTGGGCGATCGCTCAAGCGCTCGTCCCGCGAACCGGCGTTGCCGGTCCAGAGCGAAACCTTCCAATCGGCGTCGCGATCCGAGCTCCGATCCGCAACCTTTTCATCTCTTGTGCGGATGCGGTCTCCTCTGCTCGCTTTAAGAGCCGCGAGGTGGTCGTTGATGAACCACAACCCTCATCGCGCTCAGCTCTGCGAGCGGTCGACTGGAGCGTTGGATCACCGCTCGATCACGGCACTTCCGCCGATCAAAGGCGTCTTACGGCAAGGCACTTTGTTCGATTTCGCACTCGCCGCACTGGCTGCATCGTCGATCTTGGGAGGGATCGCTTTTTTTCCCTCTCGCACGGTGCCCTGCTGATCCAGCCGCACGCAGCTGCGGGGCGCTAGCGTATCCGCGCGGGGCACATTGATGAGCCCGTAATGATCCGACCTCGGGCTCCCCCTTCGCTCTCGCCTTTGGTTTTTTGCGCGCTGGTCTTAGGGCAAGTGGGCGTGCCAGGGGGCGGTGGGGCTTACCGCAGGGCTGCCGTCTCGATTGGCTTTGTTGGTTGGCGTGAGTACCAGGTCTCGAGCTCGCGCACGATCTCGGCGACTTTCCGCAGGGGTGCCGAATCGAATGAGCTTGCTGGTTGAAGCGGTCTGCTGCAAGCACGCTTCAACGCTGCTCTCATTCCCTGCGGAATTGGGGGCAGCCGGCGCGCACGCGACCCAACTGGGCCTCGCCCTCGGCAGGTGCGTTCGCGTTCGTGCAGCCCGCGTGCACGCGACCGATCCAGCGCGTCGCCTCGGCGCCCAATTGCCCGGCGTTGTCGAGGCACGTATCTTGTAGTATTCGACTGCGGTTTACCGAATCCACCCGCGCGCTAGAACGCGGCGTTCGAGGCCACACTTGATAAGAAGCGGCCACACCCTCGCGGCTGTTCTGCCGGCTCGAGGCCGAGGCTCGGCGCGGTGAGCCGTAGCTGGTCCTGATGCCGCATTTGAAAGCTTGCGTGCGCTCCCTTCGCCACGCGATAGGAGCTCGCTCAGCCGCTCATGCTTGATGCCCCGGGGCTCGACCGCGAACCGGGCTCGGCGAGTGCGCGCGAAAGAGGAGCTGCCGCCGCATGGTGGGGCACTCCTGCTCGCGTTCGCGCAGCCAGCACCCGCGCATAGGGCCGAAGGCGTACCCCCGCACAAGCCCTATGGCTCTGCGTACCTTCGGTGCCCAATAAAAAAGGTTTCGAAGCGCCACGTCGCAATAAGATCTCGTCTTGGATCATGGGGGGCAGGCGTGTGATCGGGGCGACCCTGCGCACTTTTCTACCCTTCGTTATTGTCCAACGCCTTGCCATCGCCTTCGTTTTTGGTGCGGGAGGATCACAAGCGTGCTCTTGCGGGCTATAAAGCCCTCAGGCGCAAGACGAGGAGAGCGTCAGCTCAAAGTCGGCAATAGCATGTCCTCGGACCGGCGGAGGTCGTGAGCGGTGGCGAAGAGCGGCCAAACGACACGCCATCGATCGCACAAGGCGAGACTTTGGTCGAAAGGGTTCGAGGTTCGGGGGTGCAAGGTCTGGTGGCGGCATCCCGCGGGTCGCACGGAGCTCTCCGATCGGGTTCGAAGCCGAGCTGTGCGGGCGGTTCGAAGAGCCACGCCTTACGCTGCCTTCAGCATGGCGCGCGCTTGCGCGAGGGCGACGGCAAAAGCCTGCTCTGGGCCGAGGCGCGGGCCGTGGCGCAGCAAGCAGACGATGATCGCGCTTTCGCCGAGTTCGCGGGCGCGTTCGCGCTCGAGGCCTTCCTCTTCGAGCCGGGCGGTGAGGCGAGCGAGTGCGCTCCGCCAGATCCTGCCGACGCTCCCGGGCTCGGGAGCGGTGCTCGAACTCGCATCCATCGCAGGCGTTTCCGCGTTTGGTGATGGCATCGAGGTTATCAATTCCTTACTAAGTGTTCGGTGGCCGTGGTGTCGAGGGGCGTGCGGTGAATGCGACACCCGGCTGCGCCCCTCCTTCGCGGGCGTCTTGGGCAGCGGGTGGCTGGACAGGGGCGCGCTCGGCTTCTATATCGTCGGCTGTCGCCCAGGTAGCTCAGTTGGTAGAGCACGTGACTGAAAATCACGGTGTCGGTGGTTCGATTCCGCCCCTGGGCACCAGCGTCATCTCGAAGAGCGGGGCGTAGGGGATCGTCAGGGGTGCGCCATCGCCGCGATGGCAGCTCGGTCCCGTGTGGTTTTGGCGTAGCCATCGCGTCTGAGTTTCGCTGCGTTTTTATCATTCGCTCTCTTCGCTGATTGCCAATCACGCGCGTCGCAGCTAACGATATGTTTAGGATGTCGGTTTCTAGGGGAAGTCGGCCATGGCGTGGCGCGCGGCAGTGTTGGCGGGTACGGCATTTGTTGGGGTGACGCTGATCGCTGGAGAAGCGCATGCCCAGCGCTGGGGCTTGCTCCCGCGGCTCTTCAACTCGCTGCCAGCGAGCCCAGTTGACGTGACGATCAATACCAATTGGGCGCTTTCGCGCTGTGGATACAACGCGGCCGGTGGTGCTTCGGCGAGGGGGTCGTGCGCCTCGAATGCATCAACGTTGGCATCGACCACGACCACGCCGACTTCATTCACATCGAGCGTGCGCAATTCGGCCAACGCGACCAGCGGCGCGGCGGCTTCGGGTCCCGGTTCGACCGCAAGCGGTGGAGGTCGGTCGAGCGCTGGCATGCTCTATTTGAGGCTGACGACGCGCTAATGGGTGGTGCGCCCGAGGGCGCGATGAGGTGTCCTGGCTTTACGGCTCGGCCTCTAGCGCTTCGCGGGCGCGCATGAGTGCGACGGAAAGCTCGTAGCGAAAGTCCTCATCTGCGATCAGAGCGAGAACTTGATCGCCTGCTTGGAAATTGACCAAGAACCGGGCCAATCCCTCGCGGTCGCGGGCGAAGGCGGTGCGGACATCTCTGAGCTGTGCGTGTTCGCTGAGCTTGTGTCCGGCTCGCACGTCCGAGGTTAGGCGGCTGAGCGCGGTCTCTGGGCTGAAGGGGGCGAGGCTTCGTGCCGCATTCAGCCATTTCCTAGCAGGCTCGGGTTCGGTGAGCTCGAGATGCGCGTGGGCGAGTAAGGCCAAAACCGGCGGGTCGACGGGGCTGCGGACGAGCGCGGTTTCGAGCTCTAAGACGGCGCGACGCAGGAGGTCCTCGCGCATCGTCGCGTCATCGGCGAAGGTCTCGGCGAGAACGAAAAAGGCAACACCGAGATCGCGGCGCAGGGAAGCGCGGTCGGCGAAGCGCAACGCGGCCTCGCGCGAATCGAGAAGACGCAACCAACCCTCTTCCGTCGGACTCTCGCCTGCGTAAACGAGCTGCGCGGCACCGTCTCCGGGAAGTGCTACGAGTGTAGCGATCGCCGCGGGTGCTGCGTAAGCAGCCCAGGCTGCTGCAAGTGTGAGAAGGATCAAACCGGTGCCGCGATCGGCAAACCCCTTCGATCTTCTCGACCTTGCACTGACCTCTGAGTTTTTCTGGTCCATGTTCCGTCGTCCGCGGGAATGCGCGCGATCGTTCCCTGCGGGTCAGGTCTAAAGGGAAAGCGATGTGCTCGGCAAGGCAGAGTTGAAGTCGGACGAAACAGATCTGCAACGGCATACAGGTAGCCTAAGACGGGCAGTGGCCGACGCACTCGCCGGGGCGAGTAGCTGGGGGTTGATCCCGCTACTGCTCCTGTTGCCATGGCCGCTCGGCTCGGTGCGCGCAGCACCGAGTTGGCTCATGGTGATCGCGGTTTGGATCCTTCTCGTGGTGCGGGCGGTGGGGCTCGTCCTGCGTCGCAGAGCGCGGACCTTCGTGCCCGCCTCGCTCATCCTCGCCTTTGTGCTCGCTTTAGGCGTTCTCGTTTGGGCCGCGATCCAGGCCTTGCCGGTTGAGGACCATCGGCTCGCCCATCCCTTGCGCACTGTGGTACCGACGGATCGCGCGCCTTCGACGTTCATAAGCCTCGACCCCGATCGCACCATCTTCGCTGTCGCGCGCCTTTCCGCCTATGTGGCTCTTTCGCTTCTGGCCTTTCTCGCAGCACGGCGTCGACACCGGGCGGAAACGCTTCTTAATCTCGCGCTCGCGATCATCGCGTTGGAAGCTCTCTTCGGTCTCCTTCGTTCGGCGCTCGCTATTGATGAGTGGTTCGGCCTACCGCTGCCGCTTGCGCGAACAAGCGGGAGTTTCGTCAATCCCAACCACTTTGCGGCCTATGTCAATCTCGGGCTCGTCGCGCTCTTTGTGCTGGTCCTTGCAGACCTGCGGCAGCAACCGACGAGCGGACGGCTCGCCTCGGGGATAGCCGATGCGCTGCGTGTTCTCTTCGAGCGCAAAATCATGCGCACGCTCACCTTCACTCTTTTCGTGATGGCCTCCTTTGCGAGCGCCTCGCGTGGTGCCTTCTTCGCCCTGATCCTCGCCCTTCCGATCGTGACGGCCGTGCAACTCGAGCAGAAGAAGCTGGCGATCGCGGCGATGTCGGTTCTGGTGGGGCTCGGTGGGCTCTTGATCATGAGCGCTGGGACGACGCTTCTCGAGCGCTTGGAGGTCCTGTTCCCGGCAAGCGAGCTCGAACCGAGCTCTAGCGGGCGGCTCGCTGCTTTCGAGCTCGCGCTTCGCGCTTGGCAGGAGCGGCCTTGGCTCGGCCATGGCCTCGGCACCTGGCCGGCCGTTTTCCATGCGCTGCGCGATGAGCGTTTTCCCCTCGTGGTCTTCGATTACGCTCACAATACGTGGCTCGAGCTTTTGGCCGAGCTCGGTGCACCTGCCATGTTCGCTTGGTCTTTGAGCTTGGTCCTCGTCGCGGTGAACTGTCTTCGGGCTTATGGGCGCAGCCGCGAGCCCTTGCCGCTCGTCGGTTTTGCCTGCGGTCTTGTGCTCGCGCTGCACAGTGTGGTCGATTTTCCGGCGCAGATCCCGGCCGTCGCTGCTACCTTTGCCGTGCTGTTCGGCCTTGCGGCCGGGCGGGCGGCGGTGATCCTTGCTCGCCCGGGCGGCTCCGTGCGCCGGCCTCGCGGAGAAGAAGAGTGAGTATAGAAATATCAAAAATAACAGTTGATCGAGGCCTACAGGATTACTCGCGTGAGTGAGATGGGCCGCGTGTCCCCTTTACAGTCTCGGTCTCGGCAGGTCATAACACTCGAGCCGTAGGTGGCCGCACCATGGGACGGGGTGAGGATGACGGATCGCAAGCTGCAAGCTGAGCCCATGCGCACCGATCATTACTATCCGTCCTATCCCGAAGCCGAGGGCGGCGGTTCGGAGCTGCGGAACCTGTTCGCGTTCCTGCGGCGCCGCAGGACACTCATTCTCGCTGTCTGCACGATCGGTACCCTTGCGGGAGCCTATTTTGGGTTCACGCGCCCGCCGGTCTACACCGCTCAAGCGCTGGTTAAGATCGAACCCAAAGAGGCCAAGATCGTCGACATCCAGGCAGTCGCCGCCGGGTTGTCGGCGGATGCCGCAACGGTCGAAACGGAAATCCGGCTCATCCAGTCCCGCGCCATGGCCGAGGAGCTCGTCGAGCGCCTGGGCCTTGCGAATATGAGCGACCTGCGGCTGCTCGAGACATCCGCGAACGGCGTGAGCGCCTGGCTGGTCGAGAGCCTGCGCGGTTGGCTCCCCCAAGATTGGCTGTTTGCGACCGGTCTCGCGCAAGAACAACCGCAAGTAACGCCAGAGATCGCACGTGAGTTCGCCAAGGAGCAGGCGATAGACAGATTATTAGACAATCTCAAGGTCAAGCAGGAAGGGCGCTCGCTCGTCCTTTCCATCAACTTTACGGCGCCAAGCCCGAGCGAGGCCGCGCGTATCGCCAACGGCCTCGCCGACCTCTATATCCAGCGCCAGGTCGCGGAGAAGGCCGGGGTCACTCAGCGGGCAAGCGAATGGCTCGAGCTGCGCGTGGCCGAACTGCAACAGCTCGTGGTGCAGGGCGAAGCGGAGATCGAGCAATTCCGAGCCAAACACGGTCTCTACGAAACCAAAGGGCTGTCGCTGCAGGGCCAGCAGATCATGAATCTCACTCAGATGCTGGTTCAAGCGCGTGCCGAGCGGAGCGAAAAGGAATCGCGACTGCGCTATATTCGTGACTTGCAGAGCCGGCGCGAGAGCCTGAACACGCTCTCGGAAGTCATGAACTCCCCCTATATGACCCGGCTGTGGGAACAGGAGCGCGAACTGCAAAAGGCCGAAGCGGAGCTCTTGAGCACCTTTGGCGAGAAACATCCGCGCGTGCAGCTCTTGAAGGCCGAGCAGGCCAAGGTTGCGGAGAAAATCCGCAGCGAAATCCAGCGGATCGTCGACAATCTCGCCAACGAGATCAAGGTGTTGCAGGCGCGCGAGCGCTCGATCGAACAAGACATCGCGCGGCTGATGAGCGAGACCGATAAGGCGAGCCAGGCGGAGATCAAACTGCGCGAGCTCGAACGCCAGGTAGCGGTCAACCGAGCGCTCTATGAACAATTCCTGCAGCGTCTTAAGGAGACCCGCGAACAGCAACAGCTCGCCGCCGCCAACGCGAAAGTGGTGGCCTACGCCAAACCGCCTGAGAACCCCAGCTCACGCCCGCCGCTGTTCTGGGTCCTCGCGGGCTTCCTCGCCTCGGCATTTGCGGGGACCGGGCTCGCCTGGGCGATCGATCGGCTCGACAATGCCGTGCGCAGCGGCAAGGAGATCGAACGCCTCTTTGGGGTTCCGTGCCTGGGGCTGATCCCCTCCGTTTCACCCAGGCTCGCGAAAAAACACGGGGGACTCGCCGGCTACGTGGTAGCCAAGCCGCTTTCGATCTATGCCGAGGCGATCCGACAGGTGTTCACGGCCCTCAGGCTCGCGAACGTCGACCGGCCGCCGCGGGTGATCGCCGTGACCTCGTCGGTTCCCGGTGAAGGCAAGACGACTTTGTCGATCGGCCTGGCGACCACGCTCGCGCAGGCGGGCCACAAGGTGTTGCTCATCGATCTCGACATTCGGCATCCCTCGGTGGGACGCGAGCTCGGCACGCCATCACGGGGCCGATTGGTCGAGTACATGGCGGGTGAGGCGAGCGAAGAGGAGTTGATATATCCGGCCACCGATCTCGGGTTCGACGTCATTTCCGTCAACCGCCAGTCCGCCAACCCCAGTGCCATACTCGCCTCGCAACGCATGAAGGACTTGCTCGCCGCATTACGTGAGCGCTACGACTATCTCGTGCTCGACTGCACACCCGTCCTCGGTGTGACCGACAGCAAACTCGCCGCTGAACTTGCAGACACCGTTGTCTTCGTGGTGCGTTGGGAGAAGACGACCAAGGATATCCTCGAAGACGCGCTCAAGCAACTGGTCGAACATCGCGTCCCGCTCGGCGGCTGTGTCATCACTCAGGTCAATGTCAGAAAACATGCGCGCTACGGCTATGGTGGTATTGATCACTACTACAGTAAATACCACAAATACTACGTGAACTGAAAAGCGAAGTCGGCGCTTCGCGCGAAAAACTCCGCGCGCTCGTAAGGTTGGGCGCGCAGCGTGTTCGGCGCTGCCTCGCAGCCATGACTGCGTCGCGCGCCGATCGCTCCGCGCGCCGGTCAGCCGCCTTGTTGAAGGTTCCTCCGACTCCCGGACGACCGCGCCCGCGACGTCAACGATTTCTTAACCAGGTGCGGCGACGATGGAGGCCGAGGAGGATCGCAACCATGGCCGCACCGCTTGGCCTCTTAGCGCTCGATCGTCTTGCGCCCGCTCGTGCGGGCGCCCTGCGGGCATGGAGGGGCTCGTTGCGGCGCTTGAAGGAGCTCGGCCGAACGTCACGGGCGTCGAGCCAGCCAGGCGCGCAGAAGACGCAAGGCCAAAAGGGGAACCTCGCGCTCCTCAGCTGCAAAGGGATCGAAGCGCGCGCGATCGAGGACGCGCAAACGCGCCTCGGCGATGGTGGCGAGCAGAAGCGGCGGAAGATGGGCGCGCTGCGTTCGACCCGCCAGTCGCCGTGTCTCGGCGATCTTTTGTTGGGCGCGCGCGAGCACGTCAGCTGCTGCGGCCCGCACCCGCGCCTGCCCTTCCGGCCCGAGAGGACCCTGGGTAAATCCCAGCATGTCGAGGAGCGAGCGCGTGCGCAACCGCGGCGACTGCCTGGCTTCGAAGGGGGCTGCGCGCACGGTGCCGACGAGGCCGAACGCGACTCCCGCCGCCTCGGCAGCGGCTGCGATCGGCTCCGGAGCCCTGAGAAGGCGCGCCATGGTGCGGGCGAGTGCGCCCGAGCTCGCCCGCAGCCGTCGCTCGAGCTGGGCGACGATCGCGGAACGATCGCCCAGATCGGCGGACGCGAAAAGGTCATCGAGTTCCTCAACACGTGCGGCGATCAGCGCCTCGAGGTCGTCGAGCGCGATGCGACCCTTCGCAAGCGGGTCGGTGAGGGCGCGGACGAGCGGATGATCGACCGCAGCGCCGGCTGCGGCGCGCGCGAATTGGTCGCGCCAGAAGGCGAGGCGCAGCAGGCCGATCTCCGGCCGGCTCGCGACCTCCACCGCGCGGGCGAGCTCGTGGTAGACGAGGAGAAGCGCGAGCAGGGCCGCGCGGCAGCAGGGCGGAGCGAAGAGCAGGCAGAGCGTGCGGTCGGGGTCGCAGGCGCGGGCGCGCGCGAGCAGCTCCGCCTCTGCGAGCGTGGAGGTGTTCGTCATCGCCATGGCGCACGGGCTTTCTTCGCGAGTACCAAGCCTCTATTTAGCCATTCGTCGTCGGTAGAGACGAGCAGACGCAGAGGCACGCGAACCATGCCCTTCACACTGCCCGAATTGCCCTATCCCCACGACTGGCTCGAACCCTACATCGGCCGGGAGACGATGGAGCTGCACCACGGCAAGCACCATCAGGCGTATGTGACCAATCTCAACAATCTCACAGCTGGCACGGATCTCGAGAACAAGCCGCTCGAGGAGGTATGCCGGCTCACGTTCGGCGATCCCTCCAAAGCCAGCATCTTCAACAATGCCGGCCAGCACTGGAACCACTGCTTGTTCTGGCGGGTGATGAAGCGCGGCGGCGGCGGCAAGCCCGGTGGTGAGCTCTTAAAGCGCATCGAGCACGACTTCGGCTCGTACGAGGCCTTCGCCGAGCAATTCAAGACCGCGGCGGTGACCCAGTTCGGCTCCGGCTGGGCATGGCTGTCCTTAGACGGCGATCGGCTCAAGGTCTCCAAGACTCCCAACGGCGAGAACCCGCTCGTGCACGGCATGCGACCGATCCTCGGCATCGACGTTTGGGAGCACGCCTATTACCTCGACTATCGCTGGCGGCGCCCGGACTATGTCGCCGCATTTTTGAACCATCTTGTGAACTGGGAAGCGGTCGAGGAAGAATTGCACAACGCGCTTGCCTGATGGTCAAAGAGCCGGCGCCGGCTTTTCGGCCGGCGCCGGTCGGCGCGGGCGGGAGAAAAACAGATGACACGGATGATTTGGGCGAGCATGGCTTGGCTTACAGCCGTCCTCGCGCTCGCAGGGTGCGCTGCCACCTATACGGCGGTTGCCAAGCGCAACCTCGACGTTCAGACGAAGATGACGGATACGATCTTCCTCGAGCCGGTGCCGCCCGCGCAGCGAACCGTGTTCGTCGAGGTCAAAAACACCTCGGATAAGCCCGACCTCGACATCGAACGGCCGATCCGCGAGCGCATCGCAAGTCGCGGTTGGCAGCTGGTCGACGATCCCCGGCGCGCTCAGGTCATCCTCCAAGCCAACGTTCTGCAGGCTGGCCGGACGAGCGAGACCGCGGCAGAGCAGATGTACGGCCGCGGCTATGGAGCCCCGCTCACCGGTGCCGCTGTCGGCGGCACCGCGGGCTATGTGATCGGCAAGGCAGCCCCAGGCAATGCGGCGGTGTGGAGCCTCGGCGGAGCTGTCGTGGGCGGCCTCGCCGAGACGGTGGCCGGTGCGGCGGTGCAAGATGTGACCTACAGCATCATCACCGACATTCAGATCCAAGAACGGGCGCCCGGAGAGGTGGTGAGCGAGACCCGCAGCGGCACCGTCCGCCAGGGCCGCTCTGCCGAGATCCGCCAGACCTCGAGCCGCACCACCGAAATGCGCCGCTATACCACACGCGTCATGTCGATCGCCAACAAGGTCAATCTCGATTGGCCGGAGGCCGCACCGCAACTGGTCGATGGCCTCGTGCGCGCGGTCGCCGGTCTCTTTTAAGACCAGAGCGAACCGGCTTGCCGCAGGCAAACTCTCTGTCAACCGCGCAACCCTCAAAGGCGACGAGCCTGCACGCCCTCTTTAGCGATGTTGCACAGACTTCCTAGAAATGAGAAAAACGCGCGGGGGGCCGACATGTCCATTCTCGCTGTCGCTAATGATGTTGCGCCGACTTCCTTGCAATTCAGAAAAACGCGGCGCGATCGGACAAATCCCCGAGGTTATGCGCCAGGCGTCAGAAGTGGTGCGCGAATCCGGGGTGCGGGTTGGGCCCAGATCTGGCACCTGGCACCGGTTCGCTCTGGTCTTAGGCGCAAAACAGCGAGCGAAGACCGGCTCAAGGAGCAGAGCGAGCTCGAGCCATCCCTGAGTATCTGGTTTCGATGGGGCGCCCGCCTGCGCGGGCGCCGACGACGCGCGGAGTGAGCGCGAGCTATCCCTGAGTCTCTCGAGAAACGTTTCGCTGCGCGCGCAGACGAAAGGGCCTCCCGGAGAGCGGACGTCTCGAACACGCGCACCCGCGCACCCATTGGCACGCGCTTTCTCTGGTCGCGAGGCTCGGTTGAAGGCGCAGTTGAAGCGCGCGCCGCCTGCGATCGGGTGAAGTCATGTCTCGAGGCTTACCGATCCCTTTGCCCCGGCTTATGCGTTCTCTTGCCCCATAGCGCGGATCCTCGACGCACCAGGGGAGCACGGGCGCCGGCCCCTCCGTCGAATCACTCGGGGTTCTTTTGGATGCGCAACTCAGCTTCAGCTACGAGGACGCAGTTTTGGACTGCGCTTGCGCGCTCGCGCGAGAGCTCGTCGCGGATCAGAAAACTCGCGCGGTGGACCACAATTGGGCGCGGGGGCGCTTGCGTCGTTGGGGGACCGACCCGCGCTCAAGCGCACGTTCCTTCTGACCGCAGCGGACGACACGGTGTTCGCTCGTTTTCACGGACCGATCGATACCGAAGCGCACCGGGCCCCACCTGGAGCGCTGAAGGCGCGTTGTCCACAGGTTCGAACGCGATTCGGCCCGCGGGCGGCATTCGCCTAAGACCCCACCCGGATCGCCCCCATCACTGGCCGGCCGAGACCCCGCCCCTCCTTGCTCCTCCGGCTGCGCCGGCCGCGATGGTCGCCGATCACGGAGCCGAGAGCGCTCATCAGATCCACGAGCACCACGCCGACCGGTCGCCCCGCTGCACAGATTTCACGAGAGGGCCGCGAGCAGGGCAGGGGACCGCCTGGAGCGCTGGCGCGTGCCAGCTGGCCGCTGCACGGAGTTCAAGAGAGGGCGACGAGCAGGGCAGCTGCCGGGCGATCATCAGCCAAGAGCAGGTTCCAGGTGCGGCAGGCGGCGGGCGTGCTCATCGCCTCGAAGGAAAGGCCGAGTTCGCGGAAGGCGGCGCAGAGGGCAGGAGAGGGGCGCTGCAGCCGCACTCCGGTGCCGAGGATGACCAGCGTCACGGCGGTGCCAGCAAAGGGGCGCAGGGGCTCGAGGTCGGCGGGAGCGAGCGCTGTGGGGTCGGCCGGCCGCCAGGGCTCGACGCGCTCGGGCATGAGGATAAGCGACCCCTCGTAGTGCTGTTCGCCGATCGTAAAACCGCCTTTGCGCCAGGACCGCACGAACGGGCGCTCGGGACTCGAAAGGCGTACGAGCTGCACGGTACCTCAAGGCGTTTCGCGCGCCGCGGCCGCCGCCGCAGCCGGGCGCAAGTTGAGATAATAGAGGATCGGTGCCGCGATGTAGATGGTGGAATAGGTTCCGATCAGGATGCCGAAGAGCATGGCGAAGGTGAAGCCGCGGATCACCGGCCCGCCGAAGATGTAAAGGGCGAGGAGGGCGAGCAGCGTCGTGGCGGTGGTCATCACCGTTCGGGCGAGCGTCTCGTTGATGCTCTTATCGATCAGTTGATCGATCGGCATCGCCTTGTAGCGGCGGAGGTTCTCGCGCACGCGATCGAACACCACGACCGTATCGTTCAAGGAATAGCCGACCACGGTGAGGATCGCCGCGATACTCGAGAGATTGAACTCGAGATCACTCAAAGAAAACACCAAAAGAACGGCGAAGACGTCATGGATGCAGGCGGCGATCGCGGCAACGCCGAACTGCCATTCGAAGCGGAACCACAAATAGACGAGGACGCCGATAAGCGCGATCACGACTGCGAGCGTACCGGCCCGGCGCAGTTCTTCGCCCACCTTCGGACCGACATATTCAGCGCGTCGCCACTCGACGCCGGCGCCGAGCAGCGCTTCGACCGCCTGCTTGATCTTCTCGACCGCTGCCTGCTGCGCGCTCTCGTCGCCCGGTTGCCGGACGACGCGGATCATCACGAGATCCTCTGCGCCCGCTTCCTGGAGGGCGACGTCGCCGAGCCCCAATCCGCCGAGCGTGGCGCGCATCTGCGCAAGCGGCGCCGGCCCGGGGGTGCGGACCTCGAGCAGGATGCCGCCCGCGAAGTCGATGCCGAGGTTAAAACCGCGCACCACCATCATCACGATGGCGAGCAGCATGACCACAAGCGAGCCCACAAAGGCCCAATAGCGATAGCGGAAGAAGGGGATCGCGGTGCCATCCGGCACGATCCGCGGCAAGCTGCGCACGGGTTGCGCTCCTTTAAATCGCGAGCTGCGCCGGGCGCGCCCGGCGGTACCAGAACGCGACCATGATCCGGCTCATGAAGACAGCCGTGAACATGGTGGTGAGCACGCCGATCGAAAGGGTCACGGCAAAGCCGCGGATGGGGCCGGTCCCGAACTGGAACAGCACGACGCCGGCGATGAGCGTGGTCACATTGGCGTCGATGATAGCGCGCAGCGCCTCGTTAAACCCGGTCTCGATCGCCCCGAGCGGCGTTCGCCCAAGGCGCACTTCCTCGTGGATGCGCTCGTAGATGAGCACGTTCGAATCCACCGCCATGCCCATGGTGAGCACGATGCCAGCGATGCCGGGAAGGGTGAGGGTGGCCCCAAGGGCGGACATGATCGCGAGCAGCAAGAGAAGGTTCAACAACAATGCGATGTCGGCGATGACCCCGAACGGCCCGTAGTAAGCGGCCATGAAGACGAGCACGGCGACAAGCGCCACCACCGAAGCGATCGCCCCGGCGCGGATCGAATCGGCGCCGAGATCGGGGCCCACCGTGCGCTCTTCGATCACCCGCAAGGGGGCGGGAAGCGCTCCCGCGCGCAACAGCACGGCGAGCTCGTTGGCACTCTCGGGCGTGAAGCTACCCGAGATGATGCCCGAGCCGCCCAGGATCGGCTCGCGGATGCGCGGCGCCGAGATCACCTTGTCGTCGAGCACGATGGCGAACAGCTTGCCGACGTTCTCCTGCGTGATGCGGGCGAACTTGCGTGCTCCTTGCGTATCGAAGCGGAAGCTTACGACCGGTTCGTTGTTCTGAAACGTCGCCTGGGCATCGACCAGGTTCTCGCCCGAAAGCTCGACTTGCCGATGAAGGACATATTCCCGCGGCCCCACGCGATCGGCCGATTCCACCACCATAAGGCCAGCCGGACCGCGGCCGGCGCGCACCTCCATGGGATCGACGCCCAGTTCCACCATATGGAAGGTAAGCCGTGCCGTCTTACCCAGAAGGCGCTTGATCGCTTCGGGATTCCGCTCGCCCGGCACCTGGACGAGGATGCGGTCGACGCCCTGGCGCTGGATCGAGGCCTCGCGGGTGCCGAGCTCGTCGATGCGCCGGCGCACCACTTCGAGCGATTGGGTGACAGCGGCCGAGATGCGGTCCTCCCGCGCCCGCTCCGAAAGCGAGATCCGGATGCGCCCATCGCGCTCGCCCTCGATCACGAGCTCGCGCGTCGCACCGGCGCCAAAGCCGGCCGTCGGCAAGAGCGGATTGAGCTTGGCGAGTTCGCCAAGTGCTTGATCGAGGCGCGCAGGATCGGTGAGCTGGAGCACGACTGCCTCGCCCTGCACACCCAGCCCGCGATAGCCGATCTGAGCGGTGCGCAAGGCAGAGCGGACCTCGCCCACGAGCTGCTCGAGCCGGTCCTTGACCACGGCATCGGCTTCCACCTCGAGCAGGAGATAGGAGCCGCCCTGCAAATCCAGACCCAAGACGATATGATTGCTGGGAAAGAACGGGGGCAGCCGGCGCAAGGTCTCAGGTGCGAGCAGATTGGGCAGAAGCGCAAGGACGGCCAAGATGAGCGAGGCCGCGGCGACCCACAGTTTCCAGCGCGGAACGCGCACGGCCGGACCCGATCAGCGCTTGAAGAGGCGGCTTAAAAAGCCGCCCGCGTTGGGCTGCGGGTCGTTCGCCGGCGTGTTCTCTGCGGGCGTGGGGGTGGGTTTGGTGAGCACGTCGCTGATGGTGGCCTTGGCGACCTTGACCACCACACCCTGGGCGATTTCGACCATCACCGTGCCGTCGGGATCGATGCGGGTCACTTTGCCGAAGATGCCGCCGCCGGTAAGGACTTGATCGCCTTTTTTGAGGGCTTCGAGCATCGCCCGATGTTGCTTCATTTTCTGCTGTTGGGGACGAATCAGCAGAAAATAGAAGACGATGAAGATCAAGATGAGGGGAAGCAGCGAGACGAAGACGTCTCCACCGCCGGCGCCCTGCGCCTGGGCGTAGGCCGGTGTGATCAAGGATGTGCTCCTCGGGAACGGTTCGGGCCCTTCGCGCTCCGACTATAGCGGGCAGAGCCGACAACGCAACCGGGCGGCCGGCTTGTCCGCGCTCCATCGATTGGCTAGCAGCGCAGGGCCGACCAACCAGCCCATGCGAGCTTCGATGAGCGAGAGCGAACTCTTGCGGGTCCTCGAGCGGATCGCAAGCGCCCTCGAGCGCCTGGCCCCTTTGCCCGCGCCCGCAAATGATCTCACCGCCGCTGATGCCTTCGTCTTCGAACCGCCGAGGCGGCTTCGGGCGGTCGCAAAAGTGGCGCACATCGACCTCGCGCTCCTCTGCGGCATCGACCGCGTGGCTTCGATCTTGCTCGACAATACCCGCCGCTTCGCCAAGGGGTTGCCGGCCAACAACGCACTGCTTTGGGGCGCGCGCGGAATGGGTAAGAGCTCGCTCGTCAAAGCCGTGCACGCCAAGGTCAACAGCGAGCTCCCCCGCGCTCTGGCGCTGGTCGAGATCCATCGCGAGGATATCGAGCATCTGCCGGAGCTCTTGCGCATCCTCGCTGCTTCGAGCAGACGTTGTGTGATCTTCTGTGACGATCTATCCTTCGATCAGGAGGATACGTCCTACAAATCGCTCAAGGCAGTGCTCGAAGGTGGCATCGAAGGGCGGCCCTCGAATGTGCTCTTCTACGCCACCTCCAACCGCCGTCATCTGATCGCGCGCCAGATGATCGAGAACGAGCGCTCGACCGCGCTCAACCCTTCCGATGCGGTGGAAGAGAAGGTCTCGCTTTCCGACCGCTTCGGTCTTTGGCTCGGCTTCCATCCCTGCTCGCAGGAGACCTATCTCGAGATGGTGACGCGCTACGCCCGCCACTTCGCCCTTCCCGTGGAGGAAGAAGAGCTGCGCCGCGAGGCCTTGGAATGGGCGACGACGCGCGGCGCCCGCTCGGGACGGGTGGCGTTCCAGTTCGTTCAGGACCTCGCCGGTCGGCTGGGCGTGCCGCTTCCCTGACACTTTGGGATCTCAAGCGGTCGCACCGGTCTCTGGCGCGAGCAAGAGATCGCGCTCGCGTGCCAAGCGCAGCTGGACCTCTTCAGCCGGAAGGCCGAGCATCTCGAAAGTCCGTCCGGCGAGCTGCAGGCTCGCTTCCACCGTTTCCGGCACCACCGCATCGGCGCCGATGTCGAGGAGGCGGCGGGCATGCGCGGTGTCGCGGGCGCGCGCGATGATCGGCAGATGCGGCGCGATCCGCCGCGCCGCGCTCACCGTGCGCTCGGCCGTGGCCGGCTGGTCGAGGGTGACGATCAAGGCCTGAGCGCTCTCCAGGCGGACACGGGCGAGGATCTCCGGCCGCCCGGCATCGCCCAGAAAGATCGGCCGGTTGCGGCCACGCTCGCGCGCCACGAGCTCGGGATCGAGATCGAGGGCGAGCCAGGGGATGCCCGCTTCCTCGAAGAGCTGGGCGACCGTGCGGCCGACACGGCCGAAGCCGGCCACCACGATGTGCCCGACCTGCTCGCTCACCGGCGGCAGTCCCAGGCCCTCGCTCGCAAGCGTGCGGCGGAAGCGGGCGGACACTTCCGCGGCCAGGCGAGCAAGGAGCGGCGAGGCGAGCATCGAGACGAGGACCACAGCGACCAAGAAGCGAGCGGCCTCGGCGGAGAGCAGGCCACCGGTGCGCGCGAGCTCGAACACCACGAGCGCGAACTCGCCCCCTTGACCCAGCAACAGCCCCACTTCCAGCGCGATCGCCAGCGGCAGCCGCAAGAGAACGCCGAGCGCGGCGAGGATGAGCGCTTTAAGCGCCGCGAGCCCAGCCACCGCGAGCAGAAGCGGCGGCAGTTGAGCCAAGACGACGAGCGGATCGACACTCGTGCCGACGATGACGAAGAACAGACCCAAAAGCAGCCCCTTGAAGGGCTCGATGTCGGCTTCGATGGTGTGGCGGAACTCGCTTTCGGCCAACAACACGCCGGCTAAAAACGCGCCAAGGCCCGGCGAGGCGCCGGCCATGCCGGTAAGGGCCGCGCTGCCGATGACCAAGAACAGAGCGGCGGCGACCAGCACCTCGCGGCCGGCGGCACGGCTCGCAAGTCGCAGGAGGGGGCGGATCACCCGTGGACCCAAGAGCAGCAGCGAAGCGAGCGCGAGCGCGGTCAGCACAAGCGTCTCAAAGAGTGCCGCCCACGGATCGGCGATCGCAAGGCCGCTTAGAAATCCGGCGAGCAAGAGGATCGGCACCACCGCCACGTCTTGCGCGAGGAGCACGGCAAAGGCGATGCGCCCCGCTTCGCTCGTCTGCCGGCGCTGCTCGATCAGGAGTTGCATGACCACGGCAGTCGAGGAGAGCGCGAGGCTCAAGCCGATGAGCACCGCGGTTGCGGGTCGCACGCCGAAGGGGAGGGCAATGAGCGCGATGGCGGCGCCGGTTGCGAGCACCTGCAGGCTGCCGAGCCCGAGCATCCAGCGCCGCAGTGCGGCAAGGCGGTCGAGCGAGAGCTCGAGGCCGAGGGTGAAGAGCAGGAAGATCACGCCGAGCTCGCCCAAGCGCTCGAGCGTGCGCGGGTCGTTGTAGGTGAAAAAGGCGAGCCAGGGTGCGAACTCGGTGAGCCGCCCGGCAACATGGGGGCCGGTGAGCACGCCGACGAAGAGAAAAGCGGTGACCTGAGCGATCCCGAGGCGCTGCAGGAACGGGACGATGACCCCGGCTGAGGCGAGGTAAAGAAGAACGTCTGCGGTGGGAAGCGGCAGGGCTGCGTGGTCCATGCGTCCTCGAGCTGCGCGGACATCAGATATTCGGTTGCGGCTTAGGCACGGCATCGAGCCTCAAGCACGGCTGCGCCGACCGTAAAAGCGCTTTCCTTGTGCTTCGTTCCGTGCCATCGGCGGGGCTCGTGATCGCCGCACCACCGTGGCTCCACGCTCGGCTGCGGGCCCTGCACGACGGGCCGCACCGTACGGGCTCGCTCATCATCACGCTCTTTGGCGACGCCGTCGTCCCCCGCGGCGGTGAACTCGCGCTCGCCTCGTTGCTCGCGATCACCGGTGCCATGGGCATCGGAGAAGGCGTGGTGCGCACCGCTCTCTCCCGGCTCGCCGCCGAGGGCTGGCTCGAACGCCGGCGCCTCGGACGACACGCCTTCTATCGCCTGGCAGCGAGCGCCCAATCCGCCTTCGCGGAGGCGAGCCGGCGCATCTACGGCCCGCCGCGCGAGGACGGCAACGGCCAGCTCACGCTCGTCCTCCTTTCTCCCGAAGCGGAGCGCGAGCGCGCCCGCGCGGCTCTCGAAGCGACTGGCTTTGTCGCTCTCGGCCCGGGCCTGTTCGTCGCCCCGATCGATCGTCCCCTGCCCGAGCTGCCGGGCCTGATCCGTATCCAGGCGGTGCCCTATCCTGGCGATGGGCCGCGACTTTCCGCGCTCGCCTGGCCTTTAGGAGCGATCGCCGCCCGCTACCGGCAGTTCTGCGCCAGTTGGGCGCCGGCGCTTGCGGATGCGCGACCCATCGAGCCGCTTGCTGCCCTCGTCGCGCGCACCCTCCTCATCCACGACTATCGGCGCATCCTGCTCAAAGATCCGCTGTTGCCGCCGGCGCTGTTGCCGCCGGATTGGCCCCAGCCTGAGGCACGGGCGCTGTGCGCACGCCTTTGGCGCCGTCTTCTTCCCCCATCCGAGGCTTGGCTCGATGCCATGGCGCGCAACGCCGAGGGCCGGTTGCCGCCGCCCGGGCCCGAGCTCACCGCGCGCTTCGCCGACCGCGGCGTGCAGCCGGACACATGTTACGAAACTTGATCGCCTTGCCGAAATTTTGTAAGATATCCGCGGTCGGCAGGGAGGGGCGGCGATGTACACCCAAGCGCTCAATGAAGCGGTCGAGCGGCCGCGCGTGGTGGAGGACCCGGAGAAGCTGGCGGCCTTCCAAGCCCGCATCGATGCCGAGGAGAAGATCGAGCCCAACGATTGGATGCCGGAGGCCTATCGCCGCACGCTGATCCGCCAGATCAGCCAGCACGCGCACTCGGAAGTCGTGGGCATGTTGCCCGAGGGCAATTGGCTCACGCGCGCGCCTTCGCTCAAGCGCAAGGCGGCGTTACTTGCCAAGATCCAAGACGAAGGTGGTCACGGCCTTTACCTCTACGCCGCCGCCGAGACGCTCGGGGTCAGCCGCGAAGAGCTGTACGAGCAGCTGCTCGCCGGCAAGGCCAAGTACAGCTCCATCTTCAACTATCCGACCCTGACCTGGGCCGATATCGGCTGCATCGGGTGGCTCGTGGATGGGGCGGCGATCATGAACCAGATCCCCTTGTGCCGCACGTCCTACGGGCCCTACGCGCGGGCGATGATCCGCATCTGCAAGGAGGAGAGCTTCCACCAGCGCCAGGGCTACGAGATCATGCTCACGCTCTGCCGCGGCACGCCCGAGCAAAAGGCGATGGCGCAAGACGCGCTCAATCGCTGGTGGTGGCCGGCGCTCATGATGTTCGGACCGCCCGATTCCGAGAGCGTGCACACCGAACAGTCCATGCGCTGGAAGATCAAGCGCTTCACCAACGACGAGCTGCGCCAGAAGTTCGTCGATGCCACAGTCCCCCAGGCGCATTACCTCGGCCTGACCATCCCTGATCCCGAGCTGCGCTATGACGAGGCCACAGGACACTGGCGCTACGGTAAGATCGACTGGGAGGAATTCAAGCGCGTGATCGCTGGCTTCGGGCCCTGCAATCGCGAACGGCTGGAGGCCAAGCGCAAGGCGCACGAAGAGGGGCGGTGGGTGCGTGAAGCAGCACTCGCCTACGCCGCCAAGCAGCGGGCGCGCGCAATGGCGCAAAAGATCGCCGCGGAGTGAGCGCCATGGCCGAACAATCGATGCCGCTTTGGGAAGTGTTCATCCGCGCCCGCACCGGGCTCGCCCATCGCCACGTCGGCTCGGTGCACGCCGCCGATGCCGAGATGGCGCTGCAAGCCGCGCGCGACACCTATACTCGGCGCGGCGAGGCGGTCTCGATCTGGGTCGTTCCCTCAGCGGCGATCGTAGCCTCCGACCCGGCCGAAAAGGCCTCTCTCTTCGAGCCGACCGCTTCCAAGATCTACCGCCATCCGAGCTTCTACGAGATCCCCGAGGAAGTCGGGCACATGTAAGGCGCGGGGCACCGATCGGGGGAGGACACATGACCACCATCCACATCGAGGAGACGCCGCATCTGTGCGCCGTCCTGCGCCTTGCCGACACCAGTCTTGTGCTCGCGCATCGGCTCTCGGAATGGTGCGGGCATGCGCCGATGCTCGAAGAAGATCTCGCGCTTGCCAACATCGCCCTCGACCTTCTGGGCCAGGCGCGGCTTCTCTACCAGCATGCGGCCGAGCTCGAAGGCAAGGGAAGAACCGAAGACGATTTCGCCTATTTGCGCGATGCGCCGCAGTTCCGCAACTATCTGATCGCCGAACTCCCGCGCGGCGATTTCGCCTTCACCATCGTCCGCCAGACGCTGGTCTCTGCCTTCTTCCACCCCTTCTGGCAGCGCGCAGCGGGCTCGCGCGATGCTACCCTTGCCGCCATCGCCGCCAAGGCGGAAAAAGAAGTCGCTTATCACTTGCGCCACTGCGGGGCCTGGCTCGTGCGGCTGGGCGATGGCACCGAGGAGAGCCACCGCCGCACCCTCGCCGCCCTCGACGCGCTCTGGCCCTATACGGGCGAACTCTTCGAAGTCGACGCGGTCGGCCGGGCGATGATTGACGCGGGCGTTTTGCCCGATCCCGAGACCATCCGGCCCGTCTTCGAGGCCACGGTCGATCGGCTCTTGCGCGAGGCCACGCTGCCCAAGCCGCCCGCGACCTGGATGCACTCGGGTGGCCTTCGCGGCGTGCACACCGAGCACCTCGGGCACATGCTCGCGGTGATGCAGCATCTCCAGCGCGCCTATCCGGGAGCGGTGTGGTGACGCGCGACAGTTCCGAGCGGCTCGAGCGCGCGATTGCAGCCGTCTCGGCCGTTTTCGACCCCGAGATCCCAACTGTCTCGATCGCCGATCTCGGCATGGTGCGGGCGGTGCGCATGGCCGCCGACGGTGCGATCGAGGTCGATCTCACGCCCACCTACTCGGGATGCCCGGCGACCGAGCCGATCGCCCGCGAGGTGCGCGCGGCTTTGGAAGCAGCCGGTGTCGGCCCGGCGCGCGTGAACTGGGTACTGAGCCCGCCTTGGACGACGGACTGGATCACCGAAGAGGGCCGCAAGGCGCTGCGTGCCTGCGGCATCGCTCCGCCCCCGCGCCGGGCGGAAGCGAATGCGCCGGTGCCGTGCCCCCACTGCGGCAGCGAAGACACCGAAGAGCTCGCACCTTTCGGCTCCACGCCGTGCAAGGCGCTGTGGCGCTGCCGCAGCTGCCGCGAGCCCTTCCACCGCTTCAAGTGCCTTTGAGGTCCGGCCCGCACGACCGGAGAGAGCCCATGAGCGGCCGCGCGCGCTTCTTCCCGTTGCTTGTGACCGCGATCGAACGCCTCACGCCCGATGCCGTGGCCGTCACCCTCGCGCCGCCGGCGGGCACCGAAGAGGCGTTCCGCTTTCTTCCCGGCCAGCACCTCACCTTCCGCCAGCGCATCGACGGCGAAGAGGTCCGCCGCAGCTATTCGATCTGCAGCGCCCCCTACGAAGGTGTGCTGCGCATCGGCGTCAAGCGGGTGCCGGGCGGGCGCTTCTCGACCTTCGTGAACGAAAAGCTCGCCCCCGGTGATGTGCTCGAGGCGATGCCGCCCGAGGGCAGCTTCACCTTCACCCCCGAGCCGGGGCGCGCGCGCACCGTGCTCGCGCTGGCCGCTGGCTCCGGTATCACCCCCATCCTCGCGATCGCCAAGGCGCTGCTCGCCCAAGAGCCGCACTCGCGGCTCGTGCTCATCTTTGGCAACCGCACGAGCCGCGATGTGATGTTCCGCGACGAGCTCGAGGATCTCAAGGACCGCTATCTCGCCTGCTTCGCCCTTATCCACATCCTCTCGCGCGAGGCGAGCGAGCTTCCGATCCTGCACGGGCGCATCGACCGCGCCCATCTCGCGAGCCTTTTGCCGCGCCTTGCGCCACCAGCGAGCCTCGATGCCGTCTATGTGTGCGGCCCACCGGGGATGCCCGAGGAAGTTTCTGCCGCCCTCAGCGACATGGGGGTGCCGCTCGAGCGCATCATGGTCGAGCGCTTCACCCCACCGGAAGGCCGATCCGGCCTACCGCCGGTGCGACCGGCACCCGCCCAAGGGCATGCGGTCGCGCGCCTGCGCGTGACCCTCGATGGGACGACGAGCGAGATCGCGATGGCGGAAGGGGAGACGGTCCTCGATGCGGTCCTGCGCGCCGGGATCGATGCGCCCTGGTCCTGTCGCGCCGGCATGTGCTGCAGCTGTCGGGCGCAATTGACCGAGGGTGAGGTCGCCATGGACCGCAACTATTCCTTGCGCGATTGGGAGCTCGCCCGCGGCTTCGTGCTCACCTGCCAGAGCCGGCCCAAGACGCCGCGTCTTGCGGTCGACTATGATGCGGTTTGAACGAGGGCGGGTTTTGTGGTGCGGGTCCGTTCGGCTGCGATCGCGCGCGCACCGTCGAGCACGAGCCGGGTCGCGAGTTCGGCATAGGAGCGGCGATCGAGCGGTCCATCCTCGCGGAACCACAAAAAGGCCCAATTGAGCATGCCGAAAAGGCTCATCACGAGCGGCTTAAGATGCCGGCGATCGCCGGCGATGCCGGGGACGGCTTCAACGAGCGCATCGGTGAACAGGCGCACAAGGCGCCGCTCGAGGTTCAACAGTTCTTCTCGGGTCGGATCGGGCAACAGCTTGAGATGCGCGATCTGCACCTGGTGTTGAGCATCGGCGTCGCGGTAGCGCTCGAGTAAGGCCACCGCCATGTCGAGCAGCCGCCGCTCGGGCGGGCGCGCATCGGCTGCCGCGGCAGCCTCGACCGTCGCCACGAGCTCCTGCAGATGGGAGCGCAAGAGGTCGGCGAGGACCTCGTTTTTGTCGCGGTAGTAGTGATAGACGAGCGATTTCGCCACACCCGCCGCCGCCCCGATCATGGCGAGCGAGGTGCGGTCGTAGCCGTGGCGAGCGAAGAGGGGGGCTGCCACTTCGAGGATGCGTTTGCGCTTGGCCTCGTAATCGGCCGAACGGCGGCGGGCCACGCGGCTCAATCCTTGGGGCGCAGATCGACGATGCGCTTGGCTTTGCCGCTCGAGCGCTCGATCGCCCCCGGCTCCACCACCTCGACGCTGCAACTGAGTCCGATCACGCTCTTGATGTGATGGGCCAAGCGCTCTTCGAGGATGCGCCGCGCCTCGTGCGCGGCTGCTTTGGGCGCCGCCTCCACGCGCACGGTGAGGTTGTCGAGCCGGCCCTCGCGGGTCACGCGCAGCTCGTAGTGCGGGGCGAGGCCGTCGGTGGCGAGAATCTGTTCTTCGATCTGCGAGGGGAAGACGTTGACGCCGCGGATGATCAACATGTCGTCGCTGCGGCCCTTGATCTTTTCGATCCGCCGCATCGACGGCCGCGCCGTGCCGGGCAGAAGGCGGGTGAGGTCGCGGGTGCGGTAGCGGATCACCGGCATCGCTTCTTTGGTGAGACTCGTAAAGACGAGCTCGCCGAAAACACCTTCGGGTAGAACCTCGCCGGTGGCAGGATCGATGATCTCGGGATAGAAATGGTCTTCCCAGACGTGGAGGCCGTCTTTGGTTTCCACGCACTCGTTGGCCACCCCAGGCCCGATCACTTCCGAAAGCCCATAGATGTCGACCGCGTGCATATCGAAACTGTCTTCGATTTCGCGGCGCATCGCTTCCGTCCACGGCTCGGCACCGAAGATGCCGATTTTGAGCGAGCAGGCGCGGGGGTCTTTGCCCTGGCGATGGAACTCGTCGAGGATGGCGAGCATGTAGGAGGGGGTGACCATGATGATGTCGGGCTTGAGATCCTCGATCAGCAGCACTTGCCGCTCGGTCATCCCGCCCGAGACCGGGATCACCGTACACCCCAACCGCTCGGCCCCGTAATGGGCGCCGAGGCCGCCGGTGAACAGGCCGTAGCCGTAGGCGACGTGCACGATCATCCCGGGTCGGCCGCCCGAGGCCCGGATCGAGCGCGCCACCACTTCCGCCCAGGTCTCGATGTCGTTTTTGGTGTAGCCGACCACGGTGGGTTTACCGGTGGTCCCGGAAGAGGCGTGGATGCGCACCACCTGCTCGCGCGGGACGGCGAACAGACCATAAGGATAAGTGGCGCGCAGGTCCTGTTTGGTGGTGAAGGGGAACTTCTTGAGATCATCGAGGCTGCGCAGATCGTCGGGATGGACGCCAAAGGCCTCGAACTTTTCGCGGTAGTAGGGAACGTTGTCCCACACCCGGCGCAGCGTCGACTTGAGCCGATCGAGCTGCCAGGCGCGCAGCTCATCGATGCTCGCACGCTCCATGGGATCGAGGGTAGCGGGATCGGGTGCCGGCCCGAGCCTGCGCGCGCTCGTCATGAGCTCTTCTCCTCGCCGATGATATTACCGCCGATGGTCCGCGAATGGCCGCGGAACATGGCGATCGTCTCGCCTTCCTCGCTGCGCACGCGCACATCCGTGATGCCGTTTCGGCCCTCACGGAAGGTTTCGACCGCCTCGGCGATCAGCCTCTGTCCGAGCCGAGCGGGGCGCAGATAGGTGATCTGGCAGTGTGCCGCCACGGTGCGCTCCCCCGTCCAGTTGCAGGCGAAGGCGAAGGCGCTATCAGCGAGGGTGAAGATGAAGCCGCCGTGCGCGATGCCGTGACCGTTGACCATGCTCTCGGTGATGCGCATGGCGAGCGTCGCGCGGCCCTCGCCCACTTCCAACAGTTCCATGCCGAGGCCACGGCTCGCGCGGTCCTCGGCCCACATGGCCGCGGCAATCGCCTCGACGGTCGGACGCTTGGCTTCGCTCACGGGTGGTCTCCAAAGCGCGGGGGTCGCTTCTCTAAAAAGGCGCGCACTCCTTCGGCATAATCGGGGGCGCGGCCGAGTTCGGCCTGCAGCCGCGCCTCTTCCTCGAGCTGGGAAGCGAGATCGTGCTCGGCGCTTTTAAGCAGAAGGCGGCGGGTCGCGACGAGTGCTGCCGTGGGGCCGGCGGCGAGCCGCGCGGCGATCGCGTCGGCTTCGGCCAAGAGCCTCTCGTCTTCGACGCTGCGGAAGACAAAGCCGAGCCGTTCCGCCTCTTCAGCCGCGAGCGGATCGCCGAGCATGGCAAGTGCGCGCGCCCGCACGGGGCCCACAAGGCGCGGTAAGTACCAAGAAGCGCCGCTGTCGGGAACGAGCGCGAGCTTGGCGAAGGCCATGAAGAAGCGCGCGCTCTTGGCGGCGAGCACGACATCGCAGGCAAGGGCCAAGGCCACTCCGGCTCCGGCTGCCACCCCGTTGACCGCCGCCACCGTGGGCAAGGGCAGCCCGTGCAGCCGTTCGACGAGCGGGTTCCAGGTCTCGGCCAAGAGCCGGCCGAGATCGGCCTCGCCCTCGACCGCGGCGAGGTCCTGGCCGGCGCAGAAGGCACGGCCCGAGCCGGTGATCACGAGCGCGCGGCAACTCCGATCGGCCACCGCGCGATCGAGGGCGGCCATGAGCGCCGCATGCATCGAGCGGTCGAAGGCGTTGAGGCGGT